>JAZJXZ010000013.1:0-84223 GCA_040390605.1 Pseudomonadota bacterium
GCGACGAACTGAATCACATCCTGCAAATTATGCAACGATCCCCGGCACGGGGAGGTACGGTTCGCGGGGACACTTGGCGTGGCTGGCGCGTTCGGGCTACCGTTCCCTCAGCCACACGGAGTGACCCTCTCGATGCCCGCCACCCTGCTCGCCACCAAGCGCGTCGAGAAGCCATGGGGCCGCAGCCACCTTTGGCCCGGTTTCCCCGATCCGGCGCCGGGCGGAGAGAAGGTCGGCGAAGTGTGGTTCCAGACGCCGCATCCCGGCGAGCCCGAGCTGCTGATCAAATATCTGTTCACCAGCGAGAAGCTGTCGGTCCAGGTCCATCCCGACGATGAGGCCGCGCGCGCCGCCGGCTACCGCCGAGGCAAGGACGAGGCCTGGGTGATCCTCGCCGCCGAGCCGAACGCGACGATCGCGCTCGGCACCAGGCAACCGATGACGAGGGAGGCGCTGCGCGCCGCAGCGCTGGATGGGTCTATCGAGCACCTGCTCGACTGGAAGCCGGTCAAGGCCGGCGACTTCATCTATTCGCGCGCTGGCGTCATCCACGCCATCGGCCCTGGCCTGACGCTGGTCGAGGTGCAGCAGAATGTCGACCTGACCTACCGCCTCTACGATTATGGCAGCGACCGCGAACTGCATCTCGATGCCGGCGTCGTGGTGTCGGAGCCGGTGCCGTTCGTACCGTTGCCGACACCGGCACCGGCGCCCGCCGAGGAGAATCGCACGATCCTGGCCGAGGGGCCGAAATTCGTGCTCGAACGCTGGCCGGCGGGGCACCGCGTGGTCGAACTGCCGGCGGGAACCCTGGGCTGGCTCGTCCCACTCGCCGGGCAGGGCGTCGCCGACGGGGTCGCGTGGCGCGCGGGCGAATGCCTCACTGTCGAGGAACGGTGCGAGATTGCCGCTGATATCGGCAGCGACCTGCTGTTCGCCTATCCCGGGGATAGGCGGCTTTAGACTTTTGCGGCCTTGATGATTGCCTGCCGCTGCACCTCGTTCTGCGAACCTTGCAGGCGCAGTGCCGAAACCCGCCGGGCGGCGCCCTCGTGAAGCACGTCGATCAGCTTGGCGAGTGCATTGCTGCCGCCGGCGAGCAGACCCGCCGTCAGCATGATGTCTATCGAGGTCTGGAACGGGTCGAGCGACGCCGCGTCGGTCAGCCCGCCGAGCGATCGTACGCCTGCCGCACTGATCAGCAGCCCTGCCGCCAGCCCGAGGACGAGCCGGGCGCGTTCGCGCGCCGTATCGACCTGGGTGGGCGATGCATCCGCACCGGGCGCGCCATTCTGCTGCGCGGCGGCGCGTTCCTGCCCGAACAGCAGGTCGTTGAACACGGCGAGGGCGCGCTCCAGAATCAGGGCCACGACGAACAGCCTGGTGATGACCTTCCCGCCGGCATCCACCATGTCCTGCGCCAGGGCGAGATGATGACCCTGTATCGCGGGCCAGAAGGACAAGGCGATGCTCGCAGCGACGATCAGCACGCCCGACGTCAACACCAGCGCACCCGTCTTCACCTGCGCCACGGCTCTGGCCGCGCTCATACGATTACCAGCCCGTGTCCGGCTGCTCCCTTCGCGAAATGAGTGCGGGCGCGGATTGTGTAGCGTTCGCCTTTCACCAGTCGCGCGGTAATGGCGACATTGTCGGGTTTGCCGGAGTCGTCCTGCCCGGCAATGAAGCGCGGCTCGCCGTCGCGATCGCCGAACAGCACGACCTTGCCGTCGGCGTCGCCGACCGTGCGGATCGTATAGTCGCGCGTGGCGTCGGGCTGGAAGACGAAGTCGCGTTGTGCCCCGATATCGCGCGGGAGCGGCTGCAGGTCGAGTACGCCGATCGGCGCGGCCGGCGCGAGCGGTGGGTAGAAGCGCAGCGCCCAGGCCTTGTCCGGCTCAGACAGATGTTCGTTCTGCGGAATGCCATCCCGATCATACGGTGCCGGACCACGTATCAGTGCAGGCGGGAACGGATATTCCATGATCGACAGCGGATCCCACGGCGAACCGCTGACGGCGAGCGGGTCCAGCTTCATCAGGATGTTGTAATAAATGGTATTGCGGTTCCAATAATTGGGCGAACCGCCGAAGCTCTTGTAGACGAGGTCTTCGTTCCACTGGATGCCCGCATCGGGGTTCTGCGCCTCATGCTCCATGCCGATGGCGTGGCCGATCTCATGCAGGGCGGTTGCCTTGCCCCAGTCGGTGGTCAGGTCCCATCCGAAATTCGTCGTCCGACCCCGATCTCGCGGGCCTAGGCAATCGGTGCCGACGCTGGACCACGAGCCGTCATCCTGATCGAACCCGATGGAAATCTCCGCTTCGGTCGGATCAGCGGTTTCGATAAACGAAAGGCCAATGCCGAGGTTCTTCCAGATCTCGAAGGCATGATTTACGACGGCCTTTTGCGGGTCGGTCCAGATCCAGGCGGGGTCCTCGAGGAAATGGTAGCGCAGCCTCGTGCCGTTCGCCCATTTCTTGCTCATCGTGATCACGGCACGGGCGTGGAGCGGCGCCGTTTCCGGCGGCAATATGATCGGCCTCGGCTGGCGCGATGCGCAGATCCGGCACACTTCGGGTACGGGCGGCTCGTCGTCTTTTCCATCGGACATGATGCTTCTCCTCCTGCAAAAATGCTGTCACTTGCCTGCCAGCGCCGCGGCGAGGTCATTGTCGGCGGTGATTTCCTCGGTGGCGCGCTTGGTCGCCGTCAGCTGCCGGTCGCGCCAGGTGGTGGCCGCGGTGGCGCCGCTGCCGATCGCGGCGGCGATGTCTGATCCGCCGGCGCCGGCGCCATATTCCCAATTGGTGGGCGACCCATTGGCGTCGAGCTTCAGTACGGCTTCGCGCGTGCCGAACAGGCCGCCGCTGCCGATCGATACGGAGTAGAGGCCGGAAAGTTGCGGCAGCCAGACATCATCGCTGCGCGAAAGTGTCCGCGTGGCGTTCTCGTCGCCATCGCATGTGCCGTGCGTGGGTTCGGCAGCACATGGCGAGACCTCGACCGATGCCCGGACCGCGCGGCGATAATAGACGGCGCGCGTGTCGGCGTGGCGATCGAGGTCGCTGCCGTCGCCGGCGAAGGCATTGAGAAGGCCCGGGTCCGGCGTCAGCGAGACGATGAAACCGTGCGCGCCGGGCAAGGCGCCGAAGGCGTTGGAGACCGCCGCCCCGGTCGGCGTTCGACCGCTTCGGTCGACAAACCACCGCGCGGTCGGCGCGGCGTCGAGCAGATAATGCAGCTCGGTGCCGACCGGCCGGCCGCCGGTGTCGATAAAGTGCCTCCGCTGCGGATCGAACTTCTTTGCGCCGCCGATCGGGGCCTTCAGCGTCACCGTCAGTGCGGCGAGCAACTCGACCTCTTCGTCGCGAAGGACAGTGAGGTATCTCGTCGTTGCGGTCGGCACGCCGCCGGCGACCAGCTTCGCTTCTTCGCCGTCGATGGCTTGTCTGACATCGCCCAAACGATCCAGCGCCGCGCTGATTTCGGGCCTGCAGACGAGCGCGGGCTGGGGCGCCGGCGCGCGCGCTTTGCTGACGCCGGCCGCGGCAGCTGCCGCCACGGGCACCGCGCCGGCGATGGCAGGTGCCACGCCCCAGCTCGCCACGGTGGCGGCAGTGGTCAGCACCGCGCCGAGGACCGGGCCGCCCTGGCCTTCGCTGCTCGCATCATAGGATTGCAGCAGCCCGTCCGGTCCGACGGCCAATTTGGTGGAACGTTTGGACAGGAAGCCGCTGCGTGCGTCGACGATCAGCTTCGTCGTAGTGTCCGGACCGATCTCGCTGCCGATCTTGATCACGGTGATGATGCGCGGCTTCTCGCCGACCTTCGTCGGGCAGAAGTCGATGCGCTGGGTGACGCTTGCAGCGACGCTGCCGGTCGGCAGGAAATAGAAAAACTGGCGATGTTTGGGGTCCACGCTCTGCGCGTGGGCGGAGCCGGGGGTCAGCGCCATCGTGGCGACACCGGCGAGCAACAAGCGAATCTTCATGGGGGCCTCCTCTTCGCCCCTTCGATAAACCCGATATCGCCACCGCTGGCGTGATGGCCGTCACGCAGACCGCGTTTCCCCGCCGATTATTTCGACTATCGTTTCGGTTCTTTCCCCGCGTCGCCCTTGTTGCCACCGCAGGGTTGCGGCACTCCTCCTGTCACGAGCTGGGCGGGGGGAGCCATGGGCGCGGAGGACGGAGAGCGCGGCCGCTACATCGCGTTCCTGAGCTATAGCCACAGGGACGCCGCACAGGCGCGCCGGCTGCATCGACGACTCGAACGTTATCGCATCCCCCGCCGCCTCGTCGGCACCGCCGGCCGGCGTGGCCCGGTGCCCGCCCGGTTGACACCGATCTTTCGCGATCGCGAGGAATTGGCCGCTACGGGCGATCTCAGCACGACGGTGCGCTCCGCACTCGCCGGCTCGGACCATCTCATCATTCTCTGCTCGCCGAACGCCGCCGCCTCATTGTGGGTCGAGCGCGAGATCGCGGCCTTCCGCGAACTTCGCCCTGGCCGTCCGATCCTCGCCGCGATCGTCGATGGCGAGCCGGCCGATTGTTTCCCGGCAGCGCTGGTCGCCGGCGGGGCCGAGCCGCTCGCGGCCGATCTGCGCCGTGCCGGCGACGGCCGGCGCCTCGGGTTCCTCAAGCTTGTCGCTGCGCTGGCCGGGGTCGATCTCGACGCGCTCGTCCAGCGCGATGCCGCGCGGCGCCTGCGCAGCGTGACGGCCGTCACGCTCGTTGCCTTCGTCGCGGTGCTAGCGATGGCGGTGTTGCTGGTCCTCGCCATCGACGCCCGCCGCGAGGCGGAGCGCCGGCGCGGCGAGGCCGAAGGACTGGTGGAATTCATGCTGACCGATCTGCGTACGAAATTGAAGGGAGTGGGACGCGTCGACGTGCTCGCCGCCGTCAATCGTCGCGCGCTCGATTATTATGCGCATGAGCCGTCACTTGAGGCGCTCCCGGCGGATTCGCTCGAGCGCCGTGCGCGCGTACTCCACACCATGGGCGAGGATGAGGAAACGCGCGGCAATCTTGCAGGCGCGTTGGCGTTGTTCCGTCAGGCCGAGGACACGACCGCCACCTTGCTTGCGCGAGCGCCCGGAGACCCCGATCGGATTTTTGCCCAATCGCAAAGTGAGTTCTGGGTCGCCGATGCGCATTATCGTGCGCGCCGCCTCGCCGAGGCGCGTAAAGGTTTTCTGCGCTACAAGGCACTTGCGGAGCGCCTTGTGACGGTCGATCCGCGCAAGCCGGCCTGGATACGCGAAGCAGGTTTCGCCGAGGGTAGCCTATGCGCGCTCGCTTTCGAGCAGCCGGTCGATCACGCTGGCGCGCTGAGTCACTGCGGCGCCGCACTGGCGCGCGTCGAAGAGGCGCGACGGCGCGCAGGCACCACCGGCGCAGATGACATCGGTGCCCTCATCAGTCGGCACGCCTGGATGGCAAAAGCCTGGCTGGTCAACGGTCGCCCGGAAAGAGCGGCGGGTGATGCGGAGCAGCAGCTTCGACTGGCCCAACAGCTGGTTGATAGCGATCCGATCAACAACGACTACCGCGATCAATGGGTCCGCGCCCAACTTGCCGCTGCGGAGGCATTGCAAGCGAGCGGCCGAGCCGAAGAAGCTAAAGAAAGACTGTCTCACGCTATCAGCCAGGTTAGCGCTATGAGTAGAGCTGATCCAAAAAATCAACGCTGGAAATCATTACGTGACGAGATATCCAAAAATTTGCCTGCAATGGAGTAGTTGATATGAATAGTATAGAATGGATACTAAGTAATGTCAAAGATTCTGTGACATTCGAAGGAGCTGTACCATCTAGCCATGAGCCAAAACAAATATTGGTTAGAGATCTTGATTTCAATATACAGACAAATGCCAGTGGAATTGAAGAGTTAGACTTCTTTTACAGTCAGGCCTATGATCCAATTAATATCAACGGTAAGGTAGATTTCGATAAAATATTACCAAATATTGCAAATAGAACATATGCATTAAAGAGTCGGAGGTCAGAATTTATTGATGATAAAAGCAAAAATATATCATCGATGTCGCTCAACAATAAATTTAACAGATATATTGTATTCAGGCTTTCCAATAAAAACTGGCAATTTGCCAGCACCTACGTGCCATTTATGATGGAAAAAAGGTTGGAAAATAGCGGGATATTCTACCAGGCGGGCGTTGTCGATCCTGGCGGCCTGGCAAATTCGGGGCTAGGCACGGTTAGCCCAGTCTACAATCGAAAAACTGCTTATTTCGTTTCTCTTGGGGATGATGGAAACGCAAATCAAGTAAATTACCCTTATCCTCATAGCTTTAATATGAATGTCGAGCTGACCAGAGGAAATAACAGCTATATAATACCCGTTATAGTTGATCCTGACATTCGATATCCTGGAGGAAATACATTAACTGATCCACCAGAATAACGATAAGGGTGATATATTATTATTAAACCACATCTGGTTCCCGGCCTCCCCGCCATCACCGCCTATGCTCGCGCCGGGGCGTTGGATCATGCCTGGTCGTGCTTCGTCTCGGCCGGGTATGATCGTATCGACGACGAGCCGGCGGCGCTGACCGTCAAGGGGCGGTTGCTCAAGGATCGCGCGCGCCGCGCCGAGGGGGCGGAGCGACGGCGGCTGCTCGGCGAGGCCTCGGCGGCTTATGCGCACGCAGCGGCGCTGGACGATGCGACCTATCCGCTGATCAATGCCGCGACGCTCGCCCTGCTGGGCGGCGACGCGGCCGGGTCGGCGGTGCTGGCCGAGCGGGTGCTGGCGCGGATCGCGGCGCATCCCGACGAGCCGGAAACGCCTTATTACCGCGCCGCCACGCGCGCCGAGGCGCTTTTGCTGCTCGGCCGCGACAGCGCGGCACAGGCTGCGCTTGGCGAGGCGATCGCGCTCGCGCCGCGCGCCTGGGAAGATCATGCCTCGACGCTGCGCCAGTTCGCCGCGATCATCGCCGCGCGCGGCGGTGACGCGGCCTGGCTGGAGGGGCTCGGCCCGCCACGCTCGCTGCACTTTGCCGGTCATATGTCGTTTCGCGCCGATGCCGGTCACGCCGCGCTCGTCGCCCGTCTCACCGAGATACTGTCCGCCGAACGGATCGGTTTCGGTTTCGGTGCGGCCGCTGCCGGTGCCGATATCCTGATCGCCGAGGCACTGCTCGCGCGCGATGCCGAACTGCATCTCATCCTGCCCGGCGGTGTGGCGGCGTTCGCCGCGGTGTCGGTGGATCCGTTCGGCGATGCGTGGCGACAGCGCTTCGACGCGGTGATCGCACGCGCGACCACGGTCCGGACCGTTTCACCGGCGGGTGTGTTGCCCGACCAGGCGATGATCGACGTCGCCGACGAGGTGGCGATGGGTAGCGCTTGCAGCCATGCCGCCCGCCTGACCAGCGAGGCGGTACAGTTGCTCGTGCTGCCCGATGCGGCAGGCGAAAGCGGGGGTCGCGCCCGCCGCCTTTGGGCGGATGCCGGCGGGCGCCGGCATCTCGTCATGGCACCGCGCGACGATATCGACGGTAACGAGGTAACTGCCGGATGTGCAGCATCGACATCGGTCGCGGTCCTCGCCATCCGCATCGCGACACCGGCGGGCGATCCGGCGATCGACCTGACCTGGGTCAAGGCGCTGCTCGACCGGGCACCGCCGCCGCTGGCTGCGGCGGTCTTCACCGGCGAGGCGGTGGTCGTCGGCTATGGCGATCCGGCCACGGCCGCCGCGGCCGCCGCGGCGCTCATCGCCTCGCCGGCGACGATCGTCGCGGTCGGCGGCCATTATGGCCTCGCCACACTCATCACCGATCCGTTCAGCGGCGGCGTCCGGGTCGGCGGTACTTTGCTCGCGGTCGCCCAGGCCGCCGCCGCCTCGGCCTTGCCGCGTGCGATCTGTGTATCGGGTGATTTCGCCGATGCGCTGGCCATCGCCTGCCCCGACCGGTTCCGCGACGCCGCGATCGGCGAACTGGGCGATAGTGCGGGCGGGGAACCCATCACCCTGCATGCGCTGGAGTTGGTCCCTGTTTCAGCATAGCTGAAACAGGGCGGTGCCAGTACCGCACTCCCGCGAAGCGGGCGAGCTACAGAATCATTTCCTCCAGCCGGTGGGGTGCCACCACGATCAGCGCGTCGCCGTCGCGGCGAATGATGCCGCGCCGCTCCAGCGCATTGACCGCGCGCGAGGCCGTCTCGCGCGTGGTCGCGGCGATCAGCGCGAGGTCGGCCAGTACCGGGGCCGGTGTGATCGTCAACGCCTCGCTTTGCCGCGCCTGACGCAGCAATTCGGCATGAACGCGCCCGATCGAGGACAGCGCCGCGCGCTCGTACAGGCGCGCCGTCGCCTGGCGCAATCGCGCGGTCAGCAACCGCGATAGGGCAAGGCCGATACAGCCATGCTGCTCGGCCAGCAGCACGAGATGCGCCGCCTCGATCGCCAGCGCGCGTACGTCGTCGACGGCGAGCACGTCGCTGTCCTGTTCCGCCGCACGCTGCTCGCCGAGCGCGCCGAACAGGTCGCCGCGGCGATATTCGTGGAGCAAAATGATCTGCCCCTCGGCGGTGTAAAGCAGCGCGCGCGCATGCCCGAAGATCAGCAGAAAGGTTGACGACAGCGCTTCACCGCGCCGCGTGATCGTCGTCTGGCGCGGATAGTTGCGCAGATGCCCACGCGCCAGGATGTGGCCGGCGACCGCGGGCGGGCACACGAACACATTGCACAGGAATTCCTCGATGCCGATATCGTCCACAGCGCCCCCTGGTCATGCGCATGCAGCATCTAACGCCTGATCACGCGTCGGAGCAATCGGTCAGCGCGGTCTTAACCTTCCCGCGCTACACCCGCTCCTGCGATGCTGCGTGTCCTGACCCTTTCGACGCTGTTCCCCGATACCACGCGCCCCAATTTCGGGGTGTTCGTCGAGCGCCAGACTTTGGGCCTTGCCGCGCACGCGGACGTGGAACTCAAGATCGTCGCGCCGGTCGGTCTGCCGCCCTGGCCGCTCAGCCGCGCGGCGCGGTTCGCCCAGTTGGCGAGCCTTTCCCGGCATGAGGACTGGAAGGGCTTAGAAACCTGGCGCCCGCGCTTCACCACCATCCCGGGCACCGGCGGCCGCTTCCATGTCGCCGCCCTCGTCCGCGCGCTGAAGCCGCTGCTCGCCGATATCCGCCGCGACTTTCCCTTCGACCTGATCGACGCGGAGTTCTTCTTTCCCGACGGCCCCGCCGCGATCGCGCTCGGCAAGTATTTCGGCGTGCCGGTGTCGATCAAGGCGCGCGGCGCGGATATCCATCACTGGGGCCGCGCGCCGGGCACCGCCGAGCATGTCATCGCCGCCGGCCGGGCCGCGGCCGGCCTGCTCGCCGTCAGCGAGGCGATGAAGGCCGACATGGCCGCGATCGGCATTCCGGCGGACAAGATCCGCGTCCATCGAACCGGGGTCGACCTCGCGCGGTTCGCCCCCGCCAATCGCAGCACCGGCAAGACCGCGCTCGGCATCAAAGGCCCGCTGGTCGTCTCGCTCGGTGCGCTGATCGCGCGCAAGGGGCATGACGTGGTGATCGACGCCGTCGCCGCGATCCCCGGCGCCAACCTGCTGATCGCGGGCGATGGCCCCGACCGCGCCGCGCTGACCGCACGCATCGCGACGCTGGGTGTGGGCGATCGTATCCGCCTGCTCGGCAGCGTACCGCATGGCGAACTGCCGGCGTTGCTCGCCGCTGCCGATGTGATGGCACTCGCCTCAGCGTCCGAAGGTCTCGCCAATGCCTGGGTCGAGGCGCTCGCCTGCGGCACGCCAATCGTCATCACCGCCGCCGGAGGGGCAGGGGAGGTGGTGACCGATCCTGCCTATGGCCGCGTCGTGCCGCGCGAAGCGGGGGCGTTTGCAGGCGCTATCCGCGATTTGCTCGCGACCGCACCCGATCCGTCCGCCGTGCGGCGCGGCGCCGAGCGCTTCACCTGGGAAGCCAATACCGCTGCGCTGTTCGAGCACCTGACCTCCCTCTCTTTGTAGGAGAAGGGCGAAGGAGCGTCGCTCAGCGCGCCACGATCAGCAGCGTCATCATCTCGGCCTTCGCACCGGACAGTTGCAGCGCATAGTCGCCCGGCGTCAGCGCGAAATCGACCGCTTTGCGGATGCTCGAACAATTCGGGCGGTCGCGGTGCGCGGTCGATTTCACCGCGGCGCCGTTGCCGATGACGTCGATCCACGCGGCGCTATCCAGTGCCACGCTATAGGTACCGGCCTTGCTCACGGTGAAATGATAGACGCCGGCATAGCTGCCATCGGCCGACTTGTGTTCGGGCGGGAGCGCAAGGTGCGCCGTTGCGGCGGGCGCCAGCTTGACGCCGGTGCGCGTGCCGACCGCGATCGGGCCGGTGGTGATCGCACCGATCAAGGTCCACGCCTCGAACCCGGGCGGCGGCGGCCCTTCCGCCGCGCAGACGGGCGCCGCAGGCGCGGCGGCCTGCAATGCGGCGGCGATTAACAGGCTGACGAGCATAACGAAGCTCCTGTGTAACGGCGTTCGCCATCGTGATGACGAAGGCGGAGGTTGAGATCAATGGCGGGCGGTCGCGCCCTCATTCCGGCTTCGCCCCCAGCCCCGGCGCGGCCAGCAGCGCCTTCACCGCCGCCGCGAGCTGCGCGTCGCTCCCTGCATCGGTTTCGCCGAGTGGGCGCGTCACCGCGATGTCGACCGGACGCGGGTTCATTTCCATGTCCTGGCCGCGCCCGTCGCGGATGCGCACGCTCGGCAGGCGTACCGACGATCCGTCGATCAGCGGCTCGCCGCCGGTGAAGATGATCCACCCCGCGCTCGGCTGACCCACGACCTGGCCGAGGCCGAGCGCGCGATAGCCTTCGGTGAAGTCCTCCGCGTCGGACAGCGAGGATTCATTGGTCACCAGCACCGTCGGCACGCCGAGTGCGCGCTGGCCCAGCGCCTGCCGCCCCGGCACCGGGAACAGGTCGCGCTGCGTCATGGTCAGGAAGTTGCGCCGCGCGAACACGTCGAGCGCATAGCCGTGCACGAACCCGCCATTATTGTTGCGCACGTCGATCACCACGCCATCGCGCGACTGATTCTCGGCATCGAGGTCGAGATAGAGCTGCTGCAGCGAATCCGACGACATGTCGGCGATATGGACATAGCCCAGCCGCCCGCCGGACAGCTTGGCGACCAGCGCGCGCCGGTCATCGACCCAGGCGCGGTAACGCAGGCCCGCTGCGACCGACACCGAGGCCGGGCGCACCACCACGCTGCGCGCGCCCGCTGCCCCGCTGACGCCGAGCGTCACGCGACGATCGACGCTATTCTCGAGCAGCGCGTCGAGATTGTCGTGCGGCCCGATCTCGCGGCCGTTGACGCTGGTGATGCGATCGCCGACGCGTACCTTCTCCACCGCTGCCGGCCCCAGCGGCACGACTTCGCGGACGATCAGCCCGCGCCCGGCCTCATAGGCGTCACGATCGAAGCGCAAGCCCAGATCGCCGACCCGATCGCTGGGCAACGACCCCGGCCCGCGCCCCGGCCGGTTGATGCCCGAGTGCGAGGCGTTCAGCTCGCCGATCATCAGGTTGACGATGCGCCGCACCTCGTCCGGCGTCCGTGCGCCGGCGATATAGGGCTGGAAATGCGCCCTGAGCGCGGTCCAGTCACGGCCGTTGAACCCGGCATCGAAGAATTTGTGCGCCAGCACGCCCCATGCCTGGTCGAACACGACCTGCTTCTCGGCGGCGAAATCGATGTCCATGTCGGCGGCGATTGCCACCGGCTTGGGCTTCGGTCCTTCCAGCGCGGTGCTCATCACCTTGCCGCCGTCGAGATAGAACAGGGTCTTGCCGTCGCCCGACAGCGCGAAGTCGCCCTTGGGCTTGTCGCTCTGGCTGATCTGCTGCGGCACTGGAGGCTCGGCGGCGAGCTCGTCGAGATTGTAGCTGTAGAGGTTGGTCTGGTCGCGATCATTGGCGCTGAAGATCAATGTCTTGCCGTCGGCGCTGATCACCGGCGTGTCGGCGCTGAGGCCCAGCGGCAGGATCGTCGCCCGGGCGCGCAGCCCCTCCCACACGATCGTCACCGGCTCGACCTTCGGCTTGGCCGGCGCCGCGCCCGGCTTGCCCTTGCCGGCGGCGGCGGGCAGCGGATTTTGCGGCGTCGGGCTGGGCGCGGTGTCGCCCGGCGCGTTCGGCGTGCCCGGCGGGGTGCCCGGCTTGAACAGGTCGCGGAACGCATCCTCGCGGTACTTCGGCACGTGCGGCAACAGGTCGATGCGGACGATGCGCGAATCCTCGCTGCGCTGCGCGGTGTCGAACAATATATACTTGCCGTCAGGCGACCAGGCGATGCCGCCCATCTGGCCATTGGCCAGGAAGCTCACCGGCCGCGCCTCGCCGCCTGCGGCGGGCACGACATTGACGTTGGTGAAGGCGCGACGGTCGGTGACGGGGAAGGCGATATATTGCCCGTCGGGCGACCACACCGGGCGCGGCCCCGACCGCTCATCGGTCGCGATCGCGCCGCTGAACAGCACCCGGTCGCTGGCCGGCTTGCCGGCGGCGGCGAAGGTGATCAGGTGCAACTCCTTGTCGTCGAGCACATAGGCCGCCGACTTGCCGTCCGGGGCATAGGCCGGCACCGAGGCGATGCCCTTGGTCGTCAGCAACGTCTCGCGCCCGCTCGGCGCGTCATATTCGGCGAGGCGGTGATCGAGCCCGCGCTCGGTAATGTAGAGCATGCGCTTCGAATCCGGCGACCAGGTCAGCTCGCGCTCGGCGCCGATGCTGGTGGTGATGCGTTGCGCGACCCCGCCATCCTTGGCCGGTACCGCGAAGATCTCGCCATGCCCGATCACCGCGACCTTTTGCCCGTCGGGCGACAAGGCCATGCGCGTGAAGCTGGAGATGTTGTCGTGCCGCCGCGGCGTCTCGGCCGAGGTGCCGCGCAGCGTGATCGCCACCGGTGCCGCGACGCCCGATGCGGCATCATATTTCCACACCGCGAAGTCGCGCTCGAACACGATCGCCGCGCCGTTCGCCGCCATCGACGGGTAGAGCACGCGCCCGTCGCTGAACTTCGTCAGCTGCTCCGCCGTGCCGCCGGCAACCGGCATGCGCCACAGATTCTCCGATCCGCTCTTGGTGCTCATGAAGGTGATCGCCGCGCCGTCCGGGCTCCACATCGGCCAGGCATGCTTCTGGTCGTCGGCGAGCAGCAGGCGATAGGGCGCACCGCTCGCCACCGGCTTCACCCATAATTCGGTGTTGTCGATATGCGCATGGCCGTTGCGCCACCATTGGCCGTTGCTGATCCCGCGTGCCATCAAGGCGATTGTGCTGCCATCGGGCGACGGCGCAGCCTGGAATTCCGCGAGATACCGTTCGCGGCTGACCTCGACCGGCGTGCCGCCCGCCGACGAGACACGGAAGATATCCGGCACGCGCCCGACATCGTTCGCGCCCGAGGCGAAATAGAGCCACTTGCCGTCCGCCGACCAGGCGTCGAGCTCCTCATTGGCCTCGGCGTAGGTGACCCGCGTCACTGTGCCGGTGGCGAGGGTCAGCACATAGATGTTGGTGCTGCCGCCGCGCGTCGAGGTGAAGGCGAGCCGGGTCCCGTCCGGCGAATAAAGCGGCCGGCCTTCGGTCGCGGCGTCGGTGACCAGCGGATGGGCGACGCCGCCGCCGGCCGCCACTTCCCAGATGTCCCCGCCCGAGGCGAAGGCGATCAGCGTGCCGTCGGCCGAGATCGACGGCTCGGCAAAGGCCGGGAGCGATTGCGCTGCGGCGGCCTGCGCCATGACGAGAGAAGACGCCGCCAGAATCAGCCACCGCAACTTCATGATATGCCCCCCGATCGTTGGCGGCATAGAAGCCGAAAAGGTGCGGGGGGACAAGCGCGGCGGACGCCGCGTGCGCGGCTACCGGGATCGGCTAGCGCGCGCGGGCAGGGGCAGGTGTCGCGCGATCGCGGTCTGCCGCAAACTGCCGCGCGCATAGCCCTTGGGGATGCCAGGCCTGGGTCAGGGTCGTCGCGGGCTGGCTGGCGTCGTGGAGGATGAGCGCGAAGCCCTGCCGCGGGACCGTTCCGATCGCCATGAGGAGCATCGGTGGTCCTGCCTTGATCATCAGGCTGTTACCCGGACCGCGTCCCGTCCGCATGCCGTCCGGCGTTTCGAGGCAGGTATCGCCGGTGACCGCAAAAAAAACGCCTCCGGCCCCGAATGGACATGGAGCGGCGCCGTCGTACCTGGCACGAAGATCGATCGAAGATATTCGGCGGTGTAAGTGGAGGCGGGCGCGACCGGCAGCGGGCCGATGACCGAGACGGAGGTGCCGCCGTTGGACCGCCACTTGCGTTCGGCGAGGGTGAACAGCCAGGTCGAACCGAACGCCTCGACGACCACGCCCGCCGCGGTGCTGGCGCTCTCGGCGGTCTGGCGCGACGGGAAGCGGTCGATGTGCCAGAAGACCTTGCCGGCCGGCAGCGATGGAAGCGGCTTTCTGGCGAGCAGACAAGCGGGCCCCGCTTCCTCGATCGCGCCGCATAAGCGGGTCGTCGCCTGGGCACTCGCCGCGGACGGCAGAAAAGCGAGTGCCGTGACAATCGCACCGATTAGCCTTTGCCGCATTACGCTCACTCCACCGGGTGTCCGGTGTTCATGTCGGCTTTTGGGAAGCGCTTCAAGCGCGGTGCGCGCCGGCTGCGGCCAGCCGTACGCGATATGGCCCCGGCTACTTGCGGCCGCCACTCGGGTGCATCTTTTGTCTCGATGTGGCGGCGGTACCTTGTAACCGTGACGTGCTAGGCGGCCTTGCGGAACAGCCATCCCGCCACCAGCCACATCCCCGCGAACACCGCGGTGGCGATGGGCACCTCGGGCGCCAGCACCATTGCTCGCGGGGCCAGTCCGCCGAACAGCGCGATCGCCGGCACCAGCAACTGCGCCAGCGCCGCGACGCCCATCGTCAGCGCCATGCCCGCCGGGCGGAAGCGTGCGGCGATCGCGCCGATCAGCGCGATGAGGATTACGCCGCCGAACAGCAGATTGGCATCCTCCCGCTCGCTGCCGATGATGCCGACTGCGCCGTTGATCACGATCAGGAAGAAGGCCGCCGCCAGCGCGACGCCGAATGCCGCGCGGTAGGCGAGGTTGCTCGATTTGCGGACCGCCAGTTCGACCCCGACCCCGACGCCGCCGAGCATCGCCGCCATGAGGGCGAAGTCGGAGCTGGTCCAGTTGACCTCGCGGGTGAACTGCATCGCCACCAGCGGAGCCAGCAGCAGCGCCGCGGCCGCGCCCCAGCCGGCGATGCGCCAGCCATTGCCGCGCCGCCCGCCTCTTTCGTCCATCGTGATCGCCATGTGTCGTCTCCCGGATATGCCGTCAGGCTAGCGCGACCAGGGCGGCGAACGAAGCGGTCATTCGGTGGCTTCGCAGTGCAGATCCGGTGCAGCCGAACGCCTGGGGGTAGCGCGCCGGCGCTCTTCATGCTCATGCCCGGGGGCCATGAAAATACCCGACCTCGCCTTCACGGTGACCGACTGGTCGACCATCGCCCCCACCATCCATCCGGGCGAAACCGGCGAGGCGACCTGGCGTAGTTTTGCGATCGGCGACCTGCGCGTGAGGATGGTCCAATACTCACCCGGCTATCTCGCCGATCACTGGTGCGACCGTGGGCATGTGCTCTTCGTGCTCGAAGGCGAGCTGGTGTCGGAACTGCGCGACGGCCGCACGTTCACGCTGAAGGCGGGTATGAGCTACCAGGTGTCCGACTTCGGCGATGCCGCGCATCGGTCGTCCACCGCGACCGGGGCGCGATTGTTTATCGTCGATTAGACGCGACGCGACATTCAATCGGCTGCGTCCGACGGCCATCGCTATCCGATCCACCTTTCGCCATAGTCCTGACAAAGGGCGGCACAAGGCCGGGCAGGGGAGGCATAACATGGCGGCACACGACCAGCACCCGATCGGCTCGGGCTTCGGCTTCAAGACCAACGCCCGCGAGATCGTGGGCGACACCGACCTCGCCGGCCGCAACTATATCGTCACCGGCGGCTATTCGGGCATCGGGCTGGAAACCGTCCGCGCGCTGGCCGGCGCCGGCGGGCATGTCACCGTCCCGGCCCGCTCGCGCGGCAAGGCGGAAGAGGCGCTCGCCGATGTCGCCGGACAGATCGCCATCGCCGACATGGACCTCGCCGACATTGCGAGCGTGCGCCGCTTCGCCGCCGATTATGCCGCAACCGACCGCCCGCTCCACGGCCTGATCAACAATGCCGGCGTCATGGCCTGCCCGCTGACCCGCGTCGGGCCGGGCTGGGAATATCAGTTTGCCGTCTGCCATCTCGGCCATTTCGCGCTGACCATCGGGCTGGAGCGCAGCCTCAAGGCGGCGAACGGTGCGCGCGTTGTGGCGCTGTCCTCAATCGGCCACGCGCGCAGCGACATATTGTGGGACGACCCCCATTTCGAGCGCCACGATTGCGAGAAGTGGACCGCCTACGGGCAGGCCAAGACGGCGGACGCGCTGTTCGCGCTCGGCCTCGACACACGCTGGCAAGGCGCGGGCGTACGCGCCTTTTCGGTCCATCCCGGCGGGATCTTCACCCCGCTCCAGCGCCACCTCGCCGAGGAGGAGATGGTCGCGCTGGGCTGGAAGGCGGCGGACGGCAGCATCCCGCCGGCTGTTGCCGCGCTGTTCAAGACGCCGGAACAGGGCGCCGCGACCAGCCTGTGGTGCGCGCTCAGCCCACAACTCGACGGGATGGGCGGCCTCTATTGCGAGGATTGCGACGTCGCCCAGCTCGCCGGCGCCGACAGCCCGCGCTGGGCGCATGTCCAGCCCTGGGCGTGCAGCGACGAAGGCGCGGCGCGGTTGTGGGAGATGACCGAGCGGATGTTGGGCTAAGACCCTTTCGTTGCCCCTCTTTTTCCGTCAACCAGGAGTGGTGCCCGGGGCTGATGTGCTGGGCACGGAATTCGCGCTGACTTCGATATCCGCGTCCATGCAGCACGCGCAGGCCTCGATACTTCCCGGCCGGGGATAGGCGAAGGCGCGATACGCCTCGTCGATCAGGTCGAAGAAAGGATGGTCGGGCAGAGGCTTCGCTTCAACCGGCGCCGCAGGCTGCCGGCAGAATTGGTGGACGGGCAAATTGCCAGGTGGTCAATGCCGCGACGCTTGAATGGCCTGATCCCGTCAGGCCTCGACCGGATAACCCCCGTCCCGCCAGTCCTTCATCCCGCCGTCGAGCGCGGCGACGCGGGCAAAGCCGAGCTCGCGCAAGGTCGCGGCGGCGAGGGTCGAGATCCTGCCCACCTCGCAATAGGTCACGATGCGCACCGTCGGGTCGGGAAAGGCTTCGTTGACGCGTAGCTCGAGCTGGCCGCGCGGCAAATGCACCGCGCCGGGGATATGGCCGGCGCGGAACGCCTCGCCTTCGCGCACGTCGAGGATGACGAGATCGTTGGCCCGGCGTGCCACGCGGCGGTCGAGCTCCGCCAGCGAGACGAAGGGCACCGCGGCGGCGGCGTCGGACAACATCTGCCGCACCGTCTTGCCGCCGGTCATGTTGGTGCGCAGCGCCTCGGTGAGATGCGTCGGCGCGGCGATGTTGAGCGCGCGCATCATCTGGACGAAGGCGGCGCGGTCGCGCTGCTGCAGCCGCGGATTGCCGGCGATCTCCGCGCCGATCGTCGAATGGGTGCGGCCCTTATAGTCATGCGCCGGAAACACCAGCGTCGCGGGGTCGAGCATCAGCAGCTTGCCGAACAGGCTGTCATATAGTTGCTCAGGGTCACCGGTCGGCAAGTCGGTGCGCCCGGTGCCGCCGATCAGCAGCGTGTCGCCGGTGAACACCCGATCCTCGACCGCCAGGCACATCGAATCGCGCGTATGGCCCGGCGTGTGCAGCGCGCGGATACGCAGCTCGCCGACGATCAGCATATCGTCATCGTCGAGGTGCAGGCCGACATGGGGCGCCGGGCTGGCATGGTGCATCACCACGACCGCATCGAGCGCCGCCGCCAGCGGCCGGGCGGCGGAGAAATGGTCGGCATGGGTGTGGGTGTCGATGATGTAGCGGATATGCAGGCCATCGCGCGCGGCCAGCGCCCGGTAGCGGTCGACCTCGCCGATCTCGGGATCGATCAGCGCCGCGCTCAGCGTGTTGGCGCAGCCGATCAGATAGGATTGGCAACCGCCGGTCGTCACCTGCTCGAAGATCATCGCTCCTCCCCTTGATATGATGCGTCAGGCGCGAGCCTCCGCTATGCCGTCCGCCTTGCCGCAAGCCAGGCACCGGCCAAGGTCTGCGGCACCGCCAGCACGGCGAGCGCGATCGGATACCAATTGTTGCCGAAGCGCCACATCGCGACGATGCCCAGCACGCCGAGCACGGTGCCGATCACGCCGAGGATCGTCGCGTGCAGCATCGGCCGCGCCGGGGCGAGACGCGCCGTCACATAACCGCCGAGCGCGCCGTAGATCACGCGATAGGCCAGCGCGAGTGCGAGCAGCCCGGGCGACGCGGCCGGCGTGTTCATCGCCGGCAGGATCGAATGTTCGAGGATGAAATCGGTGCCGGTCGACAGCGCCACCACCGTCGCGATGCCGGCGACGACCGCGCCGATGCTGCGTATGAGCGTCATGCTCCCCCTCAATGCCTTTTAGCCCAGGCCCGCGCCTGGCGATCGCTCAGCTCGACGAGATTGCCCATCTCGACCGGCATGTCGATCAGATGCAGTCCCCAGTCCTTGAGCATCACGCCGCCCACCACCACGTCGCCGACGATCGTGTCGGTGCGCGGATCGGCCGGGTCGGCGTTGACCGTCACGGCGAGGTAGTGGAACTGACCGGTCTCGTTGCACGCCGCCGAGATCAGCCCCGGCACCTTGACGAACGGCGTCGTCACCGGTGCGGCGTCGCGCGTCCATGCGCCCATCGCCAGGCTGGCCAGCCCGGCGCCGCGCGCGCCGAGATAGGCATCGGTCACCACCGTGCCGCCTTGTCCGGCAAGCAGCGCGGCGGGGTTGACGCAGGCCGCAACCATGCCCGGCTGCGGCACGGTGCCGAAGCGGCTGTTGGCCGGCGGCGGCGCATCGGCGCGGAAGGTGACATAGGCCACCACGCAGCCGATCTGATCGGCGGATTGGCAGAGCGGGGTGTTCTTCAGGTCGCCGCCGACGACCTGTCCCGGCGGCACCGCGACATTGGTCCCGGGGATCATCGCCGAGATCAGCAACTTTGCCGCCGGCGTCCCCTCGATCGCCTGGGCAAGCAGCGCCTTGATGATGCCGGACCCCTGGCTATGCCCGATCAGCACCACGCCGCGCCCATGATTGTCGCGCTTGAGGTAATCGTCCCACGCCGCCTTCACGTCGCCATAGGCCATCGCCCGGTCGGCGGTCACGGCCTTGCCCTGCAGCAGTGCTTGCAGCGCGCTCAGCGTGACTTGCCGGTACATCGGCGCGAACACCCGGCAATGTCTCGTGAAGCGTGCGGCCTGGAACGCGGCGACCGTCGTCTCGTCACGGCCGACGGTCATGTCACTGTTCGGCGTTGGATCGAGCGAGACGGTCGGATAGACGTAGAAACAGTCGAATTTCGGGTGGTTGTCCGCGGCGAACTTCTCGATGCTGCGGCTGCCATCGGCGTTGATCACCGTTGCATCCTGGTCGGCGGTACAGGCGTCGCTGCGGCCGGGGCGGCACAGCCAGCTGGCATCCTGGCGATAGTCCGGAGCGGGGGAGGGGCTGGCCGAGGTCGACGCCGCGGGCGCAGTCTGTGCGGCGGCGGGGAGCGCCAGGGTGAGGAGGGCGAGGGTGGCCAGCAGTTTCATTCATTCTCTCCCGCATGCGGCTTTTCGCGCAGGATAGCGCCCGGCGGCGCGATGATAAGCGGTTTTACGCGGCCAACCGCGCGACCAGCGCCCGCGCTGCGTCGCTGACGTCGGACCAGGTCGCCTCGAACCCGTCCGCCGCGCCATAATAGGGGTCGACCACGCCCTGCCCGGCGCGTTCCGGCAGCAGGTCGAGCAGCAGCCCGAGCTCGGCACCGGCATCGCCCGGGGCGAGCGCGCGCAGGTCGGCGAGATTGTCCGGATCGAGCGCGAAGATATGGGTGAAGCGCGTGAAGTCGCCACGAGTCACCTGCCGCGCGCGATACGCGCTGATGTCGATCCCCTGGCGCAACGCGGTGGCCTGGGCGCGGTGGTCGGGCGCGCGCCCGACATGCCAGTCGCCGATGCCGGCCGAATCCACGACGATATCGATGCCGGCGCGTTCTGCTTCCGCCCGCAGCGCCGCCTCGGCCAGCGGCGAACGGCAGATATTGCCCAGGCATACGAACAGAATCGACGCTGTGGTCACAGCGGGTAGAGCGCCGCTGCGATCCAGCGCCCCTCGCCGCGCAACACTGCCCAGGCGCGCGCCGCGGCACGGCTGTCCATCGCCTCGACCCCGATGCCGCGCGCTTCGATCGCGTTGATCAGGGCGGGGGCAGGGCGGACCAACGCCGTGCCCGTGCCGAGCAGAATGAACTCGGGCACGGGGTCGAGCCCGAGGATCGGGGAGAGGTCCTCGACCGTCAGCGCAGCCAAGGTCGATGGTTCCCAGCCATCGGCGCGCTCGGGCGTGATCAGCAGCGCGCGATAGACATTGTCGTCGATCCGGTATCCGCCGCCCGAAAAGCCCGAGACGATCGGGCCCAGCGCGTCGGAACGGTCCATGCGCATCGGATTACGGCACGTCCTTGTAGGACATCCTCTTGTCCCGGCCCTTCGCCTCAGGGGCTTCCTCCGCCTTGGGATCGGCGCGCAGCCCGAGCGTGATCAGCAGCGAGGACGAGACGTAGATCGACGAATAGGTGCCGACGACGATGCCGAGGATCATCGCCGCGGTGAAGCCGCGCAGCACATGGCCACCCAGCGCCAGCATCGCGATCAGCGCGAGCAGGATGGTCAGCGAGGTCATCACGGTACGCGGCAGCGTCTCGTTGACCGACAGGTCGATGATCCCCGGCATCTCCATCTTGCGATAGCGCCGCATATTCTCGCGGATGCGGTCGTCGATGACGATCTTGTCGTTGATCGAATAGCCGATGATCGTCAGCACGGCGGCGACGATGGTCAGGTCGACCTCGAACCGGGTGATGGCGAAAAAGCCGAGCGTCATCAACAGATCGTGCACGATCGCGACCACGGTCGACACGCCGAATTGCCACTCGAAACGGAAGATCGCGAACAGGCCGATGCCGACAATGGCCAGCGCGACCGCCAGGCCGCCCTTCCACAACAGCTCGCCCGACACCTTGCCCGACACCGCGTCCTGCTTCGACAGCGTCGCGCCGGGGAAGGCTTGCGACAGCGCGCCCTGCACCTTGTCGACCACCTTGTTGGTCGCGGCCGGGTCGTTGCTTTCCGGGCGCGGCAGGCGGATCGAGATGCTCGTTCCGTCACCGATCGCCTGCAGCGACGCCGCCCCGACACCCAGTCGGCCGATCACGCCGCGCACCTTGTCGGCGTCCGGCGCGGTGGCGAACTTCTCCTCGATCATGATACCGCCGACGAAATCGACGCCGAGGTTGAGGCCGCGCACGAACGTGATGCCGAGCGCGGCGATGCTGAGCAGCAGGGTCAGCCCGAACGCCCAGCCGCGAAGCGAGACGAAGCCGATATTGGTGTTGTCGGGGACAATCTTGAGCAGGCGCATGGGTCAGCCGATCAAATGTTGATGTCGCTCGGTCGGTTCCGGCGGATCCAGAGCGCGACGAGCATGCGCGTGAAGACGACCGCGGTGAACACCGAGGTGCAGATGCCGATCAGCAGCACGGCGGCGAAACCGCGCACCGGACCCGATCCGAGGGCGAACATGATGACGCCCGAAATGGCGTGCGTCATATTGGCCTCGAAGATCGTCCGGCTGGCTTCCTTGTAGCCGAGCTCGACCGCCTGGACGACGTTGCGTCCGCGCCGCCGCTCTTCGCGGATGCGCTCGTTGATCAGCACGTTGGCGTCGACCGCGGTACCGATGGTCAGCACGAAGCCGGCGATGCCCGGCAGCGTCAGTGCGCTGCCGAGCAAGGCCATCACGCCGATGATGATCACCACGTTGATGATCACGGCCAGATTGGCGTAGAGCCCGAACCGGCCGTAGGTCACGAACATGAACAGCATGACCAGGACGACCGCGAGAATCGACGCAGTGATGCCCTTACGGATCGATTCGGCGCCGAGGCCCGGGCCGATGGTGCGCTCCTCGATCACCTTGAGCGTGACCGGCAGCGCGCCGGAATTGAGTTCGACCGCCAGCGTGTTGGCGCTTTCGGCGGTGAAGCTGCCCTCGATATAGCCGCTGCCGCCGAGGATCGGCGTGTTGATGGTCGGGGCCGAGATTACGACGTCGTCCAGCACCACGGCGAAGCGCTTGCCGACATTGTCCTGGGTGATCTTCGCGAACGTCTTCCCGCCTGCGCTGTTGAAGGAGAAGTTGACGATGTCGCGATTGTCTTCCTGCTTCTTGCCGGCCGACGCGCTGGCGAGATCGCCGCCGGTCAGGATCGCACGGCGCTTGACCAGGATCGTCGCGCCCTTGCCGCCCTCGGCATAGGGCAGCAGCTGGGTGCCGAGCGGCAATGCCTGGCCCGGCTGTACCACGGCGTCGGCAACCATCTTGAATTCGAGCTTGGCGGTCTTGCCCAGCGCTTCCTTGAGCGCCGCCGGATTCTGCAGCCCGGGTACCTCGACCGCGATGCGGCTGGAGCCCTCGGCGACGATCGTCGGCTCCTTGGTGCCGAAGCCGTTGATGCGCTTTTCGATCACGCTGATCGCCGCGGTCATCGCCACCTTCACCGCCTCGTCGATGCCCGCCTTGGTCGGCTTGACCACGAAGTTGGTCGAGTTGATGACGCTGATGTCCCAGTCGCGCTGGCCGGTCAGGCCCACGCCCTTGGTCAGGTTGTTGAGCACCTCGCGCGCCGCGTCGATCTGGCCGGGATCGCGCACCATGAAGCTGATCTGGCCGTCCGCCACCGAGATGTCGCCGATCGCGATCTTCGGGCTGGCATTGTCCATGCCATTGGCGATCTGGTCGTGCATCGCCTCGAGGCGCTGGGCGATCAGCGCGTTGACGTCCGCCTCGAGCAGCAGGCGGCTGCCGCCGGCGAGATCGAGGCCGAGGCTGACGCGCGGATGCGCCGGCCAGCTGTTGGTGATGCGTTCCGGGAAGAAGCTCGGCACCGCGAGCAGCATCAGGGCGACGAGCACCCCGACGATGGCGATGATCTTCGAGCGCGGGAAATCAAGCATCGCGGTCGTTCGCCGGCTTCGACCCGAGCGGCGTCACCTCGGCGATCGTCGCCTTGACCACGCGCACCTTCACGCCATTGGCGATCTCGACCTCGACCACCGTGTCCTCGACCTTGGTCGCCTTGCCCATCAGGCCGCCGGCGGTGACCACCGAATCGCCCTTCTTGACGCCGAGGATCGCCGCCTGGTGCAGCTTCTGCCGCCGCTGCTGCGGGCGCAGGATCAGGAAGTAGAAGAGCGGGAAAAGGACGAGGATCGGCCAGAAGGCCTGAAGGAAGATCCCGAAACCACCGCCGGAAGTGGCGGTGCCGGCGGCCTGGGCATAAGCTGGGGTGGCGAACATGGACGTCCTGAATGGCTGGATAGGGCGACGGGAAAGCCCCCACCCTGCAAGCGGCGCGCGCTACCATCATCGTGGCGACCACGCAACACGGGCGCGTACCGCGCGTGCGCCTCCAAGTGTCTTAACCGCCTTGCATCCGTGGCCCGGGCAGCTTAGAGGCGCCCCCCTCGGTCGGGGCGTAGCGCAGCCTGGTAGCGCATCACACTGGGGGTGTGGGGGTCGCAGGTTCAAATCCTGTCGCCCCGACCAGAGATTTCACGCATTTGCGATGACTTATAAGGTCGCGGCCTGACGCCCGTGACGGGCAAGAGGCCGTTTTTGCGTGCTGGTGGTGCAGCAAGGCAGAATCGAGCGGCACGATTTGGCTCCGGACGCGTCAATTTGCGAGATGGTTTCGGCGCCGTTCGGAATTGCAGACCTGCCTCAATGCACCTAGGACTCGGGCAGCATGCAGGAGTCGTCGAACCGCCATCCTTCCGAATTTGCCAAAATTCGTGACGGCTTCATCGCATTCCTCAAGCAGCCTGCCGGGACCTCTCTCAAGACAGTCATTCCACCCCAAATGCTCGATGCAATGCGCTCGCTGCCGATGCATGAATTTCCGTGAATGCGGGACTGAATAGCTCCCAACGCATCCCATCACGCTTTTCCTGAGCGATTTGAGGACAGTATATGCCAGATCGGCGCCGGCGAATTGCTGCAATGGGCTTCCTTGTCCTATTGTCGGGCTGTGTCTCGCGTGAAGCTCGCCTTCCTGACCGCAGGATCGCGCCCCTCGCGGTATCCGGCAGCATCGCTACGTTGGAGATCGCGCCGGTGCTGCTTGCTGCGCGGGACCATTTTCCGGCTGGCGCGGTGGTGACCAATGGCGGCATCGGCAATTTGATCGGCGAGGCCGCGCTTCCAGAGCACGGCAAGGGCGGTCTCGCCGATGTCGCGACCCATGCGGAAACCCAGGCGCTGCGTTATTCGGTCGCGCATCCCGAGATTCGCATCATCCTCACCGTCACCGAGGGTCGCTATCGGATTATCGCTCGCCGCTCTGCCGGGATTGCGCGCATCGCCGATCTGAAGGGCAAGCGCATTGCCACCCTTGCGACAACGTCGGCGGGTTATTTCCTTGCCCGGATGCTCGCGCAGGAGGGGCTGAGTTTCGCGGATATCAAGCCGGTTCGGATATCGCCGCTCGAGGGTATGGCGACGGCGCTGGAGCGGCACGAGGTCGATGCGGTGGCGATCTGGGAACCGCATGGTGGCAATGCCGCGCACGTTTTGGGAAACGACATTGTCATTTTTCCCGGCGATGGAATCTATCGTGAGTGGTTCAATCTCAACACGACTGCCGCCAATCTCGCCGATCCGGTCAAGCGGCGGCGAATCGTCGCCTTTGCGCGCGCGGTGATGATCGCGAGCCTCCGCATTCGTCGGGATCCTGCACCGGCGCGTGCCCTGGCCGTGGCGAAGGGAGGTTTCATCCCTGCCGAAGTGGCAAGATCCTGGTCGACGCTCACTTTCCCGGCGGCACTGTCGGATGAGTTGCTCGATGTCCTGACCGAAGAAGAGAAGTGGCTGGCAGAGCAGGACCGGCGCCCCGCGCGCTCGCGCGAAGTGCTTTCGCGCTTGATTGATAGCAGCGTCTATCGCGAGGCTCTCGCCATGGGGCCGTTAAAATATTGAGCTATATCGATTAAAATTGAGATATCAGCAAGGCTTCGATTTAGGTTGTCAGCCTGTCTTATCTGTCATAAACAATCGCCGTTCGTTAATCCGTAATGGGTTGCGTGGTATTGAGACCCGCTGCCGGGCTTAGCTCGGCGCGGCTGGGAAACGGCACGGCAAACGTTTTTAATTGCGGTGGGAGAATCGGCACGATCGCCGGCCCCACGATTGCTCGGATAGGGGAGGCTGATATGGCACTTTTTATGAACCGTCGTTCCGCGTCGTGGCTGCGTGGCATGATGGTCACGACGGCGCTCACCACCGCCGCGTTCGTTGGCGGTGCCGCGTTCGCGCAGACGGCGCCTGCCAAGACCGGGGCCGCTCCCGCCGCCACCGACGATCGCCCGGGCCCCGAAAATGAGATCGTCGTCACGGGATCGCGCACCGCCGCCAACGGCCTGCAGGCGCCGACGCCGACCCAGGTCATCACGGGCGAAGCGATCGAGAAGCAGGGCGTGACCACCGTGATGGAGGTGCTCAATCAGAATCCCGCCTTCAAGGCGACCCGCTCGCCAGGTGCCAATGCGACCAATACGTCGAGCCCGGCCCAGGCCACCGCCGATCTGCGAGCGCTTGGCGGCCAGCGCACCCTGGTGCTGGTCAACCAGTCGCGCGTCGTTCCGTTCGCTCCGGCCAGCAACCTCGGCGTGCCGACCACCACCGATCTCAACCTGTTCCCGACCTTGATGATCGAGCGTGTCGATGTCGTCACCGGCGGCGCATCGGCGCTTTACGGTTCGGACGCGGTCTCCGGCGTCGTCAACATCATCATGAAAAAGAAGTACAAGGGTCTCGAGGTCACCGCACAGGCCGGCATCTCGCAGCTCGGCGACTACGGCACGCAGCGTATCGGTTTCATCGGCGGCACCAGCTTCAACGACGACCGCGGCCACATCGTCGTCAGCGGCGATTATTCGAACAACAACGGCGTCGGCGACATCTACACCCGCGACTGGGGTCGCAAGGAGTATATGATTGTCAGCAACGGCCAGCGTACCACGGCCGGCGCGCCGGGCTTCGGGCAACCGGCGTTCATTCTGGCGCAGAATGTTCACAACAATCTCGGCGCAGCCGGGGTGATCACCAGCACCATTCCCGGGCTGACCAACATGACCTTCAACCCGGACGGCACGTTGCGCCCGTTCGACAAGGGTTCGATCTTCGGCGGCTCGACGATGATCGGCGGCGAGGGCGGCTCGATCATCACCGGCACGGCGCTGGTTCCCAAGGTCGAGCGCGAAACCGCCTATGGCAGCTTGTATTTCGATTTTTCGGACTCGCTGACCGGCTATATCGAGGGCGGCTATTCGCGCTCTGTCGGCATTCTCGATGGGGTTCCGATCCGCCTGTCGAACCAGGCGATCCGTCGCGACAACGCCTTCATCCCCGCGCAGGTGCTGGCGCTGCTACCGGCGGCGACGCAGAGCTTCAACATCAGCCGCATCGGCATCGATATCGGCATCAACCATTATCGGATCACCAACGAGACGCCGCACGGGACGATCGGCCTCGAGGGCAAGCTTGGCGGGTCGTGGAAATGGGATGCCCACGCATCTTACGGCGTCAACAACTACGCGTCGGTTACGACGAACAACCCGGTCACCGCGAACCTCGCTTTCGCCATCGACGCAGTGCGTGACGGTGCGGGCAACATCGTCTGCCGCGGGGTTCGGGACGGTGTCGCCGCTGCTGCCGGTTGCCAGCCGCTCAACCTGTTCGGCGAGGGCAACACCACGGCCGCCGCGCGCAACTATATCTGGGGCCAGGGCCTGGCCAAGGTGAAATACGACCAGTTGACGGCCGCCGCGAATATCGTCGGCGAGCCGTTCTCGACCTGGGCGGGGCCCGTTTCGGTTGCGTTCGGCGGCGAATATCGCCGCGAGACCGAGGCGCTCACCGCCGACACGGTCGGTGCCAATAACGGCTTCCTGACCGCCGGCAACGCAGTGCCCTATTCCGGCGCGTTCGACGTCAAGGAAGCCTATGTCGAAACCACGGTCCCGCTGGCAAAGGACATGCCGGCGCTCCAGAGTCTGAGCGTCAACGGCGCGTTCCGTTACGCCAATTACAGCACCGTCGGTGGCCAGACCGCATGGAAGGTCGGCGGCGTCTGGGAGCCGATCGATGGGCTGAACATCCGCATCGTCCGCTCGCGCGATATCCGCGCACCGGCTATCAACGAGCTCTACAGCCCGGGCAGCAATGTCACCAACGCGGTGACGATGGTGGTCGATGGCGTGACCAAGAGCCCGGTGATCCCGCAGAACACCAGCCTCGGCAATCCCAATGTCGGGCCTGAATTCTCGAATACTTTTACGGTGGGCGCGGCCTATCGTGGTCGCGGCGCGCTGGCCGGCTTCGGGTTCTCGGTCGATTATTATAATATCCAGATCAAGGACGCGATCACCAACCTGTCGACGGCGAACATTGCGAGCCTGTGCAGCGCTGGCGAAACCTATTTCTGCAACTTGTTCACCTATGCGCTCGATACCAGCACGCCCAACCCGACCGACCGCATCCACACCGGCCTGATCGCGGGCTCGCTCAACGTCGGCGCCTTTGCCCAGAAGGGGCTCGATGTAACGCTCAATTACGGCACCCGGGTCGGCTTCCTGGGTGACGGCGGTCGCTTCAGCATCGCCGCCAGCGGGACATATATCTTCAACGCCTTGGTCGATTCGGGCACGGGCGCGGCACCGATCGATCGCGCCGGCGAGAATGGCTGGGCCAATCTCGGCTCGATCCCGCGCTTCCGTGGCAATCTCTCCCAGACGCTGAGCACCAAGGGCTGGGAGCTGACCCTGCAGACGATCTTCATCAGCAAGGGCGTGCAGGACGTGACCTACAACACCTCGGCAACGACCACCATCAACGACAACAGGGTTCCCGCGGTTGCTTATTTCAACCTGTACGGGAAGATCTTCGCGGGCAACGACAAGAAATTCGAATTGTTCTTCGCGATCAACAACCTGTTCGACAAAGATCCGCCGCCCGTGCCGTACATCATCCTCAATGGACCGGTGAACGGCCAGTATTACGACAAGGTCGGACGTGCCTTCACCATCGGAGCGCGCGCGCGCTTCTGATCGGCGAGGCCAGCCAAACGAAAGGGCGCCTCGATTGGGGCGCCCTTTTCATGCCAGTTCGAAGGGAAATTCGGTGGCCGATATCGTGCGTGTGGTGCTGCATCCAAAGGGGGCCGACGGCGCCTCCGCCAGTGACCGGCAGATCACGTTGGACCTGGCAGTCGACGCCGGCGGTTCGGCGGTCGGGCCGTTCCCGGCGTTCGGTCGGATCGGCGATTTCAGGCGGCCCGAGACGATCTTTCCGTTCACGCTGATGGGCGACGGTCGCCTCGATTACGGCGCGCATGCCGGCGATGCGGCGCAGGACAAGCTGGCGATCCGGGGCATGTCGCTGGTGCCGGAGGGCGAGATCGTGCGTATCGTCGGCGATCATCACGAGGCCTTCGTGATCGCCACGGTGACGTCGCTCACCGCGGCATGAGGCGGCTCAGCTGAAGTTGAGCTGATCGCCGCCGCGCAGCAGGTTGGTGAGTTCGCGTCGTGTGCATAACCAGCGGTCGGCGGCATCGTCCCAGCGGAAGGTTTCGGTTGCCTGGCTGATGCGTGTCGGCACGCGGCTTTCCAGCGGGGCATCGCCATCGGCGGCCCAGAGCAGCATGAACCAGGTCGCGGTGGCGCCGCCATGATCGTCGAACTGGGCGCGGAAATTGGTGAAGGCGTGGATCGAAACGCGGGCGCCGCGACCTTCACGCCAACTGTAGAACCCCTGGATCGCCTCGCGCCCCTCGAGGTTGAGTTTGCCCGAACGATATACGGCCTCGGGCGCATAATAGTCGCCGGCCTGACGGCCCCAATTATTATCGACATCGTCCCAGAAATCGGCGAGCCCCATTTCGAGCTCGGCGGTGGCGATGGCGCGCTCCCTGCGGTTCATGGTTGCGGACTCCGTAGGTTGAAGAAGAGGTTGAGCGCGGTGTCGTCGATCGCGCTACGCGTCGCCGCGTCGGGTACAAGGCGGCGGTACAAGGCAAGTGAGCCGGCATAGTCCATCGTCGCCTCATGGTTCACGAACGGTGCGTCGCTGCCCCACAGCATGCGTTCCGGCCCCGCCTCGGCGAGGAAACGCTCGGTGCACTCCGCGGCGATTTGGTACGGCATGCGGAAGCCCGCGGAAATCTTGACCCATGTCCGGCCTCCGCCAATCGCGCGCAGCAGGGCGTCGGTGCCGGCGCGGCGTTCGGTTTCGTCGCGCGAGGGCACGCCGAAGTGATCCACCACCAGCGCTGCGCCGGAGTCCGTGAGCTGCGGCAGCAGCACGGGCAGTTGCGCGCTCCCGGCAAGCAATTCGACATGCAGCCCGCTTTCGGCGAGCCGGCGCAGGAAGCCGCGCCACGGCTCCTGTGCGAGGTCCGGCAGATCGCCGAGCCGCCGCCAGGTCAGTCGAACCCCAACCACGCCGCGATCGGCCAGTGCCTGCAATTGTTTGGCACTGGTGTCGGTGCCGGCAAATATCGTGGCGCGGAGCCGCCGATGTACCGACAATGCGGCGAGGGTGTAGGCATTATCGTCATCGAACAGGCTTGCCGCCGCAATCACACCGCGACCGATGCCGTGCGTGTCGAGATCGGCGAGCCAGGTCTCTACCGGATGATCATAGGCCGGCCGCGAATGGGCATTGGCTGCGAACGGCATCGCCCGGGTAAAGACATGCGCATGTGCATCGACGGCAGGCGCTGCCCCGTCGTCAGCCACGGCCATGCCCGACCTTGATCACCTGTGGTGCGCCCCTGAGGCTAATCAGCACGAAGGTGAAAAGGCCACCGCACATCAGCGGCACGCCAAGCATCGCGAAAATGCCGACCGGCCCGAAACCCTCGGTCAGCACGAACGTGCCGAACAGCGGCGCCCAGATCGAGACGACGCGGGCGGCGCCATAGGTCCAGCCGACGCCGGTCGCGCGGCTGCGGGTCGGGTAGAGCGCGGCGGCGAGCGCCGGGATGCTGGCCTGCCCGCCATGCTGGCACATCCCCATGAACGCGACTGCGACGTACATGCCGGCACCGGGGGCAAGCAGGCCGACCATCGCCGCGCTGATGCCCGCGAGCAGGAAGGTGCCGGTCATCACCCGCTTGAAGCCCAACAGGTCGATGAAGAAGCCGATCGTCAGCATGCCGACGAACCCGGCGCCGGTGTTGATACCATTGATCAGCGCCACCTGTTGCAGCGGCAGGCCGACGACATCCTTGAAGATCGTCGTCTTCCACACCCCTGCGGTGATGAACACGAAGCTTGAGATCGCGATACCCCACATCAGCAGCGTCTTGAGCAACTGCCCGGGGCCGAAAATGTCGCCGAGCAGGATCGCCAGGGGAGGGCGGTCGGGCTTGGGCGCAACGCTCAGCACGATGTCCGCCTCGCCGGTGATGGTCGGGCGCATCCGTCTGATTACCGCAGGAATCGCGGGGTCGCGCGGATTGCGCGCCACCAGCGCACGCAGCGATTCGGGCAGTAGATAATAGACGAAGGGCAGCATGATCGCCGGCAGCGCCGCCGCGATCCAGAACGCGCCGCGCCAGCCGAACGGCTCGAGGACGAAGCCCTGCATCAGCGAACCGAGCAGCGCGCCGATCATCGTGCCGCTGACGGTGATGGTACTGACCGTCGCGCGTAGTCGTTTGGGCGCGGTTTCGGAGGCCAGCGTGACGAGGATCGGAATGATCGCGGTGCCGCAGAACCCGGCGGCAAAGCGGCAGATCGTGAACGGCAACAGCGATTTGGTGGTAAGGATCGCCAGCGCACTGAGCATCATGCCCAGATAGCAATACAGCAAGACCCGCGGCCGGCCGATGCGATCGGCGAGCGGCGGTATCAGGAACGCGCCGGCGAGCATGCCGACCTGCTGGGCGACCAGCGCCGATGTAATAGCGGTGGTCGCCACGCCGAAATCCTTGGCGAGGACCGGTAACACCCAGCCGACGACATAGAGTTCGTAACCGTCGATGGCAGCGAGGATCGTGCACAGGATCAGGACGGTGAGATGGAAACCGTTGAATTTCAGGCCATCGAGGAACGTGTCCACGTCGATCGGCCGAGCTTCAATGTCCGTCATGCACCTCTCCTGATCCGCGGGTCCGGGCGATCGCCCATACCGTCAATAATTGCTGTTATCATATGTCGTTCGCTATGTACAAACGTCCGGGCAACGATATATGTCAGCTTGGCTTAGTGACGAGCGGACGTCTAGGCTGGTCGTTTGGATAATCCGTTCGGGAGCGAAAATGCCGGGTCCGGCCGCCGAGACAATTCCCGCGTTCGACGTGGTGGCCGATTGGGAATGCATGCCCACGGACGTATCGCATCGCGACGTTACCGGCGTTGCGGTCGACTCGCAGGACCGCGTCTATCTGTTCGTACGCTTCCCGCACCGCGTGCTCGCCTACGAACGCGACGGCACCTTCATCCGCAGTTGGGGCGACGACATCTTCAAGATGGCGCACGGCCTCACCATCGGCCCCGACGACCGCGTATATTGCGTGGATAATGGCGACCACAGCATCCGGGTGTTCACGCTGGAGGGCGCGCCGATCATGACGCTGGGGGTGCCCGGACAGGCATCGGACACGGGCTATGATCCCAAGCCGCCCTATGAAGTCCATGCTTGCGAATGCATCGCGTATCCGGGCGGACCGTTCAATCGCTGCTGCAATCTCGCCGTTGCGCCCAGCGGCGAGCTGTACGTCGCCGACGGCTACGGCAATTGCCGGGTGCATCGCTTCAGCGCGGACGGCGAGTTGATTCAGTCCTGGGGCGAGATCGGCACGGGACCGGGCGAATTCCATCTGCCGCATGGCATCGGCTGCGACGCTGCCGGACGGGTGCTGGTGTGCGATCGCGAGAACGACCGCATCCAGGTCTTCTCACCCGACGGCGGGTTTCTGGATCAGTGGACCGACGTCCAGCGGCCGTGCGATCTGGCGATCGATCGGGATGGCCTGATCTACGTCGCCGAACTGTGGCGACCCAAGGGCAAGAAGAGCTTTGTCCATGGCGAGATGCTCGAGGATCATCCCGGCCGCGTCACCGTGCTCAGCCCCGATGGCCAGGTCCTGGATCGCTGGGGCGGCTCATCGGAATGCCGCCATACCCCCGGCAATTTCATCGCCCCGCACGGCATTACTGTCGATAGCCGCGGTGACGTCTATGTCGCGGAAGTGCCCTATAGTTTCGCGATCAGGCCCGGCTGGATTCCCGCGGAACAGGGCGATCACCAGATCCAGAAATTCATCCGCCGGCCTTGAGCCGGCGATAGCCACACGGAGAGAAAACATGCGGCGTTCCACAGACCATATCTTGACGACTCATGGCGGCAACCTGCCGCGCCCGGCAGACCTCGATGCCCTGCTCGTCGATGCCGACGTCAAGCAGGCCGAGATCGCGGTGCGCCTGCCCAAGGCTGTGCGGGAAGTGGTCGAGAAGCAGATCGAATGCGGCGTCGATATCATCAACGACGGCGAATATGTGAAGGCCGCCAATATGGGCAGCTACACCAGCTACATTCAGCAGCGGGTGACGGGTTGGGAATCGCTGCCGCGCGATCCGGCCCTGCCCTCGAAGCGCGCCGGCCCGGGCGAGCGCGACCGGCGCGACTTCCCCGGCTTCTACGAATCCGGCCTGTGGTTTGCGGGCGCTGGTGGCCCGGTCCGGCCCGGCTTCATGACTCCGGGCAACGTTCCGAAGCGCCCGACGAGCGAAAAGGTCTGCACCAGCGCGCTGACCTATGTCGGGCAGGCCGAGATCGCCAAGGATATCGATGCCCTGAAAAAGGGTCTCGAGGGCAAGAGCGACGTCGACGGCTTCATTGCCGCACTTGGCCCGCTCAGCGCAGGCGCCGGCGCGCGCAACGCCTTCTACCGCGACGAGCGCGACTACATGATGGCGGTCGGCGCGGCGATGCGCGAGGAATATAAGGCAATCACCGACGCTGGCCTGATCGTCCAGATCGACGAGCCGGAATTCGCGACGAGCTGGATGTTCTACCCCGAATGGTCGGTCGACCAGTATCGCGACTATCTCGAATTTGCCGTCGAAGTGATCAACCATGCGGTCGAGGGGCTGCCGGAGGAGCAGATCCGCTTCCACATGTGCTGGGGCAGCGGCCATCGCCCGCACGTCAATGACATCGAGTTCAAGAACATCGTGGATCTGATGCTCAAGATCAACGCGCAGTGCTACACGTTCGAGGCGAGCAACGTCCGCCACGCGCATGAGTGGCGTATCTGGGAAGACGTCAAGCTGCCCGCCGGCAAGATCATCTGCCCCGGCGTGGTGGGCCACATGACCGATCTCGTCGAGCATCCCGAACTGGTGGCGGAACGCCTGGTCAATGTCGGCAAGCTGGTCGGCATGGAAAATATTCAGGGCGGCACCGATTGTGGTATCGGGTCGCGCGTTGGTCATCCCGAAGTGGTGTGGGCCAAGCTGGCGGCAATGGCCGAAGGCGCCGCAATCGCGACGAAGAAGCTCAAGGGCTGACGGCAAGTGGGCGGTGCGGCCACGGATCGCACCGCCCGACTCTGGACAGTTCCGACGGGTTCGGACACTAAGGGCGAATGGGGAAAGCCGTTCGTGCCACTACCGATCGACATCCGCCTTCGATCCTGCACCTGGTCAAGCAAGTGCAGTACAAGGCGTATGTACGTCTGGAATCAGTGCTCAATCCGCTCGGCGTCACTGCCGTGCAATTCCGTATCCTGACGACCTTATCGACGAGGCCGAACATGTCGTCGGCCGAATTGTCGCGGCTCTACGACGTCAAGCCGCAGACGATGATCAAGCAGATCGCCTTGCTCGAATCCAAGGGGTTGATCGATCGCCGGGTCAGCGGCGCCAACAAGCGCCTGCTCGAACTCAGCCTGACCGCGACCGGCAAGGATGCGCTCAAGAAGCTGCAGAAGGACACGCGTGCGCTGGAAGCCGAATTGCTGACGCCGCTGGATGGCGACGAGCAGGACGTGCTTCGCGGTTATCTGGCACGCCTGCTGGCATCGCTCAGCGCGCCTTCGGCCGAAGAAGATTCCGGCCTCGATGGCGAGGAGTTCACCCCGGAATATAGCCGCCCCGGAGTCCAGCGTCCCTGATTCCTCGCTGGTCATTTTCGGCATAGACGACTAGCGTTCGTTCATGCTGGAATCCTTGGGCTATATCGGAATCGCCACGAGGCAGATCGATGCGTGGGCCACTTTCGCCACGCATCTGCTTGGTATGCAAATGGCGGACGCACGCGACGGCGGCTTCTCACTGCGCACGGACGAGCGCGCTGGCCGTTTGTTCGTCGAGCGTGGCGAGCGGGACGGCGTGAACGCGATGGGCTGGCAGGTCGTCAATGGCGATGTGTTGGTGCAGGTCGCGACGCGACTTTCCAACGCGGGCCATCCCGTTAGGCCGGGCACGCGGGGCGAAGCCGAACAGCGCCGCGTCGCTGACCTCATCATCGCTCACGATCCCGCCGGAAATCGGCTGGAATTCTTCCACGGCGCCGCCGCCGGCGCCGGCGCCTTCGTCCCCGGGCGCGCGCTCAGCGGCTTCCGCACCGGCCCGCTGGGGCTTGGGCATGTCGTGCTGACCGTGCGCTCGCTCGATGCGGTTTTGCCCTTCTACACGGACCTGCTCGGCTTTCGCCTCAGCGATTATGCGCTGCGCCCGTTCAAGGCATTCTTCTTTCACCTCAACAGCCGCCATCACAGCTTCGCGGCGATCGAGACCGGCGTCGACGGCTTCCATCATCTCATGGTCGAACTCGATTCGCTTGACGATGTCGGGCAGGCCTATGACCTGGCGCAGCTCGAGGAGGGTCGCGTCGGCGTGACGCTGGGGCGGCACACCAATGATTTCATGACCTCCTTCTATGCCCGCTCGCCATCCGACTTCATGATCGAGGTCGGCTGGGGCGGACGCTCGATCGATCCGGCGACGTGGCAGCCGTTCGAATGCGATTATGGACCCAGCCTGTGGGGTCACGAACGCTCCTGGCTCGACGACGCCAAACGTGCCGAGGCGCGCAAACTGCGCCTTGATGCCGCGGCGGCCGGCCGCCGCGCACCCGATTTCGTGCGCGGCGCCGCCTGACGTTCAGCCCTTGCCCGGTTTTTCCGCGGGCTTGGGGATTGCGCCCATCCGCTCCGATACCGCCTGGGTCGAAGTCAGCAGCATCTTGCTGAACTCTTTGAGCCGCGTGCGGCTCATATAGTCGGTCGGCCCGAGCAGCGTGATCGTCGCTGCGATCTTGCCGCTGTGATCGAAGATCGGCGCGGCGATCGCCGCGAAGTTGCGGTTGAGCATTCCGGCGGTTGATGAATAGCCGTCCTTGCGAATTTTCTCGCTGCTCTCCGCCAGCTCTTCCTTGGAAAGCGCGCGCACCTGGACCCGATTTGCATCATATGCCGCCTGCGCGCCAAGCGCGCGCTCCGCCTCGACCGGGGGCAGGTGGGCAAGAAAGACGAGGCCGGTCGCCGTGGTCGTCATGGGCAGGATATAGCCGAGCCGGATAAGGAACGCGCCTTGCAGCGTGCCGTCGGCCTTGGCGACGATGCACGGGCCGCGATCGCCCCACAGCGAGAGATAAATTGCGCAGTCGGTCTTGTCGCGCAGCTCGGTCAGCGTGTCGGCAGCGAGCGCGACGACGTCGAGCTGGCGGATCGCCGCCAGGCCGAGCTGGATCGCGAATGACCCCAGCCCGTAATGGCCATTGTGGAGATCCTGATAGGCCATGTTCTCGCGCACGAAACTGACGAGGTAAAGATGAACCTTGCTCGGTGGCATGCCCGCGCGCGCCGCGATTTCGCGCAGTGGCAGCGGGCCCTCAGCCATCCGCAGCACGCGCAGCACGCGAAACCCCACTTCAATCGACTGGACACGCCGGCGCGATTGTTCGGTGTCTGCCATGCGTCTGGAACCCTCTCGTCACATTTCCCGCAGCCTTCCTGCCGCCAAGCCGGCGATCTGTCCATGCGGCATTCGAGCCGCCCGGGAAGCGGGGGTGCGAAGGAAGGGCTAGGCAGTGGCGATCGCGCCGTGCTTGCGTTCGTTCCACGCCTGGAGGGTATCGTGCGCTGCGCTTGCGGCCTTCTGCAGGAATCCCGGCGCTTCGGTTCGTGCCGCGATTTCAAGCCGCAGGCCGTTGGGATCGAAGAAATAGATCGACCGCACGAATCCGTGATCGACTAGCGGTGTGGTTTTCACACCATGCTCGGCGAGCCGCAGGCGCATCGCTTCGACATCCTCGACCGAATTGGTCTCGATCGCGAAATGCTGCACCCATTCGGGCGTGTTGGGCGAAGGCGCCGGCTTCTCCTCGCCGCCCAGATCGAAGAACGCAACATACGAGCCATCGCCCAGTGCGAAGAAGAAATGCACATAAGGCTGCTGCTCACCCGTGCTCGGCACGGTCTCCGACATCATGCAATTGACCAGCGGCAGGCCGAGGATGTCCTCGTAGAAGTGGCGCGTCTCCTCCGCGTCGCGGCAGGGATAAGCGAAATGATACAAACCCTTGAGCGGCCGAGCGTTGGTCATCATTCTCTCCTCTGACGCCAGAACGTAGCAGGATTGCGCGTGGCATTTTGTCACCCCCCCGGGAGGACAGCGCCGTCTTCTCCGTAGACCTCGCCATGGCGTACCATCGTGTCGATGAAGCGCTGCAGCGCCGCAGAGCGGTCGCGTGCGCGCCACACCAGCAAGACCTCGAACCTTAGTCCGAGATCGCTGATCGGCACCAAGCGAATATTTTGCGCCAGCGACAATTGCGTCGATGCGGTGACGAAACCGACACCCATGCCGACCGCAACGAGGCTGAGCAGCACCGAATTGGTCGTGCACTCCTGCACGATGCGCGGCGCGCTGCCACTGTCGATCCAGGCCGTCATCAGCCGATCATAGTAGCCTGGCGCGGTCAGGCGTGCCGGGCCCAGCGCGGGTTCCTCGGCGATCTCGGCCATCGTCACCGAGGGCCGACCGGCCAGCTTGTGGTTTTCATGCACCGCCAGCATCGTCTCGCCATAGCCGAGACGGATGCGGTCGAACACGTCGCTATCGCGCTCGTCGAGATGCGCATCATAGACGAGGCCGACATCGAGCGTGCCCTCCTTGAGCGCGGTGATCTGATGCACCGATCCCATCGATCGCAGATCGAGGATGACCGATGGCTCGCTTTCGCGAAAACTGCGCAGGCCATGGGAGATGAAATCGTGCGCGGCGATGATCTCGCTGAGCCCGACCCGGATGGTGCCGAGATGGCCACTGCCTAGTTTCTTGGCGCGGTCGACGGCGCGGTCGACCTGCCGCAATATCTCCTCCACCTCCTCCAGAAAGGCCCGGCCCGCACTCGATAGGCGGACGCCGCGCGGCAAGCGTTCGAACAATTCGACGCCAATCTCGGCTTCGAGGTCGCGAATTTGCCGCGTCAACGCCGGCTGGGCGACGCGCAAAGCAATGGCCGCGCGCCCGAAATGCTGCTCGCGGCCGATCGCGCGAAAATAGCGTAAGTGGCGCAATTCCATGCCCCCTCCCATACTTTCACGGCATCAAACCCTCAAGAACAAAGAATTGGACCTATCAGTCGGCCCGCACCACTCTCGCCCTCACAACGAAAACAAGGGTGGAGAGCAATGCAGACCGACAGCCTTGAAGAGCTGAGTTTCGGCGAATTGTCCGTGCTTGACGTACTGGGGACCGAGCTCGAATTCTTTCAGGCGGGCAGCGGCGCGCCCTTGCTGTTCCTGCACGGGCTGGACGGGGTTGAGGGCGCGGCGCCGGTGCTGCGCGAACTGGCGAAGAGCTTCACGGTCTACGCGCCGTCGCATCCTGGCTTCGGTGCGTCCGAAACGTCGCCCCGCATCAATCGCGTCGACGATCTCGGCTATTTCTATCTCGACATGCTCGATCAGCTGGGACTAGTGCAGCCGGTGATCGTCGGCACGTCGTTCGGCGGTTGGGTCGCAGCGGAAATGCTGACCAAGGAACCAGGCCGCGCGTCGCAACTGGTGCTGGTGTCGCCGCTCGGGCTGCCAACCGCCGATCGTCGCGAACAGCATGTCGCCGACATCTTCATGCTGTCGCGCCAGGAACTGGGCGCGCGCATGCAGGTGGGAGATCCGGGCCCGGGCAGCGACATGAAGACACTGACCAAACTTCCCGAGGACCGGCTGCGCCGGCTGATGCGCAACGACGAGGCGACCAGCCACTTTGGCTGGACGCCTTATATGGCGAACCCGAAACTGGGCCACCGCACCCACCGCATCGCCAGTCCCACGCTGGTCGTCTGGGGCGAACGGGATGCGATTGTCGGTGCCCGCTATCGCGAGGACTGGCGCAAGGCGCTGCCCCAGGCGGAGGTGGAGTCCTTTGCTGAGGCCGGCCACCGCGTCCACGCCGATCAGCCCGCCAAACTCGCATCCCGCATCGCCGCCTTTGCGGGCCGCTGAGCGACCGTTCGGAGAAATATGTGAAAATCTGGCAATTCAGCGAGCAGGCCTATCACCCCGCCTTTCAGGTGCCGGGCGCGATGCGCGTCACGCTGCCGCAACGCTTTTGCGATCCGGTCGAGGCCGGGCACCTGCTCAACCGCTATCTCGACGAGTATATGCTCGCCGACGAGCTTGGTCTCAACATCATGGTCAACGAGCACCATGCCGCCGCGACCTGCATGTCGACGTCCTGCATGACGACGCTGGCGATCCTCGCCCGGCAGACCAAAAAGGCGCGCCTGCTGGCACTCGGCATCCCGCTCGCCAACCGCTCCAATCCGCTGCGCGTGGCGGAGGAGATCGCGATGGTCGATGCGCTGTCCGGCGGCAGGCTCGAAGTCGGGCTGGTCAAGGGCGCGGCCTATGAATTGTTCATGTCGAACCGCCAGCCGACCGGCTTCATGGATCGCTTCTGGGAAGCGCACGACCTGATCCTCGCTGCGCTATCGAACCAGGGCGACAACTTCTCCTGGGAAGGCGAATATTTCCATTATCGCACCGCCAGCATGTGGCCGCGTCCGATCCAGCAGCCACATCCGCCGATCTGGATGACGGCGTCGAGCGCGACCAGCGCCCGCGAATATGGCAGGCGCGGCTATACCTGCGCGACCTTCCTGTCCGGCGCCGTCGCGCGCTCGGTCTTCGCGGGCTATCGTGAGGCCTATGCGCAGGCGCATGGCGAGCAGCCGGATCAGGACAAGCTCGCCTATCTCGCGCTGGTGGCGTGCGCCAGCGACCGCGCGACCGCCTTCGCCCGCGCCGAGAAGATGAAGAGCTACTTCACCACCGCCGCGCGGCTCGATCCGCAGTTCCGCAATCCGCTCGGCTTCAATCCGGTCGAGGCCAATATCCGCATGCTCCAGGCCGGCGCCAATGCGATGCGCCCGCGCTTGCGCAACGGCGAGGCGCTCCCGGTCGATGGCACGATCGAGCAGTATATGGAGGCCGGGCTGTTCTTCGTCGGAACGCCCGACGAGGTTTATGAGCAGCTGGTGACCTTCCATGAGGAGACCGGCGGTTTCGGCAATCTGCTGATGATGGCCCAGGCCGGCGAGCTCGATCACGCCGAAACCGTCGACAATCTGACATTGATCGGCCGCGAAGTCGCGCCGCGCCTGGCCGAGCTTTCGACGCGGCCGATCGAGGTGCGGTATGAGGCCGTCGGCTGATCACGTCATGATCCGCTCCGCGACCTTGGCCGAGGGTATCGACCGTTATGTCGCCTTGGTTCGTGCCCAGTCGCTTGCTGCCGATGTCGAGACGATGCGACTGCTGGGTGACCTGACCGGGCACCGTTTTGCCGAAGGTTATAATGCTTCCGTTCGGCGGTTCGACACCTTCATTGCAGCGCCAGGCCGTGAAATCGCGCTACGCATCTTCGATCCGGGCGGGGAGGGGCTGCGACCGGTGACCTGCTATATCCATGGCGGCGGCTTTGCGTTCGGCAGCGTCGAAAGCTTCGATATCGTCGGCGCTGCGCTGGCAACGGCGACACGTTCGGTGGTCGTCAGCGTCCAGTATCGCCGCCTGCCTGAAAGCGATTATGCCGACGCGCAGGCCGATTGCGACGAGGCGTTTGCGTGGATCGCCCGCCAGGCCGATGCGCTCGGCATCGATCCGGCGCGCATCGCCATCACCGGCGACAGCGCCGGGGCGCTGCTGGCGCTGGCGTGCGCCGCGACGGCGCGGCCGGTTTGCCTGCTTTTGTTCTACGGCACCTTTGCGATGAATCCCGATGCGCCCGCCTATGACCGCGCGCTCGATCCGCTGCTGACCGCGGCACGCGTCCGTCAATATATCGCCCTGTTCAAGCGGTGTGGCGGGCTCGACGACCAACCGGCACCGGTCGATCGCGAGGATTCGGCCGCGCTTTCGCCGACCCATATCGTCGCGGCCGAATATGATCCGCTCTGCGCCGAGGCAATCCAGCTTGCCGCGCGGCTGGACGAGGCCGGCGTGCCGACGACGATCCACGTCGCGCCCGGCATGGTGCACGGCTTTTTGCGCGCCGTCGGCGTGTCGACCGCGGCGCGTACCGAGGTCGCCAGGGCAGCCGAGGCGATCCGCCCGCTGTTGTGGGCGGAAAAATCTACCGAACCCCGAAAGGCAATGGCGTGAAAAAAGACGACTCCTACGATCGCGGCCGCGCAATGCGCTTCGACATGTTCGGCGAGCCGGGCGTTCGCAGCCTCGACAATAGCGACGATTTCAACGAACCGCTCCAGGATCTGGTGACGCGCCTGTGTTTCGGCGATGTGTGGAGCCGCCCGGGGCTGGATCGCAAGACCCGGAGCATGCTGACGATCGCGATCCTGATCGGCCAGTCGCGCCCTGACCAGTTGCGCAACCACATCAATGGCGCGCTCGCCAACGGCGTCACCAAGGATGAGATCAAGGAAATCCTGCTCCACGCCACCCTCTATGTCGGCCTGCCCGCCGGAACGGATAGCTGGCGCCATGCCCGCGAGGTGCTGCAGGAAGCCAATGTCTATTGATCTGATCGAACCGGCGCGGGATCGGCTGCACGATGCGATCTCCTCGACCGAGGAGATCATCGAGGCGGCGCGCAACGGCCTGCCTTACATCCTCGTCGATGCCGAGGATCGCGAAAACGAAGGCGATGTCATCATCCCGGCGCAGTTCGCGACGCCGGCCCAGATCAACTTCATGGCGCGGCACGCGCGCGGCCTGATCTGCCTCGCGATGACCGAGGAACGCGCGCGTGAACTGCGCCTGCCGCCGATGGTGATGGAGAACAATTCCGGCCACGGCACTGCCTTCACGATTTCGATCGAGGCGCGCGAGGGTGTCACCACCGGCATCTCGGCGCACGACCGCGCGCATACCGTGGCGGTGGCGATCGACCCCTCAAAGGGCTGCGACGACATCGTCTCGCCCGGCCACGTCTTCCCCCTAGTCGCGCGCGGCGGCGGCGTACTGGTCCGCACCGGGCACACCGAAGCCGCGGTCGACGTGTCGCGACTGGCGGGGCTGATCCCGGCCGGCGTCATTTGCGAGGTGCTCAACGAAGACGGCACGATGGCGCGTCTGCCCGACCTCGTCCTCTTCTCCCGCGAGCATGATATCCCGATCGGCACCATCGCCGACCTGATCAGCTATCGCCGCCGTACCGAGCGCTGCGTCGAACGCGTCCATGAGGAAGCGTTCGAGACGATCCATGGCGAGGGATTCCGCCTGTCGGTATTTCGCAACACCATCGATAATGTCGAGCATGTCGCGCTGTCGCGTGGCCGCATAACGCCGGACACGCCGACGCTGGTGCGCATGCATCGCCTCGATTTCGTCTCGGACATGCTCGGGCCACCGACCAAGCGCCGCGAATATGTCGCCCGCGCGCTGGCTCGGATCGGCGCGCATGACGGACCCGGCGTGATCGTCTTCATCCGCGATCCCTCGGTCAGCGCGATTTCGGAACGGCGCAGCAGCCCGGGGCCGACCCGCGACCAGCGCATTCGCGATTACGGGGTCGGCGCACAGATCCTCCTCGACCTGGGCGTCAAGGACCTGATCCTCCTCTCCGACAGTGAAGCGCGCCTGTCGGGCATCGAGGGCTACGGATTGCGCATCGTCGGTAGGGAAGGGTTGGGTGGCGATGAATGAAGTCCGAGCTCTCCAGGCGCAGACCGCCACCCTGAGCGTCGCCGATCAGCTCAAGGCCGGCTTGCGCCGGCTCGGCAAGGCGGTGGTCGTGATCACCGCCTGGCATGACGAGAAGCGCTGGGCGATGACCGCGACGGCGGTGAGCGAACTCAGCATGGACCCGCCATCGCTATTGGTGTGCGTCAACAGGACCGCCAGCCTTCATGCCCCGCTGACCGCCGGCGCCCATTTCTGCGTCAATATCCTCCACGCCGATCAGGCGTCGGTGTCGCAGACCTGTAGCGGCAAGGTGAAGGGCGAGGAGCGCTTCGCGCAGGGTCGCTGGGGGTCGGGCGCATGTGGCACGCCCTATCTCTACGACGCGCAGGCCAGCTTCTTCTGCGAATATGAGAAGCACGTCGCCTATGGCACCCATGCGGTGGTGATCGGCGCAGTCAAGGAAGTGCATGTTGCGGGCGACGTCGATCCCTTGATCTATGTCGATGGCGGTTATGCCCGCGTGGCGCGGCTGGTCTAGGTACAACCCGGATGGACGATACCCAAGCCCTTCTCGAACAGATCGAACATAGCTGCCGGCGGCTCAAAATGGCCCAATCGACATTCGGTCGACTGGCGGTCAACGATGGCAAACTGGTGCAGCGGCTGCAGCAGGGCGGGCGCGTCACGGTGCAGACCGTCGAGCGGGTTCACCGTTTCATCGAGGAGCAGGACGGCACCTCGGCCAGCGCGCTGCGGTCGGGCATCAAGGGGCTGCGCGCCGAATTGCGCCCCGAACATAATTTCCGCTTCTACGACAATCGTCAGAAATATCTGATGTTCGTCAACACCACGACCGAGAAGCAGATCATCGCCGATCGCGCGGTTCTGGAAATGTCCGACACCCAGCCCGTCCCGCCAGCGATCCGGTTGTTCGACGGCGGCGCCGGCGACGGTACCGCGCTGGCGCGGATGCTGCGTGGCTTGCACCGCCGCCATCCCTGGGTACCGTTCTACGTGGTGGTCAAGGAGATCAGCATGGAGAATATCCGGCTGACGCTCGAAAAGATGCCGGATCGTTTGCGTGAGCATCCCGGCACAGTGCTGGTGCTGACCAACCTGAAATATGGCGAAGCACCCCATTTGCAGCCCGAGACACCCGCCGGCGCGAGCGCGATGATGTGGCACGAAGTCGGGCTGGAGGGGACGTCGGCCGGCCAGTTCGAGGAGCAGATCCAGCAACTCGACCCGTTCCTCGCCAAGCACTGGCAGGCGAGCATCGCGCCAAGCGGCAACCCGATGTACCGAACGCCGACGGTCCTGGTGCTATACCGTAAAGACCATCATTTCATGCTCGACCCGATCATTCCGCGCCGCGGCTATGCGCAGGCCGATTTCGATTTCGTGCTCCTGTCCCAACCGTATCGCGCGCACGCGCCGCTCGCATTCAAGAGCGCGCGGGTGGTGACGCCGTTGGTCAGGGCACTGCGGCCTAATGGCAAATTGATGGGCGTCCACAGCCATGGTAACGATCCCGGCCTCGATATCATCCGCGCGATCTGGCCGAACGAGGACCCGTTCCACACCGGGCGCGAGACGATCATGCAGGCGGTGCGTGACGAACTGGGCGGGGCGGCGCGCGACTATCACTTTCATGCGCTGTCCGACGAGGAAGCGCTGTTCCGCTACGACATCCGCACCCTGCCCACCGAGATCGACGAGCATACGCCGATCGGCAGCTCGACCTTGTTCGCGGCATGGAATGCGGCGAGCTATGTCGCCCAGATCGAGGACGGGCGCTTCGCCAAGGCGCTGTCGAACGACCAGTATCTCGAGGCAACGCGCGAGGTGCTCCAGCGCCATCAGGGGCTGTGGTTCAATGACGAAATCTATCTGATCTCGCGGCGCTCGCGGCTGAACTAGGCCCTGTCGTACCCACGGTCCGACAAGACGCTCAAGCCCGCAGGAATGTCTTCAGATCCGCTTGCGGCCGCGCACCGAAATGGCCGATCGCTTCGCCTGCGGCCGCGCAACCCAGTCGGCCGCATTCGGCCAGCGACAGTCCACGGCTGACGCCGTAAAGCACGCCGGCCGCGTAGAGGTCGCCGGCACCGGTCGTATCGACTAGCGCATCGACCCTGGACGCTGCCACTTCGACCAAGCCCTCGGCATCGATCAGCAGCGCGCCGGCCGCGCCGCGCGTTACCGTCACGAGTTCGACATGCTGTGCGGCGATCCACGCTGCCGCCAGCGTGTCGTCGACGCCGTACAGCGCACGGATTTCCTCCTCGTTGGCGAACAGGATGTCGATATGGTTTTCGATCAGGTCGAGGAACTCGTCCTTATGCCGATGGACGCAGAAACTGTCCGACATGGTCAGCGCGACCTTGCGCCCGGCGGCGCGCGCCAGCGAGGCGGCCTTGCGGAACGCTGCCTTGGCCGGTGGCTGATCGAACAGATAGCCTTCGAGATAGGTGATGCCCGCCGAAGCAACCAGCGCCGGGTCGATATCGCCTTCGTCAAGCCCGGTGCAGGCGCCGAGAAAGGTGTTCATCGTCCTTTCGGCATCGGGGGTGACCAGCACCAGGCACCGCGCGGTGGCCAGGCCGGTGGTCGTCGCCGGGGTGTCGAAGGCGACGCCGATCGCGCGCAGATCGTGGCGATAGATATTGCCCAGCGTATCGTCGCGCACCTTGCCAATGAACGCGCCGCTGCCGCCGAATGCCGCGACGCCCGCGATGGTATTGCCACCCGATCCGCCCGAGATTTCCACGCCCGGGCCCATGGCATCATACAGCCGCTCCGCGCTCTCCTCGTCGATCAGTGCCATGCCGCCCTTGGCCATGCCTTCGCTGGCGATGAAATCGTCGCTGGCATGGGCGATCACGTCCACGATGGCGTTGCCGATGGCGAGGACGTCATATCGTGCGGGCTGCATGCTGGATAATCCTTGAGTGAAGAGGCAAAGGCGCGCGAAAGGCGCTGGATAATAGTGACGGGCGTTATATAAAGACGAATGTCATTCAACAAGATGCATGTTGACGGGAGCGGATGATGAACGAAGGCGAGGGTGCCACCTGCCCCTTCTGCGGTGCACCATGGAGCGAGGCCATGCTCGCCCAGCTTGATCGCTTCACCGTGCCCTCGGGCTGCGCCTGCTGTGGTGGTGCACCGGGCCTGCATGCCGTTGCGCCGCCCGTGCCGACCGAGGACATTTGCTGCGCCGCCTGCGGCCGCGCCATCTACCGCACCTTTGCGGTAAGCCGGGGATCTGTTTCGTGAAGAGTGTAGATTTCGACATCATCGATGCTCAGATCCACCAGCCCGCGCCGACCGTGTCCTTCGGCGACGATGTCGCCGAGGAGGTGAAACTCGCCGTCAATGTCGAACTGGCGCGCGAGGCGATGGACAGCGTCGGCGTCGATGCAACGCTGGTCGTCGCGGCACTGCCCTATATCGACGCTTGCGTGACGCGCTATCCTGGTCGCTTCATCGGCGTCGAGACGTTCATGACCAGGGGCGACGAACTGGCCGCCGCGCTCGAGCGCGCGCACGGGGATGCTCGTATCGTGGCCGGGCGGCTGCTGGTCACCGATTTCCGCACCACCGAATTGTCCGAGGCGTTCACCAGCGGCGGGATGGACGCCGGATTCGCCGCTGCCGCGAACCTTGGGCTTCCGCTGTTCTTGTCGACCCATGGCCAGGCCGAGGCGATGCGACCGGTGATCGAGCGGCATCCGGACTTGTCTGTAATCATCGACCATGTCGGGGTCAGCCAGCATCCGGTATCGCCGGCGCGTGACGATCCGTGGGATCGGCTCGACGGCCTTCTTTCGCTTGCCGGATTCGACAACGTCTCGGTCAAGCTGTGCGGCCTGCCGCTGCTCTCGCAACAAGCTTATCCGTTCGCCGATGTCTGGCCCAACCTGAGCCGCGTCATCGCCGCGTTCGGACCGGAGCGGCTGATGTGGGCGAGCGATTACACCCGGCTGCGCATGGCCAAGGCCGGCGGCCCTTCGCGCAATCGCGGCTGCCTGTACAGTGAGAGCCGTGACATGCTGCTCAACAGCGACGCGCTCGACCGCGACGCCAAGGCGGCGATCTTTGGCGGCACGGCAAAGCGCGTACTGGGCTGGCAACCGCCCGCCGCGTGAGGTGGGCGCTACCGCGACGCGGATTCCTGCCAGTTTGCTCGTGCGCCAAGCGCGACGCCTGGTACGCCCGTGAGGATGTGCTGGAGCAAGCGAACGTCGAGCGCGGGCGCGACCGCTATGGCCACGCATTGTCGCTCGGGCTCGCGCTGGCTGCAGCACCTCGTCGCCGCTAAATGCCTCTCCCTAATGCGCCGTCTGGCGCGCGGCCGGGTCGAGCACGGCGATTTTCAGCAGCAGCCAGATGACCAGACCGGCCAGCGCCAGCGGTGCCGCCAGCAGGAAGAAATAGCCGATCGCACCGAGATGATGTTGTAGCGCCAGGGCGCCGTACATTGGCCCGACGATCGAGGCGACGCGCCCCGCGCCATAGGCCCAGCCGACCCCGGTGGCGCGGTTACGGGTCGGGTAGAGCGTCGAGGCGATCGAGGCCAGGCCGGCATGCGCGGCGTGCTGTGCCAGCGCGTTGACTGCCAGCGCCGCGAACATCCCCCAGCCCGGCGCGAACAATGCCATGCCGATAGCCGCGCCGGCGGCAACGATGAAATAGGTCGGCACGATCGCCTTGAAACCGAATCGGTCGATCATCAGTCCGATCGTCAGCATCCCCGTCGCACCGAACGCGGTGCCGATCGCGGTGGTCATGCCGACCTGGTTCCAGTTGAGCCCGATCATGTCGTGGAACACCGTGGTCTTCCACAAGGCGGCGCTGATGAAGCCGAAGCTGCTGACGAAGCTCAACCACAACAGGATCGTTGGCAGCGCCAGCCCCGGCCTGAACAATTCGCGGACCAGCGACAGGCTGCTCAGGCGCTTTTCGCGCGCCGCCGGACGCGACAGCAGCACGGCTTCGGCTTCACCATCGGGCATCAAGGCGACGATGATCGCCTGCAGCCGGGGATCGTCAGGGTTGCGGGCCGCCAGGAACTTGGGCGATTCGGGCAGCAGGAAATAGATCATCGGCAGCAGCAGCAGTGGCATGGCGGTGCCGATCCAAAAAGCGACGTGCCAGCCATAGGGTTCGAGCAGGAATGCCTGCATCGCCGAGCCGAGCAACGCGCCGGGCATCGCTCCGGCCAGGACCACCGTCACCACGGTCGAGCGCTGGCGCGCGGGTGCGAGTTCGGAGGCCAGCGCGACCATGTTGGCGATCACCGAACTGGCGAACATGCCGGTCAGCAGTCGGCAGATCGCCAGCGCCCAGATGCTGTCAGTGAAGATCGTCACGAAGCAGGTCGCCGCCACCCCGCAGAGGCACAGCATCAGCAAGGTCCGCCGCCCGATCTGGTCGGCGATCGGCGCGATCAGGAACGCGCCCAACACCATGCCGACCTGCTGCATCGACAGCACCCAGGTGAGCGCGGTGCGCGATACGCCGAATTCGTCCGAAATCTTGGGCAATACCCAACTCAGCACGCCGAGGTCGAAGCCGTCGACGAGCATCGCCAGCGCCCCGATCAGCATCACTTGCACGTGGAACGGGCGGAACTTCACGCCATCCAGGAAGGCGTCGATATCAACGGTCGGTCGGGCCAATGCGCGATCCTCTCAGGGGTCCGGCGGGGCCGGTCGCGCCGGCCGCCTTGGCCGCGCATAAGAATATAAGCCTGGCTGTCTGTCAACGCTGCAAGGCGCTTTCCAAGTATCAGTGGCGCTGTTATAAGACAGGCTGTCATTAAAGCCCGCGACGAAAGCCAAGACTTTCATGCGGGGGAGAGGAAACCGGACGATGCCCGTCGAACGACTCGATACCGCGTTGGACGCCATCGTCCCCGACGATGCCGATTGGGAGGAGCTAGGCCGAGGTTTCGGCGGGCCGACCGGGCCGGCCGAGGGGCCGGTATGGATCGCCGAAGGCGGCTACCTGCTGTTCAGCGACATCCACAACAGCCTGCGGATGCGCTGGCATCCCGACCACGGCATCACGATCGACAAGCGCGACACCCAGAACGGCAATGGCCAGACGCGTGATCGTGAAGGCCGGCTGGTCGTCTGTCACCATTTCAGCCGCTGCGTCGATCGCGAGGACGCCGATGGCAACGTGACCGTCATTGCCGACCGTTATCGCGGCATGAAGCTCAACCGGCCCAATGACGTCGTCGTCAAATCGGACGGGGCGGTCTATTTCACCGATCCCCCGCCCAAGGTGCCGTTTACCCCGCCCGAGCACCCGCCCGAAATCGATTGCGCCGGCGTCTATCGTGTCTCGCCGGATGGCGAACGGCTCAACATGGTCGTCCGCGACGTGATCAACCCCAATGGCCTGTGCTTCTCGCCCGACGAGAAGATCCTCTACGTCAACGACAGCAACCAGCATCGCAAGCTGATCATGGCCTATGACGTGGAGGCCGACGGGATGCTCGATCTCGGCAGCGCCCGGCTGTTTTGCGACATGCGCGCCGACACCCGCATCGGCGGTCCCGATGGGATGAAGGTCGATGTCGAGGGCAATGTCTATTGCACCGGTCCCGGCGGCATCTGGATCCTGAGCCCGACCGGGACACATCTCGGCACGATCCTGATGGAGGGGCGCACCTCCAACATGAACTGGGGCGATGCCGACTGGCGCACGCTCTATTTCACCGGCGCTCGCTCGCTCAACCGCATCCGCCTCAACATTCCCGGCATCCCCGTTCCGCGCGGCGCCGTCACGCCCGCCTCCAGCTAGAGGAAAATCTCATGCAATTCGGACTCTTCTACGAGCACCAGTCCCCGGCACCGTTCACCGCCGAGAAAGACATGGAGATCTTCCACAACGCGCTCGACGAACTCGAACTCGCCGACCAGCTCGGCTATGACTATGCCTGGCTGGTGGAGCATCATTTCCTCGAGGAATATTCGCATTCGTCGGCACCCGATGTGTTTCTCGGCGCGCTCAGCCAGCGTACCAAGCGGATGCGGCTCGGCCATGGCATCTGCGTGATGCCGCCGCTGATCAACCACCCGGCGCGCGTTGCCGAGCGCATCGCCACACTCGACCTGCTGTCGCGCGGGCGGCTGGAATGGGGCACCGGCGAGAGTGGAACGGCGATGGAGCTCGAAGGCTTTGGCGTCGATCCCGACCTCAAGAAAGGCATGTGGCGCGAGGCGACCGAGCAATGCGCCAACATGCTGGCGATGACGCCCTATCCCGGCTTCCAGGGTGAATATTTCTCGATGCCGACCCGCAACATCGTTCCCAAGCCGATCCAGGCGCCGCATCCGCCCCTGTGGGTCGCCTGTTCGCGCCGCGACACCATCCTGCACGCCGCGCGCAACGGCATGGGCGCGCTGGTGTTCGGCTTCGCCGCGCCCGAACAGGCCGGCAAATGGGTCAAGGAATATTACGACATCATCAAGTCCGACGAGTGCGTGCCGATCGGCCACACCGTCAACGCCAATTTCGCGATCGTCACGGCGCTGTCGGTCAATGAAGACGAACAGGTCGCCATCGAGCGCGGCACCGAGGGTTTCAAATATTTCGGCTATTCGCTTGGGTTCTACGCCTCGTTCGGCAAGGGCAAGCCCGGCCATTCGACCGTGTGGGAAGACTTCAAGAAGGCCGAAGCCTCGATCGCGGACAATCACGGCAATGGCGGCATCGGCACGCCCGACCAGGTCCATGATCACTGCAAGGCCTATGCGGATGTCGGCGTCGATCAGATCATCTTCGTGCAGCAGACCGGGCCGGCAAACCACGACCATATCTGCGAATCGCTGGACCTTTTCGCCAAGACCGCGATGCCGCGGTTGAAGGAAGGCGAAGAAGAACGCCTCGCCAGCAAGCAGGCCGATCTCGCACCCTATATCGAGGCCGCGCTCGCGCGGAAGCCGCGCACGGCACCGCTGGCCGTGGAAGATATCGCGCTCGTCAAATCCTATGGCCTACGCAAGAAGGAAGCCGGAACCTTCGAGAATGTCCGTTCGGATCGCGGCGGCGGTCTCGCGGTGGTGGCCGACGATCCGCTGGCCCTGGTGTCGGACGCGGCCGAGAGAGCGTCGCTGGCATGAGCATCCTGCACGATCGGATCGTGGTCATAACCGGTGCCAGTTCGGGGATCGGCGAGGCATGTGCGATCGCCTTCGTCGAAAAGGGTGCCAAGGTCGTACTCGCGGCGCGCCGTGCCGAGCGGCTGGCGACACTGGTCGCCAGGCTCGAGGCGCTTGGCGGAGAGGCGCTGGCGGTGGCGACCGACGTCACCGACGAAGCCGCCGTCGCCAATCTGTTTGCGCAAGCCGTGGCACGGTTCGGCACGGTCGATGTGCTGATCAACAACGCCGGCATCGCCGACAGCACGCCGGCAGAGTCGACCGATCTGGCGCTATGGCGCCGCGTCATGGATACCAACCTCACCTCGGCGTTCCTGTGTGCCCGGTCGGCAATCCCGATCATGAAAGCACAGGGGAGGGGGCGGATCATCAATGTCGGGTCGATCTCCGCCAAGGTGCCCCGCAAGCACAGCCCGGCCTATACCGCGAGCAAATGGGGCCTGGACGGGCTGACGCGCGCGCTGGCGATCGATTGCCGCGAGGATAATATTGCCGTGTCGGTGTTCCACCCCGGCATCGTCGCCACCGAACTAAGCGGTAAGCCAAGCACCAGACCGGTCGAAATGACGGCACGGGCGGAGGACGCAGCGGGTATCATCGTCCATATGGCCGATATGCCGGATCACCTGAACTTTTACGAAGCGCTGATGGTGCAGAACAAGATCCCGTTCCTGGGGCGGGGGTAACAGGAGCAGAATCGCGCTTTTCCGGCGTTGACGATTGATGCCGCCTCAGTCCTTCGCCTCCGCCTTTGCATCGACGATATTCTTGAGCTTCCTCGCCGCGCTCACCGCCACCGGCCAGCCGGCGTAAAACGCGATATGTGCGATCGCTTCGCCGAGTTCCTCCTCGGTCAGGCCATTTTCGAGGCCCAGCTCCATGTGCCCCTGCGCCTGGTCGCGGTTGAGTGCGATCAGACAGGTGATGGTGATCAGGCTGCGGTCACGCTTGGAGAGTTCAGGGCGCTCCCAGACCTTGTCGTAAAGTACGCTCTGGGTGATCTCGTCGAGCAGCGGCGCGACGGCCGCCAGTTCCTTGCCACGCCCGCCGGCTGGTCGCTTCACTTGGTTTCTCCCCGATAAGCGGTGAAATTGCTCGCCGCGTTATTGAGCGCGGCGCGCAGCATGCCCAGTTCGGACAGCCAGGCGATGTAATGCACCCCGCGTGCGACATAGGTTTCGAGCTGCGCGGCGTTGGCGACGACAGTGCCGATATGCTTGCGCCCCGCCGCGACCTCGATGACGCGGTCGATCGCCGCGACGACATCGGGATGCGACGCATTGCCGGGATGGCCAAGCGAAGCACTGAGATCGCCGGGGCCGATAAACAAGACGTCGAGTTCCTCCACCGCGCAAAGCGCCTCGATATCCTGTACCATTTCCTTGTTCTCGACATGCACGCTGACCAACGTGTCGCGATTGGCGACCTGCTCGTAATCGGGAAGGGTGCCGTAGGCGGCGGCGCGACAGGCGCGTGCCGAGCCGCGCTCGCCCAACGGCCAGTATTTGGCCTTCCTGATCACCTCGCGAACCTCGGCGGCGCTGCGCAGCGAGGGCACCTGAATGCCGCTGGCGCCGCTGTCGAGGACGTGCAGGATGTTGGCTTCGCCGGCGTCGGGCGTGCGGATGATGCTGCTCATGCCCATGAGCTCGCAGGTGCGGATCATGTTCTCGATCCCGGCATGGGTATAGCAACCATGCTCGGCATCGAGGATGACGAAATCGAACCCGGCGATGCCGTACAACTCCACGATCGCCGGCGCATCGAGCTTGACGAAGCTGCCGAAGACCGTGCCGCCGCTGTCCAACTTGCGCTTCGTCGTTGCATTGAACATCGCCGTATCCCTCCCCCGATCCGCTTCGCGGAGTCGCTATTTACAAACGCCATTCAACATGGCAGCGCAGTAATCATAAGCCAAGCTTTCATATGCGTTGGCTTCGGCAGACGCCGCCGTCACAGGCGGCCGGAGACAGGAGACCATATGAAGCGCAGCACCGATCGCATCCTGACGACCCATGTAGGCAGCTTGATCCGCCCGCTCAACGTGCTTGAGGGTATGATGGCCAAGGCGCTGGGGGAACCCGTCGATGAGGCCCGGTTCCAGCGCGACGTGGCCCAGGGCGTTGCCGATGTCGTCGCCAAACAGGCAGAGATCGGCATCGATATCCCGAGCGATGGCGAGATATCCAAGCCAAGCTTCCACAATTATGTTGTCGCGCGCCTGGGCGGGCTGGAGAAAGTGCCGCCGTCGGAGCGCGGCGCATATTATGCGGCGCTGACCGACGAATTCCCGGGCTTCATGCGGCAGTACAACGCGATGTACAAAAGCATGTGGATGCCGCCCGAGCTCGACGCGGAGAAGGTCAGGCAGGCGGCCAATACCCCGCCCGATCGCGTTCGCGTCGCCGCGCCGATCACCTATGTCGGGCAGGCGGCGTTGCAGACCGATCTCGACAATTACAAGGCTGCGTTGGCGGGCAAGGATTTTGTCGAAGCGTTCATGCCCTCGGCCACCCCGGCGCGCGACGATGCCGATGCCGGGACGGTCTATACGAGCGAGTCCGCCTATCTCTACGCGCTCGCCGATGCCATGCATGTCGAATATCAGGCGATCGTCGATGCCGGCCTGGTGGTTCAACTTGATCTCGGGCTGCCGGCGCGCAACCAGGTTTTGCCCGGAAATCCCAATCCTACTCCTGAGGATTTGCGCCGCGCCTCCGAACGACAGGTCGAGGCGTATAACCACGCGCTGCGTGGCATCCCCGAGGATCGTGTCCGCTATCACATGTGCTGGGGCAGCATGAACACGCCGCACACCACCGACGTGCCCTTGCGCGAAGTCATTGACATCATCTTCAAGATCAACGCCCAAGCCTATGTCATCGAAGGCGCGAATCCGCGACACGAGCATGAGTGGATGGTCTGGAGGGACGTCAAGCTGCCCGATGGCAAGATCCTGATCCCCGGCGTGATCAGTCACCAGACCAATGTTGTCGAGCATCCCGAACTCGTCGCCTGGCGGATCCAGAACTACGCCAGCGTCGTCGGTCGCGAGAATGTCATCGCCGGCACCGATTGCGGTTTCTCGCAGGGCTGGAATATGGCGCGGGTGCATCCCGAGGTGCAATGGGCCAAGCTCGGCGCGCTGGTCGAAGGTGCCGCCCTGGCCTCGCAGCAACTGTGGCGCTGACATGACCGACAATCCCACGCTTGCCGAGGGATTGGCCGACTATCTGGACGCCGTCCGCGCCACGTCCGGCATGCCGCTCGAGACATCGCGACTGCTAGCCGACCGCAACGCGCATCGGATCGCCTACCCGCGACCCGTCGGAATGACGGTCGTCAACAGCTTCGTGGTGCGGGCAGGGGATGAGGTGCCGGTGCGCATCTACCGGCCCGCGGGCGAGGGGCTGTTGCCGGCGATCGTCTACTATCATGGCGGCGGCTTCACCACCGGCAGCATCGAGAGCTTCGATTCGCTGGCGACCGCACTCGCCGAAGCGACCGGGGCGGTCGTGGTCAGCGTCCACTATACCCGCCTGCCCGAAGCGACACCGCGGGCGGTGATCGAGCAATGCCATGACGTCTTGCGCTGGACGGAACGGATGGCGGAGGTGCTGGCGACCGACCCGGATCGGATCGCCGTGGCGGGCGACAGTGCCGGCGCGTTCATCGCGGTCCAGGTGGCGATACGCGCGCGCGACGGCGGCGGACCCAGGCTCGTCTGCCAGCTGCTCGCTTACGGTGTTTTCGATCTCGACGAGCATCGCGCCGCCTATGCCATCGCTCGCGACCCGGTGTTGACGCTGCCGCTGATCAGGGCGGTGATCGCTGCCTATCGCGCAGCCGATGCCCGCGATCCTGCGCCATTTCCGGTGCCGCTGCACAGCGATCTTGCGGGATTGCCGCCGGCGATCCTGCTCGAAGCCGAGCATGACGCGGTGGTCGAGGAAGGTCGCGAGTTTGCCGAGCTGCTGCGCGTTGCCGGCGTGGCATCGCACTTCCGTATCGCGCCCGACATGTGTCACGGCTTCCTGCGCGCGGTCCGCTTCTCCGCCCCCGCCCGCGCCGAGATTCGCTGGTTCGGCGACACGTTTCGCACCCTCATACGAGCAAGGAACTGACATGGCGCTCAAGACCGAAGACCCCGCATTCCAGGCGGGCCGCGAGCTGCGCAGGCAGATGTTCGGCGATGCCAGCATCGATCGTCTCGACAATGCCGACGATTTCAACGAACCGCTCGAGAATTACGTCACCTCGGCCGTTTTCGGCGAAACCTGGACGCGGCCGGGGCTGACGCTGCGCGAGCGATGCCTGATCACCGTCGCGATCAGCGCCGCGCTCAACCGCCAGATCCCGCTGAAGCGGATGGTCAAATGCGCCGTCACCAATGGCGCTACCAAGGAAGATATCCGCGAAACCCTGCTTCAGACGACGATGTATATCGGCGTCGCCGGCGGGGTGGAGAGTTGGCAGATCGCCGCCGAAGCGCTCAAGGAAATCGACGCCTATTGAGCGGGCGCTGGTGCGGGGACGGGCTTCGACGCCCTGAGCCCTGCCGCCTCGATGCCGGCGGTGCCGCACGCGGCATCGTCGGCGGGCTTGCCGCCCGACGTACCGACCCCGCCCAGCAGCGCGCCGTCAGCCGAATAGATCGGCACGCCGCCCATGATCGTCGCGACGCTGGGCATGTTGGCCGGCGGATTCATCGTGGCGGTATCGGCGGTGGCGCGGCCATATTTGGCCGCCGATGTCGCCTTCCACAGTGCGATCTCGCTAACGCCGACCGAGACGCCGTCCATATGCGCCAGCGTTACGGGCATGCCGTGATTGTCCAGCACCATGACCGCGACCTTCAGATTGTGGGCACGCGCATAATCGAGGCAGGTGTCCCGAATCCTGGCAGCGCTGGCATAGTCGAGTGCCGGCCGCGGGGTCTGCGCGGCGGCGGGCACGCCGAGCAGCGCGGCGGCGGCGAGGATAAGACGGCGGCTCATTTCAGTTTCTCGAGATAGCTGATGATTTCGTCGCGTTTCGCCGCATCCTTGATGCCGGGAAGGACCATCTTCGTGCCGGGGACGACGGCCTTGGGATCTTCGAGATAGGCATCGAGCCTGGCGCGCGCCCAGCGGATGCTGGCCGCCTTCATCGCGGGCGAATAGGCATAGCCTGGCCTGGTGCCCGCTGCCGCGCCGACCACGCCGAAGAGATTGGGGCCGACGCCGTTCGGTCCGCCCTTGAGGACGCTATGACATGCCTTGCACGTCGCGAAGGCGGGCGGGGATGCTACGGCCTGCAACATCGCCGGTGCGGTGGTTTCGCCTCTCGCCTGGCGGCCGGGAACGACCAGCAGCGCTGCGACAGCGCCGATCATCCAAATGGTCAGATATGCCGTCGTTTTTGTCACCGGGATGTCCTCATGCGTTGATTGCTTGCGCAGGCTGTGGTGCCGCGCGCATCCGGGCCAGCACCGCCGCCGCCGCCGGGATGACCATCAGTCCGCCGAACAGCGCCATAACCCAGAAGCGGCCGACCCCGGCACCGATGACATAGCCACCCAGTAACGGCCCGATGATTCCACCGACCCGCGAGAAGCCCATCATGATGCCCAGGCCGGCATTGCGGGCGGTGACGCTGTAATAGTTGAGTGTCACGAGGACCAGCGCGGTATAGGCGCCGACGTTGAAGAACCCACACAGCGTCGATGCCGCGATCAGGGCCCAGGTCATGCCGTCGGGAACCGCGCCGAGCAGGGTGAAGGCCGCGGCCATCGCCAGCAGGAAGATCGTCGCGATCCGCACTTCCCCCACGCGGCGCGCCAGTCCGCCGACGATCAGGTGGGCGACGATCCCGGCGCCGTAGGTCGTCATGCCGGCAATGCCGTTCCACGTCATGTTGAGGCCGCCAAAGGCGAGGATCTGCGGGCGCCAGCCGGCCATGAACCCGCCGCTGATCGTGAACACGAAGCCGGCGAGGCAGAGGAGCCCGGTGCCGATCCACATCGTTCGCGGGATGATCGACGCGCTGGCGCTTTTCGTGTCGCCGGTCGCCCGCAGGTCGGGCAGGCTGTCGAGCGCCGGCTTGCCCAGCCGGGCCAGCAGCGCGTTGAGTCTGTCGAGCGCGCCCGGCTTGCGACGCCCGGCGAGGAAGGTGGGTGATTCGGCGAGCAGGAACAGCGCGAGCACGAAACTCAGCAGGTTGAGTCCCGCCGCCGCCATGAAGATCGAGCGCCAGCCATAAGGTTCGACCAAGACCGCCGCGAGCGCGCCGCACAGCATGCCGCCCCCCGAATAGCCGGTATGAAGGATGCCGATGAAGAAGTTGGAGCGGGCCGCGTTGCTGAATTCGGACACGGTGACGTTAAGGCATACCACCAGCGCGCCCAGGCACATGCCCGTCGCCAGCCGCAATGTCATCAGCGTCACGATCGAGCTGGTCACGGCGGTCGCGAACAGCAACCCGATCAGCAGACCGAGCAGCCACAGCGTCAGCACCCGGCGTCCGATGCGATCGGCGAACGGCGAGATGAAGATCGAGCCGATCGCGATGCCGACCGGCGTCGCCGTCGACGCCCAGCCGAACATGGCGGGGGAAATCCCCCATTCCTTGATCATCGACGGGGCGGCGTAGGACAAGGTGACGACGTCGAGCCCGTCGGCCGCATAGGTCAGCACACAGATCGCGACGATCGCATACTGGTACCAACCCATCGGCGATTGCTTGATCAGCTCGTTGGGAGTGGCCGGCTGGCTCACGCGGACTGTCTCTCGCCGCGTCGGCTGAGCTGCAGTCTGGCGATCGGCTGTCTGGACATACGCACCCTCGGATAATGCCAATCAAATTCAGCATTTACAAACGCTATCATGGATGCGCGAACACCGGCGAGTGGCGCTCGGTACACCTCGCACCTCGTGAAAAATCCCGGCACGTCTATGGCGCGCCGGGATCTTCCAAGGTTCACCCCGCCGCGTCAGAAGCGCAGGCGCACACCGCCGACGAAATAGCGGCCGATCTTGTCATACATCTGCGAATTGGCGACGGACGGCTGGACGATCGCATTGGGCAGGACGGGCGGATCACTGTCGAACACATTGTCGACCTTGCCATAAATCTCGACATGCTCGGTAATTTTATATGAGGCCGAGAGATCGAGATAGGTGCGGCCTTTCACATGGTTCTGTGCGGCCGGCAGGTCGACATCGTCGATATAGGTCGAACGGAACTTGCCGCCGCCGATATAGCGGACATAGGCACCTAGCCGTAGCGGACCGCCCGAATAGGTCAGGTCGAAATTCGCCTTCCAGCGTGGCTGGCCCGAATAGTCGGTCGCGAGATCGCCGACGTAGTCGGTGGTGATGCCGAGCACCGTCAGCGAGAGATCGTGGACATAGTTGACAAGCAAACGCGACCCGATCGTCCCGCCGGCGAAGGGCCGGCGGTAGCTCAACTCGAAATCGACGCCGCTGGTACGGACAGTCTGTGCGTTGACATAGGTGGACTTGATCAGGGTGATGAAGTTGGTCGCGCTATCGACCGTGACAAGGTCGCATAGCTCGGAGATCTTGCTGACGTAGCAGCCCGAGACGATGTTCGCGGCGGGGACGGTGGTGATCGCGTTGTCGATACGGATCTTGTAATAGTCGATCGATGCGTTGAGGCCGGGAATGAAGCTCGGCTGGAAGACCACGCCCAACGCCTTGGTGAGCGCCTTCTCAGGGGTCAGCGATGCGTTGCCGCCCGAAAGCTGCTTGACGTTGTAGGCCGAGGACGGTGCGCCGGCCCGGGGATCGGCCACCGAGTTGATCACCTGGTTCGGCCCGGCATAGAGTTCATACAGGTTCGCCGCACGGATATCGCGCGAGATGGTGCCGCGAAAGCGGATGTCCTTCACCGGACTGTAGTTGATACCCACCTTCCAGGTGGTGACGCCGCCCGAGGAGCTGTAGTGCGCATAGCGGATCGCGCCGTTCACCTCCAGATTCTGGGCGAAGGCCATGTCCCTGGCGAGCGGCACCGCGGCTTCGAGATAGCCTTCCTTCACCGTCAACGAGCCGGCGAAGGGCTGCTGGTTGATCGAGCGCCAGCCGCCGCGGCTGCCCGTCGTGGCGTTGGTGACCATTTGCGACACGGCGTCGGAAGTGCTGACAACGGTATCGTGGCGGATTTCGGCACCCAGCGCGAGCTGCACGTCGCCGGCCCAGGTCGCGAAGGGCGATCCCTTCACGTTGAAAGCGCCGTTACTCTGGGTCATCCTCGAATCGTACCAGGAGGTGCCGAGATACCAGTTGAGCGCCGACTGGCTAATCGATCCCGCGCCCAACACGTTGATCGGAACGCAGGCCGAATTGTCGTCTGCGGTGCTGGCATTGGCGTTGATGCGGCACACCGGCTGGCCGGTGATCGGACTGATCACCGAATCCACGCCAGCCAGCCAGTTCGCCTGATTCCGGTTATTGACCGATTCCTGATAGAAATGGTTGTCGCTGCGTTGGAAATACGCATCCCACGACCACCCGTCACCGAACTTCCCCTCCAAGCCGGCGGCGAAGCGGAGTGCGCGAGTCTTGCTGTTGTTCTGCGACGCGCCGTCCTCCAGGTTGATGCGCGACAAACGGAACGACGAGATGTTGTTGTTCGTCATGATCGTGCGGACCGACTGGGGCAGGAAAGCATTGTCGCGCTGGATGGTGAGCGCCGTGTTGGCGAAGTCGTAGTTCGGCGCGAGGTCAGAGGTGACGACAACCCTCGAATATAGCAGGTCGGTCCAGGCGGTGATGTTCTCGTTGATGTCAAAGCTGATCCGGCCGTAGCCCGAATAGCGGGTGATGTTCGGCAGCAGGTTGCCACCATCCTCGAGCGTCGCGCCGTCGCCCCCCAGCTGGAAGCTGGAATTGGCGATGGTGCCGTAATTGTAGGATTGCGGGTTACCGTTCGTGCCGAACTGGATCCCTCGCAACACGTCGGCGCCGTTCGCCGAATTGGTATCGGCATTATTACCAATGATCAGGCCGCCGGTGGTGGCGACCAACCGGCCGTCATAGGCGATATAGCTTTTCGTCTGGCCGTTGGTGGCGGTGTAGGTCGGGTTGGCGAACAGGATCGGGCTGCCCCTGCCCCAGTCGCGCGACGCCTGATCGGTCTGGCCGGTATTGTGGTAGAAATCGCCGGCGATGCTGATGTGCAGCCGGTCGTCCATCAGGCTGGTGCCCGCTGCGCCGGAGATCACTGGCCGCTTGTAATCGTTATGGCCGGAGATGGCGTAGGATGCATCGAGCTTCAGCCCGGTGAAATCTTTCTGCAGGCCGAAGTTGATCACGCCCGTCACCGCATCGGACCCATAGGCTGCCGATGCGCCGCCGGTGACGACCTCGACATTGTTTATCAGCGCCACCGGGAAGATGTTCGAATCGATGCCGCCGAACGGGCTGGTCGCAGCTAGGCGGCGGCCGTCGAGCAGGACCAGCGTGCGCGAGGCGCCCAGCGCGCGAAGGTCGATCTGGTTCGCGCCGACCGGTTCCGACGAACGGCCGATATTCTGATTGATGCGCAGCTGCGGGATTTCATATGCCAGCTCGGCAACGCTGGCGAGCCCGCGGTCCTTGATCTGCTCGGCGGCGATCGTGGTGACCGGGGTGGGGGCGGTGAAGCCCGCACCAAGACGTGAACCCGTAACGACGACTTCCTGCCCCGCGTCGTCGGACGGTGGCGCATCCTGAGCCGGCGGGGTGACGGCGCCCTTGGGCCCTTCGGCGGCTGCCTGGGCGAATGCGGGTGTCGCGGTCGCCGACAACATCAGGGCGATGACGGCCAGGCTGGAGTCCATGGGTCGCGGCGCCATGCGCACGCGGCCAGTATCTGAAGATGACTTTCGCATTGCTTCCTCCCCAAAAATCGATGCGGCGATTTCACCGTTCATCATGTTTGCCGCCGATGCTCTGGACGGCAGTTTGACCCCGCAATTCGGAGTCGCCGGATGTCGTTATGAAACGACGAACGGCGACTGCTTATGACATATACCCACTAGCCGACAAGCGAAAATATGATAGTACCGAACGACATTTGATATAAACGCAACAAACCGACGCGGCGATAGCCGAGAGCGGATCGAAAGCGGGAGAGAGCGGAATGGCGATGCCTGAGCGTAGCGGTGCGGCGGCGGCGCCCCCCGGCATGTCGATCTATCAGTGCCTCGTCGTTGCCCTGTGCTGCGCCGCGAACATCGCCGACGGGTTCGACGTGGTGTCGCTGTCGGTGGCGGCGCCCGTGCTTTCGAAACAATGGCATATCGATCCTGCCGTGCTCGGCGGATTGTTCAGCGCGGTGGCGTTCGGGCTGGTGATCGGCGCCTTCGTCGTCGCGCCGCTCGCCGACAAGATCGGACGCCGCCCGGTGATGCTCGGTGCGCTGGGCACATTGGCGGCGGCGCTGCTGCTGACCAGCGCGGCGGGCAATATCTGGCATTTGCTCGTGCTGCGCTTCATCACCGGCATCGGCCTGGGCACGCTGGTCGTGTGCCTCAACACCACCGCTGCCGAATATTCCAGCCTCAGGTTCCGCAACATGGCGATGGCCACCGTCCATATCGGCTTCACGCTCGGCATGATGCTGGGAAGCGGCATTGCGGCGGCGGTGCTGGTGACCGGCGACTGGCGCAACATCTTCCTTGCGGCCGGCGTGCTCAATGCGATCACCTTCACGCTGGGCCTTTTCGTCCTCGGCGAATCCCGCGATTTCCTGCTCCGCCGCCAGGGGCCACGCGATCTGGCGACGCTCAATCGCCTCAACCGCCGGATGAAGCTCCCCGAACTGGCGGCGATGCCGCCACGTCCCGATGCGGCCGAAACCAGAGCCAACGCGATGCGTTTCATGCTTGCCGGGCCGATGCGCAGCCCGACGATACTGATCTGGGTCGCATCGCTGACCTATGCGCTGGTCGGCTATTTCCTGCTCAACTGGAAGCCGACGATTCTGGCCAATGCAGGGCTCAGCCCCAGCCTGGCGGCGGCAAGCGGTATCATTACGGGCGCCTGCGGCGCCGTCGGCCATCTTGTGACGGGACTGTTCGCGCGGCGCGTCGGCGAGGGGAAACTGACGGCCTTGTTCTTCGCGTTGGCGGCGGTCTGCCTGCTGATCTTCGGCATCCAGCCGCCCGATGCCATCCCGTTGCTGGCGATGGCCGGACTCACCACCTTCTTCGTGGTCGGCGCCTATACCGGCCTGTTCCTGGTGACGGTGGCGATGTACCCGTCGGCTATCCAGAACACTGCCCTGGGTTTTGTCGTCGGCTTCGGGCGGATCGGTGCGATCGTCGGGCCGGTCATCGGCGGCTTCTTGTTTAGCGCCGGGTTGACCCGGATGGATACCTATTTCGTATTCTCGGCGATCGCGGTGATTCCCGCCGTGTCGATGCATCTTGCCAATCGCCTCGCTGCGCGCGCGGCTAAAATTCTCGCAGGAGACGAGCATGCCACGCCCGCACTTGTTTGATACCCACGCGCACTTTTTCACCGACGACACCAAACGCTTCCCGATCGACGTGACCGGCGCGCGCGAAGGCGAGGCCGAGGTTCGCGCGCGCATCGCGCGCGATCCGGCAACGGCCGAACGGCTGCTGGCGCAATGGGATCAATGCGGCGTCACGGGCGGCGCGGCGGTGCAATACAACACCATCTACAAGACCGATAACAGCTACACGCTGTCGGTCGCCGACATACATCACAACCGCGTCGCGGCGGTGCTGATCCTGCGCGCCGCCTTTCCCGAGACGCCCGAAAAATTGCGTGCGCTGGCAACGCGGCACAATGTTTGTGGTCTGCGGCTGTTCGGATACCCCGACGCCGACGGCTCCTATCCGTGGCTCGATTCTCCCGCTGCCCTGGAAACCTGGGAAGTCGCGGCGTCGCTCGGCCTGACGATGGTGGTGATGTACGCGCCGGGCAAACCCAGCACGGCCGCGTTGCGCCGGATCATCGCACTCGCCAGGCGCTTCCCCCACACTGTTATCGCGCTCGATCATTGCGGTTGGCCGGGCGTCGAGCATGGTGTCGCCGGCACGATCGGACCCGAGCATCTCGAACTGGTCGACATTCCCAACATCGTCTTCAAATTCACCCAGATCAACCTCAACCGCTTCCGCGAAACCGGGATCGATGCGGCGAAATTCGTGCGGCTGATCGTCGACACCTATGGCGCTGGCCGGGTGATGTGGGGTTCGGACTATGGCAACACCAAGGATGCCTATCCCGACATGGTCGCGCAGGCGATCGCTGCGACCAGCCTGCTCAGCGATGCCGAGCGTGCGCGGGTTCTGCACGACAATGGCGCCAGGCTGTTCGCGGATCGCCTGTGAGCATCGCGCCCGAACCGCCGACAATCGATGCGCATGCGCACGTCTTCACCCGCGCGATGCCGTTTACCGACACGGCCTGGACCCGGCCCGCATACGACTACGCGGCAGAAACCTACCTCGCCGAACTCGATGCGCACGGCATAGCGTTCGGCGTGATCACGGCGGCGAGCCTGTTCGGCGAATATAATGATTACTCGCTCGCAGTGCTGGCGCAGCACAAAAGACTGCGGGCGACGGTGATGCTCGATCCCGATACCTCTCCCCGCGAGCTGGCCGATCTGAAGAGGCAGGGCGTGTGCGGGGTTCGCTTCCAGCTCCCGCTCGACGCGGCATTGCCCGATCTGAAGGGCTACCGGTTCCGCCGCTTCATTACCCGGCTCGCCGATGCCGGCATGCATCTCGAACTCAATCTCGGCGGCGAGCAGCTTGGCAACATGCTGCCGGCGCTGGCCGATCACGGCATTCCGGTGGTGGTCGATCATTTCGGCTTGCTGCGCAGCGAAAATGAGATGGAGGGCACCGGCTTCGTCGCGATGCTCCAGGCGATCGATCGTGGGCGGACATGGGTGAAGATCTCCGCGGGCTTTCGCCTGCCGCCGGAAAATCTCGAAAGCTATGCGCGGCGCTTGTTGCAGGCGGCCGGCCCCGATCGGCTGTTCTGGGGAAGCGACGCGCCCTTCGTCGGCGCGGAGGAGCGGATGACCTACACCGAAGCGTTGGAGACGCTGTATCGCATCGTCCCCGATGCTCGCGAGAGACGTCGCATGTCCGACGCGGCGCTACGCTTCTACTTCTTCTGATTGGTGACCTTCACCGGTTGGCCAGCCGGCAGACGATGGTCATCATCCCGACCCCGCCCGGGCGTGCCGGACTTCGCCCAGCACCCGTGAGTGTCACGCGGTCTCGAGCGCCACCGCGTTGATCACATGCGCCTGGGTATATTCCTCAAGGCCTTCCAGCCCCATTTCGGTGCCCATGCCTGACTGCTTGAGTCCGCGGAACGGGATGCGCGGGTCGATCGCCATCAACTGGTTGACCCACACCGTGCCCGACGTGACGCGCATGGCGACGTGGTTGGCGCGGACGATGTCATTGCCCCAGACGGTCCCCCCCAGCCCATAGTCGGTGCCGTTGACGCGCTCGATCAGCTCGTCGATGTCGGAGTAGCTGAGTACCGGCAGCACCGGGCCGAACTGCTCTTCGCGTACCAGCGGGGCATCGTCGTCGATATCGCGAACGATCGTCGGCGCGATGAAATAGCCCGTGCGGTCGAGGGGCACCCCGCCGGCGATAACCGTACCGCGCGACTTGCTGTCCTCGATCAGCGCCGAAACCTTGTCGAACTGCTGTTTGTTCTGGACCGGGCCGATCTGCGCTCCCTGGTTGGCGCCGTCGTCGACGACCATGTCCTTTGCCAATCGCGCAATCTCGTCACAGAATTCGTCGTAGATCGTGTCGGGCACATAGGCGCGCTTGACCGCGACGCAGATCTGCCCCGCATTGCGCATCGCACCTTCGAAAACCTTGCCCGCGGCAAATTTGGCATCGACATCGTCGAGCACGATCGCAGCATCGTTGCCGCCCAGCTCCAGCGTGACGCGCTTGAGCGTTCCGGAGGACGAGGCCAGCACCTTCTTGCCGGTCGCGGTCGATCCGGTGAAGGATATCTTGGCGATGTCGGGATGACTGGTCAGCGCCGGGCCCAGTTCGTTTTCGTCGCACAGCACGTTCAACACGCCTGGGGGCAGGATCTGCTGGCTCAGTTCGCCGAACAGCAGGGTCGTCAGCGGCGTCGTCGGCGCCGGTTTGCAGACCATCGTATTGCCGGTCATCAGCGCCGGCCCGACCTTGTTGGCGAGCAGCATCAGCGGGAAATTCCACGGCGTAATCGCCGCGACCACACCAAGCGGCGTACGATGCTCGGTAACGCGGTTGCCGCCTTCGTCGCGCAACACCCTGGGTTCGAGCCGCATCGCGGCAAAGCTGCGCAGCACGAACACGCAACCGCGGATTTCCTTGGTCGCCTGGTCGAGCGGCTTGCCTTGTTCGCTGGTCAGCAGCGCCGCGAATTCGGCGACCCGCGCCTCGAGCGCCGCCGCCAGCGCTTCGACCTTGGCGCCGCGCTCGGCCACCGGCGTCGCTGCCCAACCGGGGAATGCTCGCTTGGCCGCGGCGATCGCGGTTTCGAGCATTGCCGTGTCGGCCTTGGGGCACTGCGCGAACGATGTGTCGAGCGCCGGATTGATCACGTCGAAGGTGCTTGCCCCTGCGACCAATTCTCCGTCGATGAGCAAACGAAACTGATGATCCATGATGTTTCCTTGGGGGGAGGTCAGGCGGAGGGCGTCTGGGCCGGCACAGCCTTGGCGGCGGGCTCGGCATCGTCGAGGCCCACCAGACGGGCAGGGTTGTCGCCGATCATCGCGCGGATCTCGCCGTCGGTGTAGCCGATCTCGATCAGCATCTGGATGACGTGCCGCAGCCCCTCGACTGGTGATGGATTGCCGACCTGGCCGAGGTCCGATCCGATGATCGTATTGGCGACGCCACCGGCATCGACGCACATCTTCAGGCTATCATGGCTATAGCCCTTGCTCTGGACGCCGGCCCACATGCAACAGCTATGCTCCAGATAGGCGCCCATCCTGGCGAGTTCGGCCATGTCGGACACGCTGCATCCGATCAGGAAGGTCGGATGATTGACCAGCAACCGCGTGACGCCACGCTTTTTGGCCTCGGCGAACAGCGGCCATATTTCGCTGATGTGGAGATGTCCGGCCGAGAGCACCGCGTCATAGGCGGCGATCTGGTCGAGGATCTGCTTGACCTCGTCCTTGAGCGCGCCGCGCTCATCGACGACAGTGAGCATCGTCGGCGCCAGCATCGCATCCTTGGTCGGCAGGAACTGCCTGCGGTGCGAATGGCGGATATGGTTCGCCGCCGAGAAGGTCGGCATCCACACCAGCCGTGCGCCGAGCTTGAAACCATGTTCGACGGCATAGGGATTGAGCCCGCCGGTGGTGTTGTTGAGCGGTACGCCGGTCAATAGCTTGACCGAGCCCGGCATGATCTCGTCGAGCAGCGCCGCGACCGGCGTCACCGAATAATAATGATCCTTGAACAGGATCGCGCGCAGCCCGGCGGCTTCGCCTTGCCTGATCGCTTCGACATGATTGAGGCTGCGGGGCATCACCGACGGCCCGCTATGGCAATGCAGGTCGATCGCGCCTTTCAGGAGGTCCCCGATACGGTCGCTCATGCTGCGCTGTCCTTGTCCTCGGGCATCGGATAGTCGGCCGCGTTCAGGACCCAGCCGGGCTTTGCCGAGAAGTCGCGGCGCGGCGGGCAAAAGGCGTCGAGCAGGCGGTTGAGGCCTTCGCCAATCCCCTGCGACGTATGCGTCGCGGGCGGCGGGATCACGGCGACGGACGGTGCGCCCATCCGCACGTGATCGTCCTCGATCCATTGCGTCGAATCGCTGATCCACGGCCAGCGCAGATGGTGGATATAGTCCCCGTCGAGCGCGATCGAATATTGCTCGAAATCGTCATGATGGTGCGGCGAGAGATTGGTTGCTGCGCGCGGGCCGACGCGACCGTCGCCGAAATTGACCATGATCGTCGAGCCGCGATAGATTCGCCCGAAGCGGCCCTGCTCGGGCGCGACATTGCCCGAATAGACGCGCACCTTGCGCCCGCCGACCGGATCGGGCCACGCGGCGAGCGGCGCCACGTTGGGATCGGGCTCGGCATAGTCGCCGGCGTTCGCGCATTTGGCGACCAGGTCGGTGGACTCCACGGTGAACAGGCGCAGGATCCGGCCGCCCTTCAGCACCGTGATCTTGCTGGAGCCGGCTGGTACGAAACTCACCGTCCTGCCGCTGGCGATTTCGCTGCTCTCGGCGATGCATATTTCGATCTCGACGCCGTCGTCCGGGATCACCACGGCATATTCGTCGGGCTGGTTGCTGCGCGTGAACACCGCCCCCGGCTCGACTTCGCTGTACGCGACCACCATCGTCGCGCCCCGGGCGTACCAGGTCTTGATCAGGTCTGTGCTGTCCGTCGGTGGGTCGGCGTAGAAATGCGCATAGCTGGCGCGCTTGAAACGTGTGGCCGGCGGGGCCTTCGATGCCGGGATCAGCGTCGTCCGCAAATCATTCTGCCCGTACATTGGCGCGTCCCCATCCTCGTCCGCTGTTAATCGCAGCTTGGCTGCTATATAACGCCGTGTCGGTCGGTACGTCTAATCCCTTATCGCGGGCGGCTCGATACCGCATTGGTATCGGATCGCGGCGATGGGACTCATATCGTGATCCTATCGTAACGGGCCCAAATTGGCATTGGACCTGCGCGAGGCACGCGACAACATGCCGGCAAAGCACAGCCTGGACAGGGCATGGGAGGGATGCAGACTTTGGCCGACACAGCGCAAACCCTATCGCGAAGCGCGCCAGTGGCTGCCGATCCCGCATTGTCTTTGGCGCGCCTGTTGCGGCCGAGCTCGATCGCCATTGCCGGCGCCTCGCCCGATCCCGCGACGATGGGTGGGGTGGTCCTCGCCAATTGCGAGCGCTTCGCTTTCTCCGGCACGATCCATCTGATCAGTCCGACCCGCGACGAGATCAACGGCCGTCGCTGCGTCAAATCGGTCGATGATCTGCCTGAAGGCGTCGACGCGCTCGTGCTGAACGTGCCGCGCGCCGCGATCCTGCCGGCGGTGAAGGCGGCGGCGGCGCGGGGCGTCGGCGGTGTCATCGTCTTCGCCTCGGGATTTGCCGAGGGCAGCGACGAGGGCCGGCGCGAGCAGGAAGAAATCGCGGCGGTCTGCCAGGCTGCCGGCATGGCTTTGCTCGGTCCCAATTGCATGGGTTATGTCAATTATGCCGGCGGCGCGGCGCTGACTTTCGAACCGGCGCAGCCGCAACCGCTCGGCGACCGCCGCAGCGTTTCGGTGGTGGCGCAGAGCGGTGCGACCGCGTCGGGCATTCGCGCCGGCATGCTCGGTCGCGGCATATCGGTGTCGCTATCGGTCGCCACCGGCAATGAAGCCGTGGTCCATGCCAGCGACCTGATCGAATTGATCGTTACGGAGGGCACCGCCAGCGCGATCGCCATCTATGTGGAGCAGATCCGCAATCCCCAGGCCTTCCTGCGCGCGGTTCGCAAGGCGCGTGACGCCGGCGTGCCGGTGATCATGATGCACCCCGGTCGCAGCAAGCGTGGTCAGGAAGCGGCGCAATCGCACACCGGATCGATGGTTGGCGACTATGCGCTGATGCGTAGCGCGGTCGAAAACGAAGCCGTCGTCGTCGTCGATACGATGGATGAGTTGTTCGATGCCGTCGCGATCCTCCATCGCTTCCCGTCGCCGCCCGCCGGCGCGCTCGGCGTGGTCACCAATTCGGGCGCGATCCGCGGAATGGCATTCGATTTCGCCGAGGACATCGCGCTACCGATCGCCGACCTTTCTTCCGACACGCTGGCGCGCATCGCTACGCTGCTGCCGGCGGGCATGGAGATCGATAACCCGCTCGATGTCGGCACCACCGGCTTCACCAGCGGTAGCATCTTCGGCCAATCGACCCAGGCCATGCTCGACGATCCTGCGGTCGGCGCGGTGTTGCTGCCCATGGCCGGTGGCGGGCCCTCGCAGCAGCGCTCCAAGGCCGATTCGATCATTCCGGTGGCGCTGACCGCAACCAAGCCCGTCGCGGTCGCCATCACCGGCGATGAATCTGTGCTCGATCCCGATTTCGTCGCGGCGATGCGCGCCAGCGAGACGCCATTGTTCCGCTCGCCCGAACGCGCGATGCGCGCCTTTGCTGCGGTCGCCCGCTACGCCGCCGCGCTGCAGAGCGTCGACGACCGCACGCCCGTGGCAACCGGCCTGCTCGGTTGGGATGCGCCCGGCGTGAAGCCCGAATATGTCGGCAAGGACTTCCTCCGCACGCTCGGCGTTCAGGTTCCCGCCGGCGGCCTCGCGGCCAGCCTCGAAGAGGCCGTCACCATCGCCGCCCGCATCGGCTACCCGGTCGTCCTCAAGGCGCAGGCCGTGGCGCTGTCGCACAAGAGCGATGCCGGCGGCGTGATCCTCAATCTGCGCGACGAAGCCGTCCTTCGCGAAGGCTGGGCGAAGCTGATGGCCAATATTGGCGCGGTAGCGCTCGATGGCGTCCTCGTGGAACAGATGTCGGCGCCCGGCCTCGAACTGGTCGTTGGCGCGCGCCACCATCCCGAATGGGGGCCGTCGGTGCTGGTCGGGCTGGGCGGCGTACTGATCGAGGCGCTCGACGCTGCCGAACTGCTGCCCGCCGACATTTCCCATGCCCGCGCCGTCGAGCGCATCCGCGGTTTGCGCGGCGCCAGGATGCTCGGCAAATTTCGCGGCAAGCCCGCGCGCGACGTCGATGCCGTTGCCGATGTCGTGGTCAAGGTCGGCGCGGCGATGCGCGCGGGGCTGGCCATCGAAGAGATCGATATCAACCCGCTGATGGTGCTGGCCGAGGGTGAAGGCGCAGTCGCGCTCGACGCCCTGATCGTCACCGCCGCATAATCTTAGGATCAGGAAAAGATGGAAACGATCGTGGACACTGCTGAAACCAAGCCAATCCCCGGCGGCAACACCGTTCTGGTCAAGTTCGAGGATGGAATCGCCTGGGTCCATCTCAATCGCCCGGAGAAGCGCAACGCCATGAGCATCGAGCTTGCGCGCGAAATGAATCAAGTGCTCGACGCGCTCGAGATCGACGATCGTTGTGGCGTCATCGTCCTGACCGGCAGCGGTGAGGCTTTCTCGGCGGGCATGGATCTGCAGGGCTTTTTCCGCGCTTCGGACGCGATCAGCGACGTCGAGCGCCACCGCGCCTATCGCGAGACGCGCGCCTGGCAATGGCGGACCCTGATGTATTACGCGAAGCCCACCATCGCGATGGTCAATGGCTGGTGCTTCGGCGGCGCCTTCACACCGCTGATCTGCTGCGACCTGGCCATCACCGATGAGAAGGCCGTGTTCGGCCTGTCCGAAATCAACTGGGGCATCATTCCCGGCGGCGTCGTCTCGAAGGCGATCTCGACGCTGATGGGCGACCGCGAGGCGCTCTATCACGTGATGACGGGGGAAAAGTTCGACGGCGCGCGCGCCAAGGAACTCGGCCTGGTCAACGAAGCCGTGCCCGCCGACAGGCTCAGGGAGCGCACCCGTGAACTCGCCAAGGTCCTGCTCGAAAAGAACCCGACCACGTTGCGCCAGGCGCGCATGGCGTACAAATATGCCCGCGAGATGAACTGGGAGCTTGCCGCCGAATATCTCACCGCCAAGGGCGATCAGACGACCTTCGTCGATCGCGAAAATGGCCGCGAAAAGGGTATGGTCCAGTTCCTCGACGAGAAGACCTACAAGCCCGGTCTCGGCAACTACAAGCGCGAAGGCGAGTAAGCATGGAACGACCCAGTGCCGCCAAAGGCAGCGAGATAAGTTCCGTCGCCCCGGGTCTGGTCGAGATCACGGATCGGGTCTTGTACGGCGAGGTGTGGGAGCGCGACGGGCTGTCGAAGCGCGACCGCTCGTTGCTGACCGTCGCGGCGCTGATGACCGCCAACCGCCATCAGCAGCTCGAGGCGCATCTCGGGCTGGCATTGAAGAACGGCGTTACCCGGGAAGAATTGGGCGAGGCGCTGCTGCACCTCGCTTTCTACTCCTCCTGGCCGGCGTCGATCACCGCGTCGCGGATGCTGCTCGATCTCGTCAACAAGCAGGACGCGGAGGGCTCAGCCGGTTAAAGCATCGCGCTGAAAAGCGGGTACCGGTTTTCAGCTAAAGCGATGCGGCAACAAATATCTGGAGCAGCGCAACTGATCCTGATTTCAGGCATGCTGCTCTAGCCCGCTGCGGCGCTCGACTTCGGAGAGCAGGTGGTCGGTATCGCCGAACATGCTCTCCAGCACCGTCAGTCGCTGAAAATAGCGTCCGGCCGGATATTCCGAGGCCAGTCCCATGCCACCATGGAGCTGGATCGCCTCGCTGCCGACAAAGCGTGTGGCGTTGTTGACCAGCGCCTTGGCCGCCGCCGCCGCTCTGCCTCGCGCCTCGGGGGCGCCATCGAGCATCGAGATCGCGTAGAAGGTGATCGAACGCGCCTGCTCGATCGCGACCAGCATGTCCGCGGCGCGGTGTTGCAGTGCCTGGAAAGACCCGAGCGCCACGCCGAACTGCTGGCGCGCCCCGAGATATTCGGTGGTGATGGCGAGCAATTTTTCCATCGCACCGACGGCTTCGCCGCACACCGCGACGATGGCGCCGTCGATCGCCGCGGCAAGGATCTCGCGGCTGCGGGCGAATTCGCCGATCGCAACCGCTGCGGAGACGTCGGTCAGTCTGATATCGGCGGCACTTCGTCCATCGGGTGTCGGCCGCGATCGCAGCCACACGCCCGTGGCGTTGGCCGGAACGAGGAAGATGCCTAACCCTTCCGGAGTCGTCGCCGGAAAGATCAGCGTGTCGGCGCCATCGGCATCGAGCACGGCAACCTTCTCGCCGTTCAAGATCCAGCCCGATGGGGAGCGTTCGGCGGTCATGGAGGGCGTATCCCAGCGATAACGCGAGCGCGGTTCATGGAGGCAGAGCGCCATCTTGCTGCGCCCCTCCAGCATATCGGCCAGCACGTGATGGGCCCCGGCCCCCGCCAGGACGGTGCCCGCCAACAGCACCGATTGCAGATACGGCGCGGTGCCCAGCGTGCGGCCATAAGCCTCCATCACCAGCATCACCGCTTCGGGTCCGCCGCCATAACCGCCGATCTCAGCCGGGAAGGGAAGGGCGAGCAACCCCATCTCGACATAGTCACGCCACTGCGCCTCCGGATCACGCGGTGTCGCGGCGGCATGCGCCTCGAACAATTTGTCGACGCTGTCGCAGAGCAGCTTCTGCTCGTCGCTAAGATCAAAGTTCATGCCGGATGCCCCAGTCCCAGCACGGCCTTGGCGAGGATGTTGCGCTGGATTTCGTTCGATCCGCCGAAGATCGAATATTTGCGTGAGCTGAAATAGGCCGAGAGGATCGCCGAGTGCGCGTCCAGCTCGTGCAATTCCTCGCTCTCCATGTTCTTCGCGAACCCCGCGGTCAGCGCTTCAGGTCCCAATGCATCGAGCAGCAGCCCGGCCGCGGTCTGGAGTAGCTCGCTGCCCCTGATCTTGAGGATAGAGGTCTTGGGATCGACGCCGCCGCCCGGCGCGCGATCGCCGGCGACGACGCGCATCTGCGTGATCTCGAGCGCCTTCAGTTCGATCTCGGCCAGTGTCAGGCGGCTGCGATAGGCGGGATCGTCGAGTAGGCCGGCGTCCCCGGCAAGCGCGCGAACCCGATCGAGCCGGCGTTTGGAGAAGCCGACATTGCCCATCGACGTCCGCTCCTGGCCAAGCAGATATTTGGCGTAGTCCCAGCCGCTCCCTGCTTCGCCAACCAGGTTGTCGGCGGGAACCAGTACATCGTCGAAATAGACTTCGTTGACGTGATGATATCCGTCGATCGTATTGATCGGGCGGACCGTGATGCCGGGCGTGGCCATATCGATCAGCAGGAAGGAAATGCCCTGCTGCTTACGCTCGCCACGCTCGGTGCGCACCAGGCAGAAGATCCAGTCGGCTTCGTGCGCATAGGTGGTCCAGATCTTCTGACCATTGACGCGATAGCCATCGCCGTCGCGCACGGCGGTCGTCTTGAGCGCTGCGAGGTCCGATCCCGCGCCCGGCTCGGAAAACCCCTGGCAGAACCACATGTCGAGATTGGCGATCGCGGGGAGAAAGCGCCGCTTCTGCGCGTCCGATCCGAACGCCGCGATCACCGGTCCGACCAGCGCGACGTTGAACGCCAGCGGCTTCGGTACGGCGTGATGGTCGATCTCTTCGGCGAGGATCGCGCGCTTGACCGGCGACCAGTCGCGCCCGCCCAGCGCGACCGGCCAGTGCGGTGTCGCATAGCCGGCGCGGTTGAGTATCTGCTGCGCCTCGACCGTCCAGGCGCGGGGGATCGGACGTTCCTCATAGACTGCCTGGCGGATTCGCTCCGGTACGTTGCGCCACAGATATTCGGACACCTCGGCACGGAAGCGGCGTTCGTCGTCGGTAAAATTCAGCTCCACCGCATCAGGCCTCGGGAGAAAGCGGGGCGATGCCGCGGATCAGGTCGGCGGCGCGCTCGGCGACCATGATGACGGCGGCGTTGATGTTGGCGCCCGGCACCGTCGGCATCACCGACGCGTCGACCACCCGCAGGCCCGTAACGCCCCGCACGCGCAAGTGACTGTCGACCACGGCCGCAGGGTCTTCGCCCATCCGGCAGGTGCCGGCCGGATGCTGGGTGACTTTGAGGTTGTTGCGGATGAAGCTGTCGAGATCGGCATCCTTGCCCGGCGAAACCTCCGCCTCGACCATCTCGCGCAGCGGCGATTGCGCGAAGATCGCGCGCACCGCCGCAATGCCACCGCGGATATCGGCAAAATCGGTCGGGGTGGAGAGCAGGTTGAGATCGATCCGCGGCTTGTCGAGCGGATAGGCGGAGCGCAGCGTCACGCTGCCGCGGCTTTCTGGATGGAGCTGCATTACCATCACCGACAGCACATGCGATTGCCGTTTGCGCGCGAACGGATACCATAGCTTCGCGTCTAGCCGGACGGGGAGAAATACCACCTGTATATCCGGCCGTTCGAGTTCCGGCCGGGTGCGCAGCATCAACACGCCGCTGGTGATCTGGCTGGCAAAGGCACCCTTGCCAGTGGTCGCCCAGCGCAGCACCGACAGCGCCGCGCGATCGAACCGCAACGCGCCGAGAAAGGACGTCGCCCCGCGCGCGGCGAAGGTCATGTACACCAGAGGGTGTTCGGAAAGGCCGCGACCGACACCCGGGGCGTCCACGACCGACGCGATGCCATGTTGCGCCAACTCGTCCGCCGGGCCGATGCCCGAAAGCATCAGCAATTGCGGTGAGTTATAGGCGCCGCCGCTCAGCACGACTTCCTTGCGGGCCCGGCATCGCGATACAGTGCCGTCCTGTGAGTATTCCACGCCGGTTGCCCGACCGTCCTCGATCAGCACCCGCGTGACCTGCGCGTCCGACAAGACGGAAAGGTTGCGCCGTTTGAGCGCGGGCCTGAGATAGGCCCGTGAGGTGCTCGCGCGCCGGCCGCGGCGATCGACCGTCACTTCGGCGCGCGCATAACCTTCCTGCTTCTTGCCGCTTAGATCTTCGCTCTCTTCGAAACCGGCGGCGACCACCGCCTGCCGGATCGGCGTGCCCAGCAAATGGCGATTATCGACCGGCGTGATCGTCAGCGGACCCTTGTTTCCATGATAAGGCCCGGCGCCGCGCCAGCTCGTTTCCATCTTGCGGAAATAGGGGAGGACGTCGGCATAGCCCCAGCCGGTGGCGCCCATTTGCCGCCACCCGTCGTAATCGCTCGAATGCCCGCGCATGTAGATCATGCCGTTCACCGATGAGGATCCGCCATGGACGCGCCCGCGTGGCAGCGGCATCGATCGCCCGGCCAATTTGGCGTCGGGCTCGCTGCTATAGCCCCAATCATAGGCAGGGTTGGCGGCGGTCATCATGAAGCCGAGCGGCATGCGGAACAGCCAATTGTCGTCCCTGCCGCCCGCCTCGATCAGCAGGACCGTGTCGGTCCCGCTTTCGCTCAGCCGGTTCGCGAGGACGCATCCGGCCGAGCCGGCGCCGACGATGATGTAATCGAATTCGCGTTCCATCTCAGGCGTGTCGTCGTCCCGTCGCTGGCAGCACGAAGGCCCCTGACGCTTGGTGAATCCATGGCTCGAAATGGTCTCGCGGGCCAGTGGTTTGCGTTGTGGCATGGCAAATAGCATTCGACAAGATATAATGCTGTTGGTTATGGTACATCTTGGAAGCGGCATTGGCCGACGAGCCGGGACGCCTTCCGAAGCGCAGAGTGAACTGAGAGAGGCCCTGAAATGACGAGCGCGGCAGTGTTGGAAAAACCGCAGGTGCCTGCGCTGGACAAGGTGCTGGCCTTCGCCGCGAGCAGGCATCAATTGTTCATCGGCGGGCATTGGGTCGAGCCGCTGGAAGGTAAGCGCTTCGCCAGCCATAATCCGGCGACGGGCGCCAAACACGCCGATGTCGCGGAAGCGGGCGCGGCCGATGTCGATCGCGCCGTCATTGCGGCACGCGCGGCGATGGACAATCCCGCATGGAGCGAGATGAAGCCGGCGCTGCGCGCGCGCCTCATCAATCGCCTGGCCGACGCGCTCGAGGCCAATATCGACGAATTCGCCGCCCTGGAGACGCTCGACAACGGCATGCCGGTGCGCGACGCCAAATTCTTCCACATCCCCCATGCCATCGAATCGCTGCGCTACAATGCCGGTTGGGCGACCAAGCTGAACGGCGAGACGATCGCCCTGTCGGGCATGGGAACCTGGCATGCCTATACGCTGCGCGAGCCGGTCGGCGTCGTCGCTCAGATCGTGCCGTGGAATGCGCCGCTGGCGATGGCGTGCGCAAAGATCGGGCCAGCGCTCGCCGCGGGCTGCGCCGTGATTCTCAAGCCGGCCGAGGAAACCTCGTTGACCGCGTTGCGGCTGGCGCATCTGATCGAGGAAATCGGCTTTCCCGCCGGTGTCTTCAATTTGCTGACCGGGTTCGGCGAACCCGCTGGCGCGGCGCTCACGGCGCATGCCGGCATCGACAAGGTGACCTTCACCGGATCGACCGAGGTCGGTCGCCTGATCCTCCGCGCCGCCGCCGGCAATTTCAAGCGCGTCACGCTCGAACTGGGCGGAAAGACCCCGGTCATCGTGCTGCCCGATGCCGACCCGGCCAAGGTGATCGAAGGCGCGGCGCGAGCGATCTTCACCAATGCCGGTCAGGTCTGCAACGCCGGCTCGCGCCTGTTCGTCCATGAGCGCCATTTCGACGAGGTCGTCGAAGGCGTGGGCAAGCTCGCCGAAGCGATGAAGCTCGGTTCGGGTTTCGAAGCCGATACCATGATGGGTCCGGTGATCTCCGCCGCCCAGCGCGACCGCGTCCGTGGTTATGTGAAAAACGGCATTTCCGCAGGCGCGACGCTTGCCGCCGGGGGGCGCGAGGTCGACGGCGAGGGCTTCTTCGTCGCGCCGGCGATCCTCACCGGCACCCAGGCCGACATGGCGGTGCGCCGCGAGGAGATTTTCGGGCCCGTGCTGTGTGCGATGTCGTTCGCCGACGAGGATCTCGATCGGATCGCAGCCGACGCAAATGCCAGCGACTACGGCCTCGGCGCGGTGATCTGGACCAACAATCTGTCCGCCGCGCACAAATTGGCGCGCAAGCTCAAGGCCGGCACCGTCCGCGTCAATGGCGGCGGGCTTGATCCGGCGCTGCCGTTCGGCGGCTTCAAGCAATCGGGCTGGGGCCGGGAAAATGGCCGCGAGGGCATCGATGCCTACACAGAGACCAAGTCCGTAGCGATCGCCCTCTGACGCGGTTCATGAATACGTCATTGACGAACGACGTTCGTTATTACTATCCGGGATTGGTAAGGGGCGGCTGTTTTGAAGAATAATCCGGGAATCGGAATCATCGGGGGGGGCATTGGCGGCCTGACGGCGGCGCTGGCGCTGTTGCGTAAGGGCTTCGACGTCTCCGTCTACGAGCAGGCCCATGAGCTGGCGGAAGTCGGCGCCGGGTTGCAGATCAGTCCCAACGGCGTGCGCGTGCTGTGCTCGCTCGGGCTGGAAAACGACCTGCGTGCAATCTGCTTCGAGCCTGAAGGCAAGGAGATCCGCCTGTGGAACACCGGCGCCACATGGAGACTCTTTGACCTCGGGGTCGAATCCTCGGCGCGTTACGGCTTCCCCTACGTCACCGTTCACCGCAACGATCTTCATCAGGTCTTGGTCAAGGCCGTCGAAAAGACGTCGCCGCAAACGATCCATCTCGATCATCGCTTTGTCGCGGTCGAGCAGAAAGCGACCGGGGTCACTTTGTCGTTCGACAACCAACCCTCCGCCACGTTCGATGTCGTCATCGGCGCCGATGGCGTGCATTCCAGGACCCGCGAACTGCTGTTCGGTGCAGGTCCCGCCACATTTACCGGGATCGTCGCCTGGCGTGGCGTGATCGCGGCCGAATTGCTGCCCGCGCGCCTGACGCGACCGATCGGCACCAACTGGATCGGGCCGGGCGGACACGTCATCCATTATCCGATCCGCCGCGGCGAATTGATCAACTTCACCAGCGTGATCGAGCGCCAGGACTGGACCACCGAAAGCTGGTCGAGCGCTGGAACCAATCAGGAATATCACGACGATTATCCCGGCTGGCACGAGGATGTGCACGCCTATATCTCGGCCATTCCCCAGCCGTTCAAATGGGCTTTGATCGCGCGTCCGCCGATGCAGCAATGGGTCAACGGCCGTGTCGCCCTGCTCGGCGATGCCTGCCATCCGTCGCTGCCGTTCCTCGCGCAGGGCGCGGTGATGGCGCTCGAGGACGGCTGTATTCTCGCGCGCGCCTTCGAGGAATTCGATACGATCGACGAAGCGCTCGACCATTATCAGAAGATCCGCATCCCGCGCACCACCCGCGCGGTGATGGGCGCCCATGCCAATACCGAGCGCTTCCACAATCCGGCGCTTGCCGATCCGCGCAATGCCCAGGCTTATGTCGACGAGCAATTTGCCGCCGACAAGGTGGTAGAACGGTACGAATGGCTGTTCCGCTACGACGCCACCAGCGTGTCGCTGACCGCGCCGGAAGCAACGGCGGCATCGGCTTGACCATGGGAATCGAAAAGAGCGCATGGACGCGTACTCCGCTGATCCTGTCGTTTCCCGACAACCCGAAATTCAACGAAACCTATGGCTTTGCCGGCAATTCGGGGCATGTGAACCTCGAGGGGCAGTTGATGCGTGCGCCCGCCTCGACGGCCCGCACGGTCTACATCTTCATGCACCCGACCTCGGTGCTGCACCTGCTGCCGATGCCGGTGTCGCTTGCCGATGCCGGGCTCGACGTGCTGTGTGCGGCGAGCCGCTATCCACGCAACGATGCCGCCTTGATTCAGGAAAAGGTCGCGATCGATCTCGGCAAGTGGATCGCTTACGCCCGCACCGAACTCGGCTACGACAAGGTCGTGTTGCTCGGCTGGTCGGGCGGCGGATCGCTCTCGCTCTTCTATCAGGCCCAGGCCGAGACCCCGACGATCACTCACACACCGGCCGGGGATCCCGTCGATCTGGTCAATGCCGGGCTCCAGCCGGCGGACGGTGTCATCTTCATCGCCGCCCATCTGTCGCGCGCCGAGACGCTCACCGAATGGCTCGACCCGTCGGTGATCGACGAAAATGATCCCGACAATCGCGATCCCGAACTCGATATTTATTCGCCCGATTGCCCCAGCCAGCCGCCGTACAGCGCAGAATTCGTTGCCCGCTTCCGCGAGGCGCAGCGCGCCCGCAATCGCAAGATCACCGCCTGGGCGCAGGAGATGCTCGCGACGCTCAAGGCCAGGGGCACGGCCGAGCAGGAACGCGCCTTTGTCGTCCACCGCACGATGTGCGACGTCCGCTGGTTCGATCCCGCCGTCGATCCGTCCGATCGCCGCGTCGGCTGGAGCTATATGGGCGATCCGATCGCGGTGAACGTCGGTCCGGTGGGTCTTGCTCGCTACACGACGCTGCGCTCGTGGCTCAGCCAATGGAGCTACGACAAGTCGAACGCGAAGGGCCCGCTCAATGCCGCCAGGATCCACAATTCGCCGGTGCTGCTGATCGAGAATACCGCCGACGAAGCGGTGCCCTCGACGCACAATCCGGCGATCTTCGCGGCACTGGCAACGCCCGACAAGGAGTATCTCCAGCTCAAGGGCGCGACGCATTATTATCTCGGGCAACCCGAGTTGCTCGCGCAGTGCATCGACGAGGTGATCGACTGGAGCCGGCGAAAGGGCCTGCTCGCGCCATGACCGGTACGCTCGCGAGTGAGCGGGAGGTGGCCGGCGCGTTGGCCGATCTGGTTGGCGCGATCGGCAGCCCGACCTTTCCCACCCGCTTCCTTGCGGCGATGCGCTCCCTCGTCGGTGTAGAGCTGTGTTCGGTGTTCCGCCGCAACGCCGCCCAGCCCGTGCAATTGCTGTTCGCGGAGAGTGGCGTCGCCATGGCCGATTTCCCGATCCATGCCTCGCTCGAATATGCGCGCCGTTACTGGCGTTCCGATCATCAGATAACGCGGCTGTCGCGCGCTGCCGGCAAGGGGCCGGTGGTGGTCCGCAAGCGCGCCGCCGACATCGCCGATCCGGCCTATCGCGCCGCCTGTTACGATCGCGCCGGTGTCGCCGAGCGGCTGTCGATCGTCTCGGTCGGTCCACCGACCCTTGTCGCCAACGGCTATCGCCTGGCGGACAGCAACCCGTTCTCGCCCGCCGATATCGAAAGGCTCGAACTTCACGCCGGCCTGCTGATCGCCGCGGTCGAGCGGCATGATCGTGTGGCCGCCTTGTCCGGGCCGATGTTCGACGAAGCCGCGCTGGTCCAGTCGTTGATCGCTTTGCGTTGTGGCCTCAGCACCCGCGAGGCGGAGATCTCTGCGGCGATGATTCTCGGCGAAACGCAGGACGAGATCGCCAGACGCAGATACCTTTCGCGCGGCACCGTCGTGACCTACCGGCGGCGCGCTTATGGCAAGCTCGGGATCGCCAACCGTCGCGATCTGCTGCGCTTGCATCGCCGGCTCGTCGGCGGGCAAATCTCTTTCCCCGCGGCGGTAAATTAGATATCACCATAGCTGATAACAGGGCGTGCCGATCGCTCGGGTACAGAGGAGTAGGGCATGGGGTGGACATTCTCGCGGACCGGGCTTTTCGCCGGTCTGGCGCTGGGCGCGGCGCAAATCGCCTTGGCGCAGAATGTCGCGGACGTCGATCACAAGCGGTTGCTCCAGGCCGATCGCACGCCGGGCGACTGGATGGCACCGGGGCGCACCTATGACGAGCAACGGTTCAGTCCGCTCAGGCAGATCACCGATGCCAATGTCTCCACGCTCGGGCTTGCCTGGTATGCCGATCTTAAGGTCGATCGCGGCGTCGAGGCATCGCCGTTGGAGATCGGTGGCGTCCTCTACAATATCGAGCCGTGGAACGTCACGGTCGCCTATGACGCGGTCACCGGCAAGGAACTCTGGCGCTACGATCCCAAGGTCGATCGTGACAAGGGCCGGCTGGCCTGTTGCGATATCGTCACGCGCGGGTTGGCGGCGTGGCAGGGCAAGATCCTCATCGCCACGCTCGACGGTCGGCTGATCGCGCTCGATTCGAGGACGGGCAAGCCCAAATGGAGCGTCAACACGCTCGAGCCGGTCTGGCCCTATACGATCACCGGCGCGCCGCGCGTGTTCGATGGAAAGGTATTGATCGGCAATGCCGGGGCAGAGGGCGCCGCGCGCGGTTACGTTACCGCCTATGACGTCAACACGGGCAAGCAATTGTGGCGCTTCTACACCGTTCCCGGCGATCCCGCTGAACCGCAGGCCAGTCCGGCGCTGGAAATGGCCGCCAGGACCTGGAAGGGCGAATGGTGGAAGCGCGGCGGTGGCGGCACGGTGTGGGATTCGATCGTCTACGATCCGCGGCTCAACCTGATCTATATCGGCGTCGGCAACGGCGGCCCTTGGGCGCAAGCCTATCGCAGCCCCGGCGGCGGCGACAATCTGTTCCTGTCGTCGATCGTCGCGCTCAATGCCACGACCGGCGCCTATGTCTGGCACTATCAGACCACGCCGGGCGACGAATGGGATTTCACCGCCACCCAATCGATGATCCTCGCCGATCTCAAGATCGACGGAAAAATCCGACAGGTGCTGATGCAGGCGCCGAAGAACGGCTTTTTCTACGTTCTCGATCGCGCCACGGGCAAGCTGATCTCGGGCCAGCCCTATGTGAAGATGAACTGGGCCAACGGCATCGACATGGCCACTGGCCGCCCCAACGTGAACCCCGAGGCGCATTACGGTGTCACCCCGGTGATCCTCACGCCGGGCGCTGGCGGCGGGCACAATTGGAACCCGATGGCGTTCAGCCCGCAGACCGGGCTCGCCTATTTCCCGGTCACCGAAATGTACATGGCCTATGCGGTGAACCCGGACTTCAAGCCGACTCCCGGCAATATGAGCCAGCTCGGCATCTCCACCACCGGATATGAACTCACCCGCAAGGCGGCCGCCGATTATGCCGCTGCCAACAACAAGACCTGGCTGACCGCTTGGGACCCGATCGCGCAGAAGGAGCGCTGGCGCGTGCCTTATCCGGTGCGCGGCAGCGGCGGCCTTCTCGCCACAGCCGGAAATCTCGTCTTTCAGGGCACCGTCGGCGGCACCTTCGCCGCCTATCGCGCCGATACCGGCGCGAAGGTCTGGGAGATGCCGGTCCAGCAAGTCCCGATCGCCGCGCCGATCAGCTACATGGTCGGCGGCGTCCAATATATCGCCGTCAATGCTGGCTGGGGCGGGGGCCTGGCACATTCGACGAGCGCCAAGTCGCTCGGCTTTCCCTTGTCGCCGTCACCACGGCTCCTCGTGTTCAAGCTCGGCGGCACCGCCCAGCTTCCCGGGATCGAAGGCGCCGGCCCCGCGCTGGTCCGCCCGGCCGATACCACCGCCGGCGCCGACGTCGTCGCCCGCGGCGAGCAAATCTATGCCCAGCAATGCGCGGCCTGCCACGGTGAACAGGCGCGCGGCGGGGTCAAGGATCTGCGCCGGATGAGTCCGGCCACGCACGGCGAGTTCCTCGATATCGTGCTCGGCGGCAAGCGCCGCGAAAAAGGCATGGCGAGCTTCGCCGATCTGGTTTCCAAACCCGACGCCGAAGCGATCCACGCTTATCTGATCCGCCGTGCCAACGAGGACTGGGCGAAGATCGAAGCCGGGGAATAGCCGGCGTGCGGACAGCGGCAGTGGGACGGGCATGCCGGGAGCCCGTCCCGTTTCGTGTCTTCTAGTTCCGAAACACCACGGTCTTCGCGCCATTCAGCAGCACGCGATCCTCGAGGTGGAGCTTGACCGCCTGGGCGAGTACCCGCCGTTCGATATCGCGTCCCTTGGCCACCAGGGCGTCCGGCCGGTCGGCATGGGTGATGCTCTCGACATCCTGGGCGATGATCGGCCCCTCGTCGAGGTCTGAGGTGACGTAATGCGCGGTTGCGCCGATCATCTTCACACCGCGGGCATGGGCCTGATGATAAGGTTTCGCGCCCTTGAAACTGGGCAGGAAGCTGTGGTGAATGTTGATGCACCGGCCTGACAAATACGTGGCCATGTCGTTCGACAGAATCTGCATGTAGCGGGCGAGGATGATCAGTTCGGCGCGGGTGTCCTCGATCACGGCCTTGATCTGCGCTTCCTGGCTGGCCTTCGTCGCGGCGGTGACCGGCAGATAATGGAAGTGCAGCGCATCGATCAGCGGCGTCGCCAGCGCCTCGCGCGGATGGTTCGAGACGATCCCGACAACCTCCATGTCGAGATCGCCGGTGCGCACACGATAGAGCAGATCGATCAGGCAGTGATCGAACCTGGAAACCAGGATGAGCGCGCGGCGGCGTTCGGCGCGGGGCCGCATCTGCCAGGCGATGTCGAATTTCCCGGCCAGCCCCGCGAATTCGCGATGCACATGTTCGTAGCGTACGCGGCCCTGCAGCGCGAATTCCACGCGCATGAAGAAGCGCCCGGTCTCGGCATCGTCGAACTGCTGCGCCTCGAGAATATTGCCGCCGCATTGGGTGAGATAGCTCGAGATCGCGGCGACGATGCCCGGACGGTCCATGCAGGAGAGGGTGAGCAGATAAGAGTCGCTCATGGCCATTCCGTCACCTGAAATCCTGATGCCGAGTTGCGCAATTCGAAGTGACCGGCAGCGACGGTGTCGATCCATTGCGCCGTGCGATCCAGCCCGCCGAACGGAAAGAGATGGAAGCCCAGCGGTTGCAGGTCGTGGTAAGCCGATGTCTCGGCCAGATCGCGGATGATCGGATCTGGCGTTGCCTCGCTGAGCATCCGCGCGATCGATGCGCCGCGCGTTACCAGGGCCTTGGCCGATGTGCCCACGCCGCAGATCGCCGCATAGCGCAGCAAGGTGCGGATGCCGGCCGGTCCGGCAAGGCCGATGCGCATAGACACGTCGGCATGGCGCGTGCGGAACGCCAGCATCCAGCGCAGGATAGGCTCGGCGTCGAAACAGAATTGGGTAATCACGCCGGGCGTCATGCCCAGCGCGCGGATTGCGGCAATCTTGGCATCGAGCGTGGTGTTCAGCGTCGCGTCGTCGACCTTGGGATGACCCTCGGGATAGCCGCCGACCCAGATGTGCGTCAGCGCTGGTTGCGCGAGCGCCGGGCTCGCAATCAGCGCGGCGCTGTCGGCGAAGGGGCCGCTGGCCTGCTTCACATCGCCGCTGATCACCAGCAATTGGCTGACGCCGGCCTCGTCGCACAGCCGCTGCAGCAGGTTTTGGAGATGGTCTTCGCTGGTCACCATGCGCGCGGCGATATGCGGGACAGGCTCCAGACCCGCCTCGTGCAGGCGTCGCGACGCCTGCACGCGGTCGTCGTCGTCGTCATTGGGAAGCCAGGTCACCGACACCCGCGTGCCGGGTGCGAGACGGGCGATCGCGACGGCGATCCCCTTGGCGTCGCGGGCCGAGACCTCATAGGAGGCCGCGCGCGCGAGATCGATGATGCGCTCGCGCACGGTCGTCGCGAGATCGGCAGCGCCGGGCGGCGCCGCGATCGAGCTTTGCATCGTCATCGACCTAGTAGCGATAATGGTCGGGCTTGAACGGCCCTTCGACCGGCACGCCGATATAGCCGGCCTGCTTCGGCGTCAGCTTCGACAGGTGCACGCCGAGCTTTTCGAGGTGCAGCGCGGCGACCTTCTCGTCGAGATGCTTGGGCAGGACATAGACCTGGTTCTGATACTGCTCGCTCTTGGTCCACAGCTCGATCTGCGCCAGCGTCTGGTTGGTGAAGCTCGCCGACATCACGAACGACGGGTGGCCGGTTGCGCAGCCGAGGTTCACCAGCCGGCCCTTGGCGAGCACGATGATCTGCTTGCCGTCAGGGAACTCGACCAGGTCGGTGCCCGGCTTCACTTCGGTCCACTTGTAGTTGGACA
>JAZJXZ010000014.1:0-19998 GCA_040390605.1 Pseudomonadota bacterium
AATCGTTGGAGGTTAGCGCGAGCCCACCCCCTGCCCCACCCGCAAGCGGGAGGGGGGGAAGAAGTCAGAGCTTCGCCACGAACGCCTCGTAGGCGGCTTCATCCATCAGGCCCTCGACCTCGCTCGGATCGCTCAGCGTCAGCTTGAAGAACCAGCCGTCGCCTTCGGCATCCTCGTTGACCAGCCCCGGCGTGTCCGCCAGCAGGCCATTGGATTCGAGCACCGTGCCAGACACCGGCGAATAGACGTCCGACGCCGCCTTGACCGATTCGACCACCGCCGCCTCGTCGCCCTTGGTCAGCGTTTTGCCGTCCTCGGGCACATCGACGAACACGATGTCGCCGAGCTGGCCCTGCGCATATTCGGAAATGCCGACGGTGCCGATATCGCCGTCGACATCGACCCATTCATGATCTTCGGTGAAATAACGGCTCATCACTTGCCTCCTGTGCGGACGTAGCGGTGGGGAATGAACGGCATCGCGGTAACGGTCGCCTGATGGACCTTGCCGCGTTGCGTCAACTGGATCTGGGTACCCGGCGCGGCCATCGCAGCCGGCACATAGGCCATGGCGATCGGCGCGCCGACGCTCGGGGCGAAGCCGCCCGAGGTGACCTTGCCGACTTCCGACCCGTCATGGTCGATCACGGCGGCGCCTTCGCGCACCGGCTGGCGACCCTCGACCAGCAGCCCGACGCGCTTGACCACCGTGCCCTGCTCGCGTTCGATCATGATGCGCTCATGGCCGGGAAAGCCACCTTCCTCGCGCCGCCGCTTCGACAGCGCGAAGCCGAGATCGGCCATCACCGGGGTCGTCTCCGGGTCGAGATCATGGCCGTAGAGCGGCAACCCCGCCTCCAGCCGCAGCGAATCGCGTGCGCCCAGGCCAATCGGCTTCACCTCGGGCTCGCCACACAACAGGTCGGCAATCCGCTCGACGTCGCTCGCGTCGATCGAAATCTCGAACCCGTCCTCGCCGGTATAACCCGAGCGGCTGATCCACGCCTCGGCACCGGCCAGTTCGAACGGCCCACCCATCATGAAGCTCAGCGCCTCGAGCGGCCATTTACCGGTGACGTGCCGCTTCAGCGCATCGAACGCCTTGGGCCCCTGCAGCGCCAGCAATGCGCGCTCGTCGAGCTGGTTGATGGTGATGGCGTCGGGCAGTTCCTCGCGCAGATGCGCGATGTCGTCATATTTCACCGCACCGTTGACGACCATGTAGATGCTCTCCGGCCAGCGGCTCAGCATCAGGTCGTCGAGGATCCCGCCATTGTCGGCGAGCAGCAGCGAATAACGCATCCGCCCCAGCGCCAGACCCTTCACATCGGCCGGCAGCACCGCTTCCAGCGCCTCGTCCAGGCCGTCGCCGCTGATCACCAGCTGGCCCATATGGCTGACATCGAACAGGCCGGCATTTTCGCGCGTCCACAGATGCTCGGCCATGATCCCTTCATACTGGACCGGCATGTGATAGCCGGCGAAGGGCACCATTCGCCCGCCGCGCGCGCGATGCCAGGCATCGAGCGGCAGAGTCTCGGTCTCGACCTCGACATAGCTATCGGATGTGTCGTCGCTCATGCCGTCTCCGTCGTCGGGGTGCCACGGCGGACAACGACCCATAAAAGGCCTTCGATCCACCGCCCCCTCTGTCACGGAACCTGAGAGCTTTGACCGCGCATGCGCGGCTTACACCTTCGGTGGCCCCGCCGGAGCGGGGCGCTTTCCAGAGTGTCGATTCGGCCCGCGCGGTCCCGTTTGCCTGAGAGATTCCGGGGCGGTTGCTCCTTCGGCGCCCTGGCTCCAAGTCCAGGGTCTCTCCCGCGCGTACCCATGACGGTTGCCCGTCATCGACGCGGGCGGTTTGGCGTGGCTCGGCAGGCGAGTCAATCGCCTGCGGCGATTGATTTGGTTGATTGGTCAGGCTTCGCCTGACGCGGCACCGGCCCGCTCCCCCACCCGGCCTCCCACAGAATATACTGAATGGGAGGCCGCGTGGGGAAGCGGGCCGGTGCCGCCCAAATGCGCCTTCAGCGCATTTGCAAAAAAGAACGCCTCAGCGCGTGGCGTTATACTTCAGCTGGTCCTGGGTCAGCTGGAAGCCGACCAGCGCCTCGAAGCTGGCACGGAGCACCGCCTGGCGGATTTCCGGCTTGCTCAGCGGATCGGTGGCGGCATCTTCGTTGCCGGCCTTGCGCTTCTCGGTCAGGCGACGGCGGACGTCCTCGGGCAAGGTCGCTGCGGCGCGCGAGACGATCGAGGTCGCCTCTCCGCTCGCCGTGGCGCGGTCGCGACCGGCATCGAAATGCACCGTGACATGGCCGACGCGCTTGGCGACCACGGCGGTGTCGCCCTGCACGACGCTGATGAAATAGGGGAAAGTCACGTCGCGCGCCGCGTCGTTGCGGGTGCGGCGGGCCTGGATGTCGAACGTGATCTTGGTCTGGATGTCCGGCCCGTCCGCATCATAGCAGGTCGAGCGAACGTTGGTCATCGTCGCCTCCACGTCGATGGCGGACGCGTCGACGCTGTTGGCGGGATTGAAGACGGTGATGTCGCCGGTCGCCGCCGGCACGCCCACGGTCGGGCAGGCAGAACGGACCGCGGAAATGCCGCCGGTCTCGTCGAGCTCGCCGGTATGCCGGCACCCCGCCACAAGCAGAATCACCAGAGGGAGGGCAGATTTCCAGGCTGTCACGGGCACACGCACCTTATCACACAGGAAGGGGCCGCAAAGCATGACGCACGGCCCCGGAACGACAATCACCATAGGAAGCGCCTTTCGCGGGCGCAAGCAATCGCGTAGAGGCCGCCTGCGATGACCGACCCCTCAAAGCCTCCGCTGATCCTGCTGATCGCCGCGCCACGCGGTTTCTGCGCCGGGGTCGACCGCGCCATCCAGATCGTCGAGCTGGCGATCGAGAAATATGGCGCACCGGTCTATGTCCGCCACGAGATCGTCCACAACAAGTTCGTCGTCGACAGCCTGAAAGCCAAGGGCGCGGTGTTCGTCGAAGAGCTCGACGAGGTACCCGAAGGCGTTCCCGTCATCTTCTCGGCACACGGCGTGCCCAAGGCGGTGCCGGCCGCGGCGGCCGATCGCGGGCTATCCTTTTTCGATGCGACCTGCCCGCTCGTCTCGAAGGTCCATCGCCAGGCCGAACGCCTCGTCGCCGACGGCCGGCATATCCTGTTCATCGGCCATACCGGCCATCCCGAGGTCATCGGCACCTTCGGCCAGGTCCCGCCCGGCTCGATGACGCTGATCGAGACGCTCGCGGATGTCGCGAAGCTGGCACCGGCCGATCCCGCCAACCTCGCCTTTTTGACCCAGACGACGTTGTCGGTCGACGACACCGCCGAAATCGTCGCGGCGCTGCATCGTCGCTTTCCCTCGATCCAGGCGCCGCGTGGCGAGGACATCTGCTACGCGACCTCGAACCGCCAGGGCGCGGTCAAGGCGATCGCCAACGCGTGCGATGCGATGCTGGTGATCGGTGCGCCGAATTCGTCCAATTCGCTGCGCCTCGTCGAAGTCGCGGAACGCGAGGGCACCCCGGCCCGGCTGATCCAGCGTGCCGGCGATCTCGACATGGCCTTTCTCGACGGGGTCAAGACGCTGGGCATCACCGCCGGGGCGTCGGCGCCGGAATTGCTGGTGCGCGAACTGGTCACCAAGCTCGCCGAACGTTTCACGATCAGCGAGCACGAGGTCGAGGCCATGCGCGAGACGGTGTCGTTCAAGCTGCCGCGCGGCCTCGAAGCCGCCTGACCGGACGATGGCGGTTTACACGCAGGTTTCGGCGGAGGCGCTGGCGCGCTTCCTGACCGGCTTCGATCATGGCGAGCTGGTCTCGGCCAAAGGCATCGCCGAGGGTGTCGAGAACAGCAACTATCTGGTCGACACCACCTCCGGCCGCTTCATCCTGACGCTCTACGAAAAGCGCGTCTCGGCCGACGACCTGCCCTTCTTCATGGCGATGCTCGATCATCTCGCGGCGCGCGGCAATCTCGTGCCCCGCGCCCTGCCCGATCGCGACGGCCGGGTGATCCATGAACTGGAAGGGCGGCCAGCCTGCCTGATCGAGTTCCTCAACGGCGTATCGGTATCGCACCCGACGCCGGCCCAGGCGCAGGCCGCCGGAGCGGCGATGGGGCGGATGCATGCCGGCCTTGCCGATTTCACGCTCGAACGGCCCAATACCCTCGGCCCCGATGGCTGGCGTGAACTGCTCGCCCGCTGCGGACGCGATCTCGACTCGATCGCGCCGGGTCTGTTCGATCGGGTGTCGGCTTCGCTCGACCTGGTCATCGCGGCGTGGCCGGTCGGCCTGTCGCGTGCCGCGATCCACGCCGATCTGTTCCCCGACAATGTCCTGATGCTCGGCGACAAGGTCACCGGGCTGATCGACTTCTATTTCGCCTGCACCGATATCCGCGCTTACGATCTCGCCGTGATGCACTCGGCCTGGGCATTCGATGCCCAGGGCACGCCGTGCGATGCCGCCGTCGGCTCCGCGCTGGTCAAGGGTTATGACACCGCCTTCGGATTGACCGCCGCCGAGCGCGCCGCGCTCCCGACACTTGCGCGGGGCGCCTGCATTCGCTTCCTGCTGACCCGCGCCTGGGACTGGCTCAACACACCGGCCGACGCGCTGGTCACGCGCAAGGACCCGCTCGCCTATCTGCGCCGGCTCGATCATTATGAGCGCTACGGCGCGACCCTGTTCGCATGACCGAGCTGACCAAAGTCGAAATCTTCACCGACGGCGCCTGCAAGGGCAATCCCGGCCCGGGCGGCTGGGGCACGGTAATCCGCGCCGGTACGCGTGAACGCGAATTGTCGGGGGGCGAGAAGCTCACCACCAACAATCGCATGGAGCTCACCGCCGCGATCGAGGGGCTGAACGCGCTCAAGCGCCCGTGTCACGTCACGCTGTCGACCGACAGCCGCTATGTGATGGACGGCCTGACCAAGTGGATCCACGGCTGGCAGCGCAACGGCTGGCGCACCGCGGACAAGAAGCCGGTCAAGAATGCCGATCTGTGGCAGGCATTGCTTGCCGCCGCGAAGCCACACCGCATCGACTGGGTGTGGGTCAAGGGCCATAACGGCCACCCCGAAAACGAACGCGCCGACCGGCTGGCCAGCGACGCGGCTGAGGCCCTACGCTGAGCTCCCTCTCCCATTGGGAGAGGGAGAGGCGAGTCGATTCACTCCTGCGGCGCTTCCGGGCCGTTCTTCTTGATCGAATCGATCGCGTTCTGGGCGCCGGCCTTGCTCGAATAGCCCTCGGTCCAGAAGATGATCTCGCTGTTGTACTTGAACTTGGCGACATACTCGCCGGCCTTGTTCTGCTCGATCACGAATTTGTGGGCCATCGCGTCTCTCCTGTTGTCGAGAACCGCAGGCTAGTCTGCTTGCGGTCGTTACACCAGCGTTCGAAAACGACTGGGCGCATATCGCGCGGGATCGATCGCAGCGACGAACCCTGCGGGCGCCGTGCCGAGCAGCACCGCCGCCGCCAGCGCTGCGGCCGCCGGAGCGGTCTGGATACCGAACCCGCCCTGCCCTGCGCACCAGAAGAACCCCGGTGCTGCGGGATCGAAACCGTAGACCGGGAGGCGGTCGGGCGCGAAGCTGCGCAAGCCGGCCCAGCGATGCTCGACCCGCGCGACACGCCAGTCGACCGCCTTCTCGAACCGGTCGATGGCGATCGCCACGTCGATCTCTTCGGGCTGCGCGTCACCGGGCTCGGACGGAATCTCGTCGTGCGGGCTCAACCACAACCGTCCGCCAGCCTCCGGCTTGAAGTAGAAGGTGCCGCCGATGTCGGAGACGTGCGGCAGGTTCGCGGGTGGTGCGGGGTCGGTGCGCAGCTGCACCATATTACGGCGGAAGGCGCGAATGCCGATAGGGGCAAGCCCGGCGCGTTCGGCGATCTGGTCGGCCCAGGCGCCGGCCGCGTCGACGATGATATCCGCCTCGATCGGCTCGGCGCCCGTCTCGATGCGCCAGATGCCGCCGTCGCGCGCGGCGCGCGACAAGGCCGTGTTCAGCAGCAGTTCCGCGCCGTGCCGCCGTGCCACAGCAAGATAGGAGGCGTGGAGCGCGGCGACGTCGATATAGGCGCAGGTCGGCTCGAACACGCCGAGCGACCAGTCCGCCCGCAGCCCAGGCACGAAATCATGCGGGTTCACTGCCTCCAGCGGAACGCCGCTGCCTTCGAATTCCCGCAGGAACGCTTCGATCTTCGACGCATCCGCAGCGCGGCCGATCTGCAACGAGCCGAGCGGATCGAGGAATCCGCCGGCACGTAAAGGCGCCTCGGACGCGCTGGTCAGCGGCTGGACCCAGGGCCCACCATAGGTTTCGGACCAGAAGGCGGCCGAGCGACCGGTGGCGTGATAGCCGGGCCGCTCCTCCGCCTCGAGCATGACGACGCTGGCATGCGGCGCCACCGCCGCCGCCAGACTCGCGCCGGCGATCCCCGCGCCGATGACGGCAATGTCGTACCGCACCGAGGCTCAGCCCTGCTGCACGCGCGCGGCGAGAAACAGGTCGATCTCGCCGATCGCACGGTTGCGCACCGGATCGCTCTCGCGCAGCAATTCGTGCGCTCCCTCCTTGCCGAACCGGACGACGCGCGCATCGGGCAGCTTCGCCGCGACCGCCAGCGCCGCCTTGGGATCGACCAGCTTGTCGGCCTCGGCAACCAGCATCAGCACCGGCACGCGCATGGTCTTGAGCCGCCGGTCACCGCGCAGCAGCCGCGTCGAGGCGAAAGCCTGCATCACCCAGCGCCAGCTCGGTGAGCCAAGCAGCAGTTCGGGGCAGGTCTGGTGCCAGAACAGCTCGTCGTCATAGCGGCTCGAATCATGCGTCAGCAGTTTTTCGCGCGTTTCGCGCGCGCCGGGCAATTCGCCGGTCTTCCACGCCGCACGCGACGAATTGCCTACCCCGCCGAGCATTCGTGCGAAACGCTCGCCGAGCGATGCGCCTAACGGGCTGTGCAGGCCCATCATCGGGGCGACCAGCGCCGCCGCGACAGGGGCGATCACGCCCTCGACCAGCGCGCGCAGCACGAGATGCGCGCCCATCGAATGCGCCACCACCGCGACCGGCCCGATCGCATGCGGCGCCCATTCGCCCCAGAAAGCACCGATATCAGCGACGTAGGTCGCGAAATCGTCGATGTCGCCGACATGCGGGTCGCCCGAGACGCGGCCCGAGCCACCCTGCCCGCGCCAATCGAGCGAGGTGATCGACCAGCCGCGGCCGTGCCAGTGCGCCAGCGCCTCGAGATATTTCTCGAACAGGTCCCCGCGACCAGCCTGGAACAGGATCGTGCCGCGCGGCGTGCCCTCGGCCGGCCAGTCGAAACGGCGAAAGTCCCAGCCGCCGGGGCCGATCCAGCGCGAGATACGGGCACCGGCGGGGATCGCGCGGCGATACAATGTGGGAGATACCATCGCTGCTGGTTACTTTTTGGAAAGCCATGCCGTCTAGACAAATCCCTGATGGGTGGGCTCAATCTCAATCTGGCGCTGCTGGCGGCGCTTGTCCTGTTGCTCGTATCGGCGGGCATCGAGGATGCGCGCACCCGTGAAATCGCCAATTGGAAGAACGCCGCGATCCTCGCTCTAGCCCCCCTGTGGTGGTGGTCGAACGGTCTTTCCCTGCTCCCTGACGTCGCCATCCAGCTCGCCATCGGCGGTGTCGTGTTCGCGCTGTTCTGCGGCGCTTTCTACTTCAACTGGATGGGCGGCGGCGACGTCAAGATGATCGGCGCGCTGGCGCTGTGGCTGCCGTTCCAGGCGCTCGCCTGGATGCTGATCATCATGTCGCTGCTCGGCGGCGCACTCACCGTGCTGCTCGTCGTGGAGCGACTCATCCGGCGCAAAGACGGCACGATCGAGGTTCCCTACGGCGTCGCGATTGCCCTCGCCGGACTAATCGCAATCCGCGAACCACTTTTTAACCACCTGTGATGCTTAACGCGGCATCAATTGTGCCGCGCCGGAAAGGCCAAGTACGTCATGGATAGTCGCAAGATCATTCTCCTGGTAGGCGCGCTCCTCGTCGCTGGCCTCACAGCGTTCATGGCGCGCAGCCTGATCTCGGGCAGTTCCGCGCCGGCTGCGAACGCCGCCGCCGCGCCGATCGACGGCCCCGAGGTGCTCGTCGCAACACGCGCGCTGCCGATCGGCACGATCCTCGACGCGACCGCACTGAAATTCCAGCCCTGGCCAAAGGAACTGGTCGACGGCGCCTATTACATCAAGGCGACGACCGACCTGAAGTCGCTGCAGGGCACCGTGGTGCGCAATGCGATCACCGCCGGCCAGCCGATCACCCAGGGCGCGCTGGTCAAGCCGGGCGACCGCGGCTTCCTTGCCGCAGCCCTCGGCCCGGGCATGCGCGCCGTCACCGTCCCGGTCTCGGTGCAGACCGGCGTTGCCGGCTTCGTCTTCCCGGGCGACCGTATCGATCTCGTGCTGACCCAGACCGTCCCCGGTGGCGGCGACGGCCCGCCGCTCAAGGTTTCCGAAACGGTGATGCGCAACCTGCGCGTGCTGGCGACCGACCAGCGCACCGACAACACCACCGGCGAGGACGGCAAGAGCGTCGTCAAGACCTTCTCCAACGTGACGATCGAGGCGACGCCCAAGATCGCCGAGCAGATCGCGGTCGCACAGACGCTCGGCTCGCTGTCGCTGTCGCTGCGCAGCCTCGCCGACAACGGCCAGGAGCTCGAACAGGCGATCGCCAGCGGTGACGTGCATGTCCCCGAGGGGACCGATCCCAAGGCCGAAAAGGCCATGATGGTCCAGCTCGCCACGCAGCCGCAGACGGGCAACTCGACCTTCGCCACCGGTGCCGACGTGTCGCGCTTCCAGCGCCGCACCGTGCCCGGCAAGCCGGTCGATCCGATGGGCATCAATGGATTGCGCGGTGCTCCGGCAGCGCCGGGCGCAGGGGGATATCCCGGTGCTTCCGCACCGAAAGGGCCGGTCGTGCACGTCGTGCGCGGCAACAACGTGACCGAAGTTCCGGTCGGGGGGAATAACTGAGATGCGTATCAAGAGCTTCTTGCATCGCTCGCTGACGGCGACGGTTGCAACGGCGCTGGTGGTCGGGATGCCCGTGGCGGGCGTCGCCGGAGCACCCAGGCCGCGCACCGCAGCCCGCCCCGCGACCCATGTCGGCCTGCCCCGCGTCGGCACCGAGCGCCCCTCGACCGAGGTGCTGCTGTCGATCGGTCAGGGCGAGCTGATAAACCTGCCGGGTAACGTCTCAGACGTGTGGGTCTCGAACCCGGCGGTTGCCGACGTCTATGTCCGCAACACGCATCAGATCAATCTGTTCGGCAAGGAGTTCGGCGAGGCTACCGTCTTCGCCACCAACGCCGCCGGCACCGTGATCTATTCGGCCAGCATCCGCGTCAGCCAGAACATCACCTCGATCGATCGCATGCTGAAGCTCGCCATGCCCGAAGCCGATGTTCATGTCACCACAGTCGGCCAGCTCGCCGTGCTCACCGGCACGGTACAGTCGCCCGACGACAGCGCCCAGGCGATGCGCCTCGTCACCGCGCTGCTCAACCCCGGCGTCAACGTGTCGGACTCGGCGGCGCAGCTCAAGATCGGCGTGGTCAACCGGCTGCGCACCGCGACACCGCTGCAGGTCAACCTGCAGGTCCGCTTCGCCGAGGTGAGCCGCAGCTTCATCAAGAATGTCGGCTTCAACACCCAGACGCGCGATACGAGCGGCGGCTTCCTGTTCGGCATCGCCTCGGGTCGCCCTGTCGGCACGATCAGCTCGGTGAGCACGGCATCGCTGCCCATGCTCGATGCCTCGTCGAAATTCGGTTTTCCGGCCGGAACGATCAGCCTGCCGTTCGATCCCAGGATCGGTCAGTTTGTCTACCCGAATACCGGTACGGCCTTCGACTTCTCCAAACTCGCTGGCAGCGCGCGCACTTCGATCGGCCTGGCCGGAAGATTGCTCGGCCTCGACGTGCTCAGTGCGCTCGATCTGGGCGAGCGCGACGGGCAGGTTTCGACGCTGGCAAATCCCAACCTCACCGCATTGTCGGGCGAGACGGGCACGTTCCTCGCCGGCGGCGAAATTCCTATTCCGGTCAGCCAGGGCCTCGGCGCGGTATCGGTCGAGTACAAGCAATATGGCGTCAGCCTCGCTTATACCCCGACGGTGCTGTCGGACGGCCGCATCTCGCTGCGCGTCCGCCCCGAAGTGTCGCAGCTCTCCTCGCAGGGCGCGGTGACGATTGCCGGTACGACCATTCCGGCGCTGACCACCCGTCGCGCCGAGACGACGGTCGAGCTCGGCTCGGGCCAGAGCTTCATGATCGCCGGCCTGCTTTCGAACACCCACAACAACTCGATCGACAAGACCCCGGGCCTTGGCGACGTGCCGATCCTTGGCAGCCTGTTTCGCTCGAACGCGTTCCAGCGCGACGAGACCGAGCTGGTCATCGTCATCACCCCGTATCTGGTGAAGCCGGTCAACAATGTCGCCGACATTCATCTGCCGACCGATGGCTACAAGGCGCCGACCGATCTCGGCCGCGTGCTGATGGGTCAACTCGGCAGCGGCACCTCCGGCGGCACGCGTCCCACGCCGACCGTTGCCGAGCCGACCGGCGGAACCCCGGCCTTCGGTGCCGACGCACCGGTGCTGCCGGCAACACCACCGGTTTCTGCGGCACCCGCCCCGACACCGGCGCCCGCACCGCGCCGCGAGGAGCCGGCCGCGGTTTCCGCACCGCCGCAGCCCAAAGCCAAAAAGGGCACCGGCGCCGCCGCCGCGCCCGGCTTCTCTCTCTGACCGCCCGCGAGGATGACACCCATGTTCAAGCGTAGTCTCACCATCGCCACCGCCCTCGCCCCCGCGTTGCTGCTCGGCGCGTGCGGCGGCACGGCCAATCGCGGGTTGGAATCGGTCCATCAGCCGGTGGTCAGCCGCACCGACTATGTGTTCGACGTCAACACCGCCGGCAGCGGTCTCGCCCCGGGTGAGGCGCAGCGCCTCGCCGGCTGGATGGCCTCGCTCAATCTTGGCTATGGCGACCATGTCGCGATCGACGATCCCAGCCCTTATGGCGGTGGTGTGCGCGACGATGTCGCCGCCCAGGTCGCGCGCTACGGCCTGATCCTGTCGGACGAACGGCCGGTGACCGGCGCGCCGATCGCACCCGGCACCGCACGCATCATCGTCAGCAGGACCAAGGCGACCGTGCCCGGCTGCCCCGACTTCAGCCGGATGGATGCGTCAAACTTCAACGCCCACACCTCGTCGAACCAGGGTTGCGCGATCAATTCGAACCTCGCCTCGATGGTCGCAAATCCGGCCGACCTGGTGCGTGGCCAGCCCGGCGCCGAGACGATCGACGCGGCTGCATCGAGCAAGGCGATCGACACATTCCGCCGCGCCGCGCCGACCGGCGCCGGCGGTACGGTGCTCAAGTCAGAAAGCACGGGGGGCAAGTAACATGAACGCGCCGTTCAATTCCTCCGGCCGTGTCGGCCAGCGCGAGCCCTTCGTCGCCTTTGTCTGTGACGAGACCACCGCCGAGGCGATCCGCCCCGTTGCGGTCGAGATGGGCTGGGCGCCCGAGAAGGTCAACAAGGGCGGCCTGCGCAACGCGGTGCAGTCCCTGTCGGTTTCGGCCAGCCCGATGATCCTGTTCGTCGACCTGTCCGAATCGGGCGATCCGCTGAACGACATCAACGCGCTCGCCGAAGTGTGCGAACCCGGGACCATCGTGATCGCCGCCGGCCAGGTCAACGACGTGCGCCTGTACCGCGACCTCGTCGTCAGCGGGATCCAGGACTATCTGCTCAAGCCGCTGAATCCTGACGTCCTGCGTGAGGCCTTTACCCATGCGCAAGTCACGCTCAACGCCCCCAAGGCGGCTGAAGCGGGCGGAGAGCGTCCGCACTGCGCGACCGCCTTTATCGGCGCGCGCGGCGGTGTGGGGGCATCGACCATGGCGACGTCGGTCGCCTGGATGCTCAGCGAGAAGGGCAAGCGCACCACCGCGCTGCTCGACCTCGACGTACATTTCGGCACCGGCGCGCTGGCGCTCGACCTCGAACCCGGCCGCGGCCTGACCGATGCAATCGAGAACCCCAGCCGCATCGACGGACTGTTCATCGAACGCGCGATGGTCAAGTCGAGCGAAACGCTCTCGGTCCTGTCGGCCGAGGCGCCGATCAACTCCCCGGTCGTCACCGACGGCAGCGCCTTCTATCAGCTGCAGGAAGAGATGCGCTCGGCGTTCGAATGCACGGTGGTCGATCTCCCGCGCGGCATGCTGGTCCAGCACCCGCACCTGATCACCGACATCCAGGCCGCGGTGATCGTCACCGAACTGACGCTGGCCGCAGCGCGCGACACGATCCGCATTCTTTCCTGGCTCAAGTCCAACGCGCCGCAGACCCAGGTCTATGTCGTCGCCAACCGCGTCCAGGCCAGCGGCCAGCTCGAGATCACCCGCAAGGACTTCGAGGGCTCGATCGAGCGCAAGATCGATATCCTGGTGCCCTATGACGCCAAGCTCGCCGCGCAGTCGGCCAAGCTCGGCAAGCCCTTCGCCGAAGCCGGCAAGGGCTCGAAGACGGTCGCTCCGATGGTCGAACTGGCCAACACGATCATGGCACTCGGCTACGAAGCCGACGCGACGCCCGGCGCGGCAAAGAAGAAGCCGATGGGCAAGGGCACCTCGCTGATCGGCAAGTTCGCCGACCTGAAATCTTTCATGCCGAAGCGGGCGGCGAAAGCCAAATAAACCGAACGGTAACGACGCGGAGCGCTTAATACCGTCATGCCATTGATGCCGATCCTGATGCTGAGCGCCGGCGCCCTTGTGGTGCTGGGTCTGCTGGCGATCGCTTTTGCCGGCCCCTCGCCGGCAAAGGCGAGTGCGCGTCGCATGACCGCGGTGCGCGCGCGCCACAGCGACTCGGCCAATGCGATCGTCGAGGCGCAGATGCGCCGCATCACCCAGAGCCGCGGCACCAAGATGGATGCCGCCGCGATGCGCTTCCTGCCGCGCCCCGCGGTGCTCAAGAAGCGCCTGGCGATGACCGGCAAGAGCTGGACCGTCGGTCAGTACGGCATGGCCACACTGGGCATCACCCTCGTCGTCGGGATGTTGCTGGCGCTGAAGGGGCTGCCGATCCTGCTCGCGCTGTTCATCGGCCTGATCCTCGGTGCCGGCCTGCCCCATTTCGTCGTCGGCTTCTTCATCAAGCGGCGCGGCGCGAAGTTCAATTCCAAGTTCCCCGACGCGATCGAACTGCTCGTCCGCGGCCTGCGTTCGGGCCTGCCGATCAGCGAGACGATCGCCGTCGTCGGTAACGAACTCGACGGCCCGGTCGGCGAGGAGTTTCGCACCGTTGCCGACAAGATGAAGATCGGCCGCACGATGGACGCCGCGCTCCAGGACACGGCCGACCGCATGGGCACGCCCGAATTCCAGTTCTTCTGCATCACCATCGCGATCCAGCGCGAGACCGGTGGCAACCTCGCCGAAACGCTCGCCAACCTGGCCACCGTGCTGCGCATGCGCGGCCAGATGAAGCTCAAGATCAAGGCGATGTCGTCCGAGTCCAAGGCATCGGCCTACATCGTCGGCTCGCTGCCGTTCATCGTGTTCGGCATGATCTGGATGATCAACGGCAGCTATATGCAGAACTTCTTCTCCGATCAGCGCCTGATGGTCGCAGGCGGCGGCGGGCTGCTGTGGATGGGCATCGGTGCCTTTATCATGGCCAAGATGGTCAATTTCGAGATCTGATGGCGATGAACCCGGCACACGGCCCTACCATTCTCGGCGTCGACGTCATCTGGGTAGCCACCCTGCTCTCCGGAGTGGCGGCGTTCGCGGTCCTGCTGGCGATCTACGCGGTTACCACGGTACGCGATCCGATGACCAAGCGGGTCAAGGCGCTCAACGAACGCCGCGAGCAGCTCAAGGCCGGCATCACCGCCTCGACCAAGCGTCGCGCCAAGCTGGTCAAGCAGAACCAGACCACCGACCGCATCCGTTCGCTGCTGTCGAACCTCAAGGTGCTGCAGGACAGCCAGGTCAAGGCGGCGCAGATCAAGCTGATGCAGGCCGGCATCCGTTCCAAGGAATGGGCCGTCGCGGTCATCTTCGGCCGGCTGGTGCTGCCGATCGTGTTCGGCGGGCTGATGGTCTATATCGTTTACGGCACCGACAGCTTTTCCGACTGGACGCCGATCAAGCGCTACGGCCTGGTCGCGGTAACCTTTATCCTGAGCTACAAGGCGCCTGATCTTTTTCTCAACAACAAGATCAAGAAGCGTTCCGATGCGATCCGCAAGGGCTTGCCCGACGCACTCGATTTGCTGGTGATCTGTGCCGAAGCGGGACTCACCGTCGACGCCGCCTTCCACCGCGTGGCCAAGGAACTGGGCAAGGCCTATCCCGAACTGGGCGACGAATTCACCCTGACTGCGATCGAGCTGGGCTTCCTGTCGGAACGCCGGGCCGCGTTCGAGAACCTCGCCATGCGCGTGAAACTCGATGCCGTGAAGGGCGTCGTCACGACAATGGTACAGACCGAAAAATACGGTACGCCCTTGGCTTCTGCGCTACGCGTGCTGTCGGCCGAGTTCCGCAACGAACGCATGATGCGCGCCGAGGAAAAGGCCGCGCGCCTGCCCGCGATCATGACGATCCCGCTGATCCTGTTCATCCTGCCGACGCTGTTCGTGGTCATTCTCGGCCCTGCAGCCTGCTCGATTTCGGACGCTTTCAAGCACGGGCCGTAGGTGCGACCCGCCGCTTGATACGTGGCGGCATTCACGGCAACATCGCGACCAGTACCTTGGGGGGAAGATCGCGTGTCGCTAGGCAATCCGACGAACATCATCATCATCGCGCTGCTCGGCCTCGCCGCGCTGCTGTTCCTCATCGCCAGCTTCACCGGCGGCGGCAAATGGCGCCGACTCTACGAGGAAGAGTCCGGGGACTACGCGGCCTATGCCGATCGCGCGGATGAAGACCTGCGCACCGCGCGCCAGCGTATCGCCGACCTCGAAGCGTCGCATGCCGCGCTGGAACGGGAGCATGCCGACGCGCTGGCACAGATTGCCCAGTTGAAGGCTTCACCGCCGGTGACCGAAATACCCGTCGCCGTACCGCCCGTTCGCGAGGTGGTGGCCGAACCGGTCGCACCGCCGGCCGCCGTCGCGGAACCTCGCCCGATCGCGTCCGAAACGCCCGCCGAAGCAGCCGATGCCCGGCCGATCGCCGCTTTCGGCGTGCCGATGACCGAGCTGCCCCCCGCGCCGATCATGGGCGTGACGCCGCTCCGCGCCGAGGAACCGCCCGCGCCTGAGATCACCGACGCCGAGTTCACCGAAGCTCATGATGCCGCGGACGAAGCCGCGCCGACCGTGGTCGAGCCCGCCCCGGCGCCGGCCGACGCCACGCCGGTTATCGATGCCCCTGCAGCGGAGGAGCCAGCCAAGGCGTGGTTCGGGGCGGGCAAGCGCGACGACCTGACGCGGATGCGCGGGGTCGACTCGGTGATGAACACGCGCCTGTTCGGGCTCGGCGTGACCAGCTTCGACGACGTCGTGCACCTGTCGCAGGAAGACGAGATGGCGTTGGAGCAGCGACTCGGCATACCCGCCGGCTACATCACCCGCGAGCAATGGCGCGAGCAGGCCAGCCTGTTACGCTTCGGCAAGGATCACGAGTTCGAGGAGCGCTTCGGCAACGCCGAGGCCTGAACGAAGCCATATTCCGTTGCGCAGCTGCTCGCGCGCCGCGCCGCGTCGATCTGCGGGAAGCGCGCTGGGTCGTCGACCAGGGTACGTATCAGTGCGATGCCGCTGTCGCCTTTGATCAGCACCGGCTCATAACCCGGCGGTACCGGCTCACCGCTATGGGCGATCAGCGCGACGCGGATTGCCTTGCCACGGGCCTGAATGTTGTTGCGCACGAAGACGACGTCGGTTCGCTCATCGAATATCGACAGTGACCAATAAGGCGCCGGCACGGGCGCAACGTCGATCAGTACCGCGCTGTCCGAAAGATCGAACGGGCAGCTCGCATAGGCCAGATCGGGACTGGGCCGCACGATCGCACGTGAGTCCGCGGTGGCGAGCGGCGCCTGATAGAGCACGTTGTACCCCGTCGCGCCGGCAATGCGGTGGGTTGCGAAGCGCATCAGCACACGCGGCGTCTGCACCAGCATGATGTGGTAGGCGACGCCCGCAAGCAGCGCGCCGAGCAACAGCGGCATAGCCCAGCGGCGCATCATGCGCAGGCCTCCCGCGTGATCGAGGGCAGTTGCGCGCGGGTGAGGTTGCCGTGGCCGCCATCCGCAGGAAGGTAAACGCGCAGGGTGAGTTCGACATGATCGATCCTGCCAGTCGGCAGCCAATGACCAGGTTGGCGATCGGGCGCCAGCACGACACTCCAGCGCGCCTGCTCGTCAGGTCCTAGCGCTGCGCTGCCCAGCGAATAGATGCCGGCGTCGTTCTTCACGAGATATCCGGCGCCGTCATAGACGGTAACGCTCCACCATTTCGCCGGCAACGCCCCGCCCGACAGGCGATAGCGACAGCGCCCGTCGAGTAGGTGGCCGGCGTCGTCCGTCGCGGCGGTATAATAGCGCGCTTCCGACGCCGGTAGCGCGAGCAGGCCGCGTAGCGCGACGACCGCGCGGGTCTTCGCGCTCGCTCGGATGGTGCCGAAGTCGGTGCCCGTGGTCCATGGGCCGATCGCCACGCCGGAGCCGAGCGCGCCGGCGCGTACGCTCAAACCGGCAAGGGCGCCGCCGCCGAAGACACCGACAATCGCGCAGATGATATAGCGGAGCCATGGTTTCATACGCGAATGCTGATCGAAAACGACCTTGTCGGCAATGGCTGGACTACCCGAATTCCGTCACTTGGCCGTTGCAGCACCCGGCGAACGAGGAGCAATGTCCACCCTGCCCCCCACCGCCACGATTTGCACCGGAAACAGCGAGGGCTCGATGATCGGAGATACCTGCCATGTACCCTGACGCCCCGGCACGTGCGGCATTCATGCCCGACCGACGCGGTGTGCTTGCCGGCGGTGCGGCTGTCACGTTGGGCCTGGCGACACGCGCCGTGGCGCGCGCTGCGCCGGGTGGCAACGACATCACCGGATGGGACGCCTGCATGCTGTCGCGCGCGATTCATGGCCGCCAAGCCTCCTGCGTAGAGGTGATGACGGCGTATCTGGACCGGATCGAGCGGCAGAACCCGGCGGTCAACGCGATCGTCGCTCTGCAACCGCGCGCCGCGCTGCTTGCCGAGGCCAAGACGCGGGATGACGAGCTGGCCCGCGGACAATCGCGTGGCTGGATGCACGGCTTTCCACATGCGGTGAAAGATCTGGAGAACACCAAGGGCATCGTGACGAGCCAGGGATCGCCGATCTATCGCGGGTTCGTACCAACCAGCGACGGCTTCTTCGTCGAACGGCTGCGGCGCAGCGGCGCGATCCTTATCGGCAAGACCAATGTGCCCGAATTCGGGCTCGGCTCGCAGAGCTACAACAATGTCTATGGCACGACACTCAACGCCTATGATCACAGCAAGGCGGCTGGTGGCAGCAGCGGCGGCGCATCGGTCGCGGTGGCGCTGCGCATGGTACCGGTCGCCGACGGCAGTGATTATATGGGCTCGCTGCGCAACCCGACGGCGTTCAACAACGTGTTCGGCCTGCGTCCCACCATCGGCCGGGTCGCACGCTCGTTCGACTCTTTCCTGCCCTCGATGGGCGTGATGGGGCCGATCGCACGCAACGTGCCTGACTTGGCGATGTTGTTGTCGGTCATGGCGGGTTACGACGCCCGCGACCCGGCCTCGCTTCGCGACGACCCGGCGCGCTTTGCGGGCACGCTGGAGCACCGCTTCGCCGGCACGCGCATCGCCTGGTTCGGCGATTATGGCGGCTATCTCCCGTTCGAGGACGGCGTGCTCGACCTTTGTCGCCACGGCCTTGGCGCGCTGGAACGGATCGGATGCACCGTCGAAACCGTGAAACCCGTGTTCGATATGGCTGCCCTGTGGCAGGCCTTCGTCACGATCCGCGCATGGCAGACCGCGGCGGGCATGATCGACCTGTACCGCGACCCCGCCAGACGCGCGCTGCTCAAGCCGGAAGCGATCTGGGAAATCGAGCGCGGCATGACGCTGAGCGCGCTCGATGTTTCACGCGCGTCGGCGGTGCGCGGCGCCTGGTATCGCGCGATACAGGACGTTTTCGCGCGTCATGACTTCATCGTCACGCCGAGCGCGCAGGTGTTCCCGTTCGATGCGAAGCTCCACTGGCCGGATCGGATCGGCAGCCGGAAGATGGACAGCTATCACCGCTGGATGGAGGTGGTCGCGCCGATCACCATGACAGGGTGTCCGTCGATCAACGTGCCGGTCGGTTTCAACGCGGCGGGCCTCGCCATGGGCATGCAGATTGTCGGCCGGCACGCCGACGATTTCGCCTGCCTGCAGCTTGCCCATGCCTATGACCGCGAGACAGGCTGGTCGCGGCGAACGCCGCCGTCAGCGTAGCGCGACCGTCGCGCGTTGATAGGTTTCGATCACCGCGGCGATGGGGCGACCATTGCCGTCGAGAACGAGCGCGCGGTGCCGGAACAGGTACGGCGGCGGCTTTGCACCGTGGCGCCAGAGCATTTCGGCACCGAGCGTGCGGCGGCTGATGTGCAATGCGGCGACGGCCGTGCCGAAGGGCGTATCGCTGCTGTCGAGCGCCGCGTTCATCGGCGCCGTCAGGCGCGAGGGAACGTACCAGTTCTCGGCGTCGCTCAGGACATGGCCGGCGCAGGACAGGCGGACGTGACGATAACCAAGCGGTTCGTCGGGGCCGACCTGGAGTTCGCTGCGCTGCCTGCGCGTGGCCAAACGAGACGGCCCCTTGAGCAGTTCGGCATGAATCGCCGGATCGGCGATGCCGTGTTCGGCGCACCATTGCCGCAAAGTCGCGGTGGCGGAGGTGCTGGCGAGCAGGCGGCGGTCGAGTTCGATGGCTTCGGCGCGTGCGGGGAAAGGCACGCGCGCCCCTATGGGTAGCGGCGTGGCGAGGATGGCCAGCAAGACGAGTGACATAAAAGTCTTCATCCGAACTCGTCCCTCACCGAGCGAAGTTCCGGATAGTCCGTTCCCCATCTCCGTCATGCCGGCCTCCAAGCCTCCGCGAACGCACCAGCCATCTTTCACGCGGCACGTTGCCCCGCGGCACGAGGCCGGGATGACGGGAGGAAAAATGCACTCAGCAGCACCCCTCCGTGATTGCGTTCCCCAAGCCTATTTCGCCAACGCCGCTTGTGCCGCAGCCAGCCTCGCGATCGGCACGCGGTAGGGCGAGGCCGAGACGTAATCGAGGCCGATCTTTTCGCAGAAGGCGATGCTTGCCGGATCGCCGCCATGCTCGCCGCAGATGCCGAGCTTGATGTCGGGGCGGGTCGCCCTGCCCCGTTCGGCGGCCAGTTCGATGAGCTGCCCGACGCCCTCGATATCGAGGCTGACGAACGGGTCCTTGGCGTAGATACCGCGCTCGACATAGGTGGTCAGGAAGCGCGCCGCATCGTCGCGGCTGACACCGAGCGTGGTCTGGGTGAGGTCGTTGGTGCCGAACGAGAAGAAGGCGCCGACCTCGGCGATTTCGCCCGCCATCAGCGCGGCGCGCGGCAGTTCGATCATCGTGCCGACGAGATACTCGATGGTACGGCCCTTGTCGGCGAACACCGCCTGGGCGGCCTTGTCGACCACCGCCTTCATCAGTTCGAGCTCGCGGCGCGTGGCGACCAGCGGGATCATCACCTCGGGGATCGGCGCGGCGCCGGATTTCTCCGCCACCTCAACCGCCGCCTCGAAGATCGCGCGGGCCTGCATCTCGTAGATTTCGGGATAGGTCACGCCGAGCCGGCAGCCGCGATGGC
>JAZJXZ010000015.1:0-15836 GCA_040390605.1 Pseudomonadota bacterium
ACCCGAACTCAAGATCATCGACGTGTTCATCTGCAAGCTGCGCAAGAAGCTCAGCCTGGCGTGCGATGGCGAGAATTACATCGAGACCGTCTGGGGCCGCGGCTATGTGCTGCGCGAGCCCGACGACGTGTTGGTCACCGAAGTCGCCTGATCTCCCCACTATCTCCGAAAACTGAAACGGCCGCGGCACCGGGGGGTGCCGCGGCCGCTTTGTTTATGATCCTCTGCCGTCACCCCGGCCTTGTGTCGGGTGACGGAAGGGAAAGGCTCACTTCGCCTCCCACACCTTCTCACCACCGATCCACGTCTGCTCCACCTTCGTCGCCCGCAAGTCACTGGGCGAGGCCAGCATCGGGTCCCGATCGACAATGATGAAATCCGCCCGCTGCCCCGGCGCCAGCCGCCCGAACTTGTCCTCGGCGAACCCGGCATAAGCTGCGTCCATCGTATAGGCGCGCCACGCCTGTTCGCGCGTCACCCGCTCTTCCGGACGCCAGCCGCCATAGGGCTCGCCCTTGGCATCCTGCCGCGTGAACGCCGCCGCCCAGCCGGCGAACGGATCGGGGCTCTCGACCGGGAAATCGGTCCCGAAGGCCAGCACCGAGCCGTTCTTCAGCATCGAAGCCCAGGCATAGGCGCCGCCCAGGCGCGCCGGGCCGAGCCGCGCCTCAGCCATGCGCATGTCGCTGGTCTGGTGGGTCGGCTGCATCGAGGCGATCGTGCCGTTCTGGCCGAAGCGCGGCAGGTCGGCCGGGTCGACGATCTGGGCATGCTCGATGCGCCAGCGTCGGTCGCCCGTATAGGTGTGGGCCATCTGGTCGATCGAATCCAGCACCTGCGCATTGGCGCGGTCGCCGATGGCGTGCACCGCGACCTGGAAGTGGTCCATCGCCGCGCGGCTCATCAGGTTCTGCATCACCGTGTCGGTCATGAAGCCGGCGCCGACCTGCCCCGGCGCGTCGCTATACGGTGCCTTGAGCCACGCCCCGCGTGAGCCGAGCGCGCCATCGGCGAACAGCTTGACCCCACCCATGCGCAGCCGGTCGTTGTAGAGCCATGGCGTCGGTCCGTTGCCGCCGACCTGGATCGCCGTATCGACGCCCAGCGCATAACTCATGATGCGCACCCGCAGCGCCCCGCGGTCACCGGCGCGGCGATAGCTCAGCCAGTCGTCGAGCGATGTACCCATGTCCGAGGTCGCGGTGATGCCGAACTTGAGCAGGATCTCCTGCGCCTTGAGGAACGCGACGTCGCGCTCCTTGGGCAAGGGTTGCGGCACGACGCGGTTGACGAGTTGCTGCGCTGAATCGACGAATACGCCATTGGGATTGATCCCGGTCTTCTCGATCCGCCCGCCCGGTGGCGAAACGCTCTTCGCGTTCACGCCCGCCGCGGTCATCGCCGCGGTATTGGCCCAGCTGGCGTGGCCATCGGCGCGGCTCAGCCACACCGGCCGATCGCCGACCACGCTGTCGAGATCGGCCGCCGTCGGGAAACGACCAAGCCCCCAGCGCTCCTGGTTCCACCCGCCGCCGACGATCCATTTGCGATCCGGGTTGGCAGCGACATAGGCGGCGATCTTCGCCTTGGCCTCTTCCAGCGAATTGGTGTCGTGCAGGTCGAGTTCGAGGGCGCTGAAGCCCAGATCGATGACATGGCCATGCGCGTCGACAAAGCCGGGCAGCAGGACCTTGCCATGCATGTCGGCGCGCCAGTCGAGATGGTCGGGGCGCTTCTCGCCCGAGGAAAGCAGCCGCGAGACATGGCCGTCGAGCGTCAGCAGCAACCCGGTGAAGTGGATGACGCGCCCATCCTTGTCGAGCGTCATGCCGTTGACGTTATCGACCAGACCATCCGCCAGCGCGGGGGTGGCGATCAGGGCAAGCGCCGCGGTCGCGGCGAGCAGCAGGCGCTTCATTTCGGCAGTCTCCGCACCAGCGCACTGGTATCCTGGCGCGATCCGCCCATCTTCTGCACCTCGGCATAGAATTGATCGACCAGCGCCGCGACCGGCAGCAAAGCGCCGTTCTGCTTGGCCTCGTCGAGCGCCAGCCCGAGATCCTTGCGCATCCAGTCGACCGCAAAGCCGAAGTCGAAGCGGTCCTCGCTCATCGACTGCCAGCGATTGACCATCTGCCAACTCTGCGCCGCACCACCCGAGATCGCCTCGAACACCCGTTCGAGATCGAGTTGGCTTGCCTGGGCGAAGCGCAGCGCCTCGCTCAGCCCCTGCAACACCCCGGCAATGGCGATCTGGTTGACCATCTTGGTCTGCTGCCCGGCGCCCGGCCCGCCGACATGAACGGTGCGCGCGGCGTAGGGCTTCACCATCTCTGCCGCCCGGGCAAAGGCCGCATCCGACCTTGCACCGCACATGATCGACAGCGCGCCCTTCTCGGCACCCGCCTGACCGCCCGAGACGGGAGCATCGACGAACTCGACATCGAACTGTCCCGCCGCGTCCGCCAGGCTGCGTGAAATACGTGCCGATACAGTGGTATGGTCGATGATCATGCCACCACTGCCGAGCGCGCGGATGACCTCGTCGTTCTGCAGCAACAGCGCGTCGAGATCGGCATCGTTGCCAACGCAGGTGATCAGCACATCGGCGTCCCGCACCGCTTCCAGCGGGCTGGCCGCGGCTTGTCCGCCATATTGTTTCGCCCAGGCGCCCGCCTTGGCGGGGCTGCGGTTATAGACGGTGACCTGGTGGCCGGCGGTGGCGAGGTGGCCGGCCATGGGTGCGCCCATGACGCCGGTGCCGATAAATGCGATGTTGCTCATGGGCATTCGCGATAAGGCGTGTTCCTTCCTTGCGCCAGATGGTCTAGGCGCCGCCATCATGGCTACCGACCCCCTCCCCGTCGCCGCATCCTTGCCCGTTTCCATCGACGATGTTCGTGCCGCGCATGCGCGCATTCGTGAATCGATCGTACGGACGCCGACGCTGGTCAGCCGCACCTTGTCCGACCTGACCGGCGCGACGGTCTATCTCAAGTTCGAGAACCTGCAGTTCACCGCCGCCTATAAGGAGCGCGGCGCGCTCAACACCTTGCTCCAGCTGCCTGCGGGCACGGCGGGGGTGATCGCCGCCTCGGCCGGCAACCATGCCCAGGGCCTCGCCTATCATGCGAACCGGCTCGGCATTCCCGCCACGATCGTCATGCCGACCAACACGCCGACCGTGAAGGTCACGCAGACCGAGGGCCATGGGGCGACGGTCGTGCTCGAAGGCGAGACGTTCGATGCCGCCTATGCCTATGCCCGGCTGCTCGAGAAGGAGCGCGGGCTGACCTTCGTCCACCCGTTCGACGACATCCGCGTCATTGCCGGCCAGGGCACGGTGGCGATCGAGATGCTCGAAGACGTGCCCGCGATCGACACCTTCATAACCCCGATCGGCGGCGGCGGGCTGATTTCGGGTATGGCGACCGTGGCGCGCGCCTGGGACAAGCCGATCGAGGTGATCGGGGTCGAGGCCGAGCTGTTCCCGTCGATGTACAACAGCATCCACGGCACCAACATGCCCTGCGCCGGCGACACGCTGGCCGAGGGCATCGCGGTCAAGGAGCCGGGCGTGATCACCGCGGACATGGTGCGTGTGCTGGTCGACGACATCGTGCTGGTCAGCGAGCGCAGCCTCGAGGAAGCGGTCAGCCTGCTGCTCCAGATCGAGAAGACCGTGGTCGAGGGCGCCGGCGCGGCGGGCCTCGCCGCGCTGCTCGCCTACCCGGAGCGCTTCAAGGGCAAGACCGTCGGCGTCGTGCTGTGCGGCGGCAATATCGACACCCGGCTGCTTGCGAACGTGCTGCTGCGCGACCTCGCCCGTTCGGGGCGACTCGCCCGGCTGCGTATCCGTCTGCAGGACAAGCCCGGCGCGTTGTTCAACGTGGCGCGGATTTTCGACCAGGAGCGGGTCAATATCATCGAGGTCTATCACCAGCGCGTGTTCACGACCCTGCCTGCCAAGGGCCTGATCACGGATATCGAATGCGAAACACGCGACCGTGCGCATCTCGACCGGTTGATGGCCGCGCTCCACGACGCCGGTTACGAAGCGAGCCCCGTCGAGCTGGCGTGACGAAGCGAATCGGGCGCGCGACGAACGGAGTCGCGGCCCCTTCGTTGCCGATTCATCTTGCGGTATGATGACGCCCGACGCCGCATGGTCGCATTTCGAGTATCGACAGCGCCGCGTTAACCCTCAATCATGGTAAAGTCGCTTTTCATCACGTTCGCGGCGATTCATAACGGCGCCGGGCCGATGGGCGGCACCGATTTGAAGAGGGGGTTCACGAGTAGTGACGGCGCCATTCCGCTTTCCACGCTTCTTCGTCACCAGCCCCTCGCCCTGCCCCTATTTGCCGGGCCGGCAGGAACGTAAGGTGTTCACCGAACTGCGCGGGCCGCACGCCACCGAACTCAACGACGCGCTCGGTCGGATCGGCTTCCGCCGCAGCCAGTCGGTCGCCTATCGTCCGAGCTGCGCGGGATGCACCGCCTGCGTCTCGGTGCGGGTGGTGGCTTCCGACTTCGTCGCCAATGCGACGCAGCGCAAACAGCTGCGCCGTAACGCCGATATCGAGATCAATGCCTGCCGCCCCTGGGCGACCGACGAGCAGTTTCAGCTGTTGCGCCGCTACCTCGCGGCGCGTCACCCTGGCGGCGGGATGACGGGCATGGACGAGGGCGACTATGCCGACATGGTCGAGCATTCGCCGGTCAATTCCTTCATCATCGAATATCGCGAGCCCTCCAGGCATGGCGAACTGGGCAAGCTGATCGGTGCCTGCCTGACCGACCAGCAGGCCGATGGCCTGTCGCTGATCTACAGCTTCTTCGATGCCGATCACGCCGCCCGGCCCGGCCTCGGCAACATGATCATCATGGATCATATCATGCGCGCCCGCGCCGCCGGCCTGCCCTATGTCTATCTCGGCTATTGGGTGAAGGGCTCGGAGCGGATGGCCTACAAGAGCCGCTACAAGCCGATCGAGGTGCTCGGCCCCTCGGGCTGGTCGCTGCTCGTCGACGAGGATGCGGACTATCATCCGCCGGCCGAGAAATATGCCGTGATGACCGCAGAGGCCTGATCGAGCCTTACTGACAAAATTATCCGACCGGATGTCGCGCCTGCAAGGGCGTGCGCCGCTCTTGCGCCCGATAATTATGTCAGAGGTCGTCAGTCCTGTGCCGCGCCCTGCCCTTCGTCGGTGCCGGCACTCATCGGGGCACCCAGGCCCGGCCCGGCAAGGGGGGCGGCACCGGCCGCATCAAGGGCGACGGCGACGCGGATATATCCCTCATCCGCCGACAGGCCGGTGGCCGGGTCGAAGGTGACCCAGCCGAGCCCCGCGACAAATGATTCAGCCCAGGCATGCGGTGTGGCTTCATCGCTCGAAGCGGCGCGGTAGCCGGAGACGTAGCGTGCCGGCACGCCGAGCGAGCGCGCGGCGACGATGAACATATGGGCGAGATCGGCCGCAGCGGCGGATTCATGCTCGAAGGCGCGCGATACGCCGCGCAGATCGGCATTGGCCTGCCATGAACAGCGGCGATGCAGCGCGGCGTTGACGAGGTGGAGCCGCGCGATCGTGTCACGGTCGCTGCCTCCCGCCCCCAGCGCAAAGGCGGCGATCAGCGGTTCGGCGGGCGTCAGATCGGTCGCGCGCAGGAACAAAGCGGGCGGCAGCGGCTCGACCGAGCCGTGCACCACACCGGCGGCGGGGCTGGTCAGTACCTCGCCGGCGACCGACAGCTCGATCGCTTCTACCGGCCCCTCGACGTACAGCATCACCGTGCGGTTGCCGAAGCCGTCGCGGCCATGACGCAACCGTGCGTCGCAATCGACATGCACGTCCCAGCGGGTGACCGTCTGGTCGTCATTGTCGTCTGGGGTCAGGCGGAGCAACTGGACGAGGCGACTGCGCGGGAAAGCGAAGCGGTAGCGGCTATGCTGGTCGACCGACAGCCGCATCAGGTGAACTTGAACTGCCGGCCGATGGCGAAATGCAGCTCGGCATTCTCGTCGATGAAGCGGCGCAGATATTGGTGGAGCCCGCCGGCAATGACCTCGCCGGAGCGCGTCTTGAGCATGCGTGCCTGACGCATCCGCGCCATGCGATCGGCTTCGCCGTGCAGCCCGGTGCGCTTGGCGAGCAGGCCGAGGATATCGACCGTCTCCTCGGTCGAGGCCGCGAGGCTGCGCGGCATCTCGGCGCGGGTGATCAGCAGGTCGATGACGTTGCTGGGCCTGAGGCCTTCCGAATAGAGCCAGCGATAGGCGGTCACCGCCGACACCGTCTGGAGGATCGTCGTCCATTGGTCGCGATCGACCACGCCGCCGACCTGTTCGCCCTCGGGCAGGAGGATATGATATTTGACGTCGAGCAACCGCGCGGTGTTATCGGCACGCTCGACCGCCTGGCCGAGCTTGATGAACCAGGTCGTCTGGTTGCGCAGCATGCGGTGCACCGCACCCTCGAAGCCCCGCGTCTCGGTCTTGACCGCCTCGAGCAGGTTGAGTGTCGCTGTGGCGCCACCGGGGCTCGACCGACTCTGGAACAGCAACCAGGCGCGGTTGATGCCGGTCCATGCATCGCGGGTCAACGCGGTGCGCACGGCGCGGGCATTGTCGCGGGCGCGGTCGAGGCAACGTACGATAGACCCGGGATGCCCCGCATCGAGCGTGAGGAAACGCGCGACATGTTGCTGGGTGATGGTCTCGCCGGTCTTGGCGAAATCCGCGTCGGTCTCGGTGACGGTCAAGGCGCTCGACCAGGCGACTTCGCCGGCCGGACGGCCCGACAGCGCATCAAGCCGCACCGTCGCCTCGACGAGGCGTGCGACGAAATCGGCGCGCTCGACATAACGACCGAGCCAATAGAGCGAGGAGGCGGTGCGCGAGAGCATCAGCCGTCCAACAGCACGAAGCTGTCCTTGGTGCCGCCGCCCTGTGACGAATTGACCACCAGCGATCCGGGCTTGAGCGCCACCCTGGTCAACCCGCCGGGCACGACCTGCACGCCCTTGGCGCCGGTCAGCACGAAGGGACGGAAATCGACATGCCGCGGCGCAAGACCCTTGTCGGCCAGCGTCGGCACGGTCGACAGCGCGAGCGTCGGCTGGGCGATGTAACGCTGCGGCTCGGCGATCAGCGCCGCGCGGAAATCCTCGATCTCCTTCTTGGAGGCTGTCGGCCCGACCAGCATGCCATAACCGCCCGAGCCATCGACCAGCTTCACCACCAGCTCACCGAGATGGTCGAGGACATATTTGAGCGCCTCGGGTTCGCGGCAGCGGAAGGTCTCGACATTGGGCAATTTGGGTTCGCCGCCGGAATAGAAACGCACGATTTCCGGCATATAGCTGTAGATCGCCTTGTCGTCGGCGATGCCGTTGCCGGGTGCGTTGATCAGCGCGACATTGCCAGCGGCATAGGCGGCGATCAGGCCGGGGACGCCGAGCATCGAATCTGGGCGGAACACCTGCGGGTCGAGATAGTCGTCGTCGATGCGCCGATAGATCACATCGACCTTCACCAGGCCGGAGATGGTACGCATCCACACGATGTCGTCCGACACGACGAGGTCGGCGGCCTCGACCAGTTCGATACCCATCGAATCCGCCAGGAAGCTGTGTTCGTAATAGGCCGAGTTGTGATGCCCCGGGGTCAGCACGACGCAGACTGGCGCGGCGACGCCGAGCGGGGCGACCGACTGCATCGTCTGGAGCAGGCGATCGGGATAGCTATCGACCGCGGCGACCCGGAATTCGCGGAACAGTTCGGGGCATAGCCGCAGCATCGCCTCGCGGTTTTCCAGCATGTAACTGACGCCGGAGGGCGTGCGGGCATTGTCCTCGAGCACGAAGAAATCGTTCGGCCCGGTGCGCACGAGATCGATGCCGCAGATATGGGCCCAGATGCCGTGCGGCGGACGGATGCCGGCGATTTCGGGGCGGAATTGCGCGTTCCCGAAGATCAGATCGGGCGGCAGCACGCCTTCATCGAGAATGCGGCGCGCGCCGTAGATGTCGTCGAGAAAGGCGTTGATCGCCTCGACCCGCTGGACGAGGCCCTCCGACAGCCGCTCCCACTCGCTGGCGAGGAAGACGCGCGGCACGATGTCGAACGGGATGATGCGTTCCGAGGCGTCGCTGTCGCCGTACACCGCGAAGGTGATGCCGAGCTGGCGAAAAGTCGCCTCGGCCGATTGCTGACGGCGACGCAGCTCGCCATCGGGGGTCTCATCGATCCAGCGGCCGAGCGCGGCGAGTTCGGAGCGCGGCACCGTCGAGTCCGCTTGCCCCATGATTTCGTCGAACGCCCGCCGTTTCGCCAATCGCCGCTCCCAGTGCTGGGCACATGCTGCGACGAATTGCTGCGCCGCACAAGACCCTTGCACGGCTCAACGCATGAGGCGGGCAAGAAGCCCCGGATCCTAGCCGATCGGCGCCAGCCCATCCATGATCGCGGTCAGCGCGAGCGCCGTCTGCAGTTCCATCGCGCTATGACCGGCATTGGTGCGCACATAGCTGACCGGCGCTGCGCCGACGCCCGCCATCGCATCGATGAGACGCGACGCCTGGGTCAGCGGGCACACCTGGTCGAAGCGGCCGTGAACGATATGCGTCGGGATACCGGCGATGCGGTCGACATTGCCAAGGATATAGTCGGGCGGCAGGAACAGGTGGTTGGCGAAGAAATGCGCCTCGATCTGCGCGAAGGACAGCGCGAACTCGGCGTCGCCGAACTTGCCGGGGTCGTCGTCCTTGGGAATCAGGTTGGAGATCGTTCCTTCCCATACCGACCAGGCCAGCGCCGCGCGCAATTGCAGCGCGCGGTCGGCATCGCTTGCCGGGACCATGTCGAAGATCGCCTTGTAGGCCTGCATCATGTCGCCGCGCCGGTCGGCGGGAATGACCTCGACGAACGCCTTCCACTCGTCGGGATAGGCGATGTAGCTGCCGGGTTCGGTAAGCGCGAAGGGCTCCTCGGCGAAGGTCGCGGCGTTGCCCTGGTACATGTAAAGCAGGTCTTCGCGCGCGCCGATGAAGATGCCGCGCAGGATCAGCGAGGCGACGTTGTGCGGATGCCGGATGGCATAGACCAGAGCGAGCGTGCTGCCCCAGCTCCCGCCGAAGACATGCATCTTGCCGGCGATGCCGAGCGCGTCCCGCAGCGTATTGATGTCCTCGACCAGATGATCGGTCGTGTTGCGGGTCAGCGCCAAGGCCGCCCCGGCCTTGGCCACGGTCGGTTCGCTCTTGCCGCAGCCGCGCTGGTCGAACAGGATGACTCGGTAGCGCGCGGGATCGAAGAAGCGCGCCATGACCGGCGCGCAGGCACCGCCCGGTCCGCCGTGCAGGAACATGACGGGCTCGCCCGCCGGATTGCCATATTCCTCCCAATAGAGCTTGTGATCGGGTGCGGTATCGACCTGCAACAGCCCTGTGCCGTTTGGTTCGGCGGCCGGGTATTTCCACTCGTCCGTGATGGCGCTGGTCGTCTGAAGTCCTGAAAAATCGATCATATCGTCCTCGTCGCGTGCGGCACGGCTAAGCCTATCCGCGATGCACGGCAATCGCGATACGAGCGGTCGGCTCGCTCTATCCGGTAGAATCTCTCACACAGCGCGGCACCGAGGTAAGCGCCTATTCCCAACTCACGACGAGACGCCCATTGGCGGGTACATGGAAGTCGATGCGGTCATCCGAGGTAGCCGCGGCGCGCGACGTTGGTTCCTAGCGCACGAGGTCGGCGAGCATGCCCGGTGTCAGCACCTGGGGCAGCACCTGCGGCTCGGCGGCGCCGGGAGCGTAATAGAGATATAGCGGCACGCCGGCGCGGTTGTGCGCCTCGATGAAGCGCCCCAGCGCCGGATCGCCATTGGTCCAGTCGCCGACCAGCACCGCGACCTTGCCCTTGGCGAAGGCGGCGCGGGCCGTGTCGGTCTCGATCGCGGTCTTTTCGTTGACCTTGCATGTCAGGCACCAGTCGGCGGTGAAATAGGCGAACACCGGCCGATGCTCGGCGCGCAGCGCGGCGAGACGGGTTTCGCTGAACGGTTCAGCGCCCTCTGCCGGCTTTGCGATGCTGGTCGGCGGATGGGTGCGGGTCATCAACCATATGCCGGCACCGGTGATGGCGACGATCATCACCACCGCCGCGGTGCCGAAACCCAGGCCGCGCGCCTGGCGACGCCCCGCCGCCCAAAGCACGATGCCGAGACCGAGCGCGGCGCACAGGCCGTAGGTCATGCCGTCGACATCGGCCTCCCTGCCCAGCACCCAGGCCAGCGCCAGCGCCGTCAGCCACATCGGCAGCGACAGGAAGCGGCGGAAATTCTCCATCCACACGCCGGGTTTGGGCAGGCGCTTGCGCAAGGCGGGGATGAAACCAATGGCGAGGAAGGGTAGCGCGAGACCGACGCCGAGACCGGCGAACACGGCCAGCGCGGCCGGCCAGGGCAGCACCAGCGCGGTACCAAGTGCCGCGCCCATGAACGGCCCGGCGCAGGGGGTGGCGACGAACGCCGCCAGTGCCCCGGTGGCGAAAGCGCCGCCCGCCCCGCCCGCGCGGTTGACGAATTGCGGGGTCGGGATCTCGAACAGCCCGGCGAGGTTGAGCGACAGCGCCACGGTGAGCAGCAGCAGCACGACCAGCACGCGCGGGTTCTGCAGCTGGAAGGCCCAGCCGACCGCGTCGCCACCGGCACGCAGGCCGAGGATGACGCCGCCCAGCGCGATGCACACCGCGACGACGCCTGCGGTGTAGGCCAGCGCTTCGTGCCGCGCCTCGCGCTCGCCGAGATGGCCGCGTGCGAGGCTCAACGCCTTGAGGCTAAGAATCGGGAAGACGCACGGCATGATGTTGAGGATCAGCCCGCCGACCATGGCGCCGAACAACGCGAGCAATATGGCAGATGCTGCACCCCCGCCCGACGGGGTGGGATGTGGCGCGGCAACCGTACCCGCGGTCGCGGTTACATCGAGCGCCTGTCCGGCGCCGACGCGCAGCACGCCGCGCAGCGGGCCGGTGGCGCCCTGCCCGCTCGCTCTGGTTTCGATGATCAGCCGGTCGTCGTCGCGGCTGACCTTTTGTGGCGCGGCGTAATCGACCAGCCCAGTGGTGATCGGGAAGAAATAGCCCTGGTCGAGTGGCGCGGCGGCCGGATAGGGGATGGCAATGCGCAGTTGCCCGCCGCTCGCCTGATATGTCGCGGTGCCGCCGAGCGGATGCGGCAGCGCTCGCCGCCAGCCATCGAATTGGGCGCGGGTTGCCGGATCGATCGTACCGTCGCCGACGGTCAGCGACAGCGACAGGTCGGCCTCTTCCGGCACGCAGACCTCACGCGTGCAGACGAGATATTGCGTGTGGAGCCTGATCGGCAATGCCGTGCCCGGCGCAAGCCCGGCCGGCACTTTCAACCTGACGAGCGGCGCATAGGGCGCCTCGAACACATAGTTCATCAGCCCGGCGACGAGCAACGTGCCGGGCATCGGGTAGACCGGCGCCGAGACGGTCGCGCCCTTGGGCAGCGTCCAGTCGAGCTTGGCGGGAAACCCCGCATCGCCGGGGTTTTCCCAATAGCCGTGCCAGCCCGGTTGCGGCCTGGTGTCGAGCGCCAGTGTCACCTCGCTGCCGGGGGCAGGCTGACGGGTTTCGGCGAGCAGGCGGATCGCGAGATGCGGCGCGGCGCTGGCCGGCGGCACATCGGCCGAGGCGGCCGTGCCCCAGGCCATCGCGGCGAGCAGTGTCATGATCAGGTAACCGAACGAACGCATCGCCAATCCTTGCCGCATTTTATGGCTTGCCCATAGCGGCCCCTCGCCGCCAATGCACCCGACCGTTCAAGGAATTCGCATGAAACGCCTGGCTTCGTTCGCCGCTCTCGCCGTCGCGCTGGTTTCCGCACCACTCGGAGCGCAGGAGGCACCGCCGCCGATACCAGCGCCGAAGCTGATCGTGGCGATCTCGGTCGACCAGTTCTCCGCCGATCTGTTCGCCGAATATCGCGCCCATGCCACGGGCGGCTTCGCCCGGCTGCTGAAAGGCGCGGTGTTCCCGCACGCCTATCAGGGCCATGCCGCGACCGAGACCTGTCCGGGGCATTCGACCATCCTGACCGGCTTCCGCCCCGAACATACCGGCATCATCGCCAATGACTGGATCGACCAGCGCGTCACGCGCGCCGACAAGAAGGTCTATTGCGCCGAGGACGAGACGGTACCGGGATCGACCTTCGAAAACTATACCGTGTCGGACCGGCATCTGCGCGTGCCGACGCTGGGCGAGCGGATGAAGGCCGCCAATCCCGACGCGCGGGTCGTATCGGTCGCAGGCAAGGATCGCGCGGCCGTGATGATGGGTGGCCACAAGGTCGATGAACTATGGTGGTGGGACGGCAAGGCTTTCGCCTCCTATACCGGTCGGGCGACGCCGCCGGTGGTGGCGCGGGCCAACGCCGCGACCAGCGCGCTGATCGCGCGCGCCCAGCCCGCGCTCGACGTGCCGTCATGGTGCGCGCCGCACGACAGACCGGTCGACATCGGCGCGGGCCGGACGGTCGGCACGGGGCGTTTCGAGCGCGCCGCCGGCGATGCCAAGGCCTTTCGCGTCTCGCCGGCCTATGACGCGGCGGTGCTCGCGCTGGCCGCCGGGCTGGTCCAGGACATGCGGCTCGGCCAGGGCAAGGCGACCGACATCATCTCGATCGGTGCCTCGGCGACGGACTTTGTCGGCCACGCCTTCGGCACCGAGGGCGCCGAGATGTGTATCCAGCTGTCGCAGCTCGACACGACGCTCGGGCGCTTCTTCGATGTGCTCGACCGCACCGGGGTGGATTACGAAGTGGTGCTGACCGCGGACCATGGCGGCAACGACCTCCCCGAACGTGAGCTGGCCGGCGGGATCGCCAATGCGCAGCGGGTGGATATTGCGCTGGCCCCGGCCGAGATGGGCAGAGCGATCGCGGCGAAGCTCGGCATCAACGCTCCTGCGCTGCGCGGATCCATCCCCAATGGCGATGTGTGGCTCGACGCCGCGCTGACCCCGGCGCAACGCAAGGCCGTGCTCGCCGCCGCCGTCTCCGCCTATGCCGCGCATCCGCAGGTCGCCGCGGTGTTCACCGCGGCGCAGTTGCGCGCGGCGCCCGAGCCGAACGGGCCGCCCGAGAACTGGACGCTTATCCAGAAGGCACGGGCGTCATACGATCCCGAGCGATCGGGCGATCTGGTCGTGCTGCTAAAGCCGCGCGTGACCGCGATTCCGGATGCCACGCATACCTATCTCGCGACGCATGGCAGCCCGTGGGAATATGACCGCCGCGTGCCGATCCTGTTCTGGCGCAAGGGCATGGCCGGGTTCGAGCATGCCGGCTCGATCGAAACGGTCGATATCGCACCGACCCTGGCGGCGCAGATCGGCCTCGCCGTCCCGAAGCTCGACGGCAAATGTCTCGATCTTGGTGCCGGACAGGGCGCGCCCTGCCGATAGGGTGTTTTGTGGTCGCATCGTGAAGCGCTGAACACCGAGCCGATTTTTCGGCACGGTGCCCGGCTTGATACAAATCGACATGTGCCTGCAATACGGACGTCAGACGCATGGTGCGAAAGGATCGCACCATGCAGGCACGACGACAACCAGCCAAACCCCAACCGGGCTGCGCGATCGGGCAGCACCGCCCCTATCATATCGTCAGCGAGCCGGGTCAGCCCGAAATCCAGCGCGCGATATGTCGCGATTGCGGATCCGACCTGATGCGCACCCGCGCCACACGGCGCTGGCTGTTTTCCGGGATTCTCGGTTAGCGCTTCTCGAAGGCGCGGACGCCGGTGCCCAGCCGGTTGGCACCCAGTGCCAGTTGTTCATGACTGTAATCGGCGACGAAGGCCGGGCTGCGCGTTTCGCCGGGCGCGAGGCTGGCTGCATTGCCTTCGACGCGCAAACCGGCGGCGGTGTAGTTCTGGTGCTCGGCCGCGATGACGATGAAAGCGGTCCAGTTTTCCTTGTCGCGCCCCTGGACGAAAGTGTTGCCCGAGATCAGGCCCGTACCGCCCTCGGGCAGGTCGATCATGTAGTTGGTCTTATGGCCGGCGGTGTCGTCGAAACTGTTGTTGCTGATCGTGGCGTGCGGCACGCGCAGCTTGACGTAATGGCCGCCGGTGCCGCGCTCGAAACGCGAATTGGTGATCGTCACCGAACCCTGGTTGGCGAGGTAGATGGCATGGGAGCAGCTCGGCGACTGGTCGCACTGGCCGAGGCCTGAGAAGGTCGAATGATCGATGGTGATCCGCTGGCCGCTGGGCTCGCCGCCAAGGATGCCTTCCTGGCTGTCGAGGAAGGTCGAGTTGGTGACGATGAGGTCGCCCATCTCGGTGCGTATGCCGGCGCCATTGCCGTCGCTGACCTGCATGCCACGGAACACGAGCCCGTCGACCGCCGCGCGCTGGCCGCGCAACACGAACGCCGCCTTGTCCTCACAGGCGGTACCCTCGAAAATCGCGGTGCCTGGTCGTACCGCCTTGAAGGTGATGTTGCCGCCCTGCTGCACGGTACACTGGTGATAGACGCCGGGCGCGATAAGGATCGTCGCGGTGCCCATGCGCACCGACTGCACGGCGTCGTTGATTGTGGCGAAGCCTTCGCCGGTCTCCGCGATGGTGAACGGCGCGCGCTGCTGCTGCGCGGCGGCGGGTGCGGTGAGTGCGAGGGCGATGAGCGGGATGATGCGGCGCATGAGGCGGTTCCTTTGGGCCTGCCTGCGCGTGGGGCACCGACCAAGGAAAGCCGGAAAAGCGGTTAATCGCCAGGGTGCAGGTGTCGTCCACTTAGCGCGGCGTGATGCTGTCCCGTATCGGTGCGTCGCGGGACGCCGTTAAGGGTCTTGCCATCGACTACTTTCCATATTGGAAAATTATCACTTGCCGAATCGGAAAGTGGAGCGCATAGCTTTCCACATTGGAAACTGGAGAATTCATCATGCAGCCCTCTTCCACCGAAGCCGCCGAAGCACTGGCCGCGATGCGCGCATCGCAGGCACGGTTGGCGCAGGCGGCCGATTGCCCACCCGAGCGCCATCTCGCCTTTGCCGCGCTGATGGGCGGTGTCATGGCGACACCGGCGCTGCCTTTTCCTTACGCCATCCTCGTCGAGGGCTTGCTGTTGCTGGGCGTCGGGCTGGTGATCCGCTGGGATCGGCGGCGGACCGGCATGTTCATCAACGGCTATCGCGCCGGCCGCACGCGCCCGCTGACCTTCCTGCTCCTGGCGGTGATCGTCGTGCTTTATATGGCAGGCGTGTGGCTGGTGCGCGATCGCGGCATCTGGTGGGCGCCGCTGGTCACCGGTATGATCGCCGCAGGCGTCGGTTATTATTTCAGCACCGTCTGGCAGCGCATCTTCCGCCGGGAAATGGGCCTCGACGCATGAGCGAGGCGCGACTGGCCTTCGACCCGGTGATCCACGCGCCTGCCCGGCTGCAGATCATGGCGGTGCTGGCGGGCGTTCAGGATGCGGAGTTCGCGGTGCTGCGCAAGACTGCCGATGTCAGCGATTCGGTGCTGTCGAAGCATCTCTCGGCGTTGAGCGAGGCGGGTTATGTGCGGCTGCGCAAGGCGGCGATGGACGGCCGCCAGCGCACATGGGCCTCGCTGACGCGCAGCGGGCGTAGTGCGTTCCGGGGGCATGTTGCGGCGTTGACGGCATTGGCGCGGGTCGCCGAAACGGCCGATGGAGACGAGCTGCCGAGCGGCGCTGCGCTGGCTTGAACTATGCCATCCACCCCGGCGAAGGCCGGGGCCCAGTTGGGAAGGAAGGGGTGATGAAGCGCGCC
>JAZJXZ010000015.1:15846-89202 GCA_040390605.1 Pseudomonadota bacterium
CCGGCCTTCGCCGGGGTGGCGCAAGGAATTGGGCTCAGTCCAGGTTAGGTCGCAACCAGCGCTCCGCTGTCGGCAGATCCACACCGCGCCGGCCGGCATATTCCTCGAGCTGATCGCGGCCGATCCGCGCGACGCCGAAATAGCTCGCCTCGGCATGGCCGAAATAAAAGCCCGACACCGCCGCCGTCGGCAGCATGGCGAAGCTTTCGGTCAGCTCGATGCCGGCATTCTCGCCCGCGTCGAGCAGGTCGAACAGCACGCTCTTGAGGCTGTGTTCCGGACAGGCGGGATAACCCGGCGCCGGGCGGATGCCGCGATATTGTTCCTTGACCAATGCCTCGTTGGTCAGCTGCTCGTCCGGCGCATAACCCCATAGATCAGTGCGTACGTGGAGGTGCAGCCGTTCGGCAAAAGCCTCGGCGAGGCGGTCGGCCAGCGCCTTCAACAAAATGTCGGAATAGTCGTCATTGTCCGCCTTGAAACGCACAATGTGTGGATCGATGCCGTGGATGCTGACCGCGAAACCGCCGAGCCAGTCGCCGGCGGGGTCGACGAAATCGGCAAGGCACATATTGGGCCGTCCCTCGCGCTTGACGATCTGCTGGCGCAGGAAGGGGAAGCGCACGCCATTGTCGAGCACGACGTCATCGCCCTCGCGACGACACGGCCACAGCGCGGCGACACCACGCGCCGTCAGCCAGCCTTCCGCGATAATGCGGTCGAGCATCGCCTGGGCATCGGCGAACAGGCCGCGCGCGCTTTCGCCGACGATCTTGTCCTCGAGAATCGCGGGATAGTTGCCGGCCAGTTCCCAGGCGCGGAAGAACGGCGTCCAGTCGATATAGTCGCGCAGGTCGGCGATGTCCCAGGCGTCGAAGCGGTGAACGCCCGGCTGGAGCGGCGCCGGCGCCTTCAACGCCATGTCGGCCTTGAGGCCATTGGCGCGCGCCTCGGCGATCGGCAGCAGGTCGTTCTGCTTGTTGCCCTCGCGCGCCTTGCGCACCGCGGCATATTCGTCCGACGTCTTGAGCACGAAGGCGTCGCGCTGCGTGTCGCTGACCAGCGTCGAGGCCACACCGACCGCGCGGCTGGCGTCGAGCACATGGACGACCGGGCCGTCATAAGCGGGTGAGATGCGCAACGCGGTGTGAACCTTGGAGGTGGTCGCGCCGCCGATCAGCAGCGGCATGGTCATGCCCAGGCGTTTCATCTCCTCGGCGACGGTCACCATCTCGTCGAGCGACGGGGTGATCAGGCCGGACAGGCCGATCATGTCGGCGTCGTTCTCGTTGGCGGCAGCGAGGATCCTGGACCATGGCACCATGACGCCAAGATCGACCACGTCGAAGCCGTTGCACTGCAGGACCACGCCGACGATGTTCTTGCCGATATCGTGCACGTCGCCCTTGACGGTGGCCATGACGATCTTGCCCTTGCCGCGCGCGCCGGGCAGCTTCTCGGCCTCGATGAAGGGCAGCAGGTGCGCCACCGCTTTCTTCATAACGCGTGCGCTTTTAACCACTTGTGGCAGGAACATCTTACCCGATCCGAACAGGTCGCCGACCACGTTCATGCCGTCCATCAGTGGTCCTTCGATCACCTCGATCGGCCGGGCGAAGCCCTGGCGGGCCTCCTCGGTATCCTCTACGACATGCATGTCGATGCCCTTGACCAGGGCATATTCGAGCCGCTTGTTGACCTCCCAGCCGCGCCATTCCTGCACCGCCTTCTCGGCCACCGCGTCGGTGCCGCGATAGCGCTCGGCGAGTGCGACGAGGCGTTCGCCGGCTTCGGGATCGCGGTTGAGCACGACATCCTCGCACGCCGTGCGCAGTTCGGGGTCGATCGTGTCGTAGACGTCGAGCTGCCCTGCATTGACGATCGCCATGTCGAGCCCGGCCGGAATGGCGTGGTAGAGGAACACCGAGTGCATCGCGCGGCGCACCGGCTCGTTGCCGCGGAACGAGAAACTCAGGTTCGACAGGCCGCCCGACAGGTGGACATGCGGGCAGCGTGCCTTGATCTCCTTGCACGCCTCGATGAAGTCGACGCCGTAATTGTTATGCTCCTCGATCCCCGTCGCCACCGCGAAGATGTTGGGATCGAAGATGATGTCCTCGGGCGGGAAGCCGATGCCGGTGAGCAGCTTGTAGGCGCGCTCGCAGATCTCGACCTTGCGTTCCTTGGTGTCGGCCTGGCCGACCTCGTCGAACGCCATGACGACCACCGCGGCGCCATAGGCCATGCACTTGCGCGCTTGAGACAGAAACTGAGCTTCACCCTCTTTCATGCTGATCGAATTGACGATCGGCTTGCCCGAGACGCATTTCAGCCCGGCCTCGATCACCGACCATTTCGAGCTGTCGATCATGAACGGGATGCGCGCGATGTCCGGCTCGGCGGCGATCAGCTTGAGGAAGGTGACCATCGCTTCCTGCGAATCGAGCAGGCCTTCGTCCATGTTGACGTCGAGCACCTGGGCGCCGTTCTCGACCTGCTGGCGCGCGACCTCGACCGCCTTGGGATAGTCGCCCGCCATGATCAGCTTCTTGAACGCGGCCGAGCCGGTGACGTTGGTCCGCTCGCCGATATTGACGAAGGAGGAGGTGTTGGCGGTGGTCATGTTATTTTCCATTCGTCATCCCAGCGTAAGCTGGGATCTCGTGCGGCAAGGGCACGCTCTAGCAACTCGGAGACCCCAGCTTTCGCTGGGGTGACGCACTCTTCAGGCCGCCATCGTCATCGGTTCGAGGCCGGCCAGACGCGTGCGCACGTCGGGCCTCACCAGCTTGCGCGGCTCCAGGCCCGCAACGGCATCGGCAATCGCCTTGATATGCACCGGTGTCGAGCCGCAGCAGCCGCCGAGGATGTTGACCTGACCCTGCTCGGCCCAGTCGCGCACCAGCGCCGCGGTCGTCGCCGGCATCTCGTCATAGGCGCCGAGTTCGTTGGGCAGCCCGGCATTGGGATAGACCATGATCAACGTGTCCGCGATCTGCGACAACGTCTTGACATGCGGGCGTAACTGTTCGGCACCAAAGGAACAATTGAGTCCGATCGTTACCGGTCGCGCATGCCGCACGGCGTGCCAGAAGGCTTCGACCGTATGGCCCGACAGGTTGCGCCCCGACAGGTCGGTCAGCGTCATCGACAGCATGATCGGCAGGTCGCGGCCGAGCGCCTCGCCCGCCTCGATCGCCGCCATAATGCCGGCCTTGGCGTTGAGCGTGTCGAACACCGTCTCGATCAGGATGAAGTCCACCCCGCCCTCGACCAGCGCGTCGATCTGCTCGCGATACACGTCCTTCAAATAGTCGAAGTCGATCTCGCGAAAGCCCGGATCGTTGACGTCGGGCGACAACGACAAGGTCTTGTTGGTCGGACCAATCGCGCCGGCGACGAAGCGCGGGCGGCCGTCCTTCGCCTCATACTCGTCCGCCAGCTTACGGGCGATCCGGGCCGAGGCGATATTGATGTCGCGCACCAGCGCCTCGGCGCCGTAATCGGCCTGGCTGATGACATTGGCCGAGAAGGTATTGGTCGAGACGATGTCGGACCCGGCATCGAGATATTCGCGGGTGATCGTCTCCGGCACGTCCGGCCGGGTCAGCGCGAGAATGTCGTTATTGCCCTTCTGGTCGTGCGTCAGGCCGAGGTCGCCGGCATAGTCGGCCTCGGCGAGCTTCCAGTTCTGGATCTCGGTGCCGAACGCGCCGTCGGTGATCAGTATCCGCTTTGCCGCTTCCGCGATCAGTCGCTCACGTGCCGTCATGCCGCCACCTCATGGGCCAGACCCTGAGCGCGCGCGCCAAGCAGATGCGCGATGGCATAGCTCAGCTCGGCGCGGTTGAGGGTGTAGAAATGGAAATGCCGCACACCGCCGGCATAAAGTTTGCGGCACAGTTCGGCGGCGATCGTCGCGGCGACCAGTTGGCGCGCGCCGGGATGATCGTCGAGGCCTTCGAACAATCGGCCGAGCCAGCTCGGCACGTCGGTACCGCACATTGCCGACATGCGCTTGATCGCCGCGAAATTGGTCACAGGCATGATTCCCGGGACTATTTCGGCGGTGATCCCGGCCGCGGCAACATCGTCGCGAAAGCGGAAAAAGGTTTCCGGCTCGAAGAAGAATTGCGTGATCGCGCGACTTGCCCCGGCGTCGAGCTTGCGCTTGAGATTGTCGAGATCGGCCGCCTTGGTCGCCGCATCCGGGTGTGCCTCGGGATAGGCGGCGACGGAAACCTCGAACGGATGCAGCTTGCGCAGCCCGGCGACCAGCGCCGCGGCATTTTCATAGCCGCCGGGATGCGGCGCGTATTTCGTCCCCGCAACCGGCGGATCTCCGCGCAACGCGACGATGTGACGCACCCCGGCCGCCCAATATTCGTGCGCCACCGCATCGATTTCCTCGCGCGTCGCCTCAACGCAGGTGAGGTGCGCCGCGGCGGCGATCGGCGTTTCGCGGGCAATCCGCGCAACGGTAGCGTGCGTACGCTCGCGGGTGGAGCCGCCCGCGCCATAGGTCACCGAGACGAAGCGGGGCCCAAGCGGCGCCAGCGTGCGGATCGCCTCCCACAACTGTTCTTCCATCTTCTCGGTCTTCGGCGGGAAGAATTCGAAGCTCAGCGCGATATCACCGCCGACATCGGCATAAAGCGGCGCGTCGAGCGCGCGACGCGCCTCTTCGAGCTGGTTGACCGAAAAACTCATGCCGCCTTCACCTCACGCAACGCATCACCGAGCTTGCGCCCGAGCCATAATTTCACCGTCAGTTCGCCGCCCTCGAGCGTCTCGATCCGCGCCGGCGCGAGACCGGCATTGCCGAACCAGCCGATAATCTGCTCGTCGGAGAAGCCGAGCCTGGCATGGGCATCGCGGGTGCGTAGTTCCTCGCGCTCATGCGGCGCGAAATCGGCGATCAGCAGGCGGCCGCCGGGCGCAAGCACCCTTCCCGCCTCGGCAATCGCCGCGCCGGGCTGCTGCGCGAAATGCAGCACATGGTGGATGATCGCGACGTCCGCTGCGCCGTCGGCGAGCGGCAGGGCGTAGAGATCGGCCTGGCGCAGTTCGGCATTGGCGAGGCCGCGCTCACTCAACTTGGCGCGGGCGAGGCGCAGCATCTCCGAACTGCGGTCGATGCCCAGCGCGCGTTCGGCGCGACCGGCGAACAGTTCGAGCATGCGGCCGGTACCGGTGCCGATGTCGATCAGCTGGCCGACCTTCTCGTCGCCGAGCACTGCACCCATCGCCTGCTCGACCTCGCTCTCGGCGATGTGCAGCGAGCGGATCGCGTCCCACTGACCGGCATTGCTCTCGAACCAACTGGCGGCGGCCGAGGCGCGATCGGCGCGCACCGCGGCGAGGCGCGCCGCGTCGGCGAGGCGCCAGTGATCCGGCTCCTGCACTGCCCAACTGTCGAGCGCGGCGAGCACCGGCTCGACCCGCACCGCCTGGCCGAGCGCGACGAACACCCAGCTGCCTTCCTTGCGCCGTTCGGCAAGGCCGGCATCGCAGAGGATCTTCACATGGCGCGAGACGCGCGGCTGGCTCTGGCCGAGCACCTGGGCCAGTTCTCCGACCGACAGCTCCATCGAGCGCAGCAAGGCCATGATGCGAAGGCGTGTCGCATCGGCCAGCGCGCGGAAGATATCGAGAGCGATTGCCATGTCGCATCATCATATAAAGATATCTTTATATGAGGTCAACGCACGATGACCGGAGCCGAAGCCGATTGCGCGCGTTTGGCGGGTTCGATAGCGTCGCCGAGACGTAAAGGTGCGCCCACCCCCCAGCCACGGAGTATCTCCCATGCGCAAGATGTTCGCCCTGCCGCTCGCCGGTTTCGCCCTGATCGCGATCGCCGCGTGCAGCCCCAAGGCACAGAACGAAACCGCGGAGGCGGCCGATACGGTCGCCGCCGACGCCAATGCGACGATGGTGCAGGCGGCCAACGACACCGAAGCCGCCGCCGACCGCGCCTTTGGTTCGGGTGAGGCGATGATCGACAATGGCGCCGCGGCCATCGGCAACGCGGCGGACAAGGCGAAGAAGGGCACCGGCCAGGCCATGCGCGACATGGGCAACGAGATCGATGAATAGGATTCGCCGCGTCGCGATCCTCGCCTTGCCGCTGATATTGCTTGGAGCCTGCCACGGCGCCGATCGTCAGCCGGGCACGACGACGCCGGCCGAGGACAAGCAATTGGACGATGCCGCAGCCATGCTCGATGCCAACAGCATGGAGGTCAATGCGGTGGACGCGAACAGCGCGGAACAGGGCGCCGACAGCGACGGGAACAGCCAATGACGAATTTGCGCCGGCTCGGCTCGTCCGACCTTCACGTCGCGCCGCTGGTGCTCGGCGGCAATGTGTTCGGCTGGACGGCGGACAAGGCCGCCAGCTTCGCGGTACTCGACGCCTTCGTCGCCGGCGGCGGGACGATGATCGACACCGCCGACGTCTATTCCGCCTGGGCACCGGGGCATAAGGGCGGCGAGTCAGAAAGCGTGATCGGCGAATGGCTCACGTCGTCGGGCAAGCGGGACAAGGTACAGATCGCGACCAAGGTCGGCATGCTGCCGGGCGAAGGCGGCGAAAAGCTCGCGCCGGCTCGGATCGCGGCGGCGTGTGACGCGTCGCTCCAACGGCTCGGGATTGATTATATCGATCTCTATTACGCTCATCAGGACGACGACGACACGCCGCAGGAAGCGGTGCTGGAGGCGTTCGGCAAACTGGTCGCAGCGGGCAAGGTGCGGGTGCTCGGGGCATCGAACTTCCATGCGGCGCGATTGAAATCGGCCAATGAGGCGGCGCGGGCGGCGGGCCTGCCGCATTACCAGGCGCTGCAGCCAGAATATAACCTCGTCAGCCGCCACAAGTTCGAGGGCGAGCTGCAGGATTATTGCGTCGAGCATAATATCGGCGTGCTGCCATATTACGGCCTCGCATCGGGCTTCCTGACCGGCAAATATCGCGGGCCCGAGGATCTGGGAAAGAGCGTGCGCGGCAGCCGGATGACGGCGTTTCTCGAGGGCAAGGGCAAGCCCGTGCTCGCGGCCATGGATGCGATAGCGGCCGAGACCGGCGCGACCCTGGCGCAGATCTCGCTCGCCTGGATCCTCGCCCAGCCGGGGCTCACCGCACCGATCGCCAGCGCGACCAGCGTCAGGCAGCTCGAGGAGTTGCTGCCGGCAATGGGGCTGGAACTGACGGCGGATCAGCTCGAACGGCTGGACACGGCCGGCGCGTGATCAGCGGGTGAAAATCTGGATGCGCTGCGCGCCCAGCGGCCGCTCGGCCGTAAGGCGATAACCGCCTGCCGCGAGCAGGCGCACCGCCATGGCGCGCATCTCCGAGCGCTCGCCCTTATAGGGCGGGCGCATCACCACCACGGCCGGGCGCGCGGCGAAGATGCGGCGCACCTCGCTGGCCTGGTCGACACCGATCGCACCCTGCTCGCGCTCGCGATCGAGATGGCTGGGAAAGAGATAGGGTGTCTCGGTACAGCGGCCGGTGGCCGGGTAGAGCGCGGTGTCGCCGGAAAAGACGTAGAGGCAGCCCGGCCCGCTGCCGATCGTCGCGGCAATCTCGCGCAATTCGGCATTGGTGCCGCGCTTGTCGATGTCATCGATGACGATGACCTCCCCCACCAGCGCGACGACCGCCACGAGCGCCCATCCGAGCCGCAGGCTCCGTGCCCGGCTACCGAACCAGGCCGCGGCACAGACGCAGCCCGGCACCAGCAGCGGCAGCGCGTAATGGTTGAACCAGGAGCCGAACAGCAGCACGCCGATGATCGCTGCAATCAGCCACCCGCGCAGAAACAGCCGGGTGGCGCCGCCAGCCTCATCCTCGGCGCCGACGCGCCGGCCGGCCCAGGCCGCCGCCATCAGCGGCGCAACGCTCAAGGCGAGCAGGATGAAATTGCCGCCGCTTTCCTGCCAGCTGTCCGGGCGGCGCTGCAGCACCGAGATGAAGTTGGCGTAGAGAAACGCCTGTTCCTGGCCCAGCGCCTGATACACGCCCGCCACGGCGAGCGTCGGTAGGAGGGCGGCAAGGATCAGCGCGGCGCCGTAACCGAGCAGCGAACCAATCGCGCGGCCGCCCCGCCATTCGCGCCACAACAGGAACAGCCCGATCCACATGCCCTCGAACACCGTGGAATATTTGATCTGCAGGGACAGGCCGATCAGCAGCATCGCAGCGAGGCCGACAGTACGCGGGCGATACGCTTCCCCCTGCCTCGGCACGATGAGCAGGATGGCTCCTGCAACGAGCGGATTGTAGAACACCGGCGACTGGCCGCCCTGTCCATCGGCGATGTTCAGCCACAGAATGTAGAGGATTGCCGCGACCAGCGCGCCGCGTGCCCAGCCCGCGCGCTCGGCAAGCCTGGCAATCAATTCCGCTGTGATCACGACGCAGACCAGGGCGAGCGCCTGATAGGCCCAGATTCCCAAAACCGGCCCAAACAACGCCGCGGGCAGATAGACCAGGAACAGGCCGATGGGCTTGCGGTCCCACACGTCGACGAAGGGCAACGCACCGTGACGCATCGCGTCGGCAACCGCGTAATAGAATTGCTCGTCGACGTGCAGCACGGGGTTGCCGAAGGTCACCGCGCGCGCGGCGAGCGCGACCAGCGCGAGGACGAGCCAACGCTTCACTGTCACGCCGCCGAGGCGGATGGTCGCGGTGTCGATGATCGGTGTCCCTGCTATCGGTCCGGCGCCGCTGTAGCGGGCGGCGCCACGCGATCAATCCCCGGCGAAGGTCAGCGCAGAGAGGCGGCGCTCGCGGTCGCTGACCGTCAACGCGCGACCGGCGGGCGCAAGTGAGCGTTGCGGGCATTCGCCGCGAAAGCACGCCCGGCAGCCAAGGCCGATCGGCATCGCCTCGCCGGCAAGATCGACGCCGCGCGCTACCGCCAGGGCGTGAGCGTTGGCGGCATCCACGCCGAGCCCGACGGCGAACTCCGCCGGCACGCCGCCGTAGCGCCGGCCTCGCGGCGTCACGGTGCGCGCCATGGTCAGCCAGCGCGAGCTGTCCTCCAGCTCGACCAGCTGCACGACGAGGCTGCCCGGCCGATCGAACGCCTCATGCAGCCGCCATAGCGGGCAGCGCGCGTCGGTCTCCGCGAGCGGCGCGGCGCTCGCACCCGAGAACCGCTTGGAGGTCTGCCCCGCCCGGTCGATCCGCACCATGAAGAAGGGTAGCCCGCGCGCACCGACGCGCTGCAGGGTGGTCAGGCGGTGCGCGACCTGCTCGAATCCGGCACCAAAGCGCCGTTGCAGCAACTCGATGTCATAGCCGGTACTCTCACAGGCACGCAGGAAGCGGGCATAGGGCATGATCAGCGCCGCGGCGAAATAGCTGGTAAGGTGGCGCCGGAACAGTCGCTCCGCCGCGCGCTCGGCAAAGGCGGCGCCGCGCGCAAGCGCCTCGATTTCGGTACGGGCCTCGATCTGCGCCAGTTGCATGGCCACGGCAAAGGTCCGTGACGCCGGATCGAGGGTCTCGGACAATTGCAGCTGGCGCGCGTGGAGATCGAGCCGCTGCAGCATGTCGGGCATGACATCGACGGGGAGAATGCGGATCGCAAGACTGTGCTTGACGCGCAGCCGTTCGGCGATGGCGCTGTAAAGGTCGTTGGCGCCGAGCCGGATTTCATCGGCCAACGCCTCGGCCGCCAGATCGAGATCCGCGAAATGGCCGCGCCAGCGCTCGATTTCGCGACGCACCAGAGTGACGGGGTCGGCGACGTCATCGACCACGCCCTCCGGGCCGGCGCGGTCGAACAGGCGCGCGAAAGCCTCGGCCCCGCCCGGCGCGGCGGCGAGCCATTCCTCGACCTCGCTACGGTCGATCTCGAGGTCGGCGAACAACGGATCGGCAAGCCGGCGGCGCATTGCCGCGGCCCCGCCACCCGGTTCGCCCGCGGCAAGGCTGCGTGGGTCGAAATCGAAGCGTTCGGCAAGACGCACCAGCAAGGTCGCGGATACCGGCCGCTGATTGCGCTCGACGAGATTGAGATAACTTGGCGAGATCGCCAGCACCTCCGCCATTGCCGCCTGGGTGAGGCCGACCTGCCGACGCAACCGGCGCACGGCATGACCCGCCAATATCTTCTGTTCCGCCATTGTCGGCGCTCGCTTTCGTTCTGCCGACGCGCCTTGTAAATTAATTACAACTTTCATCAATCGCCTGGCCGCGAACGCCGGGTGGGACAGCGTTGACGCGCGACTGACCCGCGCGACCTTGTCCGTCATTCGTCGCGGCGCCGGGGAGAGCGCCGATCATTGCGGCAAGCCAAACGACCGCGCCCGACGCCCTCCCCGATCGCGCGTGTTATGCTGCCAGTTTGCGCAGCACGTACTGGAGGATACCGCCATTGAGGAAATATTCGAGCTCGTTGACGGTATCGATCCGGCAGCGTGTCTTGAATGTTTCCGTTGCACCATCGGCGCGGGTCAGAATCACATCGACTTCCTGACGCGGGCGGATTTCGGCGACGTGCTGGATGGTGAAGGTTTCCGAGCCATCGAGTTTCAGCGTTTCGCGGTTCACGCCTTCGGCGAACTGCAGCGGCAGCACACCCATGCCGACCAGGTTCGAGCGGTGGATGCGCTCGAAGCTTTCGGTGATGACGGCGCGGACGCCGAGCAGGTTGGTGCCCTTGGCGGCCCAGTCGCGCGACGAGCCGGTGCCATATTCCTTGCCGGCGACGATCACGAGCGGCACGCCGTCGGCCTTGAAGCGCATCGCCGCGTCGTAGATCGGCATGACCTCGCCATGATAATGCGTCATGCCGCCCTCGATGCCGGGGACCATCTCGTTCCTGATGCGGATGTTGGCGAAGGTGCCGCGCATCATCACGTCATGGTTGCCGCGACGCGCGCCATAGGAGTTGAAGTCGGCGCGACTGACCTGATGCTCCTGCAGGAAGGTGCCGGCGGGTGAGTCCGCCTTGATGCTGCCTGCCGGGCTGATGTGGTCGGTGGTGATCGAGTCGCCCAGGATGGCGAGCGGCCGTGCCTCGATGATGTCGGTGACCGGCGCCGGGGTCATCGTCATGCCCTCGAAATAGGGCGGGTTGGCGACATAGGTCGAACCTGCACGCCAGGTATAGGTGTCCGATCCTTCGATCTCGATTCCGCGCCATTTGGCATCGCCGGCATAGACATTGCCGTAGCGGTTGCGGAACATCGTATCGTCGATATTGGCGGCCATGGTCTCGGCAACCTCGAGATTGGTCGGCCAGATGTCCTTGAGATAGACGTCCTGCCCGTTGCTGCCCTGGCCGATCGGCGTCTCGACCATATCCTCGGTCACCGTGCCCTTGAGGGCATAGGCGACGACGAGCGGCGGCGAGGCGAGGAAGTTGGCGCGCACGTCGGGCGACACGCGGCCCTCGAAGTTGCGGTTGCCCGACAGCACCGAGGCGGCGACGAGGTCGTTATCGGCGATCGCCGCCGACAGTTCCGGCGCAAGCGGGCCGGAATTGCCGATGCAGGTGGTGCAGCCATAGCCGACCAGGTTGAAGCCCAGCGCATTGAGGTCGTCGGTCAGACCGGCCTTGTCGAGATAGTCGGTGACGACCTGCGAGCCGGGCGCGAGGCTGGTCTTGACCCAGGGTTTGGGCGTGAGACCGAAGGCACGTGCCTTGCGCGCGACGAGGCCGGCGGCGACCAGCACCGAGGGGTTGGAGGTGTTGGTGCAACTGGTGATCGCGGCGATGACGACGTCGCCGTCGCCGAGATCATGGCTGCGGCCGGTGACCGCGGCGCGGACCGGGGCTTCCTTCTTGTAGACCTTGAACAGGTCGCCGTTGAACACCTCGTCGACCTTGTTGAGGCTGACGCGGTCCTGCGGACGCTTCGGCCCGGCGAGGCTGGCGACGACCGTGCTCATGTCGAGTTCGAGCGTGTCGGTGAACACCGGATCCGGCGCATCGTCGTACCGCCAGAATCCCTGTGCCTTGGCATAGGCCTCGGTCAGCGCGACGGTTTCGTCTGGGCGCCCGGTGAGGCGCATATATTCCATCGTGCGCTCGTCGATCGGGAAGAAGCCGCAGGTCGCGCCATATTCCGGCGCCATGTTGGCGATCGTCGCGCGATCGGCCAGCGTCATCGCGCCGAGGCCGGGGCCGTAGAACTCCACGAAGCGGCCGACCACGCCCTTGGCGCGCAGCATCTGGGTGACGGTCAGCACCAGGTCGGTGGCGGTGATCCCCTCCTTGAGCGCACCCGTCAGCTTGAAGCCCACGACTTCGGGGATCAACATCGACACGGGCTGGCCGAGCATCGCCGCCTCGGCCTCGATGCCACCGACGCCCCAGCCGAGCACGCCGAGTCCATTGACCATGGTGGTGTGGCTGTCGGTGCCGACCAACGTGTCGGGATAGGCCATCATCGCACCGTCGGTGCCCTTGGACGACCATACGGCCTGGCCGATATATTCGAGGTTGACCTGGTGGCAGATGCCGGTGCCCGGGGGCACGACCTGGAAGTTGTCGAGTGCCTTGGAGCCCCATTTGAGGAACTCGTAACGCTCCATGTTGCGGCTATATTCGAGATCGACGTTGTCGCCGAACGCCTTGGGCGTGCCGAATTCATCGACCATCACCGAGTGATCGATGACGAGATGGACCGGGACCAGCGGGTTGATCTTGGCCGCGTCGCCGCCGAGCTTGGTGATCGCGTCGCGCATCGCGGCGAGATCGACGACGCAGGGCACGCCGGTGAAATCCTGCATCAGCACGCGCGCCGGGCGATACTGGATCTCGCGATCGGGCGCGGTGGGGTTCTGCTGCCAGTCGATGATCGCCTTCACGTCATCGGTGGTAACGGTGACGCCATCCTCGAACCGCAGCATGTTCTCGAGCAGCACCTTCATCGAGAAGGGCAGCCGCGAGATGTCGCCATAGGCCTCGGCTGCCTTGGCGAGCGAGAAATAGTCGTAGGATTTGCCCCCGGCGGTGAGCGTTGCGCGAGCCTTGAGCGTGTCCTGTCCGATGGCGGTCATGGTGCGACGGGTCCTTCCCTATGGGGCCTCGGGCCGGACGCGGCGGGGAGACGGCGATCAAGCCGCACGGGCGCGCCAGGTGATGGCGAATGCATGAGTCGCGGCGGCCTTAGCAAGGGCACCCCACTTGTGAAAGGCCGCCGTCAGTCACGCCGCGCGATAAGCGCCGCGAGATCGTCGGGCGTGTTGATATTGGCGAGCGGGATATCGCCGTCGAACCATTGCCCGCCGCACACCGCGAGCCAGTTGCGCATCGAGCGATCACCGGTTGAAGCGAGGTGCTTATCGAGCTGGTCGGCGTCGCCCGCGCGCCACAAACCGCAGATCGGCAGCGCGCGGACGGCAATCGGCGCACCGGCGGCCGCCAGCGCATCTACCATTGCCGTCGGCAAGGCCGGCACATCGCAGCCGATCGAAAGCACCATGTCGAAGCCGTTGTCGGCCGCGTGGCGCAACGCCGCCGCCAGACCGCCGAGCGGGCCGAGGCCGGGCGCCGGGCGGTCGGCAAGAGCGACGTACGCGCCGAATGCCCGTCCGCAGATCGCGACCGCGTCGACATGGGGTTCGAGTGCCGCGGCGGCATGTGCGATCAAGGGTCGATCATCGAGTTCGGCAAGCGCCTTGTCCGAGCCGAAACGCCGCGATTGCCCGCCGGCGAGTACCGCGCCGAGCAAGCGCGTCATGATGCGCAGGCCAGATAGCTATCGTCGCGCGCCAGCGAAATCAGCGCCAGCCCGGCTTCGGCCGCGCGCGTGATCGCCAGGCTGGTCGGCGCTGATGCGGTGACCAGCATCGGGCAATTCGCCATCGCCGCCTTCTCGACCAGTTCATAGGAACAACGCGACGAAAGCAACGCGAAGCCCCCTTCCCACCCCATCCCGGCACGCGCCATCGCGCCGATCAGCTTGTCGAAGGCATTGTGCCGGCCGACATCCTCGCGCGCCAACCTGATCGTACCGTCCGCACCGCACGCCATGGCGACATGCACGGCGCCGGTCTTGGCGTTGAGCGGCTGATGCGCGCGCATCGCTGCGAGCGCGCTGAAGATCGCTTCGCGTGTAGCAAAAGGTCGCGCCGTGACGACCGGCAACGGGCGCAAGGCCGCATCGAGATTCTCGATCCCGCACAGCCCGCATGACGATTCCGAGACGCGGTGACGCACGCGGTCGAGAATGCGCTCCCGCCGTGCGGCGACCAGATCGACGCGCAGCACGGTGCCGCGATCGGTATCGTGAGCCTCGGCCGCTTTCACCTCCGACGGCGCGTCGATCAGCCGCTCGGCCAGTGCAAAGCCGTAGGCGAAATCGATCAGGTCGGCGGGAGTCGCCATCATCACGGCGTAGCCGATGCCATTGAACTCGACCGCGACTGGCTGTTCCAGCGCTACAGCACGCTCGACGTCATTCTCGCCGCCATCGGCCCGGATCTGCCTGAAATGCGCGTCACGGGCACCGGCGTTCATGCCGCGTCGCGCGTCGCCAGCCGGGTCACTGCATCGCGGGCGACCGGATCGAGCCCCGCACCGCCGCCAGCAAGATGCGCGACGATCGTCCTGCGCATCGCCGGGTCCCAGAAATGCCACAGATGGTCGTAGGTCGCCTCGACCGCCGCGCCCGGTTGCTGATGCCCGAATTCCACCGCGATCTGATTGGCCATATGGATGAGCTTGTCCAGCGTGCCGCTCATTCCGCCGCCACCGTATCGATGCGCCGCGAACGGCGGCTAAGCGCGTCATAGCCCTCCTGCCAGTCGGTCGGCCCGTTCGACTTGCCGACCTGCACCGCTGTGACCTTGTATTCGGGGCAATTGGTCGCCCAGTCGCTATTGTCGGTGGTGACGACATTGGCTTGGGTCGAAGGATGATGGAACGTGGTATAGACCACGCCCGGTGCGACACGATCGGTGAGCAGCGAGCGCAACGTCGTGTCGCCGGCACGACTGGCGATGCGGACCCAGTCGCCATCGACGATGCCGCGTTGCTCCGCGTCGTGAGGATGGATTTCGAGCCGATCCTCTTCATGCCAACGGCTGTTCTCGGTCCGCCTTGTCTGCGCGCCGACATTATACTGGCTGAGGATGCGCCCGGTGGTCAGCAGCAGCGGGAAGCGTGGGCCGGTGCGTTCTTCGGTCGCGACATATTCGGTGCGCACGAACTTGCCGCGCCCGCGCACGAAGCCGTCGATATGCATCACCGGCGTACCCTCGGGCGCGGCCGCATTGCACGGCCATTGCACCGAACCGAGCTCGTCGAGCAGCGCGAACGACACGCCGGCGAAGGAGGGCGTCACCGCCGCGATCTCGTCCATGATCTGCGATGCATGGTCATAGGCCATGTCGTAGCCCAGTGCCTGGGCGAGCAGTTGGGTGATCTCCCAGTCCTCATAGCCGTTCTTCGGCGACATCACCTTGCGCACGCGCTGGATGCGCCGCTCGGCGTTGGTGAAGGTGCCGTTCTTCTCGAGAAAGGTCGAACCCGGCAGGAAGACATGGGCGTAGTTGGCGGTCTCGTTGAGAAACAGGTCGTGGACCACCACGCATTCCATCGCCGCGAGGCCGGCCGAGACGTGGCGCGTATCCGGATCGGACTGGAGGATGTCCTCGCCCTGGATATAGATGCCTTTGAAGGTGCCATCGACGGCGGCGTCGAGCATGTTGGGGATGCGCAGGCCCGGCTCATGGTCGATCGCCACGCCCCACAGATCGCGGAACATCTCGCGCGCCGCGTCATCGGATACATGGCGATAACCCGACAGTTCGTGTGGGAAGCTGCCCATGTCGCAAGCGCCCTGGACGTTGTTCTGGCCGCGCAGCGGGTTCACGCCGACGCCCGGCCGGCCGATATTGCCCGTGACCATCGCCAGGTTGGCGATCGCCATCACCGTGGTCGACCCCTGGCTGTGCTCGGTCACGCCCAGGCCATAATAGATCGAGCCGTTGCCGCCGGTGGCGAACAACCGCGCCGCCTGGCGTAGCGCGTCGGCTGGCACGCCGGTCAGCGGTGCGATCGCCTCGGGCGCGTGGCGCGGATCGGCGACGAATTCGGCCCAGTCCTGATATTCCGACCAATCGCAACGCTCGCGGATGAACGCTTCGTCGGCCAACCCTTCGGTCACGATGACATGCGCCATCGCGGTCAGCACGGCGACATTGGTACCGGGGCGCAGTGCGAGATGATGCTCGGCCGCGACATGCGGGCTGCGCACGATATCGGTGCGGCGCGGATCGACGACGATCAGTTTCGCGCCCTTGCGCAGCCGCTGTTTGAGGCGGCTGGCGAATACGGGGTGCCCATCGGTCGGGTTGGCGCCGATGATCAGCACGACATCGCTGTGCTCGACGCTGTCGAAATCCTGCGTGCCGGCCGAGGTACCGAAGGTCGTCTTCAGCCCATAACCGGTCGGCGAGTGGCAAACGCGCGCGCAGGTATCGACATTGTTGTTGCCGAAGCCGGCGCGGACCAGCTTCTGGACGAGGAAGGTCTCCTCATTGGTGCAGCGGCTCGACGTGATGCCGCCGACCGAGTGCTTGCCGTACTTGTCCTGGATGCGGCGAAATTCCGAAGCGGTATAAGTGATCGCCTCGTCCCAGCTCACTTCGCGCCACGGCTGCTCGATCGAGGCCCGGATCATCGGCGAGAGAATGCGCTCCTTGTGCTGGGCATAACCCCAGGCGAAGCGGCCTTTGACGCAGCTATGGCCACGATTGGCCTTGCCTTCCTTCCACGGCACCATGCGCACCAACTCCTCGCCGCGCAATTCGGCGCGGAAGGTGCAGCCGACGCCGCAATAGGCACAGGTGGTGACGATCGCGCGATCGGGTGTGCCGACCTCGGCGACCTTCTTCTCGACCAGGGTCGCGGTCGGGCACGCCTGAACGCAGGCACCGCAGGATACGCATTCGCTGGAGAAGAAATCTTCCGCCTGGCTCGCCGCGACCTTGCTGGCGAAACCCATGCCATCGATGGTCAGCGCGAAAGTGCCCTGCACCTCGTCGCAAGCGCGCACGCAGCGCGAGCAGACGATGCATTTCGACGGGTCGAAATCGAAATAGGGGTTGGAGCTGTCCTTGGGGCTACCGAGATGGCTGGCACCAGCGCCATAGCGCACCTCGCGCAGGCCAACCGCGCCGGCCTGATCCTGCAATTCGCAATCGCCGTTCGCCGCGCAGGTCAGACAGTCGAGCGGGTGATCGGAGATATAGAGTTCCATCACCCCGCGGCGCAGCTTCTTGAGCTTTTCGGTCTGCGTACGCACGACCATGCCCGGCGTGACCGGCGTTGTGCAGGACGCGGGATAACCCGCCCTACCCTCGATCTCGACGAGGCACAGCCGGCACGAGCCGAAGGCTTCGAGACTGTCGGTCGCGCACAGCTTGGGGATGTTGGTACCAAGCATCGCGGCGGCGCGCATCAGCGACGTTCCTTCGGGCACGGCGATGCTCTGCCCGTCAATACTGAGCGTGACCATCGTCTCGCTCGCCGCCGGCCGCGTGCCGAGATCGATTTCGCCGCGCCACGCCATGCCGCTACTCCGCCGCCAGGGCGATCGGCGCCCCGCCAAAATCTTCGGGGAAATGATCGAGCGCGCTCAGCACCGGATAGGGTGTGAAACCGCCCAGAGCGCAGAGCGAGCCATATTTCATCGTGTCGCACAGATCGCGCAGGATCTCGATTTCCGTGTCCACGTCCTGCCCGGCGATGATTCGGTCGACCGTCTCGACGCCGCGCGTCGAGCCGATCCGACATGGGGTGCACTTCCCGCAGCTTTCCACCGCGCAGAATTCCATCGCGAAGCGCGCCATGTGCGCCATGTCGACGCTGTCGTCGAAGACCGTGATGCCGGCATGGCCGATCAGCCCCCCGGCTGCGGCGAAGGCTTCGTAGTCGAACGGCAGGTGAAACACAGACGACGGAAAATAGGCGCCGAGCGGCCCACCGACCTGCACCGCGCGCACCGGCCGGCCGCTATCGGTGCCGCCGCCGATTTCGTTGACCAGTTCGCCAAGGGTGATGCCGAAGCCGACCTCGAACAGCCCGCCGTTCCGAACATTGCCCGCCAGTTGCACCGGCATCGTCCCACGCGATCGGCCGAAGCCGACCGCTGCATAACTCTCGGGTCCATTGGCGAGAATGAACGGCACCGCCGCCAGGCTCAGCACGTTGTTGATCACCGTCGGCTTGCCGAACAGGCCGGAGATAGCAGGCAAAGGCGGCTTGGCGCGGACCTGTCCGCGCTTGCCCTCGATCGAATCGAGCAAGGCGGTTTCCTCGCCACAGACATAGGCGCCGGCGCCGACGCGCACCTCCAGCGTGAAAGGCGCGATCCGCGCGGCCGAGCGGATGATCGCCTCACGCATGGTCGCGACGGCAAAGGGATATTCGGAGCGAATATAGACATAGCCATGCCGCGCCCCGACGGCATGAGCGGCGATCGCCATGCCTTCGATCAGGCAGAACGGATCGCCTTCCATCAGCATGCGGTCGGCGAAGGTCCCGCTATCGCCCTCATCGGCATTGCAGACGATGAATTTCTCCGGTCCGGGGGCGTCGAGTACCGTCTGCCATTTGATGCCGGTCGGGAACCCTGCCCCGCCCCGGCCACGCAAACCGCTCTCCTTGACCCGTACCACCACCTCGGCTGGCGCCAGCCCGCGCGCGGCATCGAGGCCTGCCCAGCCGCCGTGCGCAGCATAGTCGCCGAGATCGAGCGGATCGATGAGCCCGCAGCGCGCGAAGGTGAAGCGCTGTTGCGCGGCGAAGAAAGGGAGATCGGCGATGCGGCCGAGCCGATGGGGGTGGCTGCCGTCGAGCACCATCATCGCGTCGTCCGACGTTACCGGCCCATAGGCGATGCGTCCTTCGGCTGTTTCGACTTCGACCAGCGGCTCGATGCGGAACAGGCCGTGGCTGCCGGTGCGCACCACTTCGGCGCCCGCTGCCGCCAGTGCCTCGGCGACCGTATCGGCGCCGAGCGCGACGGAAGCCATGTCGCGGCTGACATAGACGCGGATCACGCGCCGACCCTCGCAACGATGCGATCGAGCGCCCGATCGTCGATCCGCGAGACCGGCGCGCCATCGACCAACGCGTTGGGCCCGATCGCGCACAGGCCAAGGCAATAGACCGGCTCGAGGCTGACCCGCCCGTCGCTGCTGGTCGTACCCATTGCGACGCCGAGCCGATCGACCGCAGCGCGCTCGATCGCGGCGCCGCCGCGCGCCTGACAGCTTTCGGCACGGCACAGCCGCACTATATGGCGCCCGGCCGGGCGCCGGCGGAAATCGTGATAGAAAGTGACCACGCCATGCACATCGGCGCGGCTGAGATTGAGCGCCTCGGCGACATGCGGCACGAGCGCGTCGTCGATATAGCCGAACTCGGCCTGCAGCGCATGGAGCAGCGGCAACAACGCGCCGCGCTGATCGCCATGTTCGGGCAACAGCCGCGCGACTGCCTCGGCATAATCCAGCGGCTGGTCACTGGACGGGTGTGATCGCTCCGGTGCGGAATTCATCGTCATCAAGAGCGAAGCTAGGCCAGCACCACCGCTGTGCGTCAAATCGACAATCCCAATGCTTGATAGACATTGTCTATCACACAGGTCCGAAATTTCGCGGCAGCTCGATACGATGCGCGGCCGCCAGCGCCACTTGCGCCAATGGACTGGAGGGGCGGCGATCGAGCACGACCAGGCCGACCCGGCTTGCCGCGAACGGTTCGGCAAAGGGCAGTATCCGCGCCCAGCTGTCGCCCGGAATCAGTGCGGCATAGCCTTCGGGCACGATCGTGGCGAAGCCCCCGGCCTCAACCATCGCGAGCAACGCAACATAGGAGTCGGCCGTGGCGACGGGGTGCACCGCAAAACCACGCGCGGCGAGATTGGCATCGAAGATCCGGCGATTCTGCATGCCCTCATGGAGCAGGCACAATGGCTGCGCCAGCACCTCATCCCAGCCGATCTTGCGCCGGCCATCGAAACCGCTGCCGACCCGCGCAACGAACATCGCACGCTCGGCGTAAAGCGGTACGGCAATGACCTGCGCCGGCGGTTCGTGGTCGAGATAGGTCAGTCCGGCATCGAGTTCGAACGCCGCCAGCGCCCGTTCGATCTCACGCGACGTCAGCGAACGCACCGAGAGCGTCAGCGTCGGGTTGGCCGCCATCAGCGCGCGGCCAAAATGCCCCACCGCCGGCATCGACGCCGGGATCGCGCCGAGCCGCAACGTGCCGTGCAGCGGCCCCCGCGCGGTCTCCGTCGCGTGATGCACGCCGTCGATCATCGCGATCGCCTGCTGCGCCCAGGGCAAAGCCGCGCGCCCCTCCGCGGTCAGCCCGATATAGCGCCGGTCGCGCTCGACCAGGCGCTTGCCGAGCTGTTGCTCGAGCGCTGCGATCCCGGCCGACAGCGTCGGCTGGGTGACATGGCACGCCTCGGCCGCGCGCGCGAAATGGCCTTCGCGCGCCAGGGCGACGAAATATTCGAGCAGGCGCAGCTGCATCCTCGCCTACCCTCTCGCCGCGCGCGCTATTTCGGCCGGCCCGAAAAACCCGCCGCGCGACGCAAGGCGTCGGCATCGAGCAGCTTGCCGTCGAGCATGACGATCCGCGTCTGGCGCAGGTCCCCGATACGACGCGACGGGTCGCCCTGCACCAGCACCAGATCGGCGGTCTTGCCGACCTTGATCGAGCCGGTGTGGCGATCCTGCCCGACCAGCCGCGCCGGGACGATCGTCGCGGCGGCGAGCGCTTCGGCCGGCGAGAAACCGGCCTCGCGATAGATTTCCAGCTCGCGAATGATCTCGATCCCCGAGCCATCGGTGCCGGCGACGATCGGTACGCCGGCCTTGTGCATCCTGGTCAACAGGCCGACCATCTTCGCCCAGCTCGCACGGTAATCGGCGCGGGTCAGGTCCTTGGGCACGACGAAACCGCCGCTGCGAAAGCCGCGCTCGGTCGTCGGCGGCATCGTCCCGACGAAGGGCGCATAGGCCGGCGACAGCTCGCCATTGTCTGGCACGTACAGCCCCTCGAACGCGACCATGGTCGGGTCGGAATAGATGTGCCGCCGCGCCATCGTACCGACCAGCCCGCTCAGCGCCGGGCCATCGAGATCGACATCCTTCGCATAACGCCCCGGCCCCTCGAAGCGCCCGATGCCATTGTCGGTCGGCAGCACGCTGGCGGGCATCGCCTCCATCATGATCCAGTTGATGTGGGTGACCTCGTCATAACCATCGGCGATCGCGGTCGAGGTCCGGATGCCGGCCGGGATATGGCCATGGACGTGCAGGCCGAGCCTGTGCGCCTCGGCGGTCGTCGCCGGGAGCCACGCCGGATTGAAGGTGCCGTAGAATTTCACGCCGGTAAAGCCGTTCGCCTTGGCCTTGCGGACCAGCGCGATCGCTTCGGCCTGGCTGGTCGCGACATTGGCGACCTGAGCAGTATAAGGCCCCTTCCCGTCGATCAGCGACGACGGATAAACGTGCGGAAAGAGCAGCTTGCCCGCGGCGATGCGGCCGCGCCGCTCGATCGTCAGCGTATCGTTATTGCCGGGGTCGCGGACCGAGGTGACGCCCAGCGACAGCTCCTGCGGCCCGGTATAGTCGTCGCCGACATGCATGTGGCAATCCCACAGTCCGGGCACCAGCGTCATGCCCTTGCCGTCGATGACGCGCGCGCCGGTCGGCACGCGCACGGTCCGCGCGGGGCCGACGGCGGTGATCACGCCCCGCGCGACCAATACGCTCTGGTCATCGAGAAAGCGCAGGCCGTCGGCATCGAACAGGCGGACGTGCGTGAACGCCACGGCGCCCTTCGGCACCGTGACCTGAGCCCGCGCGATGATCGGTGCCTGGGCGGCCATTGCCGATGCCTGCACCGCCTCCATGCGCTGCATCTCGCCGGCATAGGCCTCGGGCAGCCAGGCGATGCCGGTGGTCAGGCCGAAGAACTTGCCCTGCGCATCGGCCCAGACCGGCAGCGGCGTGGTGCCGACACCGCTGATCGCCCATAAGGTCACCGTCTGCGCGGCGGCGCCCTTTCCGACCGTCATGCTGGTCAGCCTAGCGGCATGCGCCTCGCCACCCGGGAGCAGGTGGAGCGATTTTGTCGGGCTCGCCAGCAGGCGTTCGACGAACCAGGCTGTGGTGTCCATCGGGCCGCCAAACGAGGCGTAGAAGGCGGGCGTCGCATAGGCCGCATCGCCAGCGTCGATCGGGCTTTTCCACTGCGCCTTGCCGCCGCTGACGGTGAAGGTCTCGGCGGCGTCGCCCTGTGGCGTCACGCCGTGGATCGCGACATCGGCGGGCATGCCGTCGCTGCCGGGCACGCCGCGATAGTCGATCTCCCACACCTGGCCGCGCAGGTTCATGCTCTCGCGCGCCATGCGCGTCCCGTCGGGCGCGGTCCAGCTCCACGAATCGCCGTGCTTGCCGCCGGTGGATTCGATGATGAAGTGCCGCGCATCGGCCGGCGGGCTGGCAAGCCGGTCCGCCGGCACCTGCGCCAGCACGGACGAAGACAAGAGACCGGTCAGGGCCAGTGCAAGCAGCCGTTGTTTCATCACATCCCCCAAGGCGGTTCGTCGTCGAGGCGATTTTGCGCCTACCGCGGCGTGCTGGCAATCGCTTCGCGGGCTATGGCCCGTTGTTCGCCATGCCGCTCAGGCACCGGGCCGATTTTTCGACGGAACCGGCTTGCACCGGGATGGTTTCGCGCACAGCATCGCGGGGCAATCACGGGAGACGGACATGCGTGGCACAGCTACGATCATCGCAGGCTTGGCGCTGCTCGGCCTGACCGGGTGCGACGACCATGACATGGCGACCGGCGCGCCGCTGGCCGGTGGTGCACTTGCGGTGGCCACCTTGCACACCGGCGACGGCGCGGAAGTCGGTCGCGCCACGGCCACGGAGGTTGCCGGCGGCTTGCGTTTCACGCTCGACGTGCATGGCATGCCGCCGGGGACTCATGGCGCACATATCCACACCGTGGGGCATTGCGACCCGGCCGATTTCGCCACCGCCGGCGGGCATTGGAACCCGACCGGCACAAAGCATGGTTCGATGAACCCGCAAGGACCGCATCAGGGCGATATGCCCAACCTCGTCATCGGCACCGACGGGCGCGGTGCGATCGGCGTGACCATTCCGGGCGCGACCATGGCGGGGCTACTCGATGCCGATGGCTCGGCGATCGTCGTCCATGCCAATCAGGACGATCTGATGACCGACCCCTCGGGCAACAGTGGCGCCCGGATAGCCTGTGGCGTGTTCGGCGCGTCCTGACCGAGAAACCCGTCCCGACGAATCCGAAACGACCTCTGCTCAGTTCGGGTGGATCAGGCTGTTCGGCTCGGCGGGCGTGAAACGGTACATCGCGACCAGCAGGTCAAGCAGGCGCTGAGACAAGGGCTCGGCGAACTTGCAGCCGGCGGTGTGGTCATCGGACCACATGACCGTCGCGGCGCGCGGCTCCTGCCCGGGCAGGGTAACGAGGATCGCAGTACCCGGCGTCAAGGGGGCAAGGGTAAGCAGGCGCGCGCCGGTGATCGACAGATCGGCGACACGGCACAGACTACGCGCGCCCACATCGTTGATGCGCCCCGGCACGACGACCGCCGAGCGACGCCACCGCCGCGCATCGCGCGGCACGCGCTCGTTCGGGAGGCGTCTTATCTCAGCAGCGAACATGCTTCTCTCCGATCTTCACCGGGCGTGGATTTACCCACTCAATGGTTAAGACCGTATTAGGAAACGGGATCAGATCGCCTCGCCCGCCGCCCGCGCCCTGGCTTCGCGCGACGCCTCCGCCGCAGGCACCAGCCGCGATGCCGCGATCCCCGCGGCGATGGTGATCGGCGCCGCCGCGAGCAACGACAATATGCCCAACGACAGGCTGCCCGAGCGGGTTGATATATCGCCGGCGAGATACGGGCCCATCGCCAGCCCCAACAGGGTCGTGCCGATGAAGAAGGTCGCCGTCGCCGTCCCGCGCATCCGCGGCAGTACCAGATCCTGCGTCGTCGCGGCGGCCGCGCCAAGCGCCCCGCTGGCCATCACCGATGCGGCGAAGAACGACACCACGAAAATGAGCGGGTCGAGCGTCGTGAAGGCGATCATCACCGCCGGGATCGGGGCCGTCGCGCCGAAGATCACGACCAGCAGCCGTCCGGCGGGATGCCGCCGACGTAGCCGGTCCGCGACCATGCCCCCGCAGGTGACGCCGATGAAGCCGGCGAGCGCCCCGGCACTCCCGATCATCGCCCCGGCCGATTGTGGCGCCATGTGCATCACACGGATCGCATAGGGCGCGGCCCAGAAGCTTACCGCATAGGCCATGAAGGCGTTCAGGCCGTAGGCGACGACGGTGCAGAGGAAGGCGGGTGTGGCGACGATCAACGCGAACGCAGGCGCATCGCGCCGCTTCAGCGCACTGGCCCAGGAAAATATCGCGTAGACGCCGACGCCGACCGCGGACCATTGCAACCAGGGTTCACCGAATGTGTGGAGCAAAACTACGCTGCCGACCACGAGTGCGAGCGCGACGAGGTTGATGATCAGGGCGCGTGTGCCGCAACGCGCCGCGCCGATCAGTGTCAGTGGCGGCAATATGGTGAGCAACTCGGCAAAGAAATCGCGAAACGGCGCGGGATGCGGCGGTGGCGGTGCAAGGCCCTCCGACGCGCCGCGGATCGGCTCGCGCAAGGTCGATATCCACAAGGCAACGAGCAGCCCGGGAATGCCGACGATCAGGAACGCCGCCTGCCAACCATGCAGGCCGAGCGGGCCGCCGAGCGGATACGCGTCGTTCCAGCGCTTGACGATCAGCCCGCCGATGCCGAGCGACAGTCCGCCGCCGACATAAAGCCCGGCCGAATAGATCGCGAGCGCCGTCGCGCGCAGCCGCCGCGGAAACCAGTCGGAGATCAGCGAATAGGCGCTCGGGCTGGCGGTCGCCTCCCCGACGCCGACGCCGACACGCGCTCCGGCAAGCATCCCGCCGCTCTGCGAGAAACCGGACACCGCGGTCATCGTCGACCAAAGGGCCAGACCCGTCGTCATCAGCCGGACGCGGTGCCAATTGTCCGCCAGGCGGCCGAGCGGAATACCGAACAGCGAATAGAACACGCCGAACGCGGTGCCGTACAGAAAACCGAGATCGCCGTCCTTCAGGTGGAGGTCGCGTTTGATGTCCTCGGCGAGGATCGAGATGATCTGCCGATCGACGAAATTGAGCACATAGACCAGGAACAGGATCGTCAGGACATACCACGCATAGTTCGATGCGCAGGCAGGTTCTCCCGCCGGATTGCTGGCCATGCGATCGCCCTCCCGATGTCATTTTCTGCCCTCGGGGTAGCCGTCAGAGCTGGCCGAAGGAAGCGCTTTCGCCTCAGCCCAGCGGCCAGCGTTCGATCGCCTCGTAGCGCGCGCCGCCGCTGCCCAGGGTGCTGGCATAGAGATAGAGGTGGCCGATCGTGAACGGCGCGCTGGTCAGGCCGGCATGGTCGGCCCGCCAGCGCTCGATCTCGATCCCCATGCCCATCGACCGCGGCAGGCGCGCGAGCGTGATATGCGGCAGATAGGTGCGCCCCTCCGGCGCCAGCCCGACGCGCACCATGGCGTGATCCACCTTGCGGTGCAGGGCGGCGAGCGCGTCGAGGGGCGTCACCCCGGCCCATAAGGCATCGACCCGCCCGTTCTTGTCGAATGCTCCAACCCCCACCAGCGCTATCTCGATCGGCGGTGCATGGACGTGGCCCAGCGCCAGCACGATATCCTCCGCAACGCGGCCATCGACCTCGCCGATGAAGCGCAGCGTCAAATGGAGCTGCTCGTCATCCTGCCAGCGCGCACCGGGAACGCCGCCCATGACGGCGCGCAACTGAGCGCGGATTGCCGGTGGCGGACGGAGGGCGACGAACAGGCGGTGCATCGCGCGATCTTAGCGGACCGTGCCGCCCTGTCAGCCTCATCCGACGCTTTGCCGGATTCGCTTGAAAAGCCCGTTGGGAGCGACGATATTCCCGTTATCCGGCCTCTCGCCGGAAAAAGGAGTTTTTTCGCAATGGCCAACTGGTCTGATCCGCAGCCGAACGCGACCGCGTTTTCGCACGCGGACGCGCGCACCGCAGCCTATGACGCCGGGCTCCGGCGCTACATGCTGTCGGTCTACAACTACATGAGCTCGGCCGTGTTACTGAGCGGCCTCGTCGCCTTCTTCTTCGCGATGGGCGGTGAAAATTCGCCTGCCGCGCACATCCTGCTCGGCGGGGGCATCCTGCGCTACGTCATCATGTTCGCCCCGCTCGGTTTCATCATCGCGTTGAACATGGGTCTGTCGCGCATGTCCGACGGCACGTTGCAGGCAGTGTTCTGGGGCTTCGCGGTGGCGATGGGCCTGTCGCTGTCCAGCGTGTTCCTGGTCTATACCGGCAACTCGATCGCCCAGGCCTTCTTCGCCTCGGCTGCCGCGTTCGCCGGTCTGAGCCTTTATGGCTACACCACCAAGCGTGATCTCAGCGCGTTCGGCACCTTCCTGGTGATGGGGCTGATCGGTCTGATCGTCGCCAGCCTGCTCAACCTGTGGTTCCAGTCGAGCGCCATGCAACTCGCCATCAGCCTGATCGGCGTGGTGATCTTCGCCGGCTTCACCGCCTATGACACCCAGCGCACCAAGAGCCTCTATGCTCATGTCGCCGGGACGGGAGCGGAACAGCGCACCGCGATCATGGCGGCGACCAGCCTGTATCTCGACTTCATCAACATGTTCATCTTCCTGCTGCGCATCTTCGGCAGCTCACGGAACTAGACCGGAGCGGCAACGCTTCAGCTTCGGGCCCGGCGGGGAAACCTGCCGGGCCTTTTCTTTTCGCCTTTTCGAAAGCTCCCATGCGCCTCGCGATCGACGTTACGCTTGCCTATGCCATCGACGGCGACGCCGACGTGCTGCTGCTCATCGAGGCGGCAGCGATGGCCGATCAGCGTCTCGAAGAGCAGGATCTGCGCGTCTATTGCAATGCACCGATCGGCGCCCAGCCGGGGCTTGAAGGGATCGGCCAGCGCACCTGGGTGCAGAGCAGCGATCATTTCCGCGCCGAATACCGCGCGATCGTCGCGATCGATCGTCCCGTGCTCGACCTTGCCGCCTTGCCCGCCACCGCGCCTCATCAGGTCGCCGCAGACGCGGTGCCGTATCTGCTGCCCAGCCGCTATTGCGAGTCCGACCGCTTCGAGGGGTTCATCCATCGCGAGTTCCCCGACCTGACGGGCGGCGCGCTTGCCGCGGCCCTGTGCGCCTGGGTGCGCGACAATCTCGATTATGCTTCGAATTCCAGCACCGGCGAGACGACCGCGCTCGCGACCTTCGCCTCGCGCAGCGGCGTTTGCCGGGACTATGCCCATCTCCTCGTCGCACTGGCACGGGCCGGCGGCATACCGGCACGCTGCGTCTCGGCTTATGCCCCGGGGGTCGACCCGCCCGATTTCCACGCCGTGGCTGAACTGTGGCTGGGCGACGCCTGGCACCTCGTCGACGCGACCGGCATGTCGGCGGCCGATGAGATCGCCCGCGTCGCGGTTGGCCGCGATGCCACCGACATCGCCTTCATGACGGTGTTCGGTACCGCCCAACTGATAGAGCAACGCGTCACGGTGGTGCGGCTCGACGTCTGATCGTGGAACGCCTCTCCCTCCCCGATCGTTCTGAACACGAAACAGGAGACGAGCGATGGCCGAAGACAACAAGCCGATCGACGCCGGACACCCCGAGGAGGCCGAGCATATCCATCATCCGCGCCAGGATGCCGGGCAGGACGCGTCGATTGCCAAGCGCCTTGAGAAGAATCCGGAGAGCGCGGAGGCGCGCCTCGATAACGCGCTGGACGAATCGATGGATGCCTCGGATCCGCCGGCGGCAACCCAGCCCGTTCACCATCATGAGGCGCCCGCCTCGTCGGGATATGACGCCGAAGCCGAGGCGCGCCGCAAGGCGAAATAGCGCTCGAAAAAGCGCCACTTCGACGCCGTGGCGGCAACGCTAACCCGTTGCCGTTACGTAACGATATGTTGCGAAAGTGCCGCACCTCGAAACTTTCGACAAGCCGCCACTCCGCTCATCGCAAGCCATGTTGCGTCGCAACAGGAAAACTGATTCCATATGAACGCCGGGCGACGGGGCGTTAACCATAGGGTAAAACCTGAGAGCGCATTGTTCCGCTCGGTTCCTTTTAAGGGGGCGGGGTTGGATCATGGCTTCACGGACTAAACCAGCAAACGGGCCGATGACGTTGGCCGAGATGAAGGAGTTCGCGGGCTTCAGCGCCGCGACCCAGCGCTACATCCGCCGCTCGCTCGATATCGGTCTCGACCGTGATGACGCGATGTCGCGCTGGTCGCGCGACGTGGTCGAGGCGGCGAGCATCCGTGCCCAGTCACGCCTTTACAATCGCCTGCCTGATGTGCGGGCGATGATCCCCGATGAAAGCAGCCTCGACGCGATCGAGACCTTCATCGCGCCGCTCACGATGATCAGCGCCTTCGATCTCGGCCAGGGCCGGCTGACGACCTTCTCGGCTTATCGCTTCCTCTACGAGCGGTTGATCGGCGCCGAGGTTCGGCCATGGTTGCCGGCCGCCTTCTGCGCCGCCGCCGCCCTGCCCCATCTGCACCCGGACCTGCGGCGCAAGCTGCTGCAGTCGATCAGCGAAGCCGCCGCCACCGCGTCGGGCTGGTCGAACCGCCAGCCCGCCTTCTTCCCGCACTGGGTAGAGAAAGTCGAAGCGACCGCGCTGCCGAACTGACGGACCGCACCTCTCTTCGCAGGGGGGCAGGTTTCAGCCGCGCATCGCGCTCGCTATGGCTTCCGACGTTACCGGATAACCGAGGTCGTCGGGGATGCAGAGGTGCGTCCCTCCGTCGCGTTCTTCCGTCCACGGCGTCACGGTGCGCACCGGTATATCGGCCGCATGTGCCACCGCCGCGTCGAAGCTGTCGAACTGGGCCAGCCTCTCGAGATTGCGGCGCGTCGGGAAAATGATCCGCGCGCGCCCGGCGTCCGCCTCGTCGAGCACGTCCCGGGCGGACATCCAGAACACACGGACGTTCTCGGTGTCGTCGACCACCGGTTCGGGCGCGCCCTCGGGCAACCGCGCAAGGTAGAAGCGCGTGTCGAAGATACGCATATGGGCATGGTTGGGGCGCCACCGCGCAAACGGCACCAGCGGCATGGGGTCGATCGCCAGCCCGACCGCATCGAGCGCCGGACCTAACCCAGCGCCGGCGTGCAGGCTGCGGCGCAGCGCAACGAGCGTGTCGTGCCCGGGCACCGACGTCAGGCCGACCGGCAGGCCGACTTCCTCGATCGTCTCGCGAATCGCGGCGATTCGCGCTGCCAGATCATCCGCCTCCCCGGCGAGCGTTGCGGCGAGTTCGTGATCGCCCGGATCGATCCGGCCGCCGGGGAAGACCAGCGCGCCGGCCGCGAACGCCATTGCCTTGGCGCGTTCCACCATCAGCAATTCGGGCGCGCCGGCACGCTCGCGGAACAGCACGAGCGTCGAAGCGGGGATCGCGGGCAACAATTCGGCCATGCCCCGGCTATGACCGACCCGCCCCGGCAAGGGAAGAGATTGCACGCCGCGCGCTGGCGTCGCATGCTGTGTCATCTGGGCAAACAAGGGCGATCCATATGAAGAAGCTGGGACTGGCATTGGCCGGGGTGTGCGGGCTCGCACTGGCGCAGGCGACGATCGCGCAATCCAGCTCGGCGCCGCGAGACGACCGCGCGATCGAGGCGGCGTTCGATGCCGGGATCAATTCGCAGGATCAGCTCGAATGGCTCCGCACCATGTCGTCCGCGCCCAACCATGTCGGCAGCCCTCACGACAAGGCCAATGCCGAGTTCATGCTGGCGAAATTCAAGGAATGGGGTTGGGACGCGCATATCGAGACCTTCCAGGTGCTCTATCCCACGCCGATCTCGACCACGGTCGAGATGGTCGCGCCGGAGAAGATCACCCTTGGCGGCCAGGAGCCACCGGTGGCCGGCGACGACACCTCGGCCAATACCGCGGGCGCCCTGCCCCCTTATGTCGCCTTCCAGGGCGACGGCGACGTCACTGCCGACCTGGTCTATGTCAATTTCGGCATGCCCGAGGATTATGACGCGCTGGAGCGGCGCGGCATCGACGTGAAGGGCAAGATCGTCATCGCACGCTACGGCGTCGGCTGGCGCGGCCTCAAGCCCAAGCTGGCGCAGGACCATGGCGCGATCGGCTGCATCATCTATTCCGACCCGGCACAGGACGGCTATAACGACAGTGACACCTATCCGCGCGGCGGCTCGCGCCCGCCCGAAGGTGTGCAGCGCGGCTCGGTCGTCGACATGACGACCTATCCCGGCGACCCGCTGACCCCCGGCATCGGCGCCAGCGCCGGCGCGAAACGCCTCACCCGCGCCGATGCGGCGACCGTCCTCAAGATTCCCGTGCTTCCCATGTCCTACGGCGATGCCACCAAGCTGTTGTCGCGCCTCGGCGGACCGGTTTCGCCCGCCAACTGGCACGGCTCGCTGCCGCTCGCCTATCACATCGGCGGCGACGGTGCGGTGAAGGTCCATCTCGCCGTCAAGTCGGACTGGAGTCTGAAGACGATCTACGACGTGATCGCGATGCTCAAGGGCAGCGAGCACCCCAACGAATGGGTACTGCGCGGCAACCATCATGACGGCTGGGTATTCGGCGCCTCCGATCCGCTGTCGGGCAACGTCGCGATGATGTCCGAGGCCAAGTCGCTCGGCGCGCTGTGGGGGAACGGCTGGCGGCCCAAGCGCACCATCGTCTATGCAAGCTGGGACGCCGAGGAGCCGGGATTGCTCGGCTCGACCGAATGGGCCGAACAGCATGCCGCCGAGTTGAAGGCCAAGGGCGTGCTCTACATCAACACCGACAGCAATGGACGCGGCCTGCTCGGCGCCGAGGGCAGCCATGATTTCCAGCATCTCGTCAACGGCGTCGCCACCGACGTGATCGACCCCGAAACCGGCGCCACCGCCGCGCAGCGCCAGCGCGCCGCGATCCGCGTCGGGTCGTTCGACAAGGCCGGGCGCACGAACCCGGCGGCGCTCGCCGCGGCGGAAAAGGGCGGTGACCTGCCGATCGGTGCGCTAGGCTCGGGCTCGGATTATTCGGCCTATCTCCAGCATCTCGGCCTGCCCGCGCTCAACATTGGTTTCGGCGGCGAGGACGAGAGCGGCGGCGTCTACCATTCGGTCTATGACAGCTTCCATCACATGACGACGTTCGACGACCCCGGCCTGAAATACGGCGCGGCCCTGTCGAAGACGGTCGGGCGCCTGGTGCTGCGCGTCGCCGATGCCGACACGCCGCCGATGCGCTTCGGCGACTTCGCCGATACCGTCGCGTCCTATCTCGGCGAGGTAAAGAAGCTCGCCGACGATCGCCGCACCGAAGACCGTCTGCGCGAGAAGCTGACCACCGAGGGCGCCTTCCGCCTTGCCAGCGATCCGCTCAAGCCGGTCGGCGGTCCCGCCGCGCTCGCGCCCACTCCGCACATCGAACTGGCGGCCCTGGAAGACGCGGTCGATCGGCTGAAAGCCGCCGCCACCGCCTATGACAGCGCCTATGCCGACAAGGGCGGCAAGCTCGCCCCCGCCACCCGCGCAAAGCTCAATGCGCAGCTGCGCGACATCGACCAGCTGCTGCTCGACGATCGCGGCCTTCCCGGCCGGCCCTGGTACCGAAACCTGGTCTATGCTCCCGGCCGCTTCACCGGCTACGGCGCCAAGACCCTGCCCGGAGTACGCGAGGCGATCGAGGAGCGCCGCTTCGATGACGCCAACGTCTATGCCGGGCGAACCGCCAAGGTGATCGAGACCTATGCCGCACGGCTCGAGGCGGCGACCCGGACCATCACCGGCAATTAATCTAGGGTGTAGGTTTACGACCGATTCGGGCGTAATATCTCCGCGTGGTTCGCCGCAGAGCGAACACGCGGAGACGAGGATGCATGGTTTTCACGCATCGGACGCACAGTGCAGCTACGGCTGGGTGCTGCACGTCGTCAGCCTGGCCATTGCCGGGCTGATCGTCCTGATTGCAGCGTCACTGGCTTGGTGGGGTTGATCGCGGGAGCCTGGTGGAGCTGAGGGGAATCGAACCCCTGACCTCTGCAGTGCGATTGCAGCGCTCTCCCATCTGAGCTACAGCCCCGCTCCACGCGCGACGGGCTTTCACCCGTCGGGAGCGCCGCCTCTAGCTCCCCTTTTCCGACGATGCAACCGGGTTGCCGACAGCCATCAAGCCTGACCCGCGGGTCCATGCGTCGAGGCGCGCCAGGGGGTGGCCAAGCCGCGGAACGAAAGGCGGTTTCGTCCCTTTTATTCCCGGGCCGGGCGACGCGGCCACCCCACCGCGACGCCGTCCGCAGGATGGAGGATCTGGACATGGGTTACGAACGCTATTCCCGGGACAGCAATCTCGGCGACTATTATAATCGCAGCAACGATGAGGACTTTGGCCGGGACTATGGGACCGGCAGAGAGTTCGGCTATTCGAGCGCGCGGCAGTACCGGGCGGGCGGCGACCTGGACAGCCGCGACCGCGACTATGGCCCGCGCGAATATGGCTATGGCCGCTACGCCCAGCGCGACCGCTTCCCGGAAAGCCGTGACCGCGCGGGCTATGGCGCCCCGCGCTATGATCGCGGCGGCTATGTCGGCGACAGGCATCGTTTCACCGATATGGCACGGCGCGATGATGAGGACCGCGGCTTCTTCGAGCGCGCGGGCGATGAGGTGCGCTCATGGTTCGGCGATGAAGAGGCCGAGCGGCGGCGCGAGCGCGACGCGCGGCGCGACCAATATGGCTATGGCCGCGACGACGACTATCACGGCTGGCGCCGGAGCCAGATCGAGGCGCTCGACCGTGACTATGACGAATATCGCCGCGAGAACCGCGCCCGGTTCGAAAACGAGTTCGGCACCTGGCGCAACGAGCGCCGGAGCCAGCGTGGCGCGCTCGGGCGCGTAACCGGGCATATGGAGGTGGTCGGCGCCGATGGTGCGCATGTCGGCACCGTCGACAAGGTACGCGGCGACCGCATCGTGCTGACCAAGAGCGACAATGATGCCGGTGGCCGCCATCACTCGATCCCGTCGCGCTGGATCAAGTCGGTCGACGACAAGGTGACCATCGCCCGGACGGCCGACGAGGCACATACCCATTGGCGCGACGAGGAACGCAACCAGGCGCTGTTCGGCGACGACAGCAGAGGCGAGGAACGCGACGTCGGCGCGTCGCACAATCTCAACCGGAGCTTCTCCGGGACCTATTGAGGCAACTTCCTCGAGCGCGGACCCGGGCGGTAACGCCCGGGTCCGATCGCGTCGCATAGGCTATTGCGCGTGGCGGTGCGCGTCGGCGACCCAGCGGGCCACATCGGCAAAGGGGATCACCTCGTTGAACGCGATGCCGGCATATTCGCCGCGCCGCCATCGCACCGTACCGGGTAGCCGCGGCAGCCCGTCGGCGATCAGCACTACCTCGCTCTTGAGACCGTCGGGCTTGGCGAGGCGGAGCTTGGCGCCGCCCTGCGAGATGTTGCACAGCAGCACCGGTTGATACTGGCCGTCCGACCGCAGCCGCGCCGAGCTATGCACCTCGACTCGCGGCAGGCGCGCCTGATGGTCTATGGTCGCGGGATCGCGGTGATCTGCCAGCACCTCGAAGACGTTCACCGGTTGCGTGAATTGTATGCCGACGACGCGGTCGCGCGACCACACGACGTGACCGCGCACCGATATCTCTGACTTGAATTCGACCGTTGCCGGGTCGCCCTCATTCAGGCTGGAATAGACATGCGCCATCAGGCCGCCTGCGGAGATGTTGCGCACGAGGCACAGTTCCTCGCCTGCCGACGTGCGCAGCACGGCGGTGCGCAATACCGACAGGTTGCGCTGTGACTGGCGCCGTTCCGGCGGCGCGGGCATCTCACCCGAAAGCGAAACGATCGTCAGATCGGCGTCGCGGTGATGTTCGAGCATCTACACCTCCTTCGCGCGACCGATACGGCGACGGGCATCGCCGCATCTTCGCGCAGCATGTGCCCGCCCTTCTGCGGAAATTGATCCGGATTTATTGGAAAATCCCTAAATTTCATCATTAACGCAAAGGGATAACCCGCTCTTAAACATCATGGCCGGCGCGCGGCAGATATTTGGCCAGGCGTTGTCGACCTCCCGCAGGACGGGCGAAAAAAGGCACTGTTCATTGACTTCACGGTCCGCGCACCCATGTTCGACTCATGTACGCGACGATCTCCATCCGGAATGCGGAAGTACATCCGGGCAGCAGTACCGAGCGCCGCCCGGCCCTGGGCCGGCGCCTGCCTGCGGGCGCCTGACCTGGAGCTCACCTCCGCCACCCAGGGCTCCTGGGTTTCTTGAAAAATGCACCGCTATGCGCGCGCCTGGCCTGCCTCGCGCGCGGTCGGCGCATCGTTTTTGGAGGTCGATATGGACCGTTTCGTCGTCGAAGCAGACAGGAAGGTGGTTGGAATAGCCCTGCGTGTGCCGGGCGGGTTTCGGTTCTTCTGCTCGGATCCGGATTTCCGTTCCCTGGAGAGCAGAATCTTTCGGCGCGCGAAGGAGTTGGTGAGCCGAGTGGCCGAGTACGCTCGTTCACGACGCCCCGACGCAAGCCGGCGGCTGTGGCTGGACGGAGTGCCAGGATCGGCATTTATCCGCCGGCAGTCACCCGCCGGTGATATCCGACGGTGGTAGGGCCACCGATCTTTGGCATGGCCAATAAACGGCAGAACTGCTCGGGCACGTCGCACAGTGACGCGCCCGGGCGGTTCGATCAGCCGCGCTCCACCCTCAAATCGCGCCGCTGAACGTATCGCATTGCCCCGGATCGCCGGTGTCGAGCCCCTTGCGCAGCCACGCCATGCGCTGCGCCGACGTGCCGTGCGTGAAGCTGTCCGGCATCACCCGCCCCTGCGATTCCCGTTGCAGCGTATCGTCGCCGATCGCATGCGCCGCGGTCATGCCCTCTTCGAGATCACCGGGCTCCATCCGGTCGCGATTCTTCGCCGCCCATACGCCGGCATAGCAATCGGCCTGCAGTTCGAGCCGCACCGACAGCGCATTGCCTTCGGTCTCGCTCGCCCGGCGCTGCGCGCCCGCCACCTTGTCCGAGGTGCCGAGCAGATTCTGGATATGATGGCCGAATTCGTGCGCGATGACATAATCCTGCGCGAAATCGCCCTTCGCCCCGAAACGGTTGCCGAGCTCGTCGAAAAAGCTGGTGTCGAGATAGATGCCGCGATCCTGCGGGCAGTAGAAGGGTCCCATCGCGCTCTGCGCCGCGCCGCAGCCCGACTGGCCGCTGCCGCCATAGAAGACCAGCTTCGGCTTGGTGAAGCTCTCGCCCGATTGCTGGAAGATAGCTGCCCAGGTCTTGTCGGCCGAGCTCAGCGCGTTGCACGCCGCCTTGCTTGCCGCGTCGAGCGTGCAGCTCGATTGCACGTCGTGGCCGCCCTGCTGCCCGCCCGAGCCGACCTGCTCGGTCGGTGCCGACAATTGACCGCCGCCTCCGCCGAGCATGTTGAGCCCACCGCCGAACACCGCGAAGACGATCAGCAACACCACGACGCCGCCACAGCCGAAACGGCTGAACACCAGCGGCAACAGCCCGAACAGCATCCCCCCGCCTCCGCCACCGCCGCCAAAGCCGAGCCCGCCGCCGCGCCCGCGCTGATCTTCCACATCGATGTTGGGATCGAAATCGTCGAGCCGCATGGCACCCTCCCGGGGTTTTGTTACTGCTCCGGCATGAATGCGCGGGCGGCCTTAGGGTTGCAAGCCGGGGCATGACGAGGATGTCATCAAACTTCGATTGATTGCCGCGCTGCAGCACGCCATGGACGATGGATGGCCGATATCGAGCCCTCGCCCCCTTCCAGCAGGAAACGCCGCACAACTGCGCTGCCCTTGCCTGATTGCGTGGCGCTGGTGCTGCAGGGCGGCGGCGCGCTCGGCAGCTATCAGGCCGGGGTGATCGAGGGGCTTGCGGCGAGCGGCATCGAGATCGACTGGGTCGCCGGCATCTCGATCGGCGCGGTCAACGCCGCGATCGTCGCTGGCAATCCGCCCGAGCGCCGGGTCGAGCGCCTGAATCATTTCTGGAACAGGGTGAGCAGTTCGCTGCCCAGCTTCCCGATCTTCCCCAACGATCAGCTCCGCGAATGGCTTCACGAATGGTCGGCCGGTTTCGTCATGGCTGCCGGCGTGCCGGGCTTCTTCACTCCGCGCCTCATCCCGCCGCTGATGGCCACCCCCGGCAGCATGGCCGCACTGAGCTTCTACGATTCCACCCCGCTCAAACAGACGCTCGACGTGCTGGTCGACTGGGACCTGCTCAACAAGGGACCGGTTCGCCTGTCGGTCGGTGCGGTCGATGTCGAGAGCGGCAATTTCAACTATTTCGACACCACCCAGACCCGCATCGACGCGCGTCACATCATGGCCTCGGGCGCGCTGCCGCCGGGCCTGCCGCCGATCGAGATCGATGGCCGGCTGTGGTGGGATGGCGGTCTCGTTTCCAACACCCCGCTGACCCATGTGCTGGATCATCAGACCGAGCCGCTGCTCGCCTTCCAGGTCGACCTGTTCGCTGCCGCGACCGAGTGCCCCCGGACGATCATGGATGTGATGGCGCGCGAGAAGGAGATTCGCTTCTCCAGCCGCACCCGGCAGATTTCCGACCAGGTGATGAAGCTGCGCCAGGAGCGCGAGGCGATCCGCAAGGTACTGGCCAAGCTGCCACCCGAGCTGCGCGACGACGCCGACGTGCGCGCCCTCGCCGCCCGCGCCGCCGAGCAGCCGGTCAACCTCGTCCATCTGATCTACCGCGCCAACGCGTGGGAAGGCGGCAGCCGCGATTTCGAATTCTCGGCGCGCACGATGCGCGAGCATTGGGCCGCCGGCCGCGCCGCGGTCGACGAGACCATGGCCAATGCCGAACTCGTCGCCCACAACATCCAAACCGGCAAGAGCGCGTCGTTCGACCTGGCGCTGCGCCCGCAACCCATCCCCACCAAGGAGTAAGCCATGTTCCTCAAGGGCAAGACCGCGATCGTCACCGGCTCCACCTCGGGCATCGGCCTCGCTTACGCCAAGGCCTTCGCCGCCGAGGGTGCCAGCGTCGTGATCAACGGCTTCGGCGACGCTGCGGCGATCGAGACCGAACGCGCCGCGCTCGAAGTGACCAGCGGGGCAAAGGCGCTGTACGATGCGGCGGACATGACCAGGCCCGATCAGATCCAGGCGATGGTCGCGCGCTGCCATGCCGAGCTCGGCGGCCCCGACATCATCGTCAACAATGCCGGCATCCAGCACGTCGCGCCGATCGAGGATTTCCCGGCCGACAAGTTCGAGGCGATCATCAAGATCAACCTGACCTCGGCCTGGTATCTGATCCAGGCCGCGGTGCCGCTGATGAAGGCGGCGAAATGGGGCCGCATCATCTCCACCGCCTCGGCGCACAGCCTCGTCGCCAGCCCCAACAAGAGTGCGTACGTCATGGCCAAGCACGGCATTGCCGGGCTGACCAAGACGATCGCGCTGGAAACCGCGACGCACGGCATCACGGTCAACTGCATCTCGCCGGGCTATGTCTGGACGCCGCTGGTCGAAAGCCAGATCCCCGATACTATGAAGACGCGCGGCCTGACCCGCGAGCAGGTGATCAACGACGTGCTGCTCGATGCGCAACCGACCAAGGAGTTCGTCACCTCGGAACAGGTCGCCGCGCTGGCCTTGTTCCTGTGCCGCGACGAAGCCAAATCGATCACCGGCGCCAACCTGTCGGTCGATGGCGGGTGGACCGCAGCCTGATCGGCTGTGGCCAGCGCGCGCCAAGCCGGTTAGGATGGCGGCAAGCCCAATGAAAAGCGGTCGCGTGAACAGATCAGCCCTTGCCTTCGCCTTGTGCGCCGCCGCGACGCTCGGTGCATGCCATCACCGCGACAAGCACGTCGCGGGCGCGCCGTCGCCGCGTGCCGACTGGCACCAGGTGGTCACCGATGCCGATCGCGAGCGGCTGCGCACCTGGCACAACAGCTGGGTCACCGCCGTCGCCAAGGCGCGCGCCGCCGGCAAGGGACCGCAAATCGATGCACTCGATGCCCTGTTCGACCCCGACCGGGCGATGCCCGACGGCGCTTTGCCGCCGCCGGGTCGCTATCGTTGTCGGGTGTACAAGGTGGGTGCCAACGGCCCGGCGATGCAGGATTTCACCGTCTACCCGACCGCCGATTGCACAATCGCAGCCGAGACTGAGGCGTCGAGGCTCACCCAGATCGGCGGCGCCCAGCGCCCCACGGGGCTGCTGTTCGCCGACAATGCGGCCAGAGGCGTATTTCTCGGCACGATGGTGCTGGGCGACGAGATCAAGCCGATGGCCTATGGCCAGGATACGCAACGCGACCTGGCCGGCTATGTCGAGCGCATCGGCCCGCAACGGTGGCGCGTGGCATTCCCTTCTCCGCGCTTCGAGTCGCTGCTCGACGTGATCGAGCTGACCCCGGCCGGCGTTAAATAATCAGCCCGAATTCGTTCACCATCCAGGCATAGACGTCGGGCAGGTTCGTTTGGACGCTGGCCCGCGTCAGCGGCTGGCGACCCGCTTTGCCATAGAGCGCGACGCTGCCGCACATCGCGAAGAACTCCCTGCGATCCCTGAACATATATTCCGTGGCGGGATAGGCGCCAGCCGCCTTGGCGGCGTCGTAAAAGGCTATGATCTGCGGGTTGTCATAGCCTTGCGGGAGCTTCTCGAGATGATAGCGATGCAGCAACTCGTGCAACAGCACCGGATTTTCGGGCGGCACGGGTCTGCGGCCGAAAATGATGCCAGTCGCGGTGGCACGCGTGGCAGTGGTACCGGAGAGATCGACCGTGATCGGCTGCGCGGCGAAGAAAGCCATGGCCTCGGGCTTGATCGCCAGCCCCTTGACCAGCGCGATCTGCGCCTCGAGTGAAGCGACGGTGTCGGGCGTTTGCGTGCCACCCTGCCAGTCGACCGCAAATCCAGCTGCCGGGGGCACCGGCGTCACCGGCGCAACGGGTGCAGATGGCGGGATCGTCTGCACGGGAAGGTCCTGCGCCCAGCCCGGCACCGACCACAGCGCCGCGGCGCCGAAGGCGCCGAAGGCGCCCGCCAGTATCTCGCGCCGCGACAAAGCCATCCGCCCTACCCCTTTGAGCTACAGAACGCCGATCATGGCGCGATCGGCGTCGGATGGAAAGTGACGGCGTCCTCACGCTTTTCCGGCCGGATATAGATCGACGACAATTCCGGTATCGCCTGTTTCAGGGCGGTCTCGATCCCCTCGATCAGGGTTTCCGCCTCGCCCATCGTCAGGCTGTCGCGAAAATCGGCGCTGATCGCAACGAAGATACTCGTCGGCGCGGTATGGATCGTGCGGACATGGTTGACCGTCGTGATCGCGGGATGGCCGTCGACGATCGCGCGGACACGCGCCACGATCGCCGGGTCGGCGCCCTCGCCGATCAGCAACCCCTTGGCCTCGCGTGCCAGAAAGGCCGCGACGATGCCAAGCAACACGCCGATGACGATAGAGGCGACGCCATCGAGGCGCGGATCGTCAAAGGCGTGGCTCGCCCACACGCCGATGGCGGCGATCACCAGGCCCGCCAGCGCCGCGGTGTCCTCGAACAGCACAATGAACCCGGCCGGGTCCTTCGACCGCCGCACCGCGCCCCACCAGCTGCCCTTGCGATTGGCAGCGGCGAATTCGCGCATCGCCACGAACCACGATCCGCCCTCCATCGCGAACGCCACGCCCAGCACGATATAGTTGATGAGCGGATTGGACAGCGGCTCGGGGTGCTTGATGTGCTCCCAGCCTTCGTAGATCGACACTCCGGCGCCGACCGCGAAGATCAGGATCGCGACGACGAAGCTCCAGAAATACAGCTCGCGACCATAGCCGAAGGGGTGTGCCTCGTCGGCCGGCTTGCGCCCCTGCCGCTGGCCGAAGAGCAACAACACCTGATTGAGGCTGTCGACCACCGAGTGGAAACCCTCTGTGAGCATCGACGACGATCCGGTGATCGTCGCGGCGACGAACTTCGCCACCGCGATGCCAAGATTGGCCGCCAGTGCCGAGAACAGCACCAGGTTGGATTCGCCTTCATTTTGCGCCGACAATGCCGCTGCTCCCGGGTTAGCTGCGGCCGCCATAGCGGCCTTACGGGATTAGCCAAGCACCGCCCGCGCCCTGCCATAGGCGAAATAGACCAGCAGCCCGACCGCGTTCCAGATGAAGAAGGATTTCTGCGTCACCACCTGCAGGCTGGTGAAAAGATACAGGCAGCCGATGATCGCCCCCGGCGCGATGATCCAGACGGCCGGCACGCGAAACGCCCGCTTAGCCGCCGGATCGCGCCGCCGCAGCACCAGCACACAGGTCGCCACCGCAATGAAGGCGCACAGGGTGCCGGCATTGGCCAGGCTGGCGATCACGTCGAGCGGTGTTAGCGCGGCAATGATGCTGACGAAGATCGCGGTGACCACAGTAATCCGCGCCGGGGTGCCGCGCGTCGAGATCCGCGCCAGCGCCGGCGGCAGGAAGCCGTCGCGCGCCATGACCAGGAAAATGCGGCTCTGGCCGTACAGGAAGCCGAGGATCACCGTAGGCAGCGCGATTGCTGCCGCCGCGCCGACGATCTTGGCCACCCCGTCCTGGTGTAGTGAGCGCAGGATCAGCGCCAGCGGCTCGGCACTTTTGCCGAAGATCTCGAAATGCACCGCGCCGACCGCCGCCGCCGCGACGATCATATAGATCGCGGTGCAGGCGACCATGGACCCGACGATGCCGATCGCCATGTCACGCTCGGGATTCTTGGCCTCCTCGGCTGCGGTCGAGATCGCGTCGAAGCCGTAAAAGGCGAAGAAGATGATCGCCGCCGCACCCATCATGCCGTATTTCACGCCGCCGGCGCCTGCGGCGCTGCCGTAGCCGTAAGGCGAAAAGGGATGCAGGTTGGCGGCATCGAAATGCGGCAGCGCGACCAGCACAAACAAGGCGAGCGTGACGATCTTGATCACCACCAGCGTGGTGTTAATCCGCGCGCTCTCACGCGTACCGAGCGTCAGCAGGCCAGCGACCACCGTGATGATGAACACCGCCGGCAGGTTGATCCCCCAGCTCGCAACGTGCCACCCCTCGCCCATCACCGGGCCATGCGTCATCCATTCGGGCAGGACGATATTCCAGCCACCGAGGAAGCCGACCGCATAGCCCGACCAGCCGACGGCAACGGTCGACACGACCAGCGAATATTCGAGGATCAGGCTCCACCCGACGACCCAGGCGATGATCTCCCCCAATGCGGCATAACTGTAGGTGTATGCACTACCCGAAGCCGGGATCATCGTCGCCATCTCGGCATAGCAGAGCGCGGCGCAGGCACAGATTGCGCCCGCCACGACGAAGCTCAGCAATACGGCCGGCCCGGCGCGGTCCGACGCCACGCCGATCAGTGTCAGGATGCCGGTGCCGACGATCGCGCCGACGCCCAGCGCGACGAGATGCGGCCAGCTCAACGTGCGGGCCAGTTGATGCTCGGGCCGCGCCTCGGTGACGAGCTTGCGGCGAAAAAGACTGTTCATGCGGCCCCCGGGTTCGTTTCGCGCGAGACTAACGCCTTACCGCACGGGCGCAATGCCTCGACGTCGATCCAGGGCGCGCTCAGAACAGCAGCTTGCGCACCGTCAGCTTCAGCGCGCGGCCCTGCGGATCGAGATAGGCGCCCTGATAGCTCAGCGGTACCGTACCGGACTGGTCGGTCACACGCTGCCGGGTGTTGAGTATGTTGGTCACTGCCAGCCCGACCCGCAGGCCCTTCGCCCAGTGATGCTTCTTGAGGAAGTCGAGATTCTGCGTGAAATCGTCGAACAGCCGAAGGTCGAACTTGGCGAGGCTACCGAAATGCAGCGTGCTGAACGTGCCCGCCGCACCGCCGGTCACGTCGGTCGCGCTCTGCCAGTTTGCGCTCAACCGGAAGCCAAGGCCATTGTTGCTGTAACCCGCCTGCCCCTCGATCTCATGCCGCGGCTGACCACCACCGGCACCGGTCGCGCCGCCATTGAGCAGGTCGATGGGCGCGACGCCATTGGCCACGGTCACGCGGTTAACGAGGTTCATGGTGTAATAGACCGCGAATTGCGCGCGGCCGCCCGTTGCGCTGGCAAGGCGATTGGCGAAGCCGCCACCACCGCCGCGTCCGCCGCGACCACCGAAACCACCGCCGCCAAAGCCGCCGGGACGACCGCCGCCCGGCGCGCCATCGCCAGTTGCGGGCGGCGTGCCCGTCTGCGCGCCGCCATCGGGCGGTGGCGGCTGCGTCCCATCCGCAGGCGGAACGCCCTGGGCACGCTGCCCGTCGCCGCGCTGACCGTCGCCGCCTCGGCCACCGCCCTGTTGGCCGCCCGGCCGCCGCCCGAACACGCCGGCAAGGCCGGTGAAGGGATTGGGCCCCTTGCCGGCGCGGAACGCCTCGAACGCCTTTTGCGCCTTCGACTTGAGTGGGAACGACATGTTGACGCCGAAGCGCAGTTCCTCGGTGTCCTGGCGAAGGAAATTGACCGGGCGGCTGTCGATGCGCGTCAGCATGTTATTGCTGTCGCGAAGGAAGCGCCCGGGAAATGCCGCCTCGATATCCGGCGTGTCCGACGGCAGATTGGCGATCGGATTGTCGACGCCGGTCTTGTTGAAATTGACGGTGAAGGTGAAGTCCTTGGTCGCCGAGGGCTTGAAGGTCGCGCCGAGCTTGAACACGTGCTTCTCGCTCGAGATCAGCGCCGGGTTGCCGCCTGCGACCTGCGTGACGTCGGCCGTCACGCCTTTCAGATAGTCGAACACACGCACATTGGGCGTGACGATCACCGGGTTGCCCAGCTGTTGCGAGCTCGGCGCCTGATCCTGGTCGGTGAACGAAGCGATCAGGCGGAGCGAGGGCACGGGCGACCAGTTCGCGCCATAGCCGATCGTCCACAAGGTGCCGAAGCCCGACAATTGGTCGACCGCGAGGTTGGCGTTGAGCGACAGGTCGCCGATCGCGTCGAGGAACTTGGCGCGCCGCCCGGTCAGCGGCACGTCGATATTGACCCGGCCGTTGACGATGTTGCGCGTCAGCGACGCGGTTTGCGGGACGCCAAGCGCCAAGGGCGTTCCAAAGGCCGATGGCTGTGACGATGCCGTCAGTGGCGACAACAGCCGCAGCGAGCGCGTGTCGAAGGTCGTCGCCTGGCCGCCGATATGGATCGCGGTCGATACCGCACCCGCCGGCAGCTTGAACAACGGCCCGTTGAGCAACACGTCGCCGACCACGGCGTTGGACGTCGAATATGCCTGGTTGCCCGGCGCGACCGCAAGCTGGTTGGGCAGTATCGGGCCATAGGGATTGAAGGTCGGATCGTTGGCCGTGACGCGATTCTGCAACGCCGCCGGATCGAAGCCGTTGTCGGTGAAGGTCTCGACATAGCTGCGGTCGTAATTGCCGGTGAACGACCAGCGCCATTTCGCGCTGATATTGCCGTTGAGACCAACACCGAGATGAGTTGCCAGCGTCGAGCTGCGCTGCGCGATCGGCGCACTGAGAATGTAGCGCGCGATCTTCACATCCTGCGCCGAGGTCGCGAAGGGGCTGGTCGCCGGCACGTTGAAGAGTACGTCGGGCAAGCCCTGATAGCCGGTCGACGAATCGTCCTGTACGCGGCCGTTGATCGTCGCGTTCACCTTGCCGAGCGGGCGGCTGTAGACGAAGTTGGCGGCGAAGCTCTGGCTCCCCGATAGCAACGTGCGATAACGCGACTGGTCGACGTTATCGACCACGGTCGGCCCCGACCCGACCGTTCCCACCGTCGCTCGGCTGGTGAGGTTGCGGTCGCTCTCGAACAGCGGATCGCTCGATGTGTAGTTGAGGTCGAGGTTGAGGCGCGTGTCGCGGGCGATCTTGAGCCCGTCGACATGGCCGGTCGGGGTATTGCGACCGCCATCGGTCGACAGCGAATCGGACGCCTCCAGCGTCACCGCGCGGAAGCGGGTGCGCAGCACGACATTCACCACACGCTGATCGGCGCTGTAGCCGAATTTCAGCGCGACTTCCTCGGGCAGGATGTCGATGCGCGCGATCGCCTCGGTCGGGATGTCGCGTATCTCGGCAAAGCTCGAGATGCGCCGCCCGTTGAGCAATACCACCGGTGCGCCGCCGCCGGCGCTGCGCGTTTCCGGCCCGAGTTCGGTGAGCAGGTCGTTGAGCGAACTGACGCCATAAGATCGGATATCGGCGGGGCTCAGCACCTGCTCGGGCGGAATGTCGCCACCAACCGAACCGGGCGGCAGACGATTGCCCTCGACCACCACGTCGGGACCGGCGTCCTCTTCGGCATCAGGCGCCGGCGTGGGGGCCGGCGCCGGCCGCGACGGGCGCGCCGTCTGGGCGAGCGACGGGCTCGCCAGCGTGCCGAACGCCAATGCCGTCATGCCGATGGTGATTACGCGCAACGTCCGCCCTTTCGATATCTGTCCCCGGCCCGGCCGGGACAGCGGGCTGCGCCGGTAAACGTCAATTGTCGCAGGAATGTCCCAGGCGCACCTTCATCTGCGGAGCCTGCGCTGACCGTGGCATGAATGCGCCGGCCTTAATGCCTTGTTGAGAACGTTTGTTGTCCAGAATTTCTCGCTGCGATGGCTAAGAGGTACAGTCACGTTATTGGATACATCGCTGTGCTGCGATTGCAGAATATCATCCTGGAAATGGTGGCGAAGGGCGAAACCCTGAAATCGACTGCCGATCGCCTCTGCGTCGAGGTGGAGAGGCTGGTGCCCGGCACTGTCTGCTCTGTATTGACGACCGATCGCGCGGGTCTTCTTCATCCTCTGTCCGGCCCAAGTCTTCCCGACTTCTATTCCGCCGCGCTCGATGGTCTGGCGATCGGGCCGAATGTCGGCTCGTGCGGCACCGCGGCTTTTCTGCGGACGCCTATTGCGGTGATCGATATCGACACCGACCCGCGCTGGGCGGACTACAAGCATCTCCCCCTGCCGCTCGGCCTCAAGTCGTGCTGGTCCAGTCCCATCGTCGGATCGCAGGGGCAGGTGCTCGGAACCTTCGCCTTCTATTTTGGCGAATGTCGCGGCCCGACGAGGACCGAACAGAAGATCGTCGAAACCTGCCTGCACCTTTGCGCCATCGCGCTGGAGCGCCACGAGCGGGTGGTCGAACGCGACCGCCTCGCGAATATGGATGGCCTTACCGGTCTGGCCAATCGAGGGTGCTTCAACGCGGCACTCAACGCGCTCGCTTGCCGCGAGCCGGGCGCATGGGCGCTGCTGGTTGCAGATCTCGATAATCTCAAGATCGTCAACGATACCTTCGGGCATCACGCGGGCGATATTCTGCTGCAGGAGGTTGCGTCGCGGATTGCGGCGGAGTGCGAACCCGACAAGACCTACCGGCTCGGCGGCGACGAATTCGCCGTCATTGTCCATGATCCGGATGCGCTGCGCGATATCGAGGGTGTCGCTGCGCGAATCCTCGATCGGCTGGTCGATCCGGTTCAATGCGGTGGCCATCTCGTTCAGCCCCAGGCGACGATCGGCGGGGCCGTTCTCTCCCCTGCCGATCGCTCCGCCGACAGCGTGCGCCAAAATGCCGATTTCGCTCTCTACCATGCCAAGGAAACCGGGCGCGGCGGCTTTGTCCGCTATTGGCCCGGCATCGGCACTGCCATAACGCGCCGCCTGTCCGCCATTCGCGAGGTCGCCACCGCGCTGCGCGAAAACCGACTGGATGCCTTTTACCAACCCGTGGTCCGGCTCGATACCGGCGACATCGTCGGCCTGGAGGCCTTGTGTCGCCTCACCACCGCCAGCGGCGAAGTACTTTCTGCAGCGGAATTTTCCGATGCGACGTCAGACACGCTTGTCGCCTCGGGGATAACCGAACTGATGCTGTCACGCGTCGCCGGCGACATCCGTTGCTGGCTGGACCAGGGCATTCCCATCCAGCATGTCAGTGTCAACCTGTCCGCCGCGGACTTCCAGCGCGGCGGGCTCGATGCGCAACTCACCCGCGCCTTCCTGCACCAGAACGTCTCGCTGGATCACCTGATCGTCGAGATTACGGAAGACGTCTATCTGGGCCGGGGCGCGGCGGCGGCGACCCGAGAGATCAAGGCGCTGCGCCGGAAGGGACTCCGTGTTGCGCTCGACGACTTCGGCACCGGCTTCGCGTCACTATCGCACCTGCTGACGGTTCCGGTCGATGTGATCAAGATCGACAAGTCCTTCGTCAGCCGGTTGGCACCGGAAGATGCCAGCAGTGCGATCGTCGAGGGATTGTTCCTGATCGCCCGCAAGCTCGGCATCCAGGTCGTTGCCGAGGGAATCGAGACGGAAAGCCAATTGTCGCAATTACGCGGCTTCGGCTGCCTGTTCGGGCAGGGCTATCTGCTATCCCGACCTGTCAATCGCGATGCGGCGACCGACCTGCTGCTCCGCCAGGCGCAGAAGTCGGGAGAACTCGCCGCGAAATCGGCCTCCGGGCCGTCGCTCGCCGCAGTGGAGCGATCGAGTTCGGAGCGGGAATTTCCACCGGCCGCGGCCGCACGATGACGATGCAGGCGTGACCATCGCATCGGCATTATGGCCAGGAAACGGGATTGGCTGGGGCGGCAGGATTCGAACCTGCGAATGGCGGCACCAAAAGCCGCTGCCTTACCACTTGGCGACGCCCCACCAGGCGAGCGCAGGCCTTTAGGGGGCCTGCGCCGGAGAGAAAAGCCCTTTAGTCGAGGCGGTCGAGCCAATTGTGCGGATCAGGTGCGGCACCGCGCTGGATGTCGACCAGCGACTGGCGCAGCTTCATCGTGGTCTGGCCCGGTCCGCCGCTGCCGATGGTGAAGGCGCCGCTCTTGGACGCCATGCGCCCGATCGGCGTGATCACCGCCGCCGTGCCGCAGGCAAAGGCTTCGCGCAGCCGCCCGCTCTGCGCATCGGCGCGACACTGGTCGATCGCATAGGGCTCTTCGCGCACCGTCAGCCCGAGGTCGCGCGCCAGGATCAGCAGCGAATCGCGCGTGATGCCGGGCAGGATCGTGCCGCCCAAAGGCGGGGTGATCAGCGAACCATCGTCGAGCACGAAGAAGATGTTCATGCCGCCAAGCTCCTCGATCCAGCGGCGCTCGACCGCATCGAGGAACAGCACCTGGTCGTGGCCGAGCTTGGTCGCCTGCGCCTGCGCGACGAGGCTGGTGGCATAGTTGCCACCGCATTTTGCGGCGCCCGTCCCGCCGGGTGCGGCGCGGGTGTAATCTTCCGACACCCAGAGCGAGATCGCCGGCGTGCCGCTCTTGAAATAATTGCCCGCCGAGGAGGCGATCACCGCATAGATATATTCGGTCGACGGCTTCACGCCGAGGAACACCTCGCTCGCGATCATGAACGGCCGGAGATAGAGCGAGCCGCCCTCGATCGTCGGAATCCACTCGCGCTCGATCTTGACCAGTTCGCGGCACGAGGCGACGAACAGCTCTTCGGGCAGTTCGGCCATCGCCATGCGCTGTGCGGAACGGCGAAAACGCGCGGCATTTTCCTCGGGACGGAACAGCGCCGTGCCGCCGTCTTCGAGTCGGTAAGCCTTCAACCCCTCGAAAATCTCCTGCGCATAGTGCAGCACGGCCGAGGCGGCATCCATCTGGAATACCTCGCGCGGACCGATCTTGGCGTCGTGCCAGCCCTTGGCCTCGCTATAGCGCACCGTCGCCATGTGATCGGTGAAAATTCGCCCGAATCCAGGGTCCTGAAGCAGCTTCGCGCGCTCATTGATATCGAACGGCGACGGATGCGGCTCGAAGGCGAACAACGTTGCGGCATTCGTAGCGGAAATAGCAGTCGCGTTGTCGGCCATGGCTCATTTCTACAAATTGTTACATTTTTGGGGGTTGAAGGTCTGATAGGTCTGTGGCCAAAGCCGGTCAACATGGCCTCCCCAGTCACGTCCGCTTCGCCGCTGTTCCTGCGCGAGCCCGAGCTCCGTCGCGGGCTCGAGCTTTTGTATTTCGGCAACAGCCATCTCACCCGGTCGATCGACCAGGGCCTCTCGCAAGAGGGTCTCGGTCGAGCGCATCACCGCGCGCTGTACTTCATCGCGCGACAGCCGGATCTCACCGTCAGCGAACTGCTCTCGCTGCTCGCGATCACCAAGCAATCGCTTGGCCGCGTGCTGACCGAGCTGACCGAACGCGGCATGGTCGAGACGCGCGCGGGCACGCGCGACCGGCGTCAACGCCTGCTGCGCCTGACCCCGGACGGGCAGAAGCTCGAGAACGAGCTGTTCGAGGCACTGCGCGAGCGGCTGTCGTCGGCCTATGCCAGCGCCGGTCAGGCCGCGGTCGGCGGGTTCTGGGCAGTGCTCGAAGGCCTGATCCCGCCCGAAGAGCGCAAACGACTCGAGAATCTGAAAGGCTGACGGGCTAGCGCGCAGCCGCTGCCATCTCGGCGTTGCGGCGTTCGCTTGCGGCCAGCGTCTCTTTGAGCAGCGCGGCGAGGCCGTCCTCGCGATCGAGCACGTCGAGGCCCGCCCGGGTCGATCCGCCCGGACTCGCAACGCGATCGGCAAGCACGGCCGGCCCGACATCGGCCGCGGCAGCGAGCAGCGAAGAGCCCTCGACCGTCGCCAGTGCGAGCCGCGCGGCCTGATCGGCGGGCAAACCAAGCGCCGCCCCTGCCCCGGCCAGCGCATCGATGAAGCGATAGACGAAACCGGGCCCGCAGCTTGCAAGTGCCGTAACCGCGTCGAACAGGCGTGCCTCATCGATCCACTCAACCAGACCAAGCGGGCTCATTAGGCCTTCGACGGCACGCCTTGAATCATCATCGGCGCTTTCGGACGACAGCGCGACCACACCCTTGCCGAGCGTGACCGGCAGATTGGGCATCGCACGCACGATGGCGCCGGCCCGGAAACGTGCCGCCAGCGCCGACTCCTCGACGCCGGCGAGGATCGAGACCAACACCGGCACCCCGGCAATGCGCTCGCCATGGGTGGCAGCGATGTCGTCGAGCTGTTGCGGCTTCATGCCCAGCATGACCATGTCGGGGAGCGGACCATCAGGCAGTTCGCGGGCCTGACGCACGCCCGGCGGCAGCTCGCGGTCCGAACGGTTGACGACATCGACAGCGTCGCCCGCGACCACGCCGGCATCGATCCAGCGGCGCAGCATCGCGCCGGCCATGTTGCCGCAGCCGATCAGCCAAAGCCTCGGCGAACTCACGCCTCGCCCTGTGTCTCGGTCATCGCGGCGGCGAGAGCTTCCTTGGGGCTCTTGCCGCCCCACAGCACGAACTGGAATACGGGGTAGAAGCGCTCGCACTCGTCGATCGCGGATTCGACCAGCAGTTCGGCGGCGCGCAACGACAGCGTGCCGTCCTCGCCATCGACCATCGCGGCGTGGCGATAGAGCAGGATGCCGCTCGACGACCACAGCTCGAAATGACCGACCCACATCTGTTCGTTGATCAGGCCGATCGCCTCGTAGATCGCGACGCGGCGATCCTCGGTCACGCGCACGTCCGGAAAGGCGAGGAACTGGATGACGCTGTCGTCCTCACGCCACAGGGCGCGCAGCTCATATTGCGTCCAGCTGCCCTTGACCTTGGCGACAACCTCATCGTCCTGGCGTTCATGCTCCCAGCCATGCGCGGCGAAGTAGCTTTCGAGCATGTCGATCGGGGCGGCGTCTTCGCGGTCGTAGTCGGCTTCGTCGAGCATCATCTTACCTTGCCCCCACACCGTTACCAGATGTGGTGGCGAATGGCACGTAGCGGCACAAGCCGGCTGTTGGCAGTTCTGTAGAGAAAGCTGTGGAAAAGATCGTCAGACAGCCTTCTTCGCCGGCTTCGCCGCCTTGGCTTCGAGCGCATCGAGGCGCGCGCGCAGCGCATCGGCATCGTCGCGCGCGGCGGCGGCCATCGCCTTTACCGCCTCGAACTCGTCACGACTGACGAAGTCGAGACCGCCGATCCATTCCTTGGCGCGAGCGCGAGCGCCGGCCTCGGCCTCACGGCCCATGCCGGCGAGCGTGCCGGCAGCGCCGTTCACGAATTTGGCGAAATCGTCGAAGATCTTGTTTTCGGATTGCATGGCGTCAAAAATCCCGTGTCACGTCAGGTGATGATCTGGGTAGTCGCGCTCGACGGCACAAGGGTTTCGGCACCGGGATTGAGCTGCATCAACTGGTATTCGAGCGCCCCGGCATAGATCAGCCAGGCGAGATAAGGCACCAGCAACAGCGCCGCACCGATCCGCACCCGGCCGAACAACAGGGTGGTGATCAGCGCCAGGCCGAACATGATGCCGATCAGCACCAGGCTCCAGAACACCTGGTGCATGCCGAAGAATAGCGGCGACCAGATCAGGTTGGCGACCAGCGCCACGACGAACGAGACGATCGCCGGGCCGCGCATGCGCGAGCCGCGGGCGTGGATGATCATCGCCAGCGCCAGGCCGAGCAACACGTAGATCGTCGTCCAGGCGACCGGGAAGGCCCAGTCCGGCGGCGTGATCGCCGGTTTGGTGAGGGCGTTGTACCAGCGATTGTCGGCGCCCGACGGCGCAAGGCGCGCCGAGGTGAAGCCGAGCAGCACGATGAACGGCACGGTCACGACGGCCCAGCGCAGGAACGCCCCACGCAACTGCCCTTTCGACGCGATTTCCCTCAAGCCACCATCATCCTTTTGCGATCCGGCGCAATACCGCCAAATCGGTCCCATCGCCACGCCTCATATTGCGCATGCGAAACGGCCCAGCGTCAAGCTGGGACATGTGTCGCGGCAAGGAGGAATTCGACATTACCCTCCGGCCCCGTGATCGGGCTCTCGACCACGCCATCGACGCGCCAGCCGCGCGACGCGACCCAGGCGGCAACCTCGTCGCACACGCGCTGGTGGATGACGGGATCGCGCACCACGCCGCCCTTGCCGACCTCGCCGCGCCCAGCCTCGAACTGCGGCTTGACCAGCGCGAGCAGCCGCGCGCCGGCGCGCGCGAAGCCGAGCGGCACGTCGAGCACCTTGGCGAGGCCGATGAAGCTGGCGTCGCACACGATGAGGTCGACGGGCTCGGGGATGTGCGCCGCGGTGAGGATACGCGCGCTGGTCTGCTCGTGGACGATCACGCGCTCGTCCTGACGCAGCTTCCAGGCGAGCTGGTTGGTGCCGCTGTCGACGGCATAGACCCGCGCCGCGCCGCGCGAGAGCAGCACGTCGGTGAAGCCGCCGGTCGAGGAGCCGACATCGATCGCCACCGCCCCGGTCACATCCCAGCCGAAATGATCGAGGCCGTGTGCCAGCTTGATGCCGCCGCGCGACACCCAGGGATGATCGCGCCCGCGCACCTCGAGCACGACATCGTCGGGCAGCGTCTGCCCCGATTTGTCGATCTTGCGCTCGCCGGCGAATACCAGACCGGCCATGATCAGCGCCTGGGCGCGCGTCCGGCTCTCGGCAAGGCCGCGATCGACGAGCATCTGGTCGGCGCGAAGCTTTGCCATGCCCTGCCCTATCAAAGCCGAGTCGCGACGGCAAAGCCTTGTCATCGACGTGTCGCGGGTGGGCGATAGACCGACGGACGGAGCATGTGCAGCGGCCGGATCGGCGCCTTTTTCATCTCGTCGCAACCCGCCTTCCACTGGGCGCATGTCTATTGCCCATCAATTTAGTAGGAATAAGTTTCGGGGCGGGAGGCGTGGCCGCAGGGCGTCCCCCTAGAACCTCGCGCGGTCACGTCTCCTTTATATCCCGCACCCCCCGAGGCGGGACAGCGTGGAGACGGATCATGGGCAGGTTTTCGCCATACGACCCCGTTCAACCGACCATCCTCACCGTGCCGGGCCTGGGCGGCTCCGGCCCTTCGCACTGGCAGAGCCTGTGGGAATCGGCCCGGCCCGATACGCTGCGCGTCGAGCTCGGCATGTGGAATACGCCGCACCGCAACGCCTGGGTGACCAAGCTCGACCAGGCGATCCGCGGCGCGCAGGCGCCGGTGATCCTCGCCGCGCACAGCCTGGGCTGCCTTGCCGTCGCATGGTGGGCCGAACTGACGCGCCAGCCTTATGGCTGGCCGGTCGCCGGTGCGCTGCTCGTCGCGCCCGCCGATGTCGACCGCGCCGATGCACAGGACGATCTCAAGGCGTTCCACCCGACGCCGTTGACGGCCCTGCCCTTCCCGTCGATCGTCGTCGCCAGCCGCGACGACCCGTGGATCACGATCGAGCGTGCGCACAGCCTCGCCGCGTCCTGGGGAAGCCATTTCATCGATGCCGGCGAACAGGGACATCTCAACGCGGCGAGCGGGATCGGCTGGTGGCAGGAAGGGCAGGAATTGCTCGAACGCGTGATCCACGCCGCCGGTGACCGCAAGGGCCGCCCGCGACCGCCAGGTGACGCGCGCTCGATCCTCGCGGTCAACGCGACGGATGCGGCGCAGGCGCATTATCTCGGCGGCGCCGCATAGCGAGGCTGGCGCGGCGCAAATATCCGTTAAGTAAAAGCGACAGCCCATTCCCCGAACACACCCCCTTTTGCGACCCGATGGGGTCGCGTTTTCGGGTAGCGCCGCGTGCACCGGGAGATGACGAGCCGCCGAATAAGTAACTGGATCCAACATCGAATAGTATGGCTGTTCGACAGCGCGAGAAGGTTTCGTGCGGCCGGGCACGGCCGCTATTCTCAACGCATTATGCGAATAGCTGACGTTCGACATGATCTCTTATCGCGACCAGCGGCAGATATAGCGGAGGCATCCCAACATCGCAGCCGTCATTCGCGTTCTCTTGCCGCGCTCGCGGCCTCGACATTGGCCAAAGCCTCGGCAAGGCGCTCGGCGAGATCAGCATTGCCGTCGACTTCGCGGGGTTCGCGCCATTCGGCGGGACGGCGGATGCGCAACCATTGCATGCCGACGCGCGGATCGGCGGGCGCGTGGCGGGTGACCTCGATCTCCACCGCCTCCTTGGCGCCGAGCGGCAGAAAGGCCTTGGTCTCGCGATAATCGTAGCCGATCGCGCGGCGGTACATGGCGGCTTTGACGCGGGCGTCCGCGTCATCCTTGCCGACCAGTGCCGCCTCCGCGAAGTCGGGATAGCGCTCGCGCCAGCGATACAGCGTGGCGAGATGGATGCGCAGCAGGCGTGCGACCTGCTCGTCCGTGGCACCGATTTCGTAAAAGAGCCGCGCCGTTTCGGCGTGCTCCGGGGTGTAGCTTGTGGGGCGTCCTGTCATGCTGGCGGGCGTAATGCGGACGCGCGAAGAGTTGAATCGGGATGAGGCATATCCCGTTCAAACCGGTGCCGCCCCAGCGCTCCTCGCCGGGGCGGCATTTCCATTCCCCTGCCTGAACGGGACAGGGACGGCGTGAAAGCGTTAGTCGAACAGCGCCCTGACCGCCGGGCTGTGTTCGAGTGCGGCGATATTGCGTTCGCCCTCGACCAGCGCGGCGGGGCTGGTATGGACCGAATAATAGCCGGTGACGAGCGGATGCGGGTGCTTCGCCGCCGAGCCGATGACGAACTCGACCGTGCCTTCCGCGACCAGTTCGATCGCGTCATTGCCTTCGGCGAAGACGGCGACCTCGCGCTGCAGCGTCGCGCCGGCGGTATGGATCTTGCCGCTGTTCAGCGCCAGCCAGGCGATGTCGTGATCGGCAGCGGGCCGATAGGTCCAGCGCTCGCCATCGGCCAGCCTGACATGGAGGTAGGTGATCGGCACGGGCAGCGCGATCGGGCTGGCCTTGCCGTCATACGCGCCGAGCACGACGCGCACCGGCCCCTCCCCGGCGACCAGGTCAGGCGCGAGATAGAGACTTTCCGGCGCGGCGAGTTCGAGTTCGGGCGGCAGCGCGAGCCACAGCTGATAGCCGAGCATCCCCGTGCCCTCGACAGGGTTGCCGCTGTGCCACACGCCCGCCCCGGCGCGCATCCATTCGACCGATCCGGCGGTCAACGTGCCCGACTTGCCGGTCGAATCGGCATAGCCGGTGCTGCCGGCAAGGAAGGTGGTCAGCGTCGCGATGCCCGAATGCGGGTGCGGCGCGAAGCCGCGACCCGAGATGCGATCGGCCTCGAACAGGTCGAGGAAGACGAAGGGTTTGACCAGCTGGCCGAGATCGCCGGGGCTGATCAGCCGGGTGATCGGGCCGTGGCGCTGGCCGGCGGTGCGATGGGTGATGGCGCGCGCGTTGCCGGTGATGGCTGGCGCGGGCGGAGCAAGCGTGGCGGTTGCCATGGGATATCCTTTACGCTCGGGTTCAGGCGGCGAGCGCAGCGATCTGCTGCTGCGCGCCGGAGATGGCCGCGACGCGCTGCTCCGGCCCGACGGCTAGCCCTTCGGCGATCACGACTTCGGGATTGGCGATGCCGATGAAGCCGAGGACGGTACGGAGATAGGTTTCACCGTGCTCGAACGCCGCGGTCGGCGCGCCTTCGCCGTAGAAGCCGCCGCGGGCGATGGCGAGGATCACGCGCTTGTCGCCGGCAAGGCCTTCGGGGCCATTGGCGCCATAACGAAAGGTCTGGCCGGCGACGAGGATACGATCGATCCACGCCTTGAGCTGGCTCGACACCGAGAAATTGTAGAAGGCGACGCCGATGACGACGGTGTCGGCAGCGAGAAATTCGCGCAGCACCTCGCCGCCGGTCGCGAGATCATCGCGCACCGCAGGCTCATGCGCGCCATCGGGGTTCTGCGCGGCGGCAATGTAGCCACCGGAAAGGTGCGGCACCGGTGTTTCGCCGAGGTCGCGATGGATGATCGTCGCGCCCGGCGTGGTGGCGGCAAGGCGGGCCACGATATCGGCGGAAAGCTGGCGGCTGACCGAATTGGCGCCGAGGATGCTGGAATCGATATGGAGGATGTTCATCGTCATGGTTCCCTGGTATTGATTTGTAACCAAGGCTATATGGATGACTGCGAAAACGTCGCAAGGAGGCACATTTTTGGAACCCGGGCACATGGACGTAACCGAGGACGACGTGGCCGACATGGCCGAGCACCTGCCGGGCGCGTGCACGGCGGTGAGTTCGATCCTGTCGCGGGTCGGCGACAAATGGACCGTGCTGGTGGTGATGACGCTGGCCGACGGACCGATGCGGTTCAACGAGTTGAAGCGAAAGATCGGCGGCGTGTCGCAGCGCATGCTGACACTGACCTTGCGCGGCCTGGAGCGCGACGGCTTCGTGTCGCGCACCATGTTCCCGACGATCCCGCCGCGGGTGGATTACGAACTTACCGAACTTGGCCAGTCGCTACGGGTACCGGTGGCGGACCTGGGCAACTGGGCGTTCGAGCATATTGCGGTGGTGGCTGAAGCGCGGGCGGCGTTCGATGCGCGTGCCGCAGAGGAGTAAGCGCCCAACGGAAATTCGGGTTTATACCGTCTGAGTATTGACCACGGGCGAAGACCGGCACCCAGTATCGGCCCATCCGTGACTAGGGGCAGCCCAACAGCATCAGCGTTTCCCAACTGGGCCCCGGCCTTCGCCCGGGTGGTGCCCGTTCGGACGGTACAGGCAGCGCTCAGCTGTCCTCAAAGCGCCCCCAACCCTCAATCGATAAACAGATACCCCGTATCGAAACCGGCGAAGCGCCGCAGCGCGTCCCAGTCGGCGATGCGGACATGGCCGCCGCGGAATTCGACCAACCCGTCCTCGCGTAGCTGACGCAGCATGCGGTTGGCGTGGACGGCGGTCAGGCCGGTGGCGTCGGCGAGGTCGATCTGGGTCACCGGGAAGACGAACTGCTTGCCGTCGCTGAGGCCGATGCGCTGCAGCCGGACGTTCATTTCGCAGAACAGGTGCGCCAGCCGCACCGCCGCGCCGCGCGCGCCGATCGATACGATCCATTCGCGGTTGATCGCGGCATCGATCAGCGTCGAGCGCCACAACAGCTCGGTCAGGTTCGGCGAGGCCGCGGTCAGCGCGCGGACGGCGACATGCGGCATGAAGGCGACGCGGATCGGGGTCAGCGCGGCGACCGAATGTTCGAGCTTCTTGAGCGGATAGCTGTGCAGATCGACGAAATCACCCGGCACATGGATGGCGAGGATCTGACGGCGGCCGTCGGCCATGTCCTTGTAGCGTTCGACAAAGCCTTCGAGCAGCAGGGTGCACTGGGTCAGCGGGATCTGCTCGCGCACGACGATCTGCTTGGAAGCGAATTCCTGGGTGCGAGCGATCGACGCCTCGAGTGCGGCAACTTCGTCCGCATCGAGCACAGGCTTTTGATGAGTACGCAGAAACAAATCGATCAACACGGCAAGAACTCCGGAACGTGCGGTAATGTCATTCGTTTTTCCTCGATGGCCGAGATTCCCAACCATCGCCCGACCCAGCCGGCCGACGAGCCGCTCGACGCCGTCGCCGAACAAGGCGTCGTGCTGGTCGACGGCCCGGGCGGCATCGCGATCACCATGACGTCGCGTGCGGCCTCGGATTCGGCCCGTTCGATGGCGCGCGCGGCGAGCAGCGCCGGCACACAAGGCAAGCCCGCCACCCGACGACGCTAATCGGGCATGGGGGTGTGATAGGTGTCGTGGCATGCCTTGCAGGTCGCGCGCGTCGCCGTCCACTGCGCCGCGACGCCCGGCTTGTCCCCCGCTGCGACGAGCGCGGCGAGCTTGTCCGCCGCCTCGGCATAGGTCGCCGCAGCCTTCACGAAGCCGGGCCGGTCGCTCCACACATTGGGCAGCGCCTTGGTCGCCGCGCCATCGCTGCCGGCCGGGAACATGGCGGGCAGATTGTGCGCCCAGGCGGCCAGCGACTTTGCCGGAAACATCAGCGTCTTGAGATCGTCGCCGCGATCGATCGCGCCCTTCATGCCGCCGAACGTCGCACCCGACAAACGGAAGGCCGCCTGGCGCGCGGGCACCAGCGAGTCGCCCGCCGGATCGCCGCCCCCGGCCGCGACCAGCAATGTCGCACCGAGTGTCAACCCTGCGAGCAAGGCGGGTTTGTTCATCGACATAACGCGTCCCCTGTATTCTCCCGGCGATCGGATGCTAGGCGCGCATCCCAGTGACGGCAAGCGCGGCGGCGCCACGTTAACCGCACCTCGCAGCGGCGCCTTAACCCTGCGCAAGCCATGGTCGGCAAATGCCCTCGTCGAGGATCTTTCGCAGCCGCTGGGCGGCCTTGTTATGGGCCGGCGGGATATTGTGGACCGCGTATGATGTCGCGGGCGCCGCGCCGGCAAACAAGGCGGCGGGAAACCAGGCGGCGCCGGCCGATACCGACGCGACCGGCGTGGCGGTAGAGAATGACGACCTGGCTGTGCTGGCCAATGCGATGGGCGGGTGAGGCGCGATAGCCTCAATCAACGGTGCGGCCGCGAAAGCGATGCCCAAAATCATAAACGCCGCGCTGGATAACCCTGGACTCCTGCTTTCGCAGGGGCACATTGCTGGTTCGTGACAGGCGGATAAACGGCAATCACTTCCCCCAGAACACAAACGCGACCGCGCCGATCAGGCAGGCAAAGGCGCCGAGGTGGCGCCAGCTCAGCGGTTCGCCGAGGACAGCGACCATGAACACGCCGAACACCAACAGCGTGATCACTTCCTGCGCGATCTTGAGCTGGCCGCCGCTCCAGCCATGGGCATAGCCCAGTCGGTTGGCGGGCACCGCCAGGCAATATTCGAACAGCGCGATGCCCCAGCTGATCATGATGACGAGCAGCAACGGCTTGTTCATGCCGCCCTTGAGGTGCCAGTACCAGGCGATCGTCATGAAGCAGTTGGAGGCGATCAGCAGCGCGATCGTCGGCATTTACCACCCCTTGGCCACGAGGCCCTTTGCGGAAATCTCAGGGGCGTGGTTTCGCCGAAATGCTGCGGATATGCCACGCCTTCTGTGCGGCGGTCGCGCCGTCGATGTCGCCGACGCGGTGCAGGACGACATCGCCGCGCGCGTGGAACGGCGCTGCATTTGCCTTGAGCCGACCGTAAAGTTGCACCGGCACGGTGACGTAGCGCTGGCCCGCGCCGGCATCGATCTCGCCGGGCGCGCCGATCTGGGCATGATATTCGCTATATCCGGCGAAGCTCGCGGCGAAGGCCGCCTCGTCCATGCCCGAGGCCTTGCCACCATCGTCCCACAGCGCCCGGGCCTGGCGATATTTGCCCTCCTCGAGCAGCGCGAAATAGGTTTGCACGACATTGGCGGCGCCCTGGGCACTGTCCGGCGTAAACGGCGCCTCGGACACGACGCCGCTTTTGGGCAGGCCGCCCGATGTGCCGGGCTCTGCCGGCTCGACCGGCCCCGGGCTGGCAATCGGCGCCGGCAAGATCGCCGGCGTATTGCCGCTATCGGCCGAGGCATGATGGGCGACATCATTGCGCCCCGCCTCGGCCGCGGCGTTGATATCGACCGCATCGTTCGCTGTGCGGTCACCCGAAGGCGCGCAACCGGCCAGCAACAGCGGCAAAACTACAAGAAGACGCACGAAAATTCCCCGACAATGATCCGGAGACGGATCTCGTCAGGCGAACGCGCCGCGTGGCGGCGCGTTCCCGAATCTCTGATCAGAAGTCGGTGTAGCGCTCATTGCCGACGAAACCGAGCCGCGTGATGTGGGCGCGCTTGATCGTCGCCAGCGTCTCGTCGAAGCGATCATAGCGTGTCATCGGATCGGTGTTGACGTGAAGCTCGGCATTGGGATCGGCCTTGAGCGCCGCCAACCGCCCGGGCAGCGCTGCGGGAGCAAGCGCCGCGCCATCGAGGCGCAATGCACCATTGGCGGCGAGGTCGAGCTGGTGGATGACGGGGTGCAGGGTCGGGCCGTCGCCGGGTTGAGGCAGCTCGAGCGGCACCTTGTGCGTCATGGCCGGGATGGTCAGGATCATCATCACCAGCAGCACCAGCATGACGTCGATCAGCGGCGTGATGTTGAGGGCCGACATCGGCTGGAGCTCACGGGCGGGAACGAACCGTTGGCGATAGGCGCCGCCGCGATAGGATATGGTGGCCGTAGGCATCCCTGTTCCTCCTGCTATGTGATGGTGTAACGTAACTAGAGCAGCGGCACTTTGTCAACGACGTTGTCGGGACAGAGAATCAGGCACGACAGCCCGGGAATCAGACGGGAACGGGCTCGGCGAACAGCGCCCGGATATCGGTCCCCCTGGCGAGCAGATCGGCAAGCGTGTAGCTGTCGAGCACGGTCATGAAAGCGGCCAGCGCTTCGGTCAGCGCGCCCGCCAGGCCGCAGGCCGGGGCGATGACGCAGCCGCCGCAGTCGACCAGCTCGAACCCGTCTTCGGTATGGCGGATAACCGCACCGACATTGATTTCATCGGCCGGGCGGCCGAGACGGATGCCGCCGAACCGCCCGCGCGCGCTGGCGACATAACCCTGGCGCACCAGATCGTTCACCACTTTCATGAGATGGTTCTGCGAAACGCGATAGGCCCCGGCGATCTCGGCGATCGAGCAAAGCCGCTCGGGGCGCGCGCCGAGATAGAGCAGCACGCGCATGGCATAGTCGGTGTAGCGCGTCAGCCGCATGCAATCTTCCCGTTCATCCGCCGAATATAATATGTATTTTTGTTGCATGTATCAATTCAACTCGATACATGTACCACAGATACATGATTGGAGCGAGTCGTGGAACAGGCCACGCAGATCGACGAAGCGTCACTCGGGCGGCTGATCCCGCTCTTTTACCAGCGGGTGCGCGACGATGCCGCACTGGGGCCGATCTTCGACGACGCGGTGACGGACTGGCCCGAGCATCTCGAGAAGCTCGTCGGCTTCTGGTCGTCGGTCATGCTGACCAGCGGCCGCTACAAGGGCAATCCCGTCGCGGCGCATGCAGCGCACAGCGCACGTATCACGCCCGAACTGTTCGACCGCTGGCTCACTCTGTGGGCCGAGACGACCGCCACGGTGATGGCACCGGCCGCCGCCGCCGCGCTCCAGGCCAAGGCGGCGCGCATCGCCGAGAGCCTGCAACTCGCCTTGTTCTTCAAACTCGATCCATCACGGCAACCCGGCCGCGCCGCGGCCTGACACAAGAAGGCAATCATGCAGACCATACCGTTCGTCGACCTGGGCGTGCACCACAAGCCCGTCGACCTGTCCGACCGCATCGCGCTGGGCTTCACGAAGGCGTTGCGCTTCTGCGCCGATACCTTCTTCGCCAAGCGTTACGGCCATCGCGCCATCGTGCTCGAGACGGTCGCCGCGGTGCCGGGGATGGTCGGGGCGACGATCACGCATCTGAGGTGCCTGCGCCGGATGTGCGGCGACCAGGGCTGGATCCGTACGCTGATGGAAGAGGCCGAGAATGAGCGGATGCACCTGATGACCTTCATCGAGGTGGCCAGGCCGACGATGTTCGAGCGGCTGGTGATCCTTGGCGTGCAATGGATATTCTATCTCGCCTTCTTTGCGCTTTATCTGATCAGCGCGAAGACGGCGCACCGCGTGGTGGGCTATTTCGAGGAAGAGGCGGTGATCAGCTACACACTCTACCTCAAGGAGATCGATGCGGGGCGCAGCGCCAACGGCCCGGCGCCGGCGATCGCGCGGCATTACTGGAAGCTGGCCGACGATGCGACGCTGCGCGACGTGGTGCTGGTGGTGCGCGCCGACGAAGCGCATCACCGCGACGTCAATCACGGCTTTGCCAGCACGCTCGCGGGGATCGCCATCGACCCGGCTGCCACCGCCCCCTACCCCGATCATGCGGACGATATCCGCCTGGCGGCATGAGATGAGCGGCTGGTCTGACTCGCCGTTCGGCGCGAGCGCCCCTGCCCACGCGCAGGCGGAATTCGCCCGCTCGCTGCGCTGGATTGTCGGCACGGCGGTGGTGATGATCCCGCTGGCGCTATGGTATGTCTCGTTGTTCGGGGCGCTGACGACCCATGCGATCATCGCGACGACGCTGGGCGTGTCGATCTCGATCCTGCTCGGCAGCAGCCTGTTCGCGGCGGCATTCTTCAGCGCCCATAGCGGCCATGACCAGACGGTGACCGACGCCACGCGCGGCACGCCGCGCCCCAACCCCGTGCAGCTGCCCGCCGGTCTGGCGCCGTATCGCCGTACCGCCAGCTTCAGCGAGGGGAGCGTGCCGGCCGCGTTGCTCGCCGACCACAACACCAAGGCGGGAAGCTGGGGCCTGATCCATGTCGCCGAGGGGCGGTTGCGGTATCGCGTGACCGATCCGCGGCGCGCGCCGCTCGAACTCGTGCTGACGCCGGACGATCCGCCGGGCGTGGTCGAGCCGACTATCCGCCATCATGTCGAGCCGCTCGGCGCGGTACGGTTCCATGTCGAGTTCTGGCGCGCTGCACCCGAGGCGGCCGTCGAGGCCTAGCCGAAGGGTTCGGCGGTTCGACCGTTCAGCAATTCTCGTATTTCCAGTTGCGGCGCTTGCCCTCGCGTAACCAGGCGATGGTTTCGGCAACGCGCTTGTCGCGCGTTTCCGGCCGCTTCGCTTCGGAAATCCATTCACAATATTCGCGGCGGCAGCTCGGCGGAAATTCGCCGAAGGTCTTGCTGGCGGCGGCATCGCGGGCCAGCGCCTCGGCCAGGGCGGGCGGTACTTCGGCCTCGGGTTTGGGCGGCTTCGTGGCGCGCTTCGGGCGCTCGCCGGATTCGATGCGCGCCACGGCCTCGCGGATCTGCGCGTCCAGCGCGTCGTGGCCGGGCAGGTCGGCGAGCGATTCCAGCCGGCCATAGACGCCCATGCCTTCGCGGTCCTTCGCCGCCAGCGCCGCGAACTCCTTGGTCGAGAGCAAGGCGTTGCGATCCCAGAAACCGAAGCTGCAATGCGCCTTGAAGGCCGCCATGTTGGCGAGTGGACGACCACTGACCATGAAGGCCGGCATGCTCCACTTGATCGTCTCCTCGACATGCGGGCAGACGGCATGGATGCGGGCGCGCAGATGGGTGAGGATCGGCCGCGCGAAGTCGGGCTTCGAAGCGATGTACGTATCGATGCGCGGATCTTTCGGCATGGCGCGGCTCCCTTGCCGCGCCAGACTATGACCAGCCCAGCCCGGCTTCAAGGGCGCAGCGCGGCCTCATCGGCGTCGTCGAGATCGTCGTCGTCATCGACCGTGCCGGCGTCGAAGTCGCCCTGCACCTCGTCTTCGGCGACCGCCGTCTCGTCCTCGGCGGCGTCGTCGTCCTCCTCGCCGATCTCGTCGGCGGTCATTTCGAGATCATCCTCCGGATCGTCGCCCAGATCGGGGACAAGGTCGGTCAGCACGATGCCATCGGTCGGCCCATCGCGCGTCGCCTCGAGAATCTCGGCCCGCTGGCTTTCGTCATAGCCTTCTTCATCATAGCCGTCGTCGCCCGGGCCCATGCCGGGAATCTGATGTCCGCCCATCATCGTCTCCTGTCACTCCCGGATTACGGGAGATACCAACGAACGATACTGGAAGCACGTGGTTCCGGCGCGTGCGACGGACGGGGATCGGCGCGGTCGGCTCAGGCGGGGCGGAAGAGCCGTCCGCGCTCGGTCACGGCGACGATGGCGAAGGCGACGATGCCGGCCAGCGCGAAGCCGATATGCATCGGCACCGTCGTACCGGCAAAGGACTGGCCGATGATCGCGCCGATGATCGCGCCGCCGGTGATGGCGCAAAACCCCTGGATGCTCGACGCCGTACCGGCGATCGCACCCATGTTGGTCATCGCCAGCGCCGAGAAGTTCGAGCTGGCGAGCGAGAAACAGCCCATCATCAGCCCCTGCAGCACGATGAACCAGATCAACGTCTCGCCCCCGCTCAGGCTGAAGCCGAGCGCGGTGACCGCGATGATGATCAGCACCACCAGCGCCGATTGCGACAGGATGCGCGACCCGACCCGCATGACCACGCGCGAGTTGAGCAGATTGCTCGCCGCCATCATGCCGGCGGTGCAGGCGAACACGACATTGACCAGTTTCGGTGCGCGGAACACCTCGGACACGACCTGCTGCACCGACGTGATATAGCCGAACAACGCGCCCTGCATCACGGTCGAGGCGAGCATGTAACCGGTCGACCAGCGATCGGCGAGCGTCTGACGCGCGCCGAGCGTGGTCGCGGCGAGGGAGAAGGGACGCTTTTCCCTGCGGTCGAGCGTCTCGGGCAGGCGCCGCGCGAACCAGGCCATCATGAGCAGCGTCAGGCCGGCGATGATGAAGAAGATCAGCCGCCAGGAGCCGAACAGCGTGATGCCTTGCCCGATCGTCGGCGCGAGGACGGGCACGATCATGAACACCATCGCGGCGAGGCTCATCACCTTGGCCATGGGGCGGCCCGAATAGCAGTCGCGCACGATCGCGACGGTGACGACGCGCGTCGCGGCGACCGCCACGGCGGCGATCAGGCGGACGACGAGCAACAGCGCGAAGCTCCCCGACACGGCGGCGGCAAGGTTGCCGACGCAATAGATGGCGAGCGAACACAACATCACCGGGCGGCGCCCGAAATGATCGGAAAGCGGGCCGTGCAGCAGCTGACCCAGGCCGAGGCCGATCAGATAGACGGCAATGACATATTGCTGGGCATTCTCGGTCGGCGCGCCGAGCTCCGCGCCGATCTGCGGGAGGGTCGGCAGCATCGCGTCGACGCCGAGCGCGCCCAGGCCCATCAGCGCCGCGACCATCGCGACGAACTCCCCAAGCGGGATCGGCGCCCGCTGATCGGCGGGATGGGGTGGCGGGACCTGCGTCATGCGTTCGCGCATGCAGCAAAACCGTGCGAGGGTCGACCCTTGACGTTCGCCGATCTGCCGCTATGGTGTATTGCATCACTAATTCACTACGGAGCACGCCCCACATGACTCGCGCCCTGATGATCGCCGCCTTGTGTGCCCTGCCGCTGGCAGGCTGTGGCGGGCATGGCGGGAACGAGCAGGGTACGACCATCTCGCTCAACGCGAGCGATTCGGACGGCAATGTCGTGGCCGGGATCGACGGCAAGACCGGGGACATGGCGATCAACGCGCCGGGCTTTTCGGGCAAGCTCCATTTGCCCAAGATCCATCTCGACGCTTCCGACTTCGACATGAACGGGGTGCATCTCTATCCCGGGTCGACCGTCTCGGGGATGAACATCGACGCGCACGACCATGGCCAGGGCAGCGACGATGACGGCACGGTCAAGGTAACGTTCGAAAGCCCGGCCACGCCCGACACCGTGCGCGCCTGGTTCGAGGAAAAGCTCAACGGCGCCGGCTTCCACGTCAAGGCCGACGGCACCGGGCTGTCGGGCACGACCGACGAGAAGAAGCCCTTCTCGCTCGACCTGAGCCCGGTCGGAACGGACCATGCCAAGGGCGTAATCACGATCGGGTAACTGGTTAAGAATCCAGCCTTAAATTAACGATATGCCGTCATCCCGGACATGTTCCGGGATCCACCGTCCCGCATGAGCATCGGCCGGTCGGTTTGCTGCACCGTGGACCCCGGAACAAGTCCGGGGTGACGGTCTGGGGCGTTTGAACGTCGACGGCAGCCTGTTTCCCTTGCCGCGAGAAGCCCCTATAACCGGTCGTTTCGTGATTTCGCGACTGGATATACGTCATGCTCGATACCCCCGCCGCCCAGGTTCCGCCGCTGTCGCTTGCCGATGAGGCCGCCGATCCCGATGCCTTTGCCGCCGCGCTGGGCGGTTCGTTCGAGCGGTTCGGTTTTGCCGTCATCTCCGATCACGGCGTACCGCAGGAGCTGATCGACCGCGCCTGGGCGCTGACCGAAGAGCTGTTCCGCCTGCCCGATGCGGAAAAGCGCAGCTATTTCGTCGAGGGCGGCGGCGGCGCGCGCGGCTATACGCCGTTCAAGACCGAGATCGCCAAGGACGCCAAGCATGTCGACCTCAAGGAGTTCTGGCATGTCGGGCGCCAGCTTGCTGCCGGGCATCGCTTCGAGGACCAGATGTCGCCCAATATCTGGCCCACGCGGCCCGAGGGCTTCCGCGAGACCTTCATCGAGCTGTTCGCGGCGTTCGACACCGCCGGCGACCGGTTGCTGTCGGCGATCGCGCGCCACCTGAAGCTCGCGCCGGACTGGTTCGATCATGCGGTCAAGGACGGCAATTCGGTGCTGCGCCTGCTGCATTACCCGCCGATCCCGGTCGATGCGGAGGGCGTGCGCGCCGGAGCGCATGAGGACATCAACCTGATCACCCTGCTGCTCGGTGCCGAGGAGGCCGGACTCGAGCTGCTCGACAAGGACGGCCGCTGGCTGGCGATCAAGCCGCCCGAGGGTGCGATGGTGGTCAATGTCGGCGACATGTTGCAGCGGCTGACCAACCATGTGCTGCCCTCGACGACGCACCGCGTGGTCAATCCGGTGCCCGAGCGGCGCGGTTTCTCGCGTTATTCGATGCCGTTCTTCCTCCATCCCGCGCCCGATTTCCTGATCGAGACGCTGCCGAGCTGCATCACGCCGGACAATCCCAACCGCTATCCGACGCCGATCACGGCGCATGACTATCTGCACGAGCGGCTGGTCGAGATCGGGCTGGTGAAGAAGTAAACGCTGCAATCCTCCCCCGCAGGGGGAGGGGGACCAGCGAAGCTGGTGGAGGGGCTGGTTCAGACAGACGCGAGCCTCCAACGCCGCACGGGGCGTTTGCCGGCGAACACAACGGCTGTCGACGAGGCTTGCTTACCCCTCGACCAGCCCCTCCACCATCCTGCGGATGGTCCCCCTCCCCGTTCCGCGGAGGAACCCGTACGGCTTGCTAGCTGCGCATTCTTCCGGCTAGGCGCACCCGCATGAACGACACGCCCCCTTTACGCATCGCGCTCGCCGGTCTCGGAACCGTCGGTGGCGGTGTCATTCGCCTGCTCGATACCAACGGCGACCTGATCGCCCGGCGCGCCGGGCGGCGGATCGAGATCGTCGCGGTGTCGGCGCGTGACCGCAGCAAGGATCGCGGCGTCGACATTTCGCGGTTCGACTGGGTCGACGACACGACCGCGCTGGCCCATCACGACAAGGCCGATGTGGTGGTCGAACTGGTCGGCGGGTCGGACGGCCCTGCCCTCACCCTCGCTCGCGCGGCGCTCGGTGCGGGCAAGAGCTTCGTCACCGCCAACAAGGCGATGATCGCGCATCATGGGCTGGAGCTGGCACGCGCCGCCGAAGCCGCGCAGGTCGCGCTGAAATTCGAGGCGGCGGTGGCCGGCGGCGTACCGGTGATCAAGGGCCTGCGCGAGGGTGCGGCGGCCAATGTGCTGTCGCGGGTTTACGGCATTCTCAACGGGACGTGCAATTTCATCCTCTCGACGATGGAGTCGGAGGGGCGCGACTTCGCCGAGGTGCTGGCCGAGGCGCAGGCCAAGGGCTTTGCCGAGGCCGATCCGAGCTTCGACATCGATGGAGTCGATGCGGCGCACAAGCTGTCGATCCTCGCCAGCCTGGCGTTCGGCACGCGACCGGCGTTCGGCGATGTCGCGACCAGCGGCATCCGCCATGTGCTCGCCGCCGATATCGCTGAGGCGGCAGCGCTGGGCTACCGTATTCGCCTGCTCGGGTTCGCCGAAGACGGGCCGCATGGGTTGTTCCAGCGGGTCCATCCGCATCTCGTGCCGCTGGGCCACCCGCTGGCGCATGTCACCGGCGCGACCAATGCCGTCGTCGCCGAGGGCAATTTCGTCGGGCGGCTGCTGTTCCAGGGCCCCGGTGCCGGCGACGGGCCGACCGCGAGCGCGGTCGTCGCCGATCTGATCGATATCGCGCGCGGCGAGTTCGGCCCGGCCTTTGCCATGCCGGCGGGTGCGCTGGCGGAGCACGAGGCCGCCGATAGCGGCGCGCGGCGCGGGCGCGCCTATGTGCGTTTCATGGTCGCCGACAAGGTGGGCGTACTGGCCGAGATCGCCGCGGCGATGCGCGATGCTGGCGTGTCGATCGAGAGCCTGATCCAGCGTGGCACGATGGCCGACGGCACCGTGCTGGTGGCGATCGTGACGCATGAAGGGCCGGAACGCGCGGTGGCGCAGGCGCTCGAGAAGCTGCGCGGATCACAGAGCCTGACCGGCGCACCGGTGTGGATGCATATCCTCGCTTAGGGCTCGATCCGGGAGGGCGGCGGCGGCGCGTCGTCGAGCGGTATCGCGACGCGGTGGGATTTGCCGGGGTGCCTGGCCAGTCCGCTCTTCACCGCGCCGACCAGGGCCGCGACGATCGGCACGATCGGCGGCCCGAAACCGACCGTACATCCGCCCTGACGCGCAGCGCACGGCGTCGCCTCTGCGGCGAGCGCGCCGCTGCCGGTGAGGTTGGGGTTGGAGGCGACCGGTCCGTCGGGCGGGCCGCGCTCGTCGGGCAGCGGCAGGCGCTGCTCCTGATTTGGCCGTGCGCACACTACCACGTCCTTGCTGCCCTGTACCGGCGGTGGGCAAGCCGGGGTAGGATCGACCAGGATCGAGATGCGCGCAGGCGGTGTGCCGTGCCCGGGATCGGGCGGCGTTGCCGGCGTCGGCGTCGCGACCTGCGCAAGCAGCAGTAGAATCATGGCGCAAGCGGCCTTTCGCCACCGGGCACGATACCGTGCCGCGTGCTGAGGGTGACGCCGGCCATGCCACAGCCGACCTGGAAGAGATTATGTTCGCGGCAATTGCTGGTCCGCGCGAGCAGTCGCTCACGCTCGGCCGGCACGCCTTCGTTCGCCGGATTGTCGCGATCCACCTCGATCAGCGGGACGCGGTATCGATCGGCGTGGCGCCGGCCGCACACCGTCACTTCATGTGCATCGGCCGGCGCGGCGCATTGGGGAGACGCACGTGTCGCCGCGCGCTCCTGCGCGAGCCAGGCGGCACTCTGGTCCGCCGCCAGCAGGAGCAGCCAGCCGAGCATGACCCCGCCATAGCACGGCTCCACGCCGCGCCGCTATTGCGGGACGCGCAAAATCGTGCGGGGTGGATGCGTGCAGATCGTCTGGCCGATCAGCGCGCAGCGGTTCCCGGTCTGCGCCAGCGCGTCTTGCTTGGTCGTCGGCGGCAGCGGCTCGGCAAGTGGCAGCCGATAGGACGAGCGGTGGTTCGCACAACGCCCGGTCGCATTGTAGGCGCAGCCGGCAAGGCGAAGGCGCGCGTCGATGCGATGCTTGCGCCGCACCACGTGCCGGGCGGCCCGACGATGGACGACGTGGCGAACGGGGTGTGCCAGCGTGGCGGGAGTCGGCGCCGCGGCGGCGAGGAGCAGGCTCAGAACGAACATCGGCGTTTTCCCTGTTGCATCTGCGACCAACCCGTCACCCGACGGTTGGTTGCGCGTCAGGCGATCGGCGCGACGCCGAGTCGGGGGATTTCGATCGCGGGGCAGCGGTCCATCACCACCTTGAGGCCGGCCGCCTCGGCCCGCGCGGCGGCTTCGTGGTTGATCACACCGATCTGCATCCATACCGATTTCGCCCCCGCGGCAATGGCCTGGTCGACCGCTTCGCCGGCGGCGGCGGAATTGCGGAAGACATCGACCATGTCGATCGGGTCGCCGAGCTGGGCGAGATCGCGGAACACGAATTCGCCATGGATATGCTCGCCGGTGATCTGCGGATTGACCGGGATGACCCGGTAACCGTGTGCCTGAAGGCTTGCCATGACCCGGTAGGATGGCCGATCGGGGCGGTCGGAGGCGCCGACGAGCGCGATGGTGCGGGTCTCCGCCAGCAGTGCCCGGATATCGGCGTCGTTGGTCAGCGGCATAGTGCGAGCCCGATCCTAGTGATTGGCGATCCAGTGCAGCACGCGCTGCGCCATGGCGTTGAACGCCAGTGCCTCGGGAGCGTTCCCCGCGGCCGGCGGCGCGCCGGCATCGGATGCCTCGCGGATCGCGATATCTAGCGGAATACGGCCGAGGAAATCGATGCCAAGCGCCGCCGCCGCTCCTTCCGCCCCGCCCCGCCCGAACGGATCGGACACTTCGCCGCAATGCGGGCATTGATAGCCGGCCATATTCTCGACCAGGCCGATGATCGGCACGCCGGCCTTGACGAACAGGTCGATCGCGCGCCGGGCATCGATCAGCGCGAGATCCTGCGGGGTCGAGACGATCACCACGCCGGTCGGCTTGTGCTTCTGGATCATCGTCAGCTGGACGTCGCCGGTGCCGGGCGGGAGATCGATCACCAGGGTGTCGGCCGGCCCCCAATCGGCATCGACCAGTTGACCGAGCGCGCCGGCCGCCATCGGCCCGCGCCAGGCGATCGCCTGGCCCGGCTCGACCAGTTGGCCCATCGACAGCAGCGGCACGCCATAGGGCGTGTCGACCGGCACGAGCAGCTTGTCGCGCGCAATCGGCCGCGAGCCGACCACACCGAGCAGGGTCGGTTGCGAGGGACCGTAAATATCGGCGTCGACCATCCCGACGCGGCGCCCCAGCGCCTTCAACGCAATGGCGAGATTTGCCGAGACGGTCGACTTGCCGACTCCGCCCTTGCCGCTGGCGACCGCGATCGAAACACGACGGGTGCGCGTGCTGGTCTGGGCAACGCGTACCGTTTCGATACCCGCGACACTTTCGGCGGCCGCCTTGACCGCGGATTCCAGCGAATCGCGCGCGGCTTGTTCAAGGCCGGTGACGTCGAGGATGATGCTGGCGCGCGTGCCGTCGCGGCGGACGGTGGCGCGCGCGCCGGCGACAGCAGCCAGCGCGGATGAAAGCGCGGCGTCGAGCGGGTCGATATCGGTCATGCCGGCCAGATAAGGCCGAGAACGCCGCTTGCCACTGTTTTTCCCGTCACGCCCTCTTATAAAGGATGCATGACGATTTTCTCCGGCTGGCGCGCACGCATCGGCATCATGACTTCCGATGGACCGAAAAACCCGTGGGGGCCCGGCAACGGCCCGGGCGGCGGAGGAGACGATGGCGGCGACAAGGGCGGCGGTCCCCGCAACCCGTGGAGCGTGCCGCCCGCCGGCAAACGCGGTACGCCGGGGCCGAGCGCGCTCGACGAACTGCTGCGCCGTGCACGCGGCGGTGGCGGCGGGGGTGGCGGTGGTGGCCGCCCCGGCATTCCCGGTGCCCCGGGACCGCGCGCCTTGTGGGGCATAGGCGTGGGGCTGGTCGTCCTCGCCTGGCTGCTGTTGACCAGCGTCCATCCGATCGGGCCGCAGCAGCGCGGCGTGGTGACCTGGTTCGGCAGCTATGCCGGCACGCTCGAGCCGGGCATCCGCCTGACGCTGCCCGCGCCGATCGCCGACGTGACCCGTGTCGATGTCCAGCAGATCCGCACCGAGAATTTCCCGGAAAGCGGTGATGCCGAGAATCTGACGCTGACGGGTGACCGCAACATCATCAACCTGTCCTATTCGGTGCGCTGGAGCATCACCAGCCCGGAGGATTACGTGTTCCAGATCGCCGAGCCGCGGTCGACCGTGCGCGCCACCGCCGAAAGCGCGATGCGTGAGGTTGTCGCCAACATGACGCTCGACCAGGCGATCGGTGCTGGCCGCAGCCGCATCGAAGTACAGGTGCTGGAGCGCATGCAGCACATTCTCGACGAATATCGTTCGGGCATCCGAATCCAGGGCATCGCGGTCAATCGCGCCGTGGCCCCGGCGGCGGTCAGCGACGCGTTCAAGGACGTGACTGCGGCAACGACCGATGCGGTGTCAGCGCGCAACGCCGCGCAAGGCTATGCCCAGCAGCTCATTGCCAAGGCGCAGGGCGAGGCCGGGCAATTCGATCGCGTTTATGTCCAATACAAGCTCGCCCCCGAGGTGACACGCAGGCGCATGTACTACGAGACGATGGAGGATGTACTGGGCAAGAGCGACAAGACGATCGTCGAGACGCCCGGCGTGCTGCCCTATCTGCCACTCGGCGCCGGTCGGCGCGCGCCTGAACCCGCTGCGCAGCCGGGAGCCGCCAAATGAGCCGTAGTTTCTTTCGCAACCCGATCACGCTGGCGATCCTTGCGTTGCTCGTGCTGATCCTGATCGGCAGCACCCTGACCATTGTGCCGGAAACGAGCCAGGCGGTGATCCTGCGTTTCGAGCAGCCGGTGCGAACGGTGAACGCGTATCAAAAGGGCGAGCGTTTCGGCAACACCGGCGCCGGTTTGATCGCCCGCCTGCCGTTCGTCGACCGCATCGTGTGGGTCGACAAGCGTATCCTCGACGTCGATTACGACAACCAGCAGGTCCTGTCGTCCGATCAGCTGCCGCTCGAGGTCGATGCCTATGCACGGTTCCGCGTGGTCAATCCGCTCAAGATGGTGGTCACCGCGCGCAGCGAGAATGGCGTCACGGAGGCGTTGCGCCCGTTGCTCGGCAACGCCATTCGTAACGAACTGGGCAACCAGCCCTCCGCCACGCTGCTCACGCCGGAACGCGAAAGGGTCATGGACAATATCCAGGCTCGTCTGCAGCGCCTCGCGTCGCAATATGGCGTCGAGATCGTCGATGTGCGGATCAAGCACGCCGATCTTCCCGATGGCAGCCCGAAGGACAGTGCGCTCGACCGGATGCGGTCGGCGCGCAAGCAGCAGGCGACGACGATTCGCGCCCAGGGCTATCGAGACGCGCAGATCATTCGTGCCGATGCAGAAGCACAGGCCGCCTCCATCTACGCGACCAGCTTCAACAAGGACCCCGAATTCTACGATTTCTACCGCGCGATGCAGTCCTACCGCACGACCTTCAGCGGCACGGCGCAACAGCCCGGCTCGACGTCGATCATATTGTCGCCGGAGAACAGTTATCTGAGGCAGTTCGTCGGCCGGAAGTAGCAACCATCCAAGCTGTCGAACCGTTCATATTCAATCGCCGTTCAGCATCGCTGCGCAAAACAGGCGCGGTAGCCCCCAGCGGCAGACGAGAGGAACAGACCCACGTGCGTTACGCCTATGCCATTACCGGTGCCCTTCTGCTCAGCGGCGCGGCCGCCGCTGTAACGCTGTCGCCTCCGGGCCAGACGGCCCAGAACGAGCCTGGCGCGATCGCAGCCACCGCCCCCCGCCCCGGCGCGCCGATGAGCTTCGCCGACATGGTCGCCAAGCTCCAGCCGGCGGTGGTCAACATCTCGACCAGCCAGCACATCCAGGTCCAGCAACCGGCCAATCCGTTCGCCGGCACGCCGTTCGGCGACCTGTTCGGCCAGTTGAACGGCCAGCAGGGTGACGGCAACGGCCAACCGCAGACGCGCGAGGCGCAGTCACTCGGCTCGGGCTTCCTGATCTCGGCCGATGGCTACATCGTGACCAACAATCACGTCGTCGCCCCCGGCGCAAAAGGCGCAACGGTCGACTCGATCACCGTCATCATGATCGATCGCAAGGAATATAAGGCCAAGCTGATCGGCCGCGATCCGACCTCGGACCTGGCGCTGCTCAAGATCGACGCGACCAACCTGCCCTATGTCCGCTTCGGCGATTCGGAGCATGCCCGGGTCGGCGATTGGGTGATCGCGATCGGCAACCCGTTCGGCATCGGTTCGACCGTCACCGCCGGCATCGTCTCGGCGCTGCACCGCGTCACCGGCGGCGGCGCCTATGACCGCTTCATCCAGACCGATGCAGCGATCAACCAGGGCAACTCCGGCGGCCCGATGTTCGACATGAACGGCAACGTCATCGGCATCAATTCGCAGATCTTCGCCGGCCAGTCGGGCGGCAATATCGGCATCGGCTTCGCCATTCCCGCCGGCGACGCCAAGCCGGTAATCGAAAAGCTGATGAGCGGCACCAAGATCGCGCGCGGCTATCTAGGCGTCGGGCCGCAGCCGATCGACGACGATATCGGCGCGGCGCTCAACCTGCCCAAGAACCATGGCGAGATCCTGCGCTCGATCGAGCCGGGCGAAGCCGCGGCAAAAGCCGGCCTGCAGGTCGGCGACGTTGTCGTGCGCGTCGGCGGCAAGGACGTCACGCCCGACCAGTCGCTGAGCTATCTCGTCGCCAACACCGCACCCGGCACGCGCGTGCCGCTCGATATCATTCGCAACGGCAAGACGATGACGCTGACCGCGACGATCGGCACGCGTCCCTCGGAAGAGCAGCTCGCCGCGATCGCCGGCGGCAACAATGGCGATGACGATGCGCTGGGCAATGGCGGCGACGATTCGAAGTCGCCGGGCCAGGCTTCGGCCAATGCGCTGGGCCTGTCGGTGCAGTCGCTGACGCCGCAGATCGCGCGCTCGATCGGCGTCGATTCGACCGTGCGCGGCGTGGTCATCGCATCGGTCGACCAGTCGACCGATGCCGGCCAGAAGCTGAAGCG
>JAZJXZ010000015.1:89212-105537 GCA_040390605.1 Pseudomonadota bacterium
CGTGTGCGGCGAGCCGTCCGTCGTCCAGCTGGCCGACTCCCAGCAGCGCGAACCTCGCCGCCAACGGCACCCAGACCGTAACCCCGGCGCAGCTTGGCGCGGTGGTTGCCGCTGCCAAGCAGGCCGGTCGCGATCAGGTGGCACTGCTCGTCGTGCGGGCCAAGAGCCCGCCGGTGTTCGTCGGCATCAAGCTCCGCAAGTAGGCTGGTCTTCGTCCGCCCCAAACTCTAGAGTTTCGTCTCCCGCCGGCGTGCCGGCGGGAGACGGACTTTCGGGAGTAGGCGTGTGGCAGACGAGACGGGTATCTTCATCGGTAGCGGTGCGGGCGGCACGCCGCAGCTCCAGCTCGAACTCAAGCGCGCCAACCGCCACGGTCTGATCGCCGGCGCGACCGGCACCGGCAAGACCGTCACCATCCAGGGCATTATCGACGGCCTGTCGCGGGATGGCGTGCCGTGCTTCGTCGCCGATGTGAAAGGCGACCTGTCGGGCCTGGCGATGGCCGGCTCTCCCACCTCCAAACTGCACGAGACCTTCGCCGCGCGGGCAAAGGAGATCGGCTATGACGGCTGGTCGTACAGCGACAATCCGGTGCAGTTCTGGGACCTGTTCGGCGAGCAAGGCCATCCGATCCGCACGACGGTGTCCGAAATGGGCCCTCTCCTCCTCTCTCGCCTGATGGACCTCAACGAGGTGCAGGAAGGCGTGCTGACCATCGCCTTCACCGTCGCCGACAAGGAAGAGCTGCTCCTGCTCGACCTCGACGATCTCCAGGCGATGCTGGTCGATTGCGCCAATCGCGCCGACGAACTCACCGTCACCTATGGCAACCTCACCAGGCAGTCGGTCGGCACGATCCAGCGCTCGCTGCTCCAGCTGCGCAGCCAGGGCGGCGAACATTTCTTCGGCGAGCCGGCGCTGGCGATGGACGACTTCATCGGCCTCGACGACAAGGGCCGTGGCATCGTCAACATCCTCGCCGCCGACAAGCTGATGGCGAGCCCCAAGCTCTATTCGACCTTCCTGCTGTGGCTGCTGAGCCAGCTGTTCGAGCATCTTCCCGAGATCGGCGACCCGGACAAGCCGAAGCTGTGTTTCTTCTTCGACGAGGCGCACCTGCTGTTCGACGATGCGCCCAAAGCCCTGCTCGACAAGATCGAGCAGGTCGTGCGGCTGATCCGGTCGAAGGGCGTCGGGGTCTATTTCATCACCCAGAACCCGATCGACATCCCCGACAGTGTGGCGGGCCAGCTCGGCAATCGTGTGCAGCACAAGCTCAACGCCTTCACGCCGCGCGACCAGAAGGCGGTCCAGGCAGCGGCCGACACCTTCCGCGCCAATCCGGGCGTCGATGTCAGCACTGCGATCACCGAGTTGAAGGTCGGCGAGGCTCTGGTCTCGCTGCTCCAGCCCGATGGTGCTCCCGCCCCCGTGGTGCGCACGCTGATCAAGCCGCCAAGCTCGCGGGTCGGGCCGGTCACGCCGCAGGAGCGCGCGATGATGATCCAGACCGATCCCATCGGCGACAAATACGACAAGCTGCTCAACCGCGAATCCGCCGCCGAGCTGATCGGCGCCAAGACGCAGGAGGCGTCCGCCGCGGCCGCCGAGATCAACGCCAAGACCGAGGCCGACAAGGCCGCCGCCGCACAGGCCAAGGAAGACGCGCGCGCGGCCAAGGAGGCGGAGCGCCAGCGCATCGCCGATCAGCGCGAGGCCGACCGCCAGGCGCGGCTGCAGGCCCAGCAGCAGGCGGCCGAGGCGCGCGCGGCGGCGAACAGTCCGTGGAACCGCATGGCCACCTCCGCCGCGCGCTCGGCCAGTTCGGCAATCGGGCGGCAAGTGGCGAACGAGGTAGCCAAATCGGTGTTCGGGTCGTCGCGCGGCGCCGGGTCGAGCGTCATCGGCGGGCTGGTCCGTGGCGTACTGGGCGGTCTGTTCAAGGGACGTTGACGGCACGTCTCGCCTCGATCCAGGTCGGCCGCATCATGCCGCTCGGCGCCGATGCAGTACCGAGCGCCTTCATCAAGCGCGCCGTCACAGGGTCGGTTGGCGTCGGCGCGTTGGGGCTGGATGGCGATGCGCAGGCCGATCTCACCGTCCATGGCGGGCCGGAAAAGGCGGTCTATGGCTATGCCGCCGACCATTATCCTGCCTGGGCCGGCGATTTTCCGACGCTGGCCGCGCGCTTCCAACCCGGCAGCATGGGCGAGAATCTCACCATCACCGACGTGCGCGAGGACGACATCTGCGTCGGCGACGTCCATGCCATCGGCACGGCGTTGCTGCAGATATGCCAGCCACGCCAGCCTTGCTTCAAACTGGCGCTGGCAATGGGCGAACCGCGGCTGGGCAAGGCGATGGTGCGGAACGGCCGGTCGGGCTGGTATTATCGCGTGCTGCGGGGCGGCACGATGGCGGCAGATGACGAGATCAGGCTGGTCGAGCGACCGAATCCCGATTTCGCCTTTTCGCGGCTGGTGACGATCGTCAATCTCGGCGGCGCCAGTGTAGTGGAGATGCGCGCGATGGCCGAGATGCCGGGCATCGCCAGTCGCATCGCCGCCAAGGCGCGCGCGGCGCTGTCAAACTGATGGGGGCGGAACGAAAGCTCATCCGAATCGTCATCGCAGAATGTCTTTTCGATCGCTGATCGCCGACCGGCGCGCCCATTGGGCCGTTGGCGTGGCGATCATTATTCTGGCGCTGGCGCTGATCACCCTCGCGGCGTTCCCCTGGGGCATATTGCGCGAGACGGCAGCGCGTCGGATCAGCGAACAGGTCGGCCGCCCGGTGACGATCGGGCAAATCGAGCGGATCGACAACTTTTCCTTCACGCCGACCGTCGCGATCCATGATCTCAGCGTGCCCCAGGCCGCCTGGGCGGGCAAAGGGGAGTTGGCACGGATCGCCACGGCGCGGGTGCGCTTTTCCGCCTGGGCGTTGCTGATCGGGCGGTTCACGCCACAAGCGGTGGAAATCCACGGCCTGCGCCTGTCGCTGGTGCGCGACGCCCAGCGACGCGTGAACTGGCGCAAGGCCGGCGCCGGCAGCAGCGACGACGATTCCCCCGTGCACCTGGAGAATCTCGTGCTGCGCGATGCGCGGGTGACGTATCGCGACGCCTTCCAACAGCGTGCCTTCAACCTGACCCTGTCGTCCGATGCCGAGGGCTTCCGCGTCGGCGGCGTCGGCATGGTGCGCGGCCAGCCGGTAAGCGTGACGGCGCACGGGCCGATGATTGCGGCAACGGGCAAACCCTGGCCTTTCGGTGCGACGATCGACGGCCCCGCACTGACCATGAAAGCGACCGGCACGATGGATGCACCGCTCGACATCCGACACCTCACGATCGACGTGACAGCGCGCGCCGACGATTTGAAGTTGATCGACGCGGTGATCGAGGCGGGGCTGATCGGGACCCAGCCGGTCAGCCTGACCGCCCATGCGCGGCACGACGGCCCCGACTGGAATATCAGCAGCATCGCGGGCAGGATCGGTCAGTCGGATATTGCCGGGCATGTCACAATCCACAAGGTCAACGAGCGAACGAAGCTCGATGGCGCCGTCGTCGCGGAGCGGCTTCGTTTCGACGATTTCGCGTCGAATGCCGGCCTGGCAACGGCGCGGGCGCTGGCCAGCGCAGAGGGGCCGAAGCTGGTGCCCGATCTGCGCATCAACATCCGCAAGATCACCCACACCGATGGCACGCTCGCCTTCACGGTGCGGCATCTGATCGACAATGGGGGTGCCGGTGCCTTCACGGCGCTCAGCGGCCGCATCACGCTCGATCATCAACTGCTGACGGTCGATCCGTTGACCTTCACGATGGCCAAGGGAACGATGAGCGGGACAATGCGCGTCGATCAACGCGGCGGGCGCGAAGTGCCCCTGGTGACGATCGACATGGCGATCCGCAATTCGAGTCTGGGCGCGGTCGCCGGGACGGCGGGTGGCGAGGTCGAGGGGCGGTTCGATGCGCATGCGCGCCTGACGGGAATCGGCAGCACGATCCGGGAAGCCGTGGGCAACAGCGATGGCCGGATCGGCCTGATGGCGCGCGACGGGCGCCTGCCGGCGAAGATCGCCTCGATGATAGGGCTCGATGCGGGACGCGGATTCTTTACCGGTGAGGGCGAGGAAGCCGGGCTGCGCTGCGTCGCGCTGCGGCTCGATGTGCGCCATGGCGTAGGTCGAGCAGGCCCGTTCGTCATCGACACGACACGCAGCCGCTCCGACGGCACCGGTACCGTCACCTTTCCGTCGGAGGCCGTGGCACTCGACATGACCGGTCGCCCCAAGGAACGGATCGTGCTGCGTCTGCCGGGATCGTTGCACATCGGCGGCACGATCAAACAGCCCGATGCTTTCGTCCCGCCCGAGGTGAAGTCGATCGGCAACATCTTCAAGGCGATCGGACGCGCGATCCGGGGCGACCAGGGGCCACTCGCGATCGACGCCGATTGTGGAGGGCTGGCGGCGCGCGTCCTCGAATGACGGCGAAAATCGCTGTGTTACGTTCAGCTTCGATGTGCCACCTAGGGGCGATGAGCCAGACCAGAACCACCATCCCCGAACTGACGCTGCGCGGCATCCTGCTCGGCGGCGTCATCACGCTGCTGTTCACCGCGGCCAATGTCTATCTCGGACTCAAGGTCGGGTTGACCTTCGCCACCTCGATCCCCGCCGCGGTCATCTCGATGGCGATTCTGCGCGCGTTCAAGGATTCGACGATCCTCGAAAACAACATCGTCCAGACGGTCGCGAGCGCGGCCGGCACGCTCGCTGCGATCATTTTCGTGCTGCCCGGACTGATCATGATCGGTTGGTGGCAGAACTTCCCTTATATCGAGACGGCGGCGATCACGGCGACCGGCGGCATCCTCGGCGTCATGTTCTCCGTTCCCCTGCGCCGCGCGCTGGTGGTCGATACCGACCTGCCCTATCCCGAGGGCCGCGCCGCAGCCGAAGTGCTACAGGTGGGCTCCGCGGCCGGTGGCAGCGACGAGAACAGCCGCGGACTGTGGGTGATCATCTGGAGCAGCCTGGCCTCGGCGGGCTTTGCGATCCTCGCCCAGACCAAGCTGGTCGTGTCCGAAGCGGCCTTGTGGTTTCGCGCCGGGGCCGGCGCGACCGGCATATCGGGCGGACTATCCTTTGCCCTGCTGGGCGTCGGGCATCTCGTCGGCTTGTCCGTCGGGCTCGCGATGGCGCTTGGCATGGTGATGGGCTGGTGGGTTTTGTTGCCTTATCTGACAGCGCATCATGTGCTGCCGGGCGGTGCGGAAGTCTGGGCCAACACGATCTTCCGTCAGGATGTGCGCTTTTTCGGCGCGGGCGTGATCGGTGTCGCCGCGATCTGGACCTTGCTGAAGATCGCCGGTCCGGTGATCGGCGGCATTCGCTCGGCCATGGCGTCCAGCGCGGCGCGTGGTGCGGGGCACACCGTAGCGCTGGAAGAGCGCGACCTGCCGGTGTCGATCGTCGCGATGGTTTCGCTCGCCGTGCTTGTGCCGATCGCCTGGCTATTGTGGGAGGTGCTTTCGGGTGGCCCGCTCCAGGGCTCGGCGATCCTGCTCATCGCTGGCGGATTGGTGTTCGTGTTGGTGATCGGCCTGATGATCGCCGCGGTGTGCGGTTATATGGCAGGGCTGATCGGCGCGTCCAATTCTCCCGTGTCGGGGATCGGCATCCTGTCAGTGCTCGCCGCCTCGCTGATGCTGGTCGGCCTGTTCGGGCGTGAGGGCAGCGCCGACGCCGCGCAGAGCATGATCGCCTATGCGCTGATCGTCACCGGTGTGGTGTTCGGCGTGGCGACGATCTCCAACGATAACCTTCAGGACCTCAAGACCGGGCAGTTGGTCGGCGCGACGCCATGGAAACAGCAGGTTGCGCTGGTGATCGGTGTGGTGTTCGGCTCATTGATCATTCCGCCAGTGCTCAACGTGCTCAATCACAGCTTCGGCTTTGTCGGTGCGCCGGGCGCCGGTCCCAATGCGCTGGCAGCGCCGCAGGCGGGATTGATCTCGGCACTGGCCAAGGGTGTGATCAGCGGCAACGCCAACTGGCCGATGATCGAACTGGGCGTCGGCGTCGGTGCAGTGCTGATCGCGCTCGACGAAGCCTTGGGCAAGATGAAGAAGTTTCGCCTGCCGCCGCTCGCCGTGGGCATCGGCATCTATCTGCCGATGAGCGTGATCCTGCCGACGGTGATCGGGTCGGTGTTCGGCTGGTTCTACGATCGCTGGGCGGACGGCACGCGCGACGTCGAGTTCGCCAAGCGCATCGGCGTGCTCACCGCGACCGGCATGATCGTCGGCGAAAGCCTGTGGGGCGTGGCCTTTGCGATCATCGTCTATCTGGCGGACAGCGATTCACCGATAGCGCTCGTCGGTGCGGGCTTCGCGCCCTACGCGCTGATCGGCGGCACGATTCTGTTCTTCGCGATCACCGCCTTGCTCTACCGCTATGCGCGGCTGAGCCTCACAGCAGCGCGCTGAGCAGGTTGTCGATATCGAAAAAGGCGAACGCCACCGAACTGTCGGCCACGCCATAGGGCACGAACAGCTTCTTGCCGTGGCGTAGCGCGCCGCAGGTGTAGACGACGTTGGGGACGTAACCCTCCCGGTCCTGATCGGCGGCGGCAAGGATCGGCTCGTGCGTGCGGCCGATCACCTTCGACGGATCATCCTTGTCGAGCAGCACCGCGCCGATCGAATATTTGCGCATCGCGCCGACGCCATGCGTCAGCAGCAGCCAGCCCTCGTCGAGTTCGATCGGCGAGCCGCAATTGCCGATCTGCACCAGTTCCCAGGGGAATTTCGGCGTGAGCAGCTTGTCGCCCTCCTCCCAGTGGAGCAACGTCTCGGACTGCAACAGGAAGACGTTCTCGCCGTCCTGCCGGCCGATCATCATATATTTGCCGTTCACCTTGCGCGGGAACAGCGCCATGCCCTTGTTGCGCGCGGCCGGGCCGGTCATCGGCACCAGATCGAAGGCACGGAAATCGCGCGTGCGCAGCAGCTCGGACTGGATGATCGAGCCGTTATACGCGGTGTAGGTGCCGAGCCACTCGGTGCTGCCGTCGTCGTGCGTGAACTGGACCAGGCGCAGATCCTCCAGTCCCTTGGACTGCGCCTTGGTGATCGGGAAGATCACCGTGCCGGACAAGGTCGAATCGCGGTGGCGGTAGACCGTGATGGGTCCCTCGGGCACCTCCTCCTCATCGACATCGATCATGTCGGTAGCGGTGGCGAAAGGCGGCTCGGGCGCGAGGCGCAGCTGGTTGCTCTCCGTGACGATGCCCTCGCGAAAGGCGACGGAGGAAATATGTCCCTCCCCGACGGAGCGGAGTGACATCAGGATGCGCATCGAGCCGGGCGGCATGCCCGACTGGTCGAAATGCGGCACCGCGCTGGGGTTCATCAACGCGGCGGCGGCGTAGCTGTATTCGTGGCAGAAATAGGCGCCGATCAGTTGGCGCTTCTCGTCACCGATCTCGCTGCCGTCGAGCTTGAGCTGCCCCTCAATCTCGTCATAGCGCGTCATGAACACGCGGCGCGTCTGCCAATGACGCGCCTCGAAGTCTTTGAGCACGATTTCCAGTTGAGCACGCGTCTCGGCCGCGCTCATTGCCAGAACCTCGGCGACCAGCCGCTCGGTGCGATTTCCGCCATTGCCGGCCCAGGCCAGATGGAACGGCCGCACCACAACCCGCGATGGATCGGCATGCAGCCGCAAGCTGTGCTGGAAATACTCGATCAATGGTCGTGCCTCGCTTGGCTGTCGCAGGTCGGCGACGTTCCGAGCGAGGCTAGGCAACGGCGCGCGACGTCCCTGCCACGCCTGCCGACCGATTTGAAAGCCCAGAAATCGCCACAGAGGCCAATTGCAGCGCGAGAATCGATTCGGCGCCCTGGTTTCGGTTGAGCCCGATCGGCGTCAGTCCGTCGAAACAGCCGCCATCCTGCGCGGTGGCGAGCGGCAGATCGAGATCGTTGCGGCCGAGATACCAGCGATAGGCGCGCATCGCCTCGTCGACCCAGCGGCGATCGCGGGTGGCATCGAAAGCTGCCTCGCACGCATCGATCGTCGCCTGCGCTTCCAGCGGCTGCTGGTCGAACGGCAGCGGATCGGCATAGGGCCGGCCGAAGCTCTCGGTGCCGACGGCGCGGAAGCGGCCATCGGGGCCGGTTTGCTGCGATGCGATCCAGTCGAGCGTATCGAGGCCACAGGCGATCAGATCCTGACGACCGAGCACGATACCGGCGCGGATCAGTGCCTCGGGCAGGCGGGCATTGTCATAGGCCAGCACGATCTCGAACCAGCGCCATTCCGGGCGGCGCGCGCGCTCCAGCAAGGCCATCAGATCGGCCGAGAAGCGCGTCAGGATATGCGTCGCCAGCGTGTGGCCGGGGTGCGCACCGAGCATCGCCGCCGCACCGAGCATGGCAAAGGCCTGGGCGCGCGGCGAACCGAGATCGAGCGCGAGGCTCGCCGTCTCGTCGAACAGCCGCCGCGCCCAGTCGCGGTGCTTGGCAAGGCTGGTGTCGCGAGCGGTAACGCCGAGCGACCACAGGGCGCGTCCGTTGGAATCCTCCGAGCCGGTGTCTTCGCACCAGGTGCGGTCGAAATTCATGAAGTTGCGAAAGCGCCGCGTGTCGGGGTTCCAGGCATATTGCACGAACGCGGCATAGACCGTCATCCACTTGTCGCGGGCGACCTCGTCCATCCCCGGCAGGCGCGCGGTGAGCATCAGCGCGCGGGCATTGTCGTCGATGCAATAGCCGTGACGGCGATCGGGCACCGACAGGATGGCGTGCTGGAACATGCCCGTCGCATCGCTCATCCGCTCGACCGCGGCGAAATCGGGTTCGAGCGCGCGGAACGTCGGCGCGGGCGCGATGCGCCGCGGCTTGGCGGTGACCATGGCGACGATCTCCTCCATCGCCGCATCCGCAAGCCGCGACCAGATCATCGTGCGGCCACGCGCATAGGCGCGCCGCGACAACGCCAGGCGCGCCTCGTCGTCGCCGAGCAGCGTATTGATGGCACGCGCGAAGCCGTCACTGTCGCCGAAATCGACCAGCACCCCGTGCCCATCGGCGAGGATCTCGGCCGCGTGGACGTAGGGAGTCGAGACAACCGCCTTGCCCAGGCCAACGGCGTAGGAAAGCGTGCCGGACGTGATTTGTGCCGGGTTCTTGTAGGGCGTGGCGTAAATGTCGGCAGCCTGGAGATAGTCGAGCAGATCCTCATATTCGACGAACGCGTCGACGAAGGAGACGTGGTCGGCAACGCCGAGCGCCTCAGCCTGTGCCTCGAGCCGGTCGCGATATGCTTCGCCCTCATGCTCGACGAGATTCGGGTGCGTCGCCCCAAGCACGACATAGAGCGCGTCGGGGTTTCTCGCGACGATCGCCGGCATCGCCTCGATCATCGTTTCGATGCCCTTGCCCGGCGCCAGCAAGCCGAAGGTCAGGATCGTCTTGCGCCCTTCCCAGCCGAAACGCTGTTTGAAGCCGGCGGTGTCGAGCAACGCGCGGTCAGGCACGCCATGCGGAATGGTCAGGATGGCGCGCGGGTTGGCGCTGTAGACGCGCCGGAGGATTTCGCGCCCGCGCTCGGCCATCACGACGACGCGTGAGGCGCGGCGCAGCAGCGCTTCCATCACGCGACGCTGGTCGGCATCGGGTTGCTCGAGGACGGTGTGCAGCGTGACGATCAAGGGCAGCGAAATGCGATCGAGCAGCGCCAGGATGAACTCGCCGGCAGAGCCACCGAAAATGCCATATTCGTGCTGCAGCCACACCGCCTGGGCACCGCTTGCCTCGATCGCGCGAGCGGCGTCGATATAGGCCAGCCGGTCCTGTTCGGGAATCGCGCGCGTCACCGCGGGCGGGTAATCGTAGCGGCCGGGATGATCGTCCATCGCATAGACGTCCACCTTCATGTCCGGGAAACGCTCACGCAGGGCGGTGAAGGTATCGGTCGTGTATGTTGCAAGGCCGCATTTGCGCGGCAGGAAATTGCCGATCAGCGCGAGGTGATCGATGGCACCGGTTGGCGGCGTCGAACGCGTCATTGCTTCTTTCCTTGCGTATTTACCGAGGCCTGGGCGGCCGAACTTCCCTCCCTGAACGGATTGACAGAAATATGGTTGCGCGCTTGCTGCACCGCAACACAAAAATCGCACTAACTTCGATTAGTCGTGCGGCCGACGGGGCGGAGCGGGCGATTTTCCCGCTTCCGGCGTCTCTCGACGGCATGTCGCGTGACAGCTAGAGCTGACGACGACAAGGAGACGACATGAAGGTGCTGACAGGGGCGGCATGGCCGGCGGGGCATGGTGAAGAGGCCCTGCGCCGATGAGCAAAAGCGATCGCCCGCGCGCCGCCGCGACCCGCGTGGTCTCTGCCGGACGGCGCAAGGAATGGACTGCGGGAGTGGTCAACACGCCGGTATGGCGTGCCTCGACCATCCTCTACGATACCGTTGCCGAAATGCGCGAACGGGTCGGCGAGACCCATCACCGGCTGTTCTACGGCCGCCGCGGCACGCCAACGCAATGGTCGCTGGCCGATGCGCTGACCGAGCTCGAGCCGGGTGCGGAGGGCACCTTCCTCTACCCATCGGGCGTCGCGGCGATTGCTGCCGCGTTGCTGTCGGTGCTTTCGCCGGGCGACGAATTGTTGCTGGTCGACAGCGCCTATGACCCGACGCGCTCGCTGGCGAGCGGGCTGCTCAAGCGTATGGGCATCAAGACGCGCTTCTACGACCCGCTGATCGGCGCCGGCATCGCCGAGTTGATCGGTGAGGATACCAGGGCGATCTTCCTCGAGAGCCCGGGCAGCCTGACCTTCGAGGTGCAGGACGTGCCGGCGATCGTGGCGGCGGCCAAGGCGCGCGGTGTGACGACCCTGCTCGACAATACCTGGGCGACGCCCCTCCTGTTCCCGGCGATCGCACATGGCGTCGACCTGACGATCCTCGCCTGCACCAAATATATCGTCGGCCACAGCGACGTGATGCTCGGTTCGGTCACCGCCGCGCCCGGGCATTTCGCGCGCTTGCGCGACACCAGCTTCCAGCTCGGCCAGGTTGCGAGCCCCGACGATGCCTGGCTCGGTTCGCGCGGCCTCAGGACGATGGCGCTGAGGTTGCAGCAGCATCAGGCCAGCGCGCTGAAGATCGCGCACTGGCTGGACGAGCAGCCCGAGGTGGCGACGGTGCTCCACCCTGCCCTGCCCGGCTGTCCGGGCCATGACCAATTCATGCGCGATTTCAAAGGCTCGTCGGGATTGTTTTCGTTCGTGCTGCAAGGCGGCAGCGACGACGCGCGATCCGCCTTGATCGATGGTCTCGAGCTGTTCGGCATCGGCTACAGCTGGGGCGGCTTCGAAAGCCTCGCCATCCCGACCGATCCGCAGCGTTATCGCAGCGTCACACGCCGCGCCGATGCCGGGCCCGTCGTCCGGTTGCAGATCGGGCTCGAGGACGCCGACGACCTGATCGCCGACCTTGCCGCCGGGCTGGCGCGCTTCCGCGCCGCGTCGTGAGCCCGCTGCTCGACTGGTTGCGCACCCAGGGCCTGAGCGGCATCCCGCGCGAGCAGTGGATCGCGGCAGCGATCGCCGGCTCGCTGGTGCTCGTCGCACTGATCGCAGGCGCCCTCGCACAACGCTTTGTCGGCCAGCCGATATCGCAGGCCTGGAAGGGCAGGCTGACCGGTCAGGCCGAGGGGCTGGGCGCGCGCCTGCCGGGCATCGTTCGGTACGGCACCGCCGCGTTGATCCTCGCCGTCCTGATCAACGTCGATAACTGGCCCCCTATTGCCGCCGCACCGATCGGCCTCGCGCTGGGCGCGGCGACGGCGATGACGGCGCTTGCCATCCTGCGCGGCCTCAGCCTTCCGCGGTGGATGGCGTGGCTGGTGGCGGTGGCGCTGTTCGTCGCGCTGTTCAGCCATGCGGTAGGCGGTCTCCAGCCGATCACCGCGACGCTGGAGCGAATCGGCTTCGACGTCGGCCGGCGTCGCTTCTCGATGCTGTCATTGCTCACCATCCTGATCACGATCATCGCGCTTTATGCACTGGTGCGGCTGGCCAATCGCATCGTCGCGCACTGGATTGGCCAGTCGCGCGGGCTCGACGCGACCCAGAAACTGCTGTCGCAGAAGCTCGCCGCGATCGCTGCGGTGGTCCTTGCCTTCTTCGTTGGTGTCGATGTGCTCGACATCGACCTGACCACCTTCGCGGTGTTCTCCGGCGCGCTTGGCCTGGCGATCGGCTTCGGCCTGCAGAAGACCGTCGGCAATTTGATCGCCGGGATCATCCTGTTGATGGATCGCTCGATCAAGCCGGGCGACATCATCGTGGTCGGCGACAAGGATGTCGGCCGCGTCAACCGGATCGGCGTGCGCGCCGTCTCGGTGATCACGCGCGACGGCAAGGAGCATCTGATTCCGAACGAGAATCTGATGACCCAGCCGGTTGAGAACTGGTCCTATACCGACCGCAACGTGCGCGTCCGCGTGGCCGTGGGGATCAGCTACGCCTCCGACCTGAAGCTCGCCCAGGAACTGATGCTGCGCGCGGCGACGGAAAGCCCGCGCGTGCTCAACTCACCCAAGCCCAATGTCTGGCTCACCGCGTTCGGAGACAGCGCGATCGAGCATGAGATCCTGGTGTGGATCAGCGACCCCGAAGGCGGCGTCGGCAATGTCCGCTCGGACGTGCTCAACCGACTATGGTGGCTGTTCAAGGAGCATGGCATCGGCCTGCCCTTCCCGCAGCGCGACGTGCACCTGCACACGGCACCCCCCGGAGAGGATCGCTGACCGGCACTGTTGCGCGATCGCAACAGCTGTAGGTCCGTTTCGGTTCGGTACACCGAATTTTGTTGTGCAACGCAGCACGTTTCGGCAATCTTACATCGCGGTCGGGAACATCGTGCGGGAGGGCAACCTCCGACAGACACGGCCTCCGGCCCGCGCAGGCGGGGACGTGCATTCCATTCGGAAGGAAACCGATGCGCTTCTCCACTCTCTCGCTCGGCGGGCTGTTGCTCGTCGCCACCGCCGCTCCCGCGTTCGCTGATGATGCGGCGCCTCCCCCGGCCATCACCATTTCGGGTGGTGCAACCGTCGTCAGCGACTACCGCTTCCGCGGCGTTTCGCAGACCGACAAGAACTTCGCCGTCCAGGGCACTTTCACCATCGCCCATGAGTCCGGCCTGTACTTCACGGTCTGGGGTTCGTCGGTCGACAGCTATGTCATCGCCTCGGCCGCCAGCCACCAGGAAATCGACATCATCGGCGGCTGGAAGAAGACCTTCAGCGGCACGACGCTCGATGTCGGCGTGCTCTATTACTTCTACCCCAAGACCAAGTTCCTGACCGGCGACAAGGCATCGTCCGATTTCTTCGAGCCCTATGTCTCCGTTGCCCACACCTTCGGCCCGGTGACGGCCAAGGCGACGGTCAACTATGCACCGAAGCAGAAGGCGCTGGCGCTCGACCAGGGCTTCACCGGCACGCTGCCCAAGCATGACAATGTCTATCTCGCCGGTGATCTGTCCGCCGCGATCCCGAATACGCCGCTCAGCCTGACCGGTCACCTCGGCCACACCTTCGGCTCGGGCTGGCTCGCGGTCGATTTCAACGGCAAGAAGGGTTACACCGACTGGGCGCTCGGCGCGGCGGTGACGTACAAGGCGCTCACGCTCGGCGTCAGCTATGTCGATACCGACGCCGATTGGCGCAACCCGATCAACCTCAACAAGATCAGCAATGCCGGCGTCGTCGCCACGCTCGGCGTCGCTTTTGTTTCGCCGTAAAGGCGAAGAAATCAGGGGTTGGGCGCCGCCGCGCGGGCGTTCTGGCCGTCGCCCTCGGGCGCCGCGATCACGTCGCGCGTCGTCGTGCCCTTATCCACCACATTGGTGCCGGGGTCGCCGACCGACGAGCGGATGCCGGGATCGGCGTCGCTGCCGACCGCGCCGAGCGTGGCGTTCTCGCCGCTGCTACGCACGGCCGGGCCGCCGAACAGCGCGTCGAGCGCCTGGGCCTGCGCGCCGGTATCGTTGGTACGTGCCGCACCGGGCTTGGGCGGGACGAGCGAGAAGTCGGGCGGAATCACCAGCGGCGCCTGCCGCGCGACGGCGAATTCGTCGGGACCGCCCTTGCCGAAGCCGCGATGGCCGCAGCCGGACAGCAGAACGACGAGGCCAAGCCCCGCGGCGATCGAAACAAGCTTACGCATTGGAATTCTCCACAGATGCCCGTGCCCGCGACTTATCGCGCACGAGGAGAGCGCGGACGAGCAGGACGAGCACCCCCATGGTAATGAAGGCGTCACCGAGATTAAAGACCAAAAACGGCCGCCAGTCGCCGAAGTGCAGATCGGCATAGTCGATGACGTAGCCGAGCCGGATGCGGTCGATGATGTTGCCCAGCGCGCCGCCCAGCACCATGCCGAGTGCGACCTGGTCCTGGCGGTTCTTCTCGTTGAACATCCAGTAAAGCACGCCGGCGGCGATCACCCCGGTCAGCGCGACCAGACCCCAGCGCATCGCCACGGTGTCGGCGCGCAGGAAACCGAGCGACACGCCATGATTGGCGACGAACGACAGGTTGAAGATCGGCAGCAGATAACGTGTATCGCTGAGCGTGTTGATACCCAGCGTGCCGGTAATCCAAAATTTCACCGCCTGATCGACGATCACGAACAGGATAGCGACGGCGAGGCCGATCTTGGGCAGGCGGTTCATGCGGCGACGACCTTGGCGCAACGGGCATCGAGCGCACCATCTTCCGCCACATCGGGCAGATGGCGCCAGCAACGGCCGCATTTGTGGAAATGGGTGCGGGTGACGGCGATGGCGTCGCCCTCGGTCACTTTCGCGACGATGAAGATCTCGGCCAGCGCCTCGGGCGGCAGCGGCGAATGCGGCACCACCACCTCGGCCTCGAGGCTGGAGCGCACGATCTTCTCGCGGCGCAGCGGCTCGATCGCCTCGGTGACCTGCTGGCGCAGCACGCGGACATCACTCCACGCCGTCGAGATCGCGTCGTCGCCGGGCAAGGCCGGCAGCTCCGGCCAGGTCAGGAAATGCACCGAGCCGTCTTCGCTCGGGTAGCGCGCCTGCCACACTTCCTCGGCGGTGAAGCACAGGATCGGCGCGGCATAGCGTACCAAAGCATGGAACAGGAGGTCGAGCACGGTGCGATAGGCGCGGCGCTTCATGTCGCCCGGCGCGTCGCAATAAAGCGAGTCCTTGCGGATATCGAAGAAGAAGGCCGACAAATCTTCCTGCGCGAAATCGGTCAGCAGGCGCAGATAGCGGTTGAACTCGTAATTCTCGGTCGCCGCCTTCAGCTCGACATCGAGCTTGCCGAGCAGGTGCAGCACATACAGCTCCAGCTCGGGCATGTGATGCGTGTCGACCTTCTCCGCGTCGCTGAAGCCGTCGAGCGCGCCGAGCAGGTAACGGAAGGTGTTGCGCAGCTTGCGATAGGCGTCGGAGGTCGTGCCGAGCACTTCCTTGCCGATCTTCACATCCTCGAAATAATCGGTCTGCGCGACCCACATGCGCAGGATGTCGGCACCGCTCTCGCTGATGATCTTGAGCGGATCGACGACATTGCCGAGCGACTTGGACATCTTGCGCCCCTGCCCGTCGAGCGCGAAGCCGTGGGTCAGCACCGCGTCGTACGGCGCACGGCCGCGCGTGCCGGCGCTTTCCAGCAACGACGATTGGAACCAGCCGCGATGCTGGTCCGATCCTTCGAGATAGAGATTGGCGCGCGTGCCTTCGCCATAACGCGCCTCGATCACGAAGGCATGGGTCGAGCCGCTGTCGAACCACACATCGAGGATGTCGTTGATCACCTCATAATCGGCGAGGTCGTATTTGTCGCCGAGCAGCGCCTGATGATCGGCCGCGAACCACGTGTCCGCACCGGCCGCCTTGAACGCCTCGACGATGCGATCGTTCACCGCGCTGTCATTGAGATAACGACCAGTCTTGCGATCGACGTAAAGCGCGATCGGCACGCCCCAGGCCCGCTGGCGGCTGATCACCCAGTCGGGGCGCTGCTCGACCATCGCGCGGATGCGGTTCTGGCTGCGCGACGGCACCCAGCGCGTCCGTTCGATCGCATCGAGCGCGATCTCGCGCAGCGTCGGCGCGTTGCCGGCAGTGAAACCGGGCGTACCGACGCCGGCATCGGTGGGAAGCTGCGGCGCTGGGACGGCCTCGCCGGCATTGTGCTGGTCCATCGGGATGAACCATTGCGGCGTGGCGCGGAAGATCACCTTGGCCTT
>JAZJXZ010000016.1:0-11550 GCA_040390605.1 Pseudomonadota bacterium
TACCTCCCCGGCACGGGGAGGGGGACCAGCGAAGCTGGTGGAGGGGCTGGTCGAAGGTGAGCAAGCCCGTGGTATCGTCACGGGCGTTTGCCGGCCAACGCCCCGAAATCTCCAACGGCTCACATCCGCCCGACCAGCCCCTCCACCGCGCTACGCGCGGTCCCCCTCCCCGTGCCGGGGAGGTATTCGAAGGTCACGTATCGCTGATCAGCGGGCTCACCTGGCCGCACAGCGCGGTGCGTTGGGAGATGGTCAGCCGCGCCAGCAAGCTCGGTTCCGCCTTGATCTGGCGAGGGGTCAGCCCGGTGAACTGCTTGATCTCGCGGATCAGGTGCGACTGGTCGTAGAAGCCGCGTTCGATCAGGTCGTCGACCTCTTCACTGTCGGACACCATCGCCACCGCAGCGCGCAGCGCGCGGTATTTGCGGGCCAGCAGCTTGGGCGGTGCGCCGTACAGCGCATTGCACTTGCGCTCGACCTGACGGCGCGACAGCCGGGTCGCGGCGACCAGGTCGTCCATCTCGGGCGACGGGCTGCCGGCCAGCCAGTCGTCGACCTGACGGACGAAGCGGATCGCCCCGACATCGCTGTCGCGCACCAGTTCGCGGACCAGCGCCTCGGCGATCGCGAAGCGCGCGTCGTTGTCGGGCGCATTGCGCACCGCCGTCGCCGCGGCACGCAACCGCGCCGCGCCGAACAGGTCGTTCGCATCGATCACCCGGTTGAGCATCGAGGAGGCGTCGTTGCCGATCATCGCCGCCCAGCCGGCCGCAGTCAGGCCCATGCCCAGGATCGCCACCGGCCCGTTGGCGCAAACCTTCATCGCGCCGCTGGTCGGTCCGATGACATGATGCTCCTGGGCATGCTGCACGGTGCCGTCGGGGAAGGAATAATAGCCGCCGCCCGAATCGAGTCTCAGCCGGAATTGCGCGTGGTCGGCCCGCTCGGCGTCCTCGAACACGGGAACATCCGCCCGGAAGCTATAGAAAAGCGTGACATATTCGGCGAGATCACCCGCCGGGACTCGATAGTCCAGCTGGATATCCGACACTGATAACGACCCCGTTTTTCTTTAGGCCCGAAACGTAACCTTTTCCGGCGGCAAAGAAAAGCGGCCCGGATGGTTACCATCCGGGCCGTAAGTGAAAGAGTCTCCCGTCAGGAAGGCTCTTCGGGTCGCAAGGTCGGTCTAGGGCCGCGCCGAACCCGTGTATTGGATGAAAACGCCAGCACGAACGCCAGCACGAACGCCAGCACGAACGGGCGCCTTTGACCCGCGCCCCGGGCGCTGCCAAGGGGAGCGCGATGCTCTTCCCGCTCGTCCGCCCTGCCCTGTTTGCGCTCGATGCCGAGCGTGCGCACGGCCTGACCGTCGCGGCGCTCGCTGCCTGGGGCGGGCGCGGCGCGCGCGGGCCGGAGAGCGATTCGCGGCTCGCCACCAGCGTCGCCGGTCTCGACTTCGCCAACCCCGTCGGCCTCGCCGCCGGCGTCGACAAGGATGGGCGCGCGATCGACGGGTTTCTCGGGCTCGGCTTCGGCAGCGTCGAGATCGGCACGCTCACCCCCCTGCCCCAGCCCGGCAACCCGCGCCCGCGCCTGTTCCGGCTGGTCGAGGACGCGGCCGTCATCAACCGCATGGGCTTCAACAATGGCGGCCTCGCCGCCGCGCTGCCCCGCGCCATCGCGGCGAAGCGGCGCGGCCGGCTCGGCATCAATGTCGGCGCCAACAAGGACGCGGTGGATCGCATCGCCGATTATGCCGCCGGCGTCGAACGGGCCGCGCGGGTAGCGGACTACGTGACGATCAACATCAGCTCGCCCAACACGCCGGGCCTGCGTGACCTGCAGCACGGTGCGGCGCTGGCCGAACTGCTCGCCGCCGCCGATGAGGCGCGCCGCCTGCCGATCCAGCGCCCGCCCTTGTTCCTCAAGGTCGCGCCCGATCTCGCGCCCGCCGAGATCGACACCATCGCCCGCGCCGCGATCGAGCGCGGCGTCGATGCGCTGATCGTCGGCAACACCACCGTGTCGCGGCCGATGCTGCGCTCGCGCCATGCCGGGGAGACCGGCGGACTGTCCGGCGCCCCGCTCGCCGATCTCGCGCGCCAGCGGCTGAGCGATTTCCGCAGCGCCACCGGCGGAAAGATCGCGCTGGTCGCGGTCGGCGGCATCGATTCGGGCGAAGAGGCCTATGCCCGCATCCGCGCCGGGGCGAGCCTCGTGCAGCTCTATACCGCGCTGGTGTTCCAGGGCCCGGGTCTCGCACGCCGTATCGCGCGGGATTTGTCGGCCCTGATCGCGCGCGACGGCTTCAAGAACGTCACCGAAGCGGTCGGGGCCGGTTGACGTAGCGTCCTCCCCCGCTACCGTTCCCAGAATGATAAGTCGCATCTTCACCCTCGCCCTCGTCCTGTTCTTCCCGCTTGCCGCCCAGGCGAAGAGCCCGCCCGCCCGGCATGCCGCGGGCCGGCCCGTCGCCCAGGCGCCGGGCATGGTCAGCGCCGCGGATCCCCGCGCCAGTGCCGCCGGGGTCGAAATCCTCAAGGCCGGCGGCACGGCCACCGACGCGGCGATCGCGACGATGCTCGCCCTGAATGTCGTCGAGCCGCAGAATTCCGGCATCGGCGGGGGCGCTTTCCTCGTCCATCACGACGCGAAGAGCGGCGCGGTGAGCACGATCGACGGGCGCGAGGCCGCCCCGGCCGCAGCCGACCCGCAATGGTTTTTTGTCGACGGCAAGCCGCTCAGTCACTTCGCCGCCGTCCCGGGCGGACGCAGCGTGGGCGTCCCGGGCGACCTGCGCCTGATGGCCATGGCGCACCAGCTGCACGGCAAGCTGCCCTGGGCGCGGCTGTTCCAGCCGGCGATCCGCCTCGCCCGCGACGGCTTCGTCGTCACGCCGCGGCTGCACAACGGCCTCAACAATTTCGGCACGCATGTCGACGCCTGGACCAAGGCGCATTTCTCCGGACCCGACGGCAAGCCGCTGCCGGTCGGCACGCTGCTCAAGAGCCCCGAACAGGCCGACCTGCTGATGCGCATCGCGCGGCAGGGCCCGAACGCCTTCTACACCGGCCCGACCGCGCAGCGGCTGGTCGCGGCGGTCAACGGCGCGGCGCGCAACCCGTCCAAGATGACGCTGGCCGATCTCGCCGCCTATCGCGCCAAGCCGCGCGCGCCGATCTGCGGCACCTACCGCGTCTACCGTATCTGCGGCATGGGCCCGCCTTCGTCGGGCGGCATCGCGGTGCTACAGATACTGAAGCAGCTCGAACGCTTCGACATGGCCAGGCTCGGCCCGAAGAGCCCGGTCGCCTGGCATCTGTTCGCCGAGTCCGAGCGGCTCGCTTATGCCGATCGCGACATGTATCTCGGCGATGCCGATTTCGTCAGCGTGCCGGTCAAGGGCCTGCTCGACCCGCGCTATATCGCGTCGCGCTCGGCGCTGATCTCGCCCGACCGCACCATGGCCGAGGTCACCGCCGGCAACCCGCCGGGCGCGCCGCCGCGCATCAGGGCGAGGAACCTGGACATCGCCGGCACCAGCGACCTGGTCGTCGCCGATCGCGCCGGCAACGTCGCCGAAGTCACCACCACGATCGAGAGCTATTTCGGCTCGGGCGTGTCGGTCGACGGCACGATGCTCAACAACGAGCTGACCGACTTCGACATCGAACCGGTGCTGGGCGGCTATCTCGTCGCCAACCGCGTGCAGGGCGGCAAGCGCCCGCGCAGCTCTATGTCGCCGACCATCGTCTATGGCCCGGACGGCAAGGTGCGCATCGCGCTCGGCGCCGCCGGCGGCTCGACGATCATCGCACAGATCTCCAAGGCGCTGGTCGCGGTGCTCGACTGGCACATGTCGGCACAGGACGCGATCGGCCTCGGCCTGCTCTATGCGCCCGGCCACACCGCGGTCGCCGAAAAAGGTACCCAGCTCGAAGCGATGGTGCCCGCGCTCCAGGCGCTCGGCGAGTCGGTGCAGGTCGCGCCGCTCGGCCTCAAGGCCAATGCCATCGAACGCGTCAATGGCCGCTGGGTCGGCGCCGCCGACCCGCGCAGCGAGGGCGTGGCGATGGGCGAGGACGGCAGCGTCACCAACATCGTTCGCGTGGGCGCCGTGCCCAACCGGCCCGCCGAATAACGAACTGCCGGCCGCAGCCGAACACGGCGCGGTTTCCCCGGGGAGAGACGAATGCGCACGCTCGAACATTTTCCAAGCCTGGTCGCCATGTTCCTCGCCCGCGCGCGGGAGAAGGGGGACGCGCCGTTCCTGTGGCACAAGGAGGGCAGCGGCTGGGTTTCGCTGAGCTGGGCCGAGGCGGCGCGCCAGGTGGCGAGCCTCGCCGTCGCGCTCAAGGCGATCGGCCTGGTGCCGGGCGACCGCGTCATGCTGGTCAGCGAGAACCGGCCGGAATGGTGCATCAGCGACCTCGCCATCATGGCGGCGGGTTGCATCACGGTGCCGACCTACACCACCAACACCGAGCGCGACCACACCCACATCATCGAGAATAGCGGCGCCAAGGCGGTGATCGTGTCGACCGCCAAGCTGGCCAGGACCCTGCTCCCCGCAGCGATCCGCGCCTCCAACGCGACGATCATCATCGGCATGGAGGACCTGCGCGTCGCGCAGACCGGCAGTCTCGACGTCTATGGCTGGGGCGCGCTGATCGCCGATCATGCGAGCGAGCCGTCCGACCTCGTCATCACCGCGACCCGCGACGACACCGCCTGCATCATCTATACCTCGGGCACCGGCGGCGCGCCGCGCGGCGTGATGCAGCATCACGGCGCGATCCTCCACAACGTCAACGGCTGCTGCACCGTCATCTCCGAGGATTTCGGCTGGGAGGATGAGGTGTTCCTGTCGTTCCTGCCCCTCAGCCATGCCTATGAGCATACCGGCGGCCAGCATTTTCCGATCGGGCTCGGCGCGCAGATCTATTATGCCGAAGGGTTGGACAAGCTCGCCTCGAACATCGAGGAAACCCGCCCGACGATCATGGTCGTGGTACCCCGCCTGTTCGAGGTGCTGCGCACGCGCATCTCCAAGGCGATCGAGAAGCAGGGCAAGTTCTCCAGCTATCTGCTCGAACGTTCCCAGGCGATCGGCACGAGCGAATATGAGGGCAAGGCGCGGCTGCGCGACAAGCCGATGAACCTGTTCCTGAGTGCCACGCTCAAGCCCAAGATCCAGCAGCGCTTCGGCGGGCGGATGAAGGCGATGGTGTCGGGCGGTGCGCCGCTGACGCCCGAAGTCGGCATCTTCTTCCAGTCATTGGGGCTGACCTTCCTGCAAGGTTACGGCCAGACCGAGGCCGCGCCGGTCATCTCTTGCAACCGCCCCTCGGTGGGCTTGCGCATGGACACGGTCGGCCCGCCTTTGGTCGATACCGAGGTACGCATCGCCGAGGACGGCGAGATCCTGGTGCGCGGCGAGCTGGTCATGCACGGTTACTGGAACAACCAGGCGGAGACCGACCGTGTGCTCAGGGACGGCTGGCTGCACACCGGCGACATCGGGCTGATCGACGACAAGGGCCGGATCAAGATCACCGACCGCAAGAAGGATATCATCGTCAACGACAAGGGCGACAATGTTGCCCCGCAAAAGGTCGAGGGCATGCTGACGCTGCAGCCCGAGATCGTGCAGGCGATGGTCTATGGCGACCGCAAGCCGTACATGGTCGCCGTCCTCGTGCCCGATCCGGAATGGACCCAGGAATGGTGCGCCAAGAACGGCGACGCTTGCGACTTCAAGCGGCTGGCCGAGAACAGCGAATACCGCACCGCGCTCGGCCATGCGGTCGAAAGGGTCAACAAGGACCTGTCGGTGATCGAACGCGTCCGCCGCTTCATCCTCGCGGACGGGCCCTTCACGATCGAGAACGAGCAGCTGACGCCGAGCCTGAAGATCAGGCGCCACGTGTTGAAGGAAGTCTACGGGCCGAGGCTGGACGCGCTGTACAAGGGGTGACCCTCTACTACCTCCCCGGCACGGGGAGGGGGACCGCGCGCTTCTTCAGCGCGTGGTGGAGGGGCTGGTAGAACGAGCGCGTGCCTTCTGATCACGGCTTCGATTGCCACCCGGGCGAACGCGCCTCCGACAAGGATGGTACGGTTACCCCCGACCAGCCCCTCCACCAGCTTCGCTGGTCCCCCTCCCCGTGCCGGGGAGGAATTAGACGCTACTTCTTCGGCACGACCTGCATCGTCCAATCATTCTCCGGCCTGAGATACCGCGCCGCCGTCGCCTGCAAGTCCGCCGCGGTGGCGGTGGCGACATCCTGGTAGACGCGTCTGGTCGCCTCGAGCGTGGCGGGGTTGTAGGTCGCCCCGCCGAGCTGGTTCAGCCAGAACTGGTTGCCGGTCGCCTGGCGCATGATCAGCTGGGTCATCGGGCCGATCGTGCGCTTCAGCTCGTCGTCGCTGACCGGATGGGCGACCAGATCGGCGGCGATTTCGCGCGCCAGCTTGAAGAACAGCGGCAGGTTCTCCGGCGCGACCTGGCCGATCGCGATCATCCGGCCGCCCGAGGCGGCCCCGGTCGGCCAGTCGCTCGACACGTTGGGGCTGTAGCTTGCGCCGGCCTCCGAGCGCAGCCGGTCGAACAGCCGGTCGGAGAAGATGTTGGCGAGGATCTCGAGCCGGCGACCCTGCTCGATCTCGGCGAGGCCGCCACCGGTCGGCCAGGCGATCACCGCGATCGCGCGATCGGCCGCGCCGCTATGGGTGCGGATCACCGGTGTCGCGACGTGCGCCGGGAAGCGCACCGGCGGCGGCGTCGCGGTGCCGGCCGCACGGGGCGGCAGCGCGCCGAAGGTCTTCGCTACCGCCTCGATCGTGCGGTCGGCGTTGATGTCGCCGAACACCTCGACCTCAATCGGGCCGCTGGCGAGCAACGGAGCCCACAACGCCTCGAACGCTTCCGGCGTGGTCGCGGCGATGTCGGCGCGCGGCGGGGTGCCCCAGCGCGGGTCGCCGTCATGGAGCAGCCGCTCGAGATCGCGCCCGAGTACCTGATCGGGCGACGAATCGAGCGAATCATAGGTCGACAGCATGAAGGTGCGGGCGCGCAGCACCGGGTTGGGGTCCCAGCCCGGAACGGCGATCTTGGCTGCCATCAGGCGCAACTGGTCCTCGAGATCGCCGGGCGAGGTCATCGCGCCGAGCTGAAAGGCATCGTCGCCGATGCCGAAGTCGAGCCCCACGCGGCGCCCGGCCATCATCTGGTCGAGATCGCCCTGCTTGAGCGGCCCGATGCCGCCCTGGATCAGCGCCAGGCTGGCCGGCCAGATCGGCGAGCCACGATCGGCCGGCAGTGCGCCATAGCCGCCGCCGAAGCGCACGCGGACATAGACGCGGCTGCTTTCCGCAGTCGAGCTGTTGAGCAGCAGGCGCACGCCATTGGCGAACACCACCTTCTCCATCTTGAAGTCGAGCAGGTCGACAGGCGCACGGCTGGCGACAACGCCGGGCTTGCCGAGCTTGGGCAGCTTGGAGAAGCCGACCGAGGCCTGAGCGGTACGCGCGCCGGTGCCTTTGACCGCGCCGTCGATCGCCGTGGCGAGCTTGGTGGCGAGGCCGTCGGCGGGGGTGTGGACGTTGAGCACGGCGCGGGTGGCCACGCCCTTGAACACGCGCTGGGTCGAGGCGAACACGCGCGCCGGCGTGAACATGCCCTTCTTCTTCGCGTCGAGGAACACGCCATTGATCGTCGCCGCAGAGGTGGTCGTCTCGCGGATATCGACCGCCTGGACCATGTCGTCGGCGAGCTTCGACCCGGCATCGACCTCGGCGGTCTGCATCATGGTGCGGAACGCCTCGCCACGGCCCGCCAGTTCCTGGTCGATCTCGGCCTTTGACGGCGGGGCGGCGAGCGCGTCGGCGATCACCGCGCGCGCATCCTTCACGGCGGCCTCCCAATCGTCGCCGACCGGCTGGACCGTCAGGAAGGTGGCATTGACCGAGCGCGCGAGGTCGTCGAGCGAGACCTGCGCCACGAGATAGCTGCCGCCGGTACGCGCGCGCGCCTCGAGCCGCCGGTTGATCACGTCGAGCGCGATCTGGTCGACGAGCCGCTCCTGATTGAAGATCACGGTATCGTCATTGTAGTGCCACGGCCGCACGGTGGCGATGCGCACGATCACCGGGATGCCCGGCTCGACGACGGCGGCGGTGGCCGGCTCCATCGGCTTGGGCGCGCCGAAATCGGGCTCGGCCGGCTTGGGGCCGATGCCCTGCCAGTCGCCGAAATGCTGGGCGACGAGCTTTTCGAACAGCGCCGGGTCCATGTCGCCCGAGACGATGACCACGGCGCGTTCCGGCCGGTACCAGCGGTCGTGGAAGGCACGGACCGAGTCGGCCGTCGCCGCGTTCAACGTGCCGAGCGTGCCGATCGGCTGGCGCTGGGCCAGCGGCTGGCCGGCGAACAGGGTGGAAAACATCACATCGCTGAAATGCGTCTGCGGGCCGAGGCTCTCGCGCCGCTCGGCCAGCACCGCGGGGCGCTCGGCATTGAGAGCGGCGGCGGTGATGTTGGGCTTCTCGACCATGCCGGCGAGGATCTTCATGCTCTCGTCGAGTCCGCCCTCGGTCGCGCTGGGCAAATCGAGCTTGTAGGTCGTGCCGGTGAAGGTCGTCTCGGCATTGTTGTCCGAGCCGAAGGTCGCGCCGAAACGCTGCCAGATGCGCTTGGCCTCGCCGTCCGGCACGAACTCGGAACCGCGGAACGAGAGATGCTCGATCAGATGCGCGTAACCGCGCTCGCCGTCCGTCTCCATCAGCGAGCCGGCGTCCATGCGCACGCGGATCGACACCTGGCCCGGCGGCACGCCGTTGCGGCGCACGGCGTAACGCACGCCGTTCGACAGCGTGCCGAAGCGCCAGCCCGGATCGGGCGTGATGTCGCTGCCCTTGTAGAGCCACGCGCTGCGATCGACGATGAACCGCTCGGCGTCACCATGCGCCGACGCACCGTTCTGGCCGATGGCCTGGGGCGCGATGGCAAGGAGCAGGGGAGCGACGAGGGCGACGCGAAACGCGCGGGACAGGAATTGCATCATGACAACCTAGGGGTCGGGCCGGAGACTGGCAACGGCCGTGAGAGACGAGTGAGCCTTTCGCGAAGCTTAACCGGAGTTAAACGCGCCGTTGCGCCGGGCGTTTTCACTACCCATGTCATCGCGGGCCGGGCCGATAGTCCCACCGTCCCGCCATGATTTCGACCAACTATCCCGCTAGCCGAACCCAGCAAGGCAGGCATGAGATTCGTCAAATAAGGCCAGCATCCGGTCCTTGGGGGAAGGGGAGACCGGGGACAACGGCACCGTGGAGGCAGATTTGAACGCGAGCGTGAAGATCAAGGACAGCGAGACCGGATTGCGGCCGAATTCGGGCGCGAAGCCGAACGTTCCGTCGCGCATTCCCGACGTGACGGCGGTGTCCGGCGCGCCGCACCCCGATGAGGAGTTGAAGGCCGAGAGCGGCCGGCCGCTGATCCTGCGCGTCGGCAAGCATCTGCGCGGCTTCTTCGACGCGCTGATCTCCTCCTCCTCGTTGGTGTCGAACGACCCCGTGCTCGACACGCGCGACTTCGCCTGGACGCAGCTGCTGCGCGACAATTGGGAAGCGATCCGCGAGGAGTGCGTGTCGGTCGCCATGCAGCCCGAGGCGGCGCCGAGCCTGGCGACGATCTCGCCCGACCACCGCGCGATCGCCAGGGTCAATATGTGGCGCTCCTTCTTCCTGTGGGGTTATGGCTTCCCCGCCGAGGAGAATCTCGAGCGCTGCCCCAACACGACGAAGATCATCGAGCAGATCCCGGGCCTCAACACCGCCTTCTTCTCGATCCTCGCGCCGGGCACGCACATTCCCGATCATCGCGGCGTGACCAAGGCGCTGATCACCTGCCATCTCGGGCTGATCGTGCCGAAGGACGGCGATGTGCGGATGCGCGTCGACGACCGCATCGTGCGCTGGGCCGAGGGCGAGACCTTGGTGTTCGACGACACCTATCAGCACGAGGTGTGGAACGACACCGAGAACACCCGCGTGGTGCTGCTGATCCAATTCGCGCGGCCGCTCAGGAACCCGGGCAAGTGGATCGCCGATACCTTCCTCAGCATCGTCCGCCGTACCGCCTTCGTGAAGGAAGCGCGCGACAACGTCATCGCCTGGAACGCGGCGGTGAAGCAGATGGATATCTGACGGACGCGCCACGCAACGACTTTGTCGGCGCGCTTCAACCCGACTCGTCATGCCGGACTTGTTCCGGCATCCACCCATCCGCGAAACCCGCGTCGAGGTTCTTGCCGGAGCCGCTCAGCTCGAGCTGGTTGCCCGTTGGACCCCGGAACAAGTCCGGGGTGACGGAAGAATAATCAGGCGTTCTCCGCGCGGCTTTACCCGAAAGCGCGGCGCGGCGCGCTGTCGCGTTCCTCCGCGAACAGCCATGCCTCGGCATGGGCGATATCCTCGAAGCAGCGCGCCTCGCGATTGGACAGCGCGCGCATCAGCTGGCTGCGCGCCAGGGTCCGCGCGGCGACGAAAGCGAGCCGGCGCGAGCGATATTCCGGCGCGGCGAGCATCTCCTGGAAACCGGCGACGCTTTCCTGCGGCTGGATCTTCATGCCGCGCACGTCATTGAGCGTGACGTGCATGTTGGGGGCACAGCCCAGCTCGGCATGCGCTGCGTGTCGCGCGATCAGGAAGTCGGCGATGTCGCCGGGCGTGAATAACCCGGCCATGGTGATCCTGACCAGGCTGCGGGATTTGTCGGTCTCGAAAGAGAAAGTAGCGCTCATTTGGAGAATTTTATCCGCCATCGCCTACGATTTGACTAACGCGCGGCAACACCGACAGCGAACCCAGTTGCCACGCCACAATTCTTGGGAACTGCATCCTCGATTACGCGGCTGCGACCGCCGGTGCCCACACCGCGTCACGCGGCCCGACCGCGCGGTTGCGGCCTGCGGCCTTGGCTTCGTACAGGCGCAGATCGGCCGCTTTGATCGCGGTTGCGAAGTCCATGCGCGGATCGAGCAGGGCGATGCCGGCACTGGCGGTGACGGGGCGGTCGAGCCCCGCCACGTCGCGCGCCACCGCCAGCGAGACCTGGCGGCGCAGCATCTCGGCCTCCTGCAGCGGATGGTCGGCGTAGAGCAGCAGGGCGAATTCCTCGCCGCCGATGCGCCCGGCAACGGTTTCGGTCGCGCGCAGCGCGCCGGCGACCGCGACGATCACGCGGTCACCGACATCGTGGCCGAAGCCGTCATTGATGCGCTTGAAATGATCGATATCGACGATCGCCACAGCGCGCGGCCGGCGCGCGGCGAAGCGCGCCTCGAGCCCGCGGCGGTTCTCCAGCCCGGTCAGCGGGTCGGTCTGCGCCATGATCGCCAGCGCGGCGGCGCTGGCGCGCGCTTCGTCATGCTGGCGCTTCAGGCGCATGAAACGATCGCCGATGTTGATCGAGGTGAGCAGCATTTCCAGCGCGAGCGCGGCGAACAGGGCGTAGAGGAACAGGCCGAACGGCCGGTGCAGCAC
>JAZJXZ010000016.1:11560-139455 GCA_040390605.1 Pseudomonadota bacterium
CAGCACGATGTCGTGCCACAGGCTGATACCGCAGACGGTGAGCAGGCACGACCATGCCGCGAGCTGGAAGCGCGCGGCACGGCTGCCGCGGCGAATCGCCTGGACCAGCGTGGTGACCATCAGCACCAGCACGCCGACCAGCACCGCATCGCGCAGCGCCATGTAGAGCGGCGGACATGGGTGAAGCAGCATTGCCGGCGAGGTGATCGCGACGGCGAGCGCCTGCCAGCCAAGCAACTGGTAGAGGCGCGGGCCGATCATGCCGGGTTCGAGCAGGCTGCGCAGGAACAGGCCGATGATCGCGATCGCGCCATCGAACAGCAGGTCGATCAGCACCTGTCGCGCGAAACTCTCCGCGCCGAACCATGGCCCGAGCGGCAGCGACGACAGGCTGATGGTCAGCGCGACCAGCGCCAGCACCCGCGCGCCCTGCCAGATCAGGAAGCGTTCACGCAGAATGAGAAAGAAGGCGATGTTGTAGGCGACCGGCAGCAGCAGGAAACCGAGGAACGCACCGGTCAGCACGCCGGACCAGGCGAGCTGGGTGTGGTGGGCGAAGCTGGACTGGGCGGCAGCGGGGGTGGCGCAGACGAGCAGCGCGGCCGCAAGCGGCCACCAGCGCCTCGTTGATTTCCTTGCCGTCATGCCGGGCCTTTCCGGGAAACTACGTAGCCGGGCGGTTCTGATTTTTGGTTAAAGGACGGAGCGATCGCGCCGCTTGCGATTCAATCGGGTGCCGGTGACGAATCGGAAACCGGTCGTTTCACGATGCCCGCTTGATCCGCGCCCCCGGGCGGCCCACATGGCATCCATGCTGATCGAGACCGAAACCACGCCGAACCCGGCGACCCTGAAATTCCTGCCCGGACGCAGCGTGATGCCCTCGGGCACGCGCGATTTCGCCACGCCGGAGGAAGCCGAGGCCTCGCCGCTGGCCGAGGCGATGTTCAACCTGGGCGATGTCACCGGCGTGTTCTTCGGCAGCGACTTCGTATCGGTCACCGCGGCGCCGGGCGTCGAATGGGCCGGCCTCAAGCCCGACGTGCTGGCGATCCTGCTCGACCATTTCTCCGCCGACATGCCGTTGTTCAAGCCGGCCAGCGCGGGTTTCTCGGTGGGCGGCGCTGAGGAAAGCTTCACCGACGACCCTGCCGATGCCGATATCGTCGCGCAGATCCGCGAACTGATCGAGACGCGCGTGCGGCCGGCGGTCGCCAATGACGGTGGCGACATCGTCTATCGCGGGTTCGACAAGGGCAAGGTCTATCTCCAGCTGCAGGGCGCCTGTTCGGGCTGCCCCTCCTCCAGCGCGACGCTCAAGAACGGCATCGAATCGCTGCTCAAACACTATGTCCCGGAAGTCACCGAGGTGCGCGCGGTCTGACGATCGCCGCCTCGTTTCACCTCCCTCACCGTTAGAAGGTTATCGCCATGGGCAAGCCGCTCGATGACGCCGCACTCGACACGATCTTTCGCACCGCGCGCACCTATAATGGTTATACCGACGAGCCGGTCAGCGAGGCCGAGCTGCATGCCATCTGGGACCTGATGAAGTGGGGGCCGACCGCCACCAACCAGTTGCCGGCGCGGTTGATCTGGTGCGTCAGCGACGAGGCCAAGGCCAAGCTCGCCGCTTGCAGCAGCGCGACCAACGCGCCGAAGATCCTCAAGGCGCCGGTCAGCGTGATCATCGGCATGGACAATGAGTTCCATGAGTATCTTCCCGAACTGTTTCCGCATGTCGATGCGCGGCCGTGGTTCGCCGATCCGGCGGGGCGCGCCACGTCGGCGTTCCGCAACTCGAGCTTGCAGGGTGCCTATTTCATCATCGCGGCGCGCGCGCTGGGGCTCGATACCGGGCCGATGTCGGGGTTCGACAATGCCAAGGTCGACGCCGCATTCTTTGCCGACACGCCGAACGTGACGTCCAACTTCATCGCGACGCTCGGGCATGGCGACCCGGCGACGATCTTTGGTCGGCTGCCGCGGCCGGCGTTCGAGAAGTTCAACAGGATCGCCTGAGGGCTTGCGGTCGATGGGTTGTACTGTAGGCAGCGTCACCGTGTCCTGCTGCCCCTCTCCCCGGCCCTCTCCCCAATGGGGAGAGGGAGAATAGTTATGCTGACCCTTGTCATTGAAACCGCGACGGCGGCTTGTTCGGTTGCGCTGATCGAAGGTGGCCGCGTGGTCGCCGCGCGGCATGAAGTGGTTGGGCGTGGGCATGCCGAGCGGCTTTTGCCGATGATTGCCGAACTGCCCGACGGTGGGCGCGCCGGCCACATTCTCGTTGATGTCGGGCCGGGCAGTTTCACCGGGATCCGCGTCGGCATCGCCGCGGCGCGCGGGCTGGCTTTGGGCTGGACTGTCAGCGCGTCGGGTTATTCGTCGCTCGCGCTGCTCGCCGCGGCGGGATTCGCCGAACATCCGGATCGGGAGTCGCTTGCGGTGGTGATGGAAGGTGGGCATGGCGAGGTCTTCATGCAGCCCTTCGCCGCCCATCCGCTCGCGCCGATCGCCGGCCTGGTGTCGTGCCGGCCCGAGGTCGCACTGGCCGATCTTGGCGGCCGCCTCGCGATCGGCAACGGGATGCGCTTCCTGACCGCCCTGGCGCCCGACACCGCCGGGCACGATACCCTGCCCCGCGCCAGCGATGCCGTGTTGCTGCCGGACGCCTTCACCACGCTGGCGCCGACGCCGATCTATGGCCGCGCGCCCGACGCCAAGCCATTGGCGGCGGCGTGAGCACGGTGTTCAACCTCATCGAATTGCGCGCCGGCGGGGTCGCCGACCTGGCATTGGTCGACTCGATCATGGCCGAGGCGTTCGATCCGCGTTTCGGCGAGGCGTGGACGCGCGGCCAGTGCCTCGGCATCCTCGCCATGCCCGGCGTGTGGCTGACCGTCGCCAGCCTCGACGGCAAGCCGGCCGGCTTCGCCCTGTCGCGCGCCGTCGCCGACGAGGCGGAGTTGTTGTTGCTGGCAACGCGCCCGTCATTGCGGCGGCGCGGCGTGGCGGCGGCGCTGTTACGTGCCATGATCGCCCAGGCGCAAGCAGGCGGCGCGGTGCGCGCCCATCTCGAAGTCCGTGAAGGCAATGAAGCGGTCAAGCTTTACGTGGCGTCAGGTTTCTCGAAGGTCGGGGAGCGCCGCAATTACTATCGCGGCGTGTCGGGGCAAACATATCATGCCCTGACCTATCATCGTGATATTGCATAACTCTATAGTAATCGAGATTTGTGACTTGCCTAGCGCCGCGAGAAGCGCGATAGCGCCATTATGGCTGCAATTTGAGCCAGCCTGGCCGGGGGTCGAAAGGAAAACGATGGATAATAGTGACGAAATGCAGGAAACCCTGATCACGCTCACCGCCGATATTGTCGCAGCACATGTCAGCAACAACAGCGTCGCGGTTTCCGACCTGCCCCTGCTGATCAACAATGTGCATGGCGCGCTGGCGGGCCTGGGCGGCCCGGCCCCGGTGGTCGAAGTGAAGCAGGAGCCGGCCGTTTCGGTCCGTTCGTCGATCAAGCCCGATTACATCGTGTGCCTGGAAGACGGCAAGAAGCTCAAGATGCTCAAGCGCCACCTGATGACGCATTATCAGATGACGCCCGACCAGTATCGCGCCAAGTGGAACCTCGCCGCCGACTATCCGATGGTCGCACCGAACTATGCCGAACAGCGCCGCACGCTGGCCAAGAAGATCGGCCTGGGCACCAAGCGCCGCAAGCGCTGAGCCTACCCCAACAGGGTTTTGAAACGCCGCTGGCGACATGGTGTCACCGGCGGCGTTTTCGTGTTTGCGCTTATTGCGAGTCACTCTGTCCTTTATCAATAAGCCGGGAAGGCCTACATCGACCTCATGGCACGCAAGATCGATCTCGAAGCCCTGTGCAACGAAAAGGGTCTGCGCATCACCGACCAGCGCCGCGTCATCGCGCGCGTCTTGTCGGAAGCCGACGATCATCCCGATGTCGAGAAGGTCTATGAGCGCGCCTCGGCGATCGACCCGGGTATTTCGATCGCCACTGTCTATCGTACCGTGCGGCTGTTCGAGGAGGCGGGCATTCTCGACCGCCATGATTTCGGCGATGGCCGCTCGCGCTACGAGCCGGCGCCTGAATCGCACCACGATCATCTGATCGACGTCGAGACCGGCAAGGTGATCGAATTCGTCGACCCCGAACTCGAGCAACTGCAAAAGGCGATTGCCGAGAAGCTCGGCTTCCGCCTGGTCGACCACCGCATGGAATTGTACGGCGTGTCGCTCGACCGGAAGGGGTGAGCGGCTGACGACGATCGATCCCCGGGTCCGCGCCGATGCGGCGGCGGGCATCGCCGCACCGATCGACGCTCTGGGCTGGTTGCGGATCGTGCTGCGGGCGAGCGCGTTGGTCGTCGCCCTGCTTCTCCTGGTGCCGCTGCATTATCTCTGGCGGCTGCTGCGCATCGGATCGCCCTGGCCGAGGATCTTCCTGGCCTGGGCAGCGCGGATGGCGGGCGCGCGGGTGACGCGGGTCGGCGTGCCGCTGCGCCGCGACGTGTTCTATATCGCCAACCATCTCAGCTGGATCGATATCCTGGCGATCGCCGGGCAGAGCGGCACCGCCTTCGTCGCCAAGGAGGAGTTGCGCGGCGCGCCGGTGGTCGGCTGGCTGTCGACGCTCAACCGCACCGTGTTCGTCAAGCGCGAGAACCGCATGGGCGTGGCCGAGCAGATCAACCAGTTGCGCGACGCACTGGAGGAGAACTGGTCGGTGACGGTGTTCCCGGAAGGCACCACCACCGACGGCTTGTCGCTGCTGCCGTTCAAGACATCGATGCTGCGCGTGCTCGAGCCGGCACCGCCGGGCGTGATGGTCCAGCCCGTGTTGCTCGAATATGGCGCGGTGGGCGAGGAAATCGGCTGGGTCGGTACCGAGAGCGGGATCGACAACGCCAAACGCCTGCTGGCGCGCAAGGGCAGCTTCCCCTTGAAGGTGCACTTCCTCGAACCCTTCCAGCCGGACGACTTTCCCGGCCGCAAGGCGATTGCCGCGGAAAGCCGGCGGCGGATCGAGGAGGCGCTGGTTGCGATGCTGGGCCATCCGTTGCGCCCCTTCGCCTATGATGTTGCGCCGGTGGCCTATGCCGCCCCCAATTCCTCCCCGGAACGGGGAGGGGGACCGCCGGCATAGCCGGTGGTGGAGGGGGGCTTCCCCCAAACGCAACGCTCGAGGCTAACCCCCTCCACCATCCTGCGGATGGTCCCCCTCCCCGTCCCGGGGAGGATTTGCTAAGGCCCCCCGATGAAACCGACCCCCAAGACCTTCCACGTCAAATCCTTCGGCTGCCAGATGAACGTCTATGATGGCGAGCGCATGGCCGAACTGATGGGCGCGCAAGGCATGACCGCGACCGACGATGCCAATGCCGCCGACCTCGTCATCCTCAACACCTGCCACATCCGCGAAAAGGCGACCGAGAAGGTCTATTCGGATATCGGCCGCCTCAGAAAGCATGGCAGCGACCCGATGATCGCCATCGCCGGCTGTGTCGCGCAGGCCGAAGGGGCGGAGATCATCAAGCGCGCCAAGGTCGATGTCGTGGTCGGGCCGCAGGCCTATCACAACCTCGCCGACCTGGTGGCCAAGGCCGCCAAGGGCGAGGCGGCGCTCGACACCGACATGCCGCTGGCGAGCAAGTTCGGCGCACTGCCGGCGCGGCGCAAGGTCGGGCCGACCGCGTTCCTGACGGTGCAGGAAGGGTGCGACAAGTTCTGCACCTATTGCGTGGTGCCTTATACGCGCGGTGCCGAAGTCAGCCGGCCGTTCGCGGCGATCGTCGACGAGGCGAAGGCGCTGGTCGACGCCGGCGCGCGCGAGATCACCCTGCTCGGCCAGAACGTCAACGCCTGGGTCGACGAGGACGGGCGCGGGCTCGATCACCTGATCCGCACGCTCGACCGGGTCGAGGGGCTGAGGCGCATCCGCTACACCACCAGCCACCCCAACGACATGACCCAGGGGCTGATCGACGCGCATGGCGATGTCGAAAGCCTGATGCCGTTCCTGCATCTGCCGGTGCAATCGGGCAGCGACCGCGTGCTCAAGGCGATGAACCGCAGCCACAGCACCGATTCCTATCTGCGCGTGCTCGACCGGGTGCGCGCGGTGCGGCCGGACATCGCGCTGTCGGGCGATTTCATCGTCGGCTTCCCTGGCGAGAGCGAGGCCGAGTTCGCCGACACGCTGAAGCTGGTCGATGCGGTGGGCTATGCACAGGCGTTCAGCTTCAAATACTCCCCTCGCCCCGGAACGCCCGCCGCCGACATGGACGACCAGATCGCCCCCGAGGTGATGGACGAGCGGTTGCAGCGCCTGCAGGCATCGCTCAACCGCGACCAGGCGGCGTTCAACGCGGCGACGGTCGGGCGGGTGTGCGACGTGCTGATCGAGCGCCGCGGCAAGCTGCCGGGCCAGATGCTCGGCAAGTCGCCCTGGCTCAACTCGGTGCATCTCGTGACAGAAGCGACGATCGGCGACATACTCTCGATCGAGATCGTCAGCGCAGGGCCGAACTCGGTCGCCGGTGCGGCCAGGGTGAAGGCCGCCGCGTAGGACGCCGTTGGGGGATGCCATGCCGGGTACGACCACGCAGTTGATCCGTGCGGCGCTGATCGCCGGGCTTGCCGCATCGGTCATCGAAATGGTCTTCGTCCTGCCGATCCAGGCCTTGCTCGGCCATTCGCCGATGCTCGTGTTCCAGTCGATCGCCAGCGGGGTGAGCGGTACCGCAGCCTATCGCGGCGGCATGGCATCCGCGCTCGCCGGGGTCGGCTGGCATGTGCTGATCTCGCTGATTTCAGCCGGCTGTTATGTCGCGGCGGCGACGCGGCTGCCGTTCCTCCTCGTGCGACCCTTGATCGGCGGGCTGCTGTGCGGCGTGGTTGCCTATGCGGTGATGAACTGGATCGTACTGCCGCTGTCCGCGCTGGGTTATGCGCCCACTACCAACCCGTGGATGATGCTGCTCAGCTTCTCGATCCACCTGTTCGGCTTCGGCATCCCCATCGCCTATGTCGCGCGCTGGCAGATGCGGGCGATGTGACTTCTGGCGCACAGTGGCCAAGAACCTGACGCGCACCGCAACTTCGCGCTGTCAACCGTCGCGCCGCTCTGCCACAGTCGGTGGCGGATGCATTGTGCCCTTCCCGCCGAGACGCCGCCGCGGAACCAGCCGCAGCCGCTGTCGTTGGCCCCGGATCGGCAGACAGGCATCCCTTTCCCACCACCCGCCGCCCGTGAAGGAGCCGCATGAGCCGTAAACCCGTCCCCGCCCAGATCGGTGACCGCAGCCGCGTCGAGCTGCTGTTCGACAAGCCGCAACTCCTCGCCCAGCTGTTCGGTCAATATGACCAGCATCTCGTCGCGCTGGAGAACCGGCTGGGGGTGTACATCACGGCGCGCGGCAACAAGGTCGGGCTCGAAGGGTCCGCCGAACAGGTGGCGATGGCGCGCGACGTGCTCAACGATCTCTACAAGCGCATCCAGCGCGGCGAGGATGTCGATACGGGCCTCGTCGACGCCTCGATCGCGATGGCGGCCGAGCCGATGCTGACCGGACTGATCCGTGCCGACGGCTCGTCCGCGCCGGGCATCATGATCCGCACGCGCAAGAAGACGATCGTGCCGCGCACCCCGGCCCAGGCGCACTACATGCAGCAGCTCGTCTCCAACGACATGATCTTCGCGCTCGGGCCGGCGGGCACCGGCAAGACCTATATCGCGGTGGCGCAGGCGGTGGCGCAGCTGATCACCGGCAGCGTGCAGCGGCTGATCCTGTCGCGCCCCGCGGTCGAGGCGGGCGAGAAGCTCGGCTTCCTGCCCGGCGACATGAAGGAGAAGGTCGATCCCTATCTCCGTCCCTTGTACGACGCGCTTTACGATTGCCTGCCGGCCGAGCAGGTCGAGCGGCGCATCGCCTCGGGCGAGATCGAGATCGCGCCGATTGCCTTCATGCGCGGCCGCACGCTGGCCGATGCCTTCATCATCCTCGACGAGGCGCAGAACACGACGCCGGCGCAGATGAAGATGTTCCTGACGCGCTTCGGCGAGAACAGCCGCATGGTGATCTGCGGCGACCCCAACCAGACCGATTTGCCCGGCGGCGTCGGCTCTTCCGGCCTCGCCGATGCGACGATGCGGCTCGCAGGCGTCGAGGGGATCGCGATGGCGCGCTTCACCGCCAAGGACGTGGTGCGCCACCCGATCGTCGGGCGCATCGTCGAGGCCTATGAGGGCGTCGAAGCTTGAAGGCAGGGATATCCTTTAATATATAAAGGATATCCCCGGAGGACGCGATGGCATCCCTTTTCATCAAGGACAGCGAGACGGCGGCGCTGGCGGCGGAGCTGGCGGCGAAGCTCGGCAAGACCAAGACCGAGGTGGTTCGTGACTTGCTGCGCAAGCGCAAGGCGGAACTGACCAAGCCGGAATCCACGCGTGATATCATCGCGAAGCTGGATGCGTGGCGCGCGGCCAATCCTCTCCCTCCGCCAACCGGCCTGAAAGCGGACAAGGCATTCTTCGATTGGCTGTCCGGCGAAGAGGATGTGCATGATCCTTTTCGTTGACGCCTCGGCCATGGTCGCGCTGATCGCGCGTGAAGCGGGATTCGAGGCATTGGAGCAACGCCTGGCGGAGGCGACCGAACTGCTTTGCTCACCTGTGTCGCTGTGGGAGACGGTGACCGCGCTGTGTCGGTCGCACAAGGCTGATGTCACGCTGGCGCGCGAACGGGTGACCAGCTTCGTCGAGAATTTCGATATCCGTCTCGTCGCGATCGGTGCGCAGGAGTCGGCGTTCTCGCTCGACGCCTACCAGACCTATGGCAAGGGGCGGCATCCAGCGGCACTCAACATGGGTGACTGTTTCGCCTATGCCTGCGCCAAGTCCAATGATGCGGCGTTGCTCTACAAGGGCGATGACTTCGCCAGGACGGATCTCGCCTGATGCTTGAAATCGCCCTTTCCCGCGAGACGCCCTGGCCCGACCATGACTGGGAGGCGCTGGCGGATCGCGCCGCGCGTGCCGCGATCGGGCTGACGGCACAGGGCGAGTTGCTGACCGTCGCCGCAACGATCGAGATTTCGATCCGGCTCGCCGATGACGACGAGGTGCAGAAGCTCAACGCGCAATATCGCCACAAGGACAAGCCGACCAACGTGCTGTCCTTCCCGATGATCCAGCCCGATCTGCTCGACACCGTGACGACCAATTCAGACGATGGCGAGGTATTGCTCGGCGATATCGTGCTCGCCCACGGCGTCTGCGCGCGCGAAGCCGAGGAGCGCGGCATCGACATAACCGATCATGCGACGCATTTGATCGTGCATGGCACGCTGCATCTGCTAGGTTATGATCACCTGGGGGATGACGAGGCCGAGGCGATGGAAGCGATCGAAACCGATGCGCTGGCCTCGCTCGGGTTGGCCGACCCTTATCTGATTCAAGAGGACTGACACGCCGAAATGGCAGAAGATCGAAGTAGCACCACGCCCGGCGACCATGGCGGGGAGAGTATCTGGCGCGGGCTGAAGGCGCTGATCTTCGGCAATCAGGACGATTCGCTGCGCACCCAGCTCGAGGATGCGATCGACGCGCATGAGGACGATCCCGCCCCCGACGCCAAGGGCGACCTGTCGCAGCTCGAGCGCCAGATGGTGCGCAACCTGCTGCATTTCGGCGAGCGCGACGCCGGCGATGTCGGCGTGCCGCGCGCCGACATCATCGCGGTCGAGGAAGGCATATCCTTCGCCGATCTCGTCACGCGCTTCGCCGAGGCCGGGCACAGCCGGCTGCCGGTGTACCGCGAGAAGCTCGATACGATCATCGGCATGGTGCACATCAAGGACGTGTTCGCCATCCTCGCCACCGGCGCGCCGCACCCGACCGACATTTCGGGCTTCATCCGCGAGCCGCTGTTCGTGCCGATGTCGCGCGGCACGCTCGATCTGCTCGCCGACATGCGCCAGAAACGCGTCCACCTCGCCATCGTGCTTGACGAATATTTCGGCACGGAAGGGTTGGTCACGATCGAGGACCTGATCGAGGAGATCGTCGGCGACATCGAGGACGAGCATGACGACGCGCCCGAGGCGCTGCTCGTGCCGCTCGGCGGCGGCGCCTGGGATGCCGATGGCCGCGCCGAACTGGAGGATGTCGGCGAGACGATCGACCCGCGCCTTGCCGAGGTCGATGGCGATGTCGATACGCTGGCCGGGCTGGCCGGCGTGCTGGCCGGCCATGTGCCCGAGATCGGCACCTGCCTCGACCATGCCAGCGGCTGGCGGCTCGAGATCATCGATGCCGATGCGCGGCGCGTCAACAAGCTGCGCCTGCATCCGCCCCGGCCCGTGCCGGAGGGTGAGGACTGACGCGCCACAGCGGCGCGCGCGCCAATGTGACAAAATAACCTTCCCCTCGCCCGCCAGCGCGCCTATTTCAGTGCCATGCGCAACAAGATCCTGATCGCCCTCGGCATGCTCGCCGTGATTCTCGCCGGCCTGTGGATCTGGCTGCGCCAGCCCGACGAGGCGAAATTGAGCGTCGAGGCGGTGATGGGCAAACGCCCGAAGATCACCGCGCCGCGCGACCAGACCTTCCCGACCGTGCAGATCGCCGACGCCGTAGGCTGGGCCGCAGGCGCGGCACCGACGCCGGCGGCAGGTCTCTCGGTACAGGCCTTCGCGCGCAACCTCGACCATCCGCGCTGGCTCTACCGCCTGCCCAATGGCGATGTGCTGGTCGCCGAGGCCAATTCGCCCAAGCGCGAAGGCGGCGGGCTGACCGGCGCGATCATGAATCGCATCCTCGCCAAGGCCGGCGCCGGCGTGCCCTCGGCCAATCGCATCACGCTGCTGCGCGACGCCGATGGCGACGGTGTGGCGGAGAGCCGGACGGTGCTGATCTCCGGCCTGAACTCGCCCTGCGGCATGGCCCTGCTCGGAGGGTATCTCTATATCGGCAACACCGATGCGCTGGTCCGTGTGCCCTTCACGCCCGGCCAGACGAAGATCACCGCCAGGCCCGAACTGGTGACGAAGCTGTCCGGCGGCGGCAATCACTGGGCGCGCAACGTCGTTGCCGACCCCGACGGCAAGAGCCTGTACGTGACGGTCGGTTCGTCGACCAATATCGCCGAGAACGGCCTGGCGGCGGAGAAGAACCGCGCGGTGATCCTGCAGGTGTTCCCCGACACCAAGGCCGTGCGCATCTATGCCGCGGGGCTGCGCAACCCCAATGGCATGGCGTTCGAGCCGCATTCGAAGCTGCTATGGGTCGCGGTCAACGAGCGCGACATGCTCGGCTCCGACCTCGCGCCCGATTATATGAGCCAGATCGAGCTCGGCGACCATTTCGGCTGGCCGTGGTATTATTGGGGTGGCTATCCCGACAAGCGCGTCCAGCCGCCCAACCCGCAGCTGCAGGAATATTCCAAGCGGCCGGACTATGCGCTGGGGCCGCACACCGCCTCGCTCGGCATTGCCTTCGCCGCGGATGCGAAGCTCGGCGCGACCTTGGCCAATGGCGCCTTCGTCGCGCAGCATGGCTCGTGGAATCGCGTGCCGGTGTCGGGCTACAAGGTCATCTACGTGCCGTTCGGCGACAACGGCTTCCCGGCGCCGAACGCGAAGCCGGTCGACGTGCTGACCGGATTCCTGAACGCCAGGGGCGAGGCACAGGGGCGGCCGGTCGACGTGCTGACCGATCGCACCGGCGCGCTGCTGGTGTCGGACGATGTCGGTAATGTGATATGGCGGGTGAGCGCGAAGATGGCTCCGGCAGCGAAATAGGCCGCGGACTGCGGGTTGCGGCAAGTCCCCCGAATCACCGCAACCCGCCGGCACCGCGTCAAAGGCGGCGCCTCCCCGCTCTCGCGCCGCCACGGTCCGGGCTGGAGCCCGAAACGGGCACGCGCGCCCCTCGACCGTGGTTGTAGCGCAACCTCGTTCAGTCAATCTTTACCGTAAGTTCGGGATTACTCATTTCGGGTAGGTGCATTGCTGGCCTCGGACCGGGGTGGCGCGGCAGGCTGCCGGCATGAGCGAGCACATCGTCACGAATCCCGCGCAGATGGCGGCCAATTGGCGGGTCGCCATGTCGGGGCTGACCAACCTGTTCCTGACGATGCACCGCACCTTGTCGTCGACGATGGGCCTCGGGCCGACCGAGTTGCTGATCTATGCGACGATCGCCGTCGCCAATGTCCAGAAGCTGATGCGCGAGCGCTGCATCCCGCCCGGATTCAGCGGCACCGATGTCCTGCCGCGCGAATGGGTGGTGCCGATCTCGCGCAACGCGATCGCCTCGGCCACCGGCCTGCCGCGCGAGACGGTGCGCCGGCATGTCGCGCGGATGATCGCCTCGGGCCTGCTCGTCGAGGACCCGCGCGGCGGCGTGACGGTGGCGATCGGCATGATCCAGGATCAGGGGCTGGAACCGCTGCTCGCCGCGCTGCTCGCCGAATTCACCCGCACCACGGAAGGATTGTTGCGCGGCGGGGTGATCGAGGTGCAGCCGGGTTAGGCAGATACGGGGGGCGACTTCCGCGCGCCTCTTCTGCGAGGGTCTGTATAGGCATGTGACCGCGAAGCGGACATTCCGCTTCCGCCCCAGTTGCTGCCGTTCCCGTATTGGACGAAAAGGGGGAATGAACGCCGAACTTCGATCCTTGCTGACCGTCGAGCATGAACCGGTTGATAGCGTGAACATCGAGAGTGATGCATTCTGCGTCTCACTCCGCGCGCTTGTCGGGCCGGTCGGTTCGGAAGGCGCAGAGTCGTTTGATTTCGACGTGTGTTCGCCGGCGTGGCTAGAGGCTGAACTGGAAAGCCATGCGATTATCGGGGGACGGTTTCTTCTAGTTGCGCGGGACTTCAACCCGCGCCGCATTGAAAATTATGTGCGCGAACGCATCGCCCAAGCGTCGGGCGACGACTGGTCCGCTGTTGCTGACAAGATTGCCCGATGGTCGCAGTGGGAGTTTGAGGATTATCGCGCTTGAGCGGCAGCTAGCGACCAACCTCGGCCCTCAACGGCCCCTTTCGTTGCCAATATACGCAATCGGCCCAACGTGCAGGGCGCGTAGTCTCCTCACGACGCAATTCACGTCCTTGTATCGAGCGGTCACGGGCGGCTGAAAATGCGTACTACCATCGGGCCGCCTCGTGAGCCACGCCGCCGGCACCCGGCATCGAGAAACAATGGAGCGAATCTGCGGTTCGGTCGCCCAAGGGCGTCGCTGAGGCAGCGATCCGGGTGCGACAACCAACGCGAGGGCTATGGAAAGCATCCAACTATGGTCTGGCAGCATCGGCTACCTGTCAACGACTGTTGCATGCCTTCGAAAGCCGAAAGCGGACAAGCTGAAATCCACCAAGTTCAGACGTGCATGCCTTCACGGGAGGGGTCGCGCACATCAGTGGCGCCATTACGTCGCGAAGAGCATCGCGTCGTCGGCAAAGGCCTTGAACTCCAGCGCGTTGCCTGACGGATCCTGAAAGAACATCGTTGCCTGCTCGCCGGGCTGGCCGGCGAAGCGGATATGCGGGGCGATGCCGAACGGGATGCCGGCCGCGGCGACACGGTCGGCGAGCGACTGCCAGTCGTCCATCGTCAGCACCACGCCGAAATGCGGCACCGGCACGTCATGCCCATCGACCGGGTTGGACACCGCGACGGGTTTGGCCGCGGGATCGAGATGGGCGACGATCTGGTGGCCGAACAGGTCGAAGTCGATCCACTGCGCGGCGCTGCGCCCCTCGGGGCAGCCGAGCACATCGCCGTAAAAGGCACGCGCGGCGGCGAGATCGTGGACCGGGAAGGCGAGATGGAACGGGCGTAGCGTCATGATCGGCTGATACCGCGCGTCCCACTATCCGTCACCCCGGACTTGTTCCGGGGTCCAAGGTGCCGCAAACGCGAACACGGTTGCTCTTGCGGCCCGGTGGATGCCGGAACAAGTCCGGCATGACGGTTTGGGATGAATGGGTTTGGCCAAGTTTGACGTCGCGACGATGACCCGCTTCGGCCGCCGCTATCCCCGATCTATCTCATTCCTCCTCGGCGCGCTCGCCGCGACCGGCTTCGCCCCACTGGCATGGTGGCCGGTCGCCCTCGCCTGTTTCGCCGCCTGGATGTGGCTGATCCACGATGCGCCGACGTTGCGGCAGGTGCTGCTGCGCGGCTGGCTGTTCGGGCTGGGGCATTTCTTCGTCGGCAATTACTGGATGCAGCAGGCCTTCACCTTCCAGACCGCGATGCCGCACTGGCTCGGCAACATCGCGGTGGCGATCGCATCGACCTATCTGGCGGTCTATCCGATGCTCGCCGGCGGGCTGGCGTGGCGGCTGGCCAGCCCGCGCTCCACCGGCGACGGGATGACCGGCGTCGGGCCCGGCTTCGTGCTGGTGTTCGGCGCGGCGTGGATCGCCGGCGAGTGCCTGCGCGCCACATTGTTCACCGGTTACCCGTGGAATCCGCTCGGCGTGATCTGGGTGCCTACCTTCGTCGCGCATCTTGCCGCCTGGGTCGGGACCTATGCGCTGTCCGGCCTGACCATCCTCGCCGCCGGCGCGACGCTGATCGTGACGCGGCGGCGTCTGCCGTGGATCGCCGCGATGCTGGCGATCGCGCTGGTGCCGGCGATGACCCGTATCCACGTGCCGGTCACACCCCCGGCACCGCCGCCGCACGAACCGCATGTTCGCATCATCCAGCCCAATCTCGGCGAGGAAGAGCGGCCGACCGACGATTATCCCGAGCATAATCTCGCCGCGATCGAGCAGCTGCTCGGCACGCCCGGCGACAATCCGCGGCTGATCGTCTGGCCGGAAGGCGCGCTGCGTTTCCTGATCGAGGACGGTTATCCGCTGCGTTATTACTGGCGCGCGCCGCCGGGGGCGATTCGCCGGCGCATCGCATCGCATCTCGGACCCAACGATATCGTGCTGACCGGCGGCAACGCGCTGAAGTTCGACGCGAGCGGCAATGTCACCAACGTGACCAATTCGATCTTCGCGCTCAATGCCCATGGCGCGATCCTCGGACGCTACGACAAGGCACATCTCGTGCCCTATGGCGAGTATCTGCCGATGCGCCCGATCCTGTCGCTGATCGGCCTGCAGCGCCTCGTGCCCGGCGATTTTGACTTCGATCCCGGCCCCGGGCCGCGTGCCATGCAACTGCCGGGCTTCGGCTCGGTCGGCATGCAGATCTGCTACGAGATCATCTTTTCCGGCGAAGTCGTCGACCCGAAACACCGCCCTGCCCTGCTGTTCAATCCGTCGAACGACAGCTGGTATGGCAGCTGGGGCCCGCCTGAGCATCTCGCCCAGGCGCGGATGCGCGCGATCGAGGAAGGGCTGCCGATCCTGCGCGCCACGCCGACCGGCATCTCGGCGATCATCGCGCCGGACGGGCGGGTGCTCGACAGCGTGCCGCTCGGACAGGCGGGCGCGATCGAGCGCGCCCTGCCCGCCCCCTATCCGCCGACTTTGTTCTCGCGGATCGGCAACTGGGCGGCGCTGATCGTCGCGGCGGCGATGCTGCTGTTCGCCGTTGCCATCCGCCGGGCGTCCCGCTAGGGCGCCTCATATAACAAAAGCTTTATATCAGCTCCGGTGCGACTCCGGGGTAGCTTCAGGCAAGGGTAAAGTGATGCGCGCCTCGTTCCTCTTCACCTCCGAATCGGTCTCCGAAGGCCATCCCGACAAGGTCGCCGACCAGATCAGCGACACGATCGTCGACCTGTTCCTCGCCAAGGACCCGCAGGCGCGCATCGCCTGCGAGACGCTGACGACCACGCAGCTCGTCGTCCTCGCCGGTGAAATCCGCGGCAAGGGCATCTACGAGAACGACCAGTGGGCGCCGGGCGTGCTCGAAGAGATCGAGGCGGCCGTCCGCAACACCGTCAAGGAAATCGGCTACGCGCAGACCGGCTTCCACTGGGAGACGTTCCGCTTCGAGAACAATCTCCACGGCCAGTCCGCGCACATCGCGATGGGCGTCGACGAGAGCGGCAACAAGGACGAGGGCGCCGGCGACCAGGGCATCATGTTCGGTTACGCGACCGACGAGACGCCCGATTTGCTGCCCGCCACGCTCTATTACTCGCACCGCATCCTCGAGCGTATGGCGGCCGACCGTCACTCGGGCGCGGCGCCGTTCCTCGAGCCCGACGCCAAGAGCCAGGTCACGCTGGAATATGAGAATGAGAAGCCGGTCCGCGCGACCGCGCTCGTCGTCTCGACCCAGCACGCGCCGGGCTATTGCCTGCAGGGCGACAATGCCGATCCGGCGCTCTACGCCAAGCTGCACGATTATGTGACGACGGTGCTGAAGGAGACCCTGCCCGAGGGTTTCATCACCGACGAGACCAAGTCCTATATCAACCCGACCGGCGCGTTCGAGATCGGCGGCCCGGACGGTGACGCCGGCGTGACCGGCCGCAAGATCATCGTTGACACCTATGGCGGCGCCGCACCGCATGGCGGCGGCGCGTTCAGCGGCAAGGATCCGACCAAGGTCGATCGTTCGGCCGCCTATGTCGCGCGTTACCTCGCCAAGAACGTGGTTGCTGCCGGCCTCGCCCGTCGCTGCACGATCCAGCTGAGCTACGCGATCGGCATCGCCGAGCCGCTGTCGGTCTATGTCGACCTGCACGGCACCGGCACGGTGGACGAGGCGAAGCTGGAGGCGGTGCTGCCGCAGCTCGTCCGCCTGACCCCGCGCGGCATTCGCGAGCATCTCCAGCTCAACGCGCCGATCTATCAGCGCACCGCCGCCTATGGCCATTTCGGCCGTCAGCCCGACGGCGCGTTCTTCACCTGGGAAAAGACCGATCTGGTCGACCGGCTCAAGGCCGCCGTCGCGGCCTGACGTCTAGAGCAGGCGGGGGCTTTCGTCCTCCGCCTGCGCCGGCACCGACGCCGGATCGCTGATACCCAGCGTTTGCGAGAAATAGGTGTCGTGCGTGGGCTTGCGCGACTGTTTGCGCCGCAGCACCACCAGCACGCCGAGCGCGGCGACCGCCAACACGCCAAGGATCAGGACGACAGACATCGGCAGGCGACCCCTTGAATCGGTGACTTACCTCTCCCGGATGCAGTGGAATTCAGCCGCGACTCGCTTGTACCGATCACACCGCTGGCCTGATATGGTTCATTTTGGGTATGTTCGCAACGAAACGACCTGCCTCGGGCAGCGGCGCGACCCGCGCTCCCCTCCTGTGATCGCATCCCTGGACCCGGACGACCGACCATGAACGACCCGACGACCATCCGCCGACTCTATGGCCGCCGCCAGGGCCACAAGCTGCGCGCCGGCCAGGCGGCGCTGGTCGAGGAGATGCTGGCCGCGGTCAGCGTGCCGGAAACGGGCAGCCTCGACGCGCGAACGCTGTTCGGTGACGACCGCCCGCTCGAGGTGGAGATCGGCTTCGGCGCGGGGGAACATCTGGCGGGCCAGGCGGCGGCGCGGCCGGGCACCGGCTTCATCGGCTGCGAGCCGTTCCTCAACGGCGTGGTTGGCGCGCTGAACCATATCCGCGACGACAGGCTCGACAATGTGCGGCTGCACATGGGCGATGCGCTGAGCGTGCTGGAGCGCCTGCCCGATGCATCGCTCGAACGGGTCTATCTGCTCCACCCCGACCCCTGGCCCAAGGCGCGCCACGCCAAGCGCCGCATGGTCAATCACGGCCCGCTGAACCTGATCGCCGCCAAGCTCAAGCCCGGCGGCGAGTTCCGCCTCGGCACCGACGATCCGACCTATTGCCGCTGGGCGATGATGGTGATGAATGCGCGCCGCGACTTCGCCTGGACGGCGACCCATGCGCGCGACTTCCTCGTCCGCCCCGACGACTGGCCCGAGACGCGTTACGAGCGCAAGGCACGGCGCCAGGGGCATGAGGTGTGGTATATGCGATATCGCCGCTGCTGATACGCATCACCGCGATGCCGCCGCCATTTCCCCGACTATTGCACGGTTGTTTCAGGCCGGGGCGGCAGGTGGCACTTCGGCCGTTATCCGGGCGGCCAGCTCACGCGCGGTCCTTGCAGCACCCATCAGCGTGGCCGATCCCGGCCCGCTCCAGTCGCCATAGCCGGCCAGCCACAGCCGCGGCTCCTTTATTGATCGCTGACCATCGACCCATACCCGGCCATTTTCCTCGACCACACCGAGCGCCGTCAGATGATCAAGCGCAGGGCGGAAGCCGGTGCACCAGATGATCGCATCGACGTTCATTTCCGAACCGTCGGGCCAGATAACGCCAGTGGTGGTCATCCGCTCGAACGGACGGACCGAGCCAAGGTCTCCGCGCCTGCGCGCTTCCTTGACCGGCGGAACCATGACGATATCCCCGATACCACCCACCGGCGTGTCGCTCGGCCCGGCTTTCATTCGCGCAACGGCGCGCTCGAACAGGACGCGGCCATCCACATCGTCGGGAAGGAACAGCGGATCCTGGGTCGTGACCCAGAGGGTGCGTGCGACGGGGGCAAGTTCAGCCACTATCTGCGCGCCGCTGTTGCCGCCCCCGACCACCAGCACCGTCTGTCCGCTGTAATCGTCTGGCCGGACATAATGAGCCGAATGGACCTGCACGCCCTTGAACGCGTCGCGTCCCTCGATCTCGGGGATATAGGGATGTGACCAGGTGCCCGTGGCGCTGACGACTGCCAACGCGGCGAAGCGGCCATTGTTGGTCACCACCTCAAGGTGATCGCCGGTCCGCTCGACACTCTCCACCCGGACCGGTCGCCGGAGCGGAAACTCGTAACGGGCTTCGTAGCGCCGGAGATAGTCGACGACATCGTCGCGGGTAGGATAACCTTTGTGAGCTGGCGGCGGCATCAGCCAGCCCGGCAGCGAACTGTAGCCGGCAGGCGAGAACAGGCGCAGAGAGTCCCAGCCATGCCGCCATGCGCCGCCCGGACCTTCCTCGGCATCGAGGATCAGAAAATCCGCCCCGGCGCGGCGGAGATAGTAGCCCAGCGACAACCCCATCTGGCCGCCGCCGATGATGACGATGTCGCGAGTTTCCACGCCTCAGGCCTGAAGCCGGGGCTGGCGATCGCCGATCTTGGGCAGAGCTGCCGGCAGATCGTCGAGCGATGGGTGGTGGATCATGCCGATGCGCCTATACGTCTATCCGCGTGCTTACGTTGACCTCGGTCAAATCGCACTACTGCTCCTCCGGAACCGCTCTCTGAGAACCTGCGTTCGGCACCGCCTTGTTCCGGCGGCTTCCCGGCGGCGATTGCCCGGCACCCGCCTTCTTGATAGCTGCGACGCCGAGCCCAGCGCCAAAAACCCGAACGGATCCTCGATGGCCCTCCGACCATGACCGGCGCAAGCGACGCGGAGGATCGCTCCTTCAAGGCGATACGCGGCCCGTGGGCCGGCACGCCCAACCATCTCGACGTGCCCTTCTGGACGACGCCGGAGCCCCTCGTCGAGCGCATGCTCGATCTGGCGAACGTCGGGCCCGGCGATCATCTCATCGATCTCGGCTGCGGCGACGGGCGCATCGTCATTGCCGCCGCCCGGCGCGGTGCCAGCGCGCTCGGTGTCGATATCGACGCGGAGCGAATTACCCAAGCCGGGGCGGCGGCGCGTGCGGCCGGCGTCGATCGCCTCGCCAGCTTCCGCTGCGAGGATCTGTTCCAGACGCGGCTGGAGGCAGCCAGCGTCGTCACGCTTTACCTGCTGGCGCTGCCCAACCAGCTGCTTGCCGCGCGCCTCCAGACCGAGCTTGCGCCGGGCAGCCGCGTGCTCAGCCATGCCTTTGCGATCCGCGGCTGGGCCCCGCGCGTGCATGAGACCGTCGACCGGCGCGAGCTGTTCCTCTGGGTCGTCGACTGACACGGTGCCGGCGCGGGCACGGTGCACCTCTTCACCCATGGAGAATCACGCGTTAAGCGCACCGCGCATGGCCACAACTCGCCTTATGCTGCGCCGGTTACGTGCCTTGCCGCTGCTGCTCGCCCTGGCGCCGTTTGCCGCACGGGCGCAGGACGCGGCCCAGGCCGACCAGAGCGGCGACGTCGTCGTGCTCGGGCGCGGGCTGGCGCTGCCGCCGGGGACGCCGGCCTATGGCGCGGTGACGATCGATCGCGCGCGGCTGGATGGCGATGCCTCGGGCCGGGTCGAGGATGTGCTCGCCGATGTCGCCGGCTTCCAGCAATTCCGCCGTTCGGACAGTCGTTCGGCCAACCCGTCCGCGCAAGGCGTGACGCTGCGCGCGCTCGGCGGCAACGCGTCGAGCCGGGCGCTGGTGCTGCTCGACGGCGTGCCGATCGCCGATCCGTTCTTCGGCTATATCCCGTTCACCGCGCTGTCGCCCGACCGGCTGGCGGCGGCACGCGTCACGCGCGGCGGCGGCAGCGGGCCGTTCGGGGCGGGCGCGGTGGCGGGCACGATCGAACTGGTCAGCGCCGGACGCGCCGACCTGCAGCCAGTCGCCGGCAGCGCCTTTTTCGGCAGCGACAATGCGGTGGCGCTGACCGGCGCGGTGGCGCCGACCCTGGGCTCGGGCTTTGCCGTGCTGTCGGGCCGGTTCGAGCGCGGCGACGGCTTCTTCACCACGCCGGAGACCCAACGCGTGCCGGCGACCGCACGGGCACGCTACCGCGACTGGTCGGGCGGGCTGCGCGCGGTAGCGTCGATCGATGTGCTGACCGAGATGCAGTTCAACGGCACGCTGTTCGACGACCATCGCACGCTGCGTTTCGTCGGGGCCGACAGCTCGTCGCAAGGTCAGGATGCCAGCATCCGGCTGATCCATCGCGGCGGCTGGCAGGTCGATGCGCTGGCCTATCTCCAGGCGCGCAACTTCACCAACAGGGTGATCAGCGCGACCAGCTTCAAGCTGACGCTCGACCAGCGCAACACACCGGCGACGGGCATCGGCGGCAAGATCGAGCTGCGGCCGCCGGTCGGCGCGGACCATGTGCTGCGCATCGGCGCCGATCTGCGGCTGGCGCAGGGGCAGCTCTACGAAGATGCTTATACCGGCGGCGTGGTCTCGACGCGGCGCACAGCGGGCGGCGACAGCAGCACGCTCGGTGCGTTCGTCGAGGACGACTGGACGATCGGCGCGCTGGTGCTGACGGGCGGCGCGCGGATCGATCGCTGGACGCTGACCGACGGCTTCCTGCGGGAAGTGGGCGCGGTGACGACCGACAACCGCTTCGCCGATCGCGACGGCAGCGAGGCGACGGCGCGTGCGGGGCTGCTCTATCATGTCAGCCCGGCGCTGGCGCTGCGCGGCGCGGCCTATACCGGCTTCCGACTGCCGACACTCAACGAGCTCTACCGCCCGTTCGTGGTGTTCCCGATCACCACCCAGGCCAATGCCGCGCTCGGGCTGGAGAGACTGCGCGGCGCCGAGGTCGGGATCGATGCGGCGCCGTTCGGCGGCGTGACGCTGGGCCTGACGGCGTTCTGGAACCGGCTGGGCGGCGCGATCGCCAACGTCACGATCGGCCCCAATCTCCGGCAGCGGCAGAATGTCGATGCGATCGTCGCCAAGGGTATCGAGGCGACGCTGGCGGCGCGGCACGGCGCGGTGTCGCTCAACGCATCCTATGCGTTCAGCGACAGCCATGTCCAAGCCTCTGGCGGCTCAGCGCAGTTGAATGGCTTCATCCCCGCGCAAAGCCCTCGCCACACCGCCAGCGCGACGTTCGCCTGGGCGCCGCATGCCGGCCCGTCCTTGTCCGCCACGCTGCGTTACGTCGGCCGGCAATATGAGGATGACCTGCAGACCGATGTGCTGCCCGCCGCGGCAACCGTCGATGCGGTCGCGCGACTGCCGATCACGCACCGGCTGGCGCTGCTCGCCCGGGCCGAGAACCTGTTCGACGCGACGGTGATCACCCGCAATGCCGCCGGGTCGATGGACCTGGGCACGCCGCGGACGCTGTGGATCGGTTTGCGCTTCGGCGGCTAGTCGCGCAGCTTCGCGTTCCACAGGGTCGTCGCCAGCAGCAGCGAGACGATCGACGCGCCGACCCAGAACAGGATCGCCGGGCCGAAATCATAGTGCCGCACGCCGTTCACGATCGTCATGTGCGCGTCGATCAGCTGGCCGCTGACGCGCTCCTGGATCGCAGCACCGAGATAGCTGAACACCCCGACCATGCCGAGCGCGGCGCCGGCGACGCGCTTGGGGCAAATGTCGACCGCGAACAATCCGCCGACCGAGGTCACGAGGCCGGTCATGCCCAGGCCGAACAGCAGCAGTGCGAACGAGCTCCAGGCCAGGCCGACGGGCCCGTAGAAGAACAGCAGCAGGCCGATAACCTCGATCAGCCCGAACAGCAGATTGGCCGGCGGGCGCCGCGCGGCGAACCACTTGTCCGAGATGTAGCCGAAGGCCACCGCGCCGATGATGCCGGCGACGGTGTTGACCGCCAGCAGCAACCCGGCGCCAACCGCGCTATAGCCGCGCACTTCCTGTAGATAGAGTATACCCCAGCTGGTGATGGCGTAGCGCGTGACATAGGCCATCGCGCTGGCCAGCGCGACGATCCACAGCGACGGGATGCGCAGGATGGTCAGCTGCGTGGCGAACACGCTTTTGCCGTTATCGGCTGCAGGGGGCTTGTCGGCGGCATAATGGTCGTTCTTCCAGTCGGCCACCGCCGGCAGGCCGAGCGTGCGGGGCCGATCCGCCATCGCGGCGTGACAGCCGATCCCGGCGATGATCACCGCCACCGCCGGCCCCCAGAAGCCCCATTGCCAGCCCAGCGCCGCGACGATGGCCGTGCCCGCGACGAAGTTCAGCCCCTCGCCGATCGAATGCGACGTCGTCCAGATCCCGTAATAGCGCCCGCGCTCCTTGTTCGAGAACCAGCTGGCCAGCGAGATGACGCAGGCCGGCGCGCCGAAGCTCTGGAACCAGCCATTGAGGCCCCAGATCAGCGTCGCGGCGGCAAGCGAGGTCGAGAAACCCATCGCGATGTTGCACAGCGCCGACATGATCAGCCCAAGCGCCATGAACTTGCGCGCATTGGCATGATCGGAGACGAAGCCGTTGATCAGCTTGCCGGCGGCATAGCTGTAGAACAAGGCCGAGCCGATCGTGCCGAGCTCGGCGGGGGTGAAGATGCCGCCGTCGATCAGCGGCTTCTTCACGACGTTGAGCGCGAGCCGGCAGGTATAGGACAGGCCGTAGCCGGCGGTGACGGCAATGATGATGCTGAGCCGGTGGCGGCGATAGGCCGCGTCGACGTCGATATCGGTTCTGACCGGCAAATCGGGGCCGGTGGCCAAGACGCGCAACATCAACACCCTCCCCCGGTCCCCGCCGGTGATACAGACTGTGGCATAAGTTTGTGACGGGCAAGGGGCGAACCGGTTTCCCGGCCCGCCCCCGCGCTCAGCTAACGGTTGTCGAGCTGCGACCTGACCGCCGCCAGGCCGAGCCGCGTCGCCCGGTAGGGGCCGCCGTCCAGGCTGGCGATCAGCTTGCGGCGCTTCAGCCGGCGGAACAGGCCGAGCGTGCAATCGCTCAGCACATAGCCGTCGCGGGTGAAGCAATCGACCGCGACGATACGGTTCGCGGTGTCGTCCCAGCGGTGCAAGATGCGCCCGCCTTGCGCCAGCGCGTGGAGCACGCGCTGTTCATATTTCGAGATATTCATCGGAAAATCCGGCCCTCGATGAGGGTGGCAGCCCGCGCCCGGCCCCGATGGGGTCAGGACGCACGACATCCGAACCGGCCGGGGCCGGTCAGATGATCAGCGGACTACAATTCCAGACATGTTCGCTTCCGTTTGGCGCGCGCCTCATAGCGAGGCGTGCGGCGCCTGGTCAACCGGCCGGCGGAGCCACAGCCCCTGGAGAACACGGCCGAGCAGTGCCGGCAGGCCGGGGCGGACCAGCAGCCAGTCGCGCGTCGTCGGGGGCGGATCGGCGACTGGCGCGGCATCATGGGCGCGGGCGACGAGGTGGCGGGCGCCGCCGCTGTCGAGATGGAGGGTGAAGGCGACCGGCCGGGCATCCTGCACCATGACGTCCGCCGACAGCATCGCCGCGAGCACCGAATCCGCCGCCGCTGCGCGCCAGAAGGCGAGCGCGGCGCCATCGTCCACCATGGCGAGCGTGTCGAAACCGCCGGCCATCAGCGCCGCGCCATCCAGGCGATGCGCGGTGCCGCACGCCGATCCGCTCGCGTCCGATGCCTGCGCAGGCATCGGTCGGTCGAGCGCGATCCAGCCGCGCCGCGTGGCCGCCGCGCGGAGGGCGGCGAAGGTCGTGTCTCCCGCGGCGACCGGCCCGATGCGCAGCGCGCTGAGTTCGCCGGCCAATGCAACGACCAGCGTATCGAAGGCCGCGTCGGGCGTGTCGTCGGCGGCGGGAAAGCCGCGAAACGGCGCGTCGATGCCCGGCACCATCGCCAGCCGTGCCGCCGCCGGGCCGGTGCGCACGAACGGCAGCGCGATCACCGCATTGCCGTCATGCTCGACCAGCATCGTCCGCGCGGCGCCGCCGTGCAGCGCGAGCGCCGCGGCATAATATTGATAACGCAGGAAACGGTGCGAGGCCGGCGCGACCTGCGCCACCATGTCGATCGCCGCCGACAGCCCGTCGAGCGGACAGGCGCGGCTCGCCGGCGGCAGGCGCGTGAATTCGGCGAGCAGCATCGGCTTGGTCATGGTGCGCCACCATAGCGCGCGGAGGGTTACCAAGGGGTGGAGGCGGTCGGATCGGACAAGGGGCAGTCGCGTGCGGCTGTTCCCGCTGTTCCTGCCATTTATTTTTTGTCGGCTGTTCAGTAGGGATAAATGCTGATTTTATTCACATTTTGCAGATACTTGGTACATGTCTGCTGTTATCGAATAACAGCGCCGGAACAGCGGCGGAACAGCGGACGGAACAGCGGGCCTGCCGCTGTTCGGCAGCCTAACAGCGGGTCTTCGCCGGGAAGATGTAAGCCCTTCTTCCGCCCCTCCCCTTCAGGAGCGTCAGGTCGGTCATGTCCCCGGCATGACCTGAACGACGCGGGGCGTCGTTCACCTGTCGCTGGGTTGGGGGTGGGGCGTCCCAGTCTCACCGAGACCCAAGTCCATGAGGATAGGCCCCACCCCAACCCCTCCCCTGAAGGGGAGGGGCTATAAGCACAATCTACGGCGCTTGACCTGAGAGCGACGGCGATCAGTGTTGCAATTTCACACTGAGAAAGAGCGCGATCGAGGCGCGTGAGCGCTTCGTCCGACTCCAGCTTGCCATTGTCGGTCAACATCTTGAATCGCGCCGTAAGCCCGCGATCCAGTGTCGATCCACGCTAGTCGTGATCCCATTTCAAGGCTCGTGCATCCACGATGTCGCTGCCCATGTGCCGGACGAAGGCATCATGCAGTCCATCCGCGTGCTGCTGCCTCACTTCCGCGTTAGCCACCGGATCGAAGCCCTCTGCCGCGAATATCCAGTCGACGAACTGGTCGGCCGTCACCGGGCCGGCTTCGGGAATGAACATGTCGACATGCAGTGGCTTGCCATCGACGACACTCCCGCACCAGCCACGCCCTACGCAGCATTCGTGCATCAGCGCATTATATCCCGGTTTCTCAGCCATCGCGGGATAATGCGTTACGTATGATGACGGGACAAGACGCCTCGGAGGCGTCAATCCTCGCGCACCCAGGCCCGCCCCTCATCCAGACCGGCCAGCGGGAACACCCGGATCTCCGCCGGCATCAGCGCGCCGACCGCGCGGGTGATCGAGCCGACCCAGCCCTGATCGGTGACCACCGCACAGCGCCCGAACTTGTTCATATGCCCGAACGCCCAGCGCACGTCCTGCCACCATATGGCGGCGTCGATATGGCCGACCGCGCGGATCGTCTCGATCACGCGCAGCTTGTCGTGCCTCGCCAACGCGGCTTCGAGCACGGCCACGACCTTTTCGTAATCCGCGCGGGTGATCGCGCCGTCGACGGTGAGCTCGACCACGCCGCTCGCGGAATCCACCTCACAACCCAGCATCCTGCCTCTCCTTCGCGCTTGCCAACCGTAGGATGCGGCTTAAGCGTTCGACCCCATGCCGACGTTCCCCGCCGTCTCGACCATCGCCCAGACGATCCAGCTGTCGCTGAGCCCGGTGTTCATGCTCGCCGGCATCGGCGCGCTGCTCAACGTGCTGGCCGGGCGGCTGTCGCGCGTCGTCGACCGGGCGCGCGCGCTCGAGCATCTCCATCCGCGCTCGACCGGGCCCGAGCATGATCGCCATGTGTGGGAGCTGCGGCTGCTCGACCGGCGCATCTCGATCATCAACATGTCGCTGCTGCTGGGCGTCTCGAGTGCGGTGATGACCTGCATCGTCGTCGCGTTGCTGTTCGTGGCAGAACTGGCGAATCTGCATTTCGGCACGCTGGTCGCCTTGTGTTTCATCCTGGCGATGCTGTTGCTGATCTCGGCGCTGGTGTCGTTCATGATCGAGGTGCGAGCGTCGGTCCGCGCCGTCCGAATCCGCGCGGAGCTGCTCGAACGCGACAGGCGATAAGCGCTTACCGCGCCGCCTCGACGCTGGCGCCGACATCGGCCGAGGGCAAATAACGCGGCGCGACGCGGGCGTGGCTCGCCTGCTCATAGGCATAGCCCGCGTTCAGCACCGCCTGGTCGGCCCAGGCCGTGGCGATGAACGACAGCCCGACCGGCAGCCCCTTGGCGAGGCCCATCGGCACGGTCAGATGCGGATAGCCCGAAATCGCCGGCAGCTCGCTCGCGCTGGGCCCGTCGAAATGATCGCCCGACACCGTGTCGCTGAGCCAGCTCATGCCATAGGTGGGCTCGACCAGGATCGTCGCACCCGCCTTTTTGAGCATCGCGTCGATGCCCTCGCGGCCCGCCAGCCGCAGCGACTTGGCGCGCGCGCCGAGATATTCGGGATCTGTCAGCGGCCCCCTGCCCGATGCCTCGATAAAGGTTTCCTGGCCGAAGAACGGCATCTCGGTGCCCTTGTTGGCCTCGTTAAAGGCGATCAGGGCGTCGAGCGTCCGCGCCTTCACCGCAACGGGCGTGGTGGCGAGATAGGCGTCGAGATCGGCCTTGAGCTCGGTGTGCAGCACCTGCGACTCCGCCTCGCCCACCCCAGGCAGCTTGGGCGCATCGACATCGACCAGCACCGCGCCGGCCTGTTTCAGCACGTCGAGCGCGGCGGCATAGACCGGCTTCATCGCCTCGGGCATGTCAGGATGGAGCACGGCGATGCGCACGCCCTTCAGCGCATCGGGCGACAGGCCGGCGGTGAAATCGCGGGCATGGGCGCCGGCCTGCGCGGTGGCAGGGTCGGCCGGGTCGCTCGCCACCATGCCGGAAAACAGGATCGCCACGTCGCGCACGCTGCGCCCCATCGGGCCGGGCGTATCCTGGCTATGGCTGATCGGCACGACATGGGTGCGGCTGACCATGCCGAGCGTCGGCTTCAACCCGACCAGCCCGTTCATCGAGGACGGGCAGACGACCGAGCCGTCGGTCTCGGTGCCCACGCCGACCGCCGCGAAGCTCGCCGCGATGCCGGCACCGGTGCCGCTCGACGAACCGCACGCCGAACGGTCGAGCGCATAGGGGTTGCGCACCAGCCCGCCGACCGCGCTCCACCCGCTCATCGAATTGTCCGAACGGATATTGGCCCATTCGCTCAAATTTGTCTTGCCGAGGATCACCGCGCCGCGCCGGCGCAGTTCGGCGACCAGCGGCGCGTCGCGGTGGGTGATGTTGTCCTTCAGCGCGAGGCTGCCGGCGGTGGTGGCGACCGGATCGAGCGTCTCGATATTGTCCTTGATCAGCACCGGCACGCCGTCGAGCGGGCCGAGCGCCTTGCCGGCCTTGCGCCGCGCATCCGCCGCGCGCGCCTGGGCCAGCGCATCGGGGTTGACCGCGATCACCGCACGCAAGGTCGGCCCCTTGCGGTCCATCGCCGCGATGCGATCGAGATAGGCCTGGGTGATGCTCTCGCTGGTCGCGGCGCCGGCGACGATCTGCGCGCGGAGTTGGTCGATCGATTGCTCCTCGATCCTGGGCGCGGCCTGCGCGGCGGCGGGGGCCTGCACGGCAAGCAAGATGAGAGCCATGGCTGAGCAGGAGGCAAGCAGCGCGCGCATCGGATATTCCCCACGGATCGAGTCGGCCGGTCGACCGCCGGCGCGCGATCTTAGGCGCAGACCGCGTCCGGGCAAGCGGTTGGCGTGCACGGTAAATCCTTGCGCCGCGGATTGCCGGTGCATGGCCTCCCGATAGGCCGTGACGCATGCAGCATTCCTGGCTTCGCTCCTTTGCCGGCGACCATCGCGCCATGCTGTGCTGGTTGGCGTGCGTGGCGGTGACGGCGATCATGGTGACGACGGTGCTGTCGAGCCGCGACCCGGGGGCTATCTATGCCCTGTTGGCGATACCGTTGCTGTTGATGACCGGATTCGCCGCGGGTTTGGCGGAAACTGTGCTCGCGATCCGGCGCCATCGCGGTGAGTTGCGTTCGATTATAGCCGCGATCATCGGCACCGGCGCCATCGGACTCGTCAGCCTGCCGATGACGGCGGCGCTCGCGTTCGTGACGATCCAGCTCGCTGACATCGGCACGAGGATTCGCGCCATCCCGGCTTATCAGCAAGTCGTGGTCGACATTCACCGTGGCGCGATCATTCCGTCGGGCACGTGGCAGTCACGTGGCGGCGTACGTTTCATGGCCGATACGCGTCGCGCCTTGCGCGTCGTCTTTTCACCGTCCGCCACCGGGTTCGCGCGCGATAGCATCGTCTACGACGCGAGCGGCGAGGTCGCGACACGCGAATCCACGCCAGATACCTTCGGTGACCCGCAACACCGCATCGGACATTCGGTGGTCAACGGATGCCGCGCGACTCTGATCACGGCCTATTATCGCTGCGCGCGATGGTCCGACTATGAGGACGGGCTTCCAGACCTGGGCGCCAAGCCGGTCGACGGGCGCATCGATCGATGACGAGGCCTGCAACCGGATTCCGGTTGCTCGCCAGCGGCCATCCCGAGGCGCGCCTTGTTTCAAAAATGAAAAGAGCTTGCCGGGACATCCGTCCCGGCAAGCTCCCAACATGGTCAGCGGCCGGAGAGTTCCAGCCCGGGAGACCATGCGGACCGCTCATCCTTTGGGTTCGATGCGTTGACTGGGGGAAGATACCCCCCGCGCGAACCCGGCGGATTTAGCGGTGCGTCTCCCGAACGAACTGAACCGACCCCATTGCTGAACCATGAGACATCGGATCACCTCCTTTCGCTTGTTGAAACACCACAACCGGCATCGGTTGCACCCACAATGTGAGTCATCCGATTCTGCGATACAAGTCTTGTAATTAAATTCCTTTTGTACGATTCTCTTCCGCCTGCGCCGCGTCGGCGGCGCACCCTCCCCTCAGTGTCGCTTGAAATATTGCACCTCGCGCTCGTGCTTCTCGGCCGCGGCGCGGGTGCCGAACGTGCCGAGGTTGCGGCGCTTGTGCGTGTCTGGGTCGAGCTTGCGCGAATAGAGCCGATATTCGCCGGACTTGAGCTTGCGGATCATAGCTGCCTCCTGCGTGGTAAAACGCACGAGGCGGCGAGGTTATCCCCGGCAATCCTCGACGACGCGGCCGATCTCGGCCCAGCTCGGCACCACCAGCGGCGGTTGGCCGGCCTGCTCGACGATGAAGCGCCCGCGGCTGAACGCCATCGCGTCGAGCAACGCATCGCGGGGTGCCAGGGCGGCCGCGACATAGGGCTCCGCGCCGCCGGTCGGTTGCGTCGCCAGCGTACGCAGCGCGCTGCTGGTGCGAACGGTGACCGCCGTGCCGGCGCCGCTCACGTCACGCTTCGACAGATAGAGCTGCCCGGCGGCGCGGTCGCAGCGCAGGGTCAGCGCGGCATCGCCCCCCGGCACGCCGAAAAAGGCGATCGAGCCGCGACCGTCCTGGCGGTACACCCAGTCACCCGGCGTGACCGGCCAGTCGCGCCAGTCACTGGCCAGCGGCGTGGGCGTCGGGCTGGGTGTCGGTGCCGGGACATAGGTCGGCACCGGGCGCGGTGGGGCGGGCGCCGGCGTGGGCGCACTGACACAGCTGCTGGTGGCGAGCAGTATGGCGGCGGAGACGAGAAAACGGCGCATGTGGCTGCATCTATGCGCGAAGCGGGCGCGGCGCTCAACCGCCGTTACGCGGCGCGCGGGACGATCCGGTCGCGTTCCCGGTTGAGTGCATGCCTGGCCGCAGGCACTTCATAGCGATTCCGTAGACGCGGGAAGGAACCTTCGGACGGCCACAATGGCGCGCGGGCCGAAGGTCGAGTGCGCTTAGCGAGAGCGCGACGCTCTCCTTCTCCCCTCACTGCTAGGAGCCTATATACGTGTGCGACCCAGAAAGACCGGCCGGTTGCCGATCAACGGTGGTGGCCGCATAAAGCGCAACATCGGAATCGGTCATGACGCGCGACAGACTAAGCAAGATCGCCAAAAATATTCACAAGGCGCGGGGCTATGTTCGGCACTGCCGCTTAGCTTTATTAGATCCAGCTTGGGAGCCATACCTCACAGAACTTCTGTCGCGTATTGCCGAGAAGGAAGCGGAGATTGCCGTGTTGGTAGCCGAATACGAGCGAGGCTGACACGAAAAAGCCCGGCTGGTTAGGCCGGGCTTGTTCACTTAGAGGTCGTGCTTCTTCGGGGGCAACATCCCCTTAATCTGCTCAAGCCGCTGGATCAGTTCAGCCAGATCGTCGGGGTTGTCGATCACCGTCTCGATCCGCACCGTTTCAAAATCGAAAATCGGCTTTGTCGAATTTAGCGCGATCTCATTTTGAGCGAACTGCTTTGGCTTCCCCTTACTCGCACCCGCCCCCGCGCCAGCGGGCGGGACTCCCACTTCGGTCACCTCGTCGTCCTCATCTTCTGGGACATCATCGTCCTCAGGGTCCGAATCTGGCGCGCCATCAGCGGCATCTCCATAACTTTCGGAAACACCGCTCGCTGCTAAAAATGAGTTTGTCTCATTGAAGCTCTTCAAGACGGGCGCGACCGCACGATCGGTGAAACCTTCTTTCATGAGGAAAGACGTGATTGTCTTGTCCGATGGCTGGTCGAAGGTATCGCGGATTCGCTTGAAAAGCGGCGGAGACGCCGCAGCCAGGGCCAAGGCGTCCTTCTTTTCGGTATCATTAAGCCCGTGCAGGATCGAAACCGCCGTTTTCGAAATACGCACATTGCCCTTCCCGACCTTGTCCAAAAGGGCGTATTGGCTGAGCGCGCCGAGCAGTTTCAATGTTCTACCATTTAAGCCCGCAAAGCCCATATGCTGAGCGGCAACATCTTTATCGATCGTGTTCGTACGGTCAGATTTGAAAATCTTTCCCGCTAAATCAATAGCTTGCTTTAATGGTATGGCGGGATAGTTGGGGCTGCGCATGCGCGTCATGGGATGTCTCCGGCGGGCTTGATATGGTTTGCTAAACCGTAGGCGCGGATTTTGCAAGAAAAACCCTTGCGCAAGCCATCCACGCTCGTTAACGCTCTTCTGAGGCACTGATTCCCGAACCGAGAAGAGTGCCGGAGGATGACGCCGATGTGATGACGGAACGGGACCGCGACCAACGAGAGGCCGCTAGAACGGAAAAAGGCCGACCTTTCGGCCGACCTTTCCGAGGCTCACCGGGCGCTAGCGCCGCGATTTTCCTGCTGTGGAACGTAAGGAATCGCACGTCTGGCGCCCTTTTTCAAGGGTAACTGCCATGATCCATGTGCAGGGCTACTACCGCATCCGGCATCGCCGGGTTGAGCGGGTGCGGCCACACTACCGCCGCAACTAGTCTAGCGGCTTCGCCGGCCGCTTAGGCGGCTTATCATCCATTTCCTTGGGCGGGGATTGCTTCGGTGATCCCCGCTTTCTTTTGCTGCCTCGACATTTTCGGCAACCTCGGCAGGTCGCGTGCCGATGAATCGTCGGGTCAATTCCTGATCAATGCGCCGCCGCATGTGGCAAGCCTCGCACGGCTCGCTGCACTCGCCAACCCACCCCCTACCCCTCCCTTTCAGGGAGGGGCAAGAAGAGGCTGAATGACCGCAACCGGGGCGGAAACGGGATGGCCGCTGGACCTACGGCCTCGTCATATCGAATATCACCGCGACATTAACCTACCGCCCCTTCCGCGCGCCGCCCATGCGCATCTTCTGGCTCTTGCCGTAGCGCGTCTTGCGCGTGCCGGGCTTGCCTTCGTTGGAACGGCCCATGACGGGCGCGCGGTGCTGGTCGGCGGGGAGGCCGAGTTCCTCCTGCTCGAGCGAGCGGATCTCGTCGCGCAGGCGGCCGGCTTCCTCGAATTCGAGGTCGGCGGCGGCGGCGCGCATCTTCTTTTCGAGTTCCTCGATATAGGCGCGCAGATTGTGGCCGACCATGTGCGGGGGGCGTTCGCCCCCCTCGTCGATCTCGATCGTCACCTGGTCGCGCTGCGACACGTCGTTGATGATGTCGCCGATGTTGCGGCGGATCGTCGTCGGCGTGATGCCGTGCGCCTCGTTGTAGATGATCTGCTTCTCGCGGCGGCGATTGGTCTCGTTGATCGCGCGCTCCATCGATCCGGTCATGCGATCGGCATAGAGGATCACGCGCCCGTCGACGTTGCGCGCGGCGCGGCCGATGGTCTGGATCAGCGACGTCTCGGAGCGCAGGAAACCTTCCTTGTCGGCGTCGAGGATCGTCACCAGGCCGCATTCGGGGATATCGAGCCCCTCGCGCAGCAGGTTGATGCCGACCAGCACGTCGTACACGCCGAGCCGGAGGTCGCGGATCAGCTCGATACGCTCCAGCGTCTCGACGTCGGAGTGCATGTAGCGGACCTTGAGTCCGGCCTCGTGCATGAATTCGGTCAGGTCCTCGGCCATGCGCTTGGTCAGCGTGGTGACGAGCGTGCGATAACCGGCCGCCGCGGTCTTGCGGCATTCCTCGATGCAATCCTGCACCTGGTCCTCGACCGGGCGGATCTCGACCGGCGGATCGATCAGGCCGGTGGGACGGATGACCTGCTCGGCGAAGACGCCGCCGGTCTGCTCCATCTCCCAATCGCCCGGCGTGGCCGAGACATAGGTGGTCTGCGGCCGCATCGCCTCCCATTCGTTGAAGCGCAGCGGGCGGTTGTCGATCGCGGACGGGAGGCGGAAGCCGTACTCGGCCAGCGTCAGCTTGCGGCGATGGTCGCCCCGCGACATGCCGTTGATCTGGCCGATCGTGACATGGCTTTCATCGACGAACAGCAGGGCGTTGTCGGGGAGATATTCAAACAAGGTCGGCGGTGGCTCGCCGGGCAGGCGGCCGGTCAGGAAGCGCGAGTAATTCTCGATGCCCGCGCAGCTGCCGGTCGCGGCAATCATTTCCAGGTCGAAGTTGGTACGCTGTTCGAGCCTTTGCGCCTCAAGCAATTTCCCTTCCGGCACCAGTTCCTTCAAGCGCTCCTGCAGCTCGAACTTGATCGCCTCCATCGCCTGCTTGAGCGTCGGGCCGGGCGTGACATAGTGGCTGTTGGCATAAACCCGGACGTAATCGAGGCTCGCCACCTTCTTGCCGGTCAGCGGATCGAACTCGACGATCTCCTCGATATCGTCGCCGAAGAACGACACGCGCCACGCCGTGTCCTCATAATGCGACGGGAAGATTTCGAGATTGTCGCCCTTCACGCGGAAATTGCCGCGCTGGAACGCCGCGTCGTTGCGCTTGTATTGCAGCGCGACGAGCTTGCGCACGATCTCGCGCTGATCGACCGTCTGGCCTTTCTTGAGGTCGAAGATCATCGCCGAATAGGTCTCGACCGAGCCGATGCCGTAGAGGCACGAGACCGAGGCGACGATGATCACGTCGTCGCGTTCGAGCAGCGCCCGCGTCGCCGAGTGGCGCATGCGGTCGATCGCCTCGTTCACCGAGCTTTCCTTCTCGATGTAGGTGTCGGACCGCGGGACGTACGCCTCGGGCTGGTAATAGTCGTAATAGCTGACGAAATATTCGACCGCATTGTCGGGGAAGAAGCTCTTCATCTCGCCGTAAAGCTGGGCGGCGAGGATCTTGTTGGGCGCGAGGATCAGCGCCGGGCGCTGCAGCGTCTCGATCACCTTCGCCATGGTGAAGGTCTTGCCCGAGCCCGTCACGCCAAGCAGCACCTGGTCGCGCTCGCCGGCCAGCGCCGCCTCGGTCAGTTCCTTGATCGCGGTCGGCTGATCGCCGGCCGGCTGGTAATCGCTGACCAGCTTGAACGCCTTGCCCCCTTCCGCCTTGGGCGGGCGGGCGGGGCGATGCGGGACGAAGCTCTGCCCGGTCTCGGGTTCGTCCAGGCTGGTGCGAATCTGGATTGCCATATCGGGGCAATATGGGAAGTAATGCGCCAACCCGCAACAAAGCGGGAACGGCCCCGCCGACTTAATTTGCCCAGGAAGGTCGATCGCCGATGAAAGCTGCGTTCCTCGCCCTGGCCCTGGCGGCGTTGCCCGCCGCGACCGCCGGCGACCTCTCGCTCCAGCCCGGCCAGTGGCGCAGCACGGTGACGATTCTCGAGGCGCAGGCACCGGGCGCGCCGGCCATCGCCGGGTCGATGAAGGGCAAGAAGAATGTGCTGACGTCCTGCCTCAGCGCGGCGCAGGCCCCGCATGGCCTGCACCTGCTGCTGAGCGGCGGCAATGCCCAGTGCCGCTTCACCAGCTTCGCGATCAAGGCCGACCGTTTCAGCTCGACGATGGTGTGCAACGGGCGTTCGGGTGCGACCACCACGCGCAGCACCGGCAGCTTCTCGCCGACCGGCTTCGACATCGCCGGCACCGCCAGCACCGCCGGCGCGATCAGGATGACGATGAAGACGCGCACGGTCGGTCGACGCATCGGCGGCTGCTGACCCGCCGGCGCCAAGCGACGGGGCGCAAACGGGATTGCCAACGCCCGCCGATCGGGGGAAGAACGCTGCCAACCCGCCACGAAGCGGGACGGTCGCGCCGGCTTGTCTGTGAGAGGAACCATCATGCGCCGTCTATCGCTTCTTGCCGCCCTTGCCCTTCCGCTCGCCGCATGCGGATCGGGCGGTCCGACCGTCACCGCCACCAACGCCTCCGCCGCCGAGGTCGAAGCCAAGGTCGTCGCCGCGAACAATGGCGGGGCGATGATCTCGCCGGGGCGCTGGGAGGGGTCGATGACGATGCACGACATCCAGATGCCCAACATGGACAAGCTGCCGCCGGCCGCGCGCGAGCAGATGACGGCACGCATGGCCGCGGGCAAACCCTTCGTCAGCTGTGTCACCGAGGAGGAGATCAAGGCGCGACACGGCATCTTCACCGGCAACGAAGCCAACAGGAACTGCCGCTACGACCATTTCACCATGGCGGGCGGCAAGATCGACTCGGCGATGAGCTGCGACATGCCGAGGGCCAGGATGGCGATGACCATGACCGGCACCTATTCGCCCGACAGCTATCACATGGATGCGGCCTCGAAAACGACGGGCGCCGTCGGCGCCGGAGGCATGTCGATGTCGATGACGATCGACGCCAAGCGCGTCGGCGCCTGCCGCGGCACGCCCGACGAGCATTGAGCGTGGCCGCCTTTCGATCAGCCTTGCCTTCGCGGCGGGTTGCGGGGATGTAGGGCGGGCATTCACGGGGAGAGGGCTTTTGCCGAAATATCTGTTCGCCGCATCCGTCGCGGCGCTGTCGTTGCTGTCCGCGTGCGGCACGAAGAGCGACGCGCCAGTCAAGCGCGAGCCGGGCAGCTGGTCGACCAAAATCACCATCGCCAAGCTCGAGGGCAAGGGCGTCACGCCGGACGCCAAGGCCGGCATGCAACAGATGTTCGACGCGATGAGCCGCATGTCCGTCTGCGTCACGCCCGAGGCGGCGGCGCGGGAAGATATCGGCCGCAACCTCGAGGGGGCGAGCGGGGCCGGCAATTGCGCGTTCGACAAGCGCGACCTGAACGGCGAGACGATCTCCTTCTCCGGGACCTGCGGCGAGGGCACGCACAAGGTGCGGCTGAGCGCCACGGGCACGAGCGGCGCGACCGCGCAGGACATGACGATGAAGGTCGAGCCACTCGGCGCGAGCGGCGCGCCGGAGGGCATCATGGAGATGCATGTGGTGACGACGCGATCGGGCGCGTGCAAGCCGGGCGACATCACCCCGCCGGCGCCGGCCGTGCCATCGGGACCGACCAAGTGATCGGCTATGCGCTGCTCGGCAGCAACGACATGGACCGCGCGCGCGGCTTTTACGACGCGCTGTTCGGCACGATCGGCGTCGGCCGGCTGATGGAATTCCCGACCGGCGCGACCGCCTGGGGCGCAAGCTGGACGACACCGATGCTCGGCATCACCCCGCCTTACAACGGCGAGGCGGCGACCGCCGGCAACGGCACGATGATCGCGCTGGTGCTCGACGAGCGCGCCAAGGTCGATGCGCTCCACGCCAAGGCGCTGGAATTGGGCGGTGCCGACGAAGGCGCGCCGGGCGTCCGCGGCGACGAGGGAGAACAGGCGTTCTACGGGGCCTATTTCCGCGATCTCGACGGCAACAAGCTGTGCGCCTTCCGGATTGGGCCAGCCTGATCCGCGTTCACACCCGCCGATAGGCGACGCGCCACATCGTCCAGGCGATGACGGCGCAGACCAGCGACAGGATCAGGCTGGTCGCAGCACCGCTGATCCAGTGATAGATGATCGTGCGATTGTCCATCGGCGGCTGGGTGAACAACCCGAAGCCGTAGGTCTGACCGCACAGGAACAGGGCAAAGCCGGCAAAGGCGCCGAGCACGACCGCGCTGCGCGGCCCACGTTTGCCGATGGCGTGCGCGACGATCCATAACGGCCCGCCGATCGCCACCACCGCCATGGCGGTGATGATCGCGCCGATCACGAAGCCGACGGGCAGATACAGCCAGGATTCCGGCCGGCCCGCCGCGACGAGCGCAACGGTCAGCAGCCCGCCCATCGTCCCGCCCGCCGCAAGCGACAGTCCGGCACGATCCAGCGATGTCTCGTAACGCTTTCCGATCATGGCATCGGCCATGCCGATTCCCTCCCCGCGGTGCCTTTTTACCACGCGACGCGGCATCGCCAAGGGGTGACCGGTTTCATTTCGGTACGGCCTGCTCGGCTTCGCCGTGGCTTGCCTTGACGGTGATTGTTGTGTTAACACAACGAACGAATCGACCAACGGTATTGAAACGTGGATATATATAATCGCATCGCGGTATTTCGGGCCGAGCGGGGCACGTCGCGTCGCGAGTTGGCCGACGCCGTCGGCGTCAATCCGCAGACGATCGGCTACCTCGAACGTGGCGACTATAACCCCAGCCTCGAGCTGGCGATGAAGATTGCGGGCTATTTCGACGTCGCGGTCGACCTTCTGTTTTCGTTCCAGCCATTTGAATCCGTCGCCGCCACCCTGCGCCGCGCCGATGCGCAGGGCACGATCGCCACGCCCCCTTCTCCCGCCGCGCCGGCCGAGCCCGTCGACGCTGCGCACTACCGAGGTGACTCATGACCCGTTCGCTGTTGCAGCGCCTGGACGACGCCGCCAATCTCACCGGCATCCCGCAAATCTCGGCCAGGCTGGCGACGCAACAGCAGCGCCGCCGTCACCTGCGGTGGTGGCCGATCGTAGCGCTGGCGCTGGCCACGGTCGGCCTCGGCCTGAGTTTCGTGAGCTTTGGTGTCGGCATGATGTTCCTCGCGCTCCCGCAAGGCTGGGCCGGATTCATCGCGATGTTCGGGCCGGTCAAGCCATGGGGCACGCTCGAGGGGGTCGACGAACGCGATGTCGAGATACGTCGCAGCGCGTATCTATTCGGTTTCGCCCTAACCAGCCTGTTCATGCTCACCGGTATGGCGGTGCTTGTCCTGGTCGCCGTCGTCGAGCGCTGGGGGGCGCGCGCGCTGGTGCAGGGTTTCGCCGCCCTGTGGCTCTACGACTTGCTGCTCCTGGCTGTCCTGCCCACGCTTCACGCCAGCTGGACGACGCGGCCGATCGAGGACGAATGATAGCGGCACCTTCGCGTCCGAGATGCGCCTGGCCACGACGCGTCACGCCCGTTGGCTTTTTGCAACTGTCATCCTAGGCTAGCACACCGGATGCGCCGTTCGACGCACCGCTCTCCCCAGGCGCTCCCCAGCGGGAGCCAGATCGACAAAGGAATCGCCCATGCGGCTCGGGTTCGCGCTTCTCGCCACCACGCTCCTGTCCAGCGTCGCCATCGCCCAGACGACGCCGGCCCCCACCGCTCCGTCGGTTCTGGTCCCGGGAGGCGACATTCCGGCCAAGTTCACGCCGCCGACCGAGGACCGCGACTATATCAAGCGCGAGGTGATGATCCCGATGCGCGACGGCGTGAAGCTGTACACCGTGATCGTCATCCCCAAGGGTGCGGTGAACGCGCCGATCGTGCTGACCCGCACGCCGTACAATGCCGCCGGCCGCGCCAACCGCATGGATAGCCCCAGCATGCTGTCGACGCTGCCGCTGTCCGACGAAGGCTTCGTCAAGGCGGGCTATATCCGCGTCTATCAGGACATCCGCGGCAAATATGGTTCGGAGGGCGCCTATGTCGTCACCCGTCCGGTGGTCGGCCCGCTCAACGAGACCAATGTCGACCACGTCACCGACGCCTATGACACGATCGACTGGCTGGTGAACAAGGCCAACCTCCCGCAATCGAACGGCCGCGTCGGCATGATCGGCTCTTCGTACGAAGGCTTCACCGTCGTCATGGCGCTGCTCAAGCCGCACCCGGCCTTGAAGGTCGCCGCACCACAGAGCCCGATGATCGACGGCTGGATGGGCGACGACTGGTTCCATTACGGCGCCTTCCGCCTCGCCAACATCGCCTGGCTCGGCGGGCAGACCGGCTACAAGGGCGCGGGCAAGGCGCCGCCGACCGGCGGTTATGACGATTACGACAATTTCCGCGACATCGGCTCGGCCGGCGACTGGGCGAAGAAGTCGGGCTATGACCAGCTGCCTTACTGGCAGCGCATGGTTTCGCACCCCGCCTATGACGGCTTCTGGTCGGGCCAGGCGCTCGACAAGCTGATCCTCAACAACCCCTCAGACGTGCCGACGATCTGGGAACAGGGGCTGTGGGACCAGGAGGACATGTATGGCGCGATCCACACCTGGGAGGCGCTGAAGGGCGCCGGCAAGCTCGGCAACAATCATCTCGTCATGGGGCCGTGGCGCCACAGCCAGATCAACCGCGAGGGCCGCAGCCTCGGCCCGCTGCAGTGGAACGGCGACACCGCGCTGCAATATCGCGAGGACATGATCCTGCCCTTCTTCAACCAGTATCTGAAGGACGGGCCCGCGGTCACGGTGCCCGCCGCGACGATCTACAACACGGCGGAGAACCATTGGGATCGCTTCGCCGACTGGCCGCTGGCCTGCGCCAAGGGCTGTTCGTCGGCGCTGACGCCGATCTATCTCCAGGCGGCCGGCGGGCTCGGCTTCGGCCAGGCGGCAGCGGGCGAGGACAGCTATGTCTCCGACCCGGCCAAGCCCGTGCCGCATCTGCCGCGGCCGGTGAATTTCGGCGACGGGCGTTGGGGCGACTGGCTGGTCAGCGACCAGCGCGGCGTCGACGGACGGCCCGACGTGATGACCTATCAGACGCCGGTGCTGACCGATGCGGTGCGCGTGTCGGGCGTGCCGATGGCCGATATCTTCGCGAAGACGACCGGCACCGACGGCGATTTCGTGGTCAAGGTGATCGACGTCTATCCGGCCGAATATGCCACCGACCCCAAGATGGGCGGTTATCAGCTGGCGATCAGCATGGACATCTTCCGCGGTCGCTATCGCAACAGCTTCGAGCATCCCAGCGCGATTCCCGCCGGCAAGGTGCAGGAATACAAGTTCCGCCTGCCCGCGGTGAATCATGTCTTCCTGCCCGGCCACCGCATCATGGTGCAGGTGCAGTCGAGCCAGTTCCCGCTCTACGACCGCAACCCACAGACCTATGTGCCCAACATCTTCCTGGCCAAGCCGGGCGATTACCGGAAGGCGACGGTGTCGATCGAGCATGGGGCGGCGGGGGCGAGCGCGGTGTTGCTGCCGGTGGTGCCGATGGCGCGGTAGGGCCGGTATGGGGGTGGAGCGCTCGGCATATAGACCGCCCACCCCTCTTTTCGTCATGCCAGCGGAAGCTGGCATCTCCCGGCGATATGCGGAACATTCGGCTCATGAGAGGCGGCTGGACCTACATCATGACGAACCGCCCGCGGGGCGTGCTGTACACCGGCGTGACGAGCGATCTGGCGGCACGCGCCATACAGAACCGGACCGGTAAGGGATCGGCCTTCTGCCGACGGTACAACTGCGTCCGACTGGTGCTGGCCGAGCCGCATGAGTCGATCGACTACGCCATCGCGCGCGAAAAGGTGCTCAAGTCGTGGAAGCGCGCGTGGAAGATCGAATTGATCGAAGCGTCGAACCCGGAATGGGCCGATCTGTTCGATCGGATCAACTGGTAGCACTCCGCAACCGGGAGATCCCAGCTTTCGCTGGGATGACGGAGGTCGTGGGGTAGCGCTATTCCTCCACGGCATCCCGGCGAAAGCTGGGGTCTCCCGGTTGGAAGACGCAACCTCACCCCCAATCTTCACTCCAACAACGCGTCCACCGACCCACCGCGCGCCGCGAGAAACCCCGCCACCCGTCGCCGCGCGTCGTAATAGAACAGCGCCGGCGCGGCCTCTCCCCGCGCGCGCATGGCGACGGCATCGGCGTCGGACAGGCTGCTTTCCTGCGCGACATAATCGGCATAGCCCTCCTGCTTCCAGGTCGGGAGGAACCGCGCGCGCCACTCGCCGATATGGCGCGCGACGAGCAGATGCGTGGTTTCGTGCGCGATCACCCCAGACAGCGTCCGCTCGCCGGCCACGGCGCGGCCGTTGAAGATACGGTCCGCCGCCATGTCGCTGCGGTTGAACAGGATCGCCGAGGAAAAGGGCCGGCGGAAGGCGAACGCGTCGGATCCGAATGACAGCAATTTCCAGCGCCAGCCGCCAGCGGTCAGGAACAGTCGCCGCGGCGCCTGCGGATCGTTCACCGGGCTGGCGCGCAGCAATTGATCGGCACGCGCGAGCTCGGCCTGCAGGCGCGCATCGATCGGCCGCTCGGCATGGACGACCGTTGCCCCAAAACGCTGCTCATAGGGGAAAGCCAGCACCTCGGGCGCGAGGAACAACGCCAGCAGCACCGCCAGCAAGGCGGCGCCGGCGACGGTCGTCGGGCGCCGCAGGATAGCCGATACCCGTGCGATCATGCCCCCTCCAGCAGCTTCTCCCGCGCGATCTTCTCCCGCCACACCAATGGCGCCAGCTGGTGGACGTTCGCACCCTCGCTATCGACCGCGACCGTCACCGGGAAATCGCTGACCTCGAATTCGTAGATCGCCTCCATGCCGAGATCCTCGAAGCCGACCACCTTCGAGCCCTTGATCGCCCGCGCGACGAGATAGGCCGCGCCGCCGACCGCCATCAGATAGGCGCTCTGCCCTTCCGCGATCGCCTTCGTCGCGTCGGGGCCGCGCTCGGCCTTGCCGACCATCGCCAGCAGGCCCTGGTCGAGCATCATGCGGGTGAACTTGTCCATCCGCGTCGCGGTGGTCGGGCCGGCGGGGCCGACAATCTCCTCGCCGACCGGATCGACCGGGCCGACATAATAGATCACCCGGCCCTTGAAGCTGACGGGCAGCTCCTCGCCCCTGGCCAGCATATCGGCGATCCGCTTGTGCGCCGCGTCGCGACCGGTGAGCATCTTGCCGTTGAGCAAAAGCCGGTCGCCCTGCTTCCAGCTGCGCACCACCTCCGGCGTCAGCGTATCGAGATCGACGCGGATCGCCGCCTTGTCGGGCGTCCAGTCGACGTCGGGCCATTCGTCGAGCTTCGGCGGCTCGAGATAGGCCGGGCCGGAGCCGTCGAGCGTGAAATGCGCGTGGCGCGTCGCGGCGCAATTGGGGATCATCGCCACCGGCTTGCCCGCGGCATGGCACGGCGCGTCGAGGATCTTGACGTCGAGGATCGTCGCGAGCCCACCCAGCCCCTGCGCACCGATGCCGAGCGCGTTGACCTTGTCGAAGATCTCGATGCGCAGCGCCTCGATGTCGTTCCGGGCTCCGCGCTCTTTCAGCGACGCCATGTCGATCTGTTCCATCAGCGCCTTCTTGGCGAGCAGCACGCAATGCTCCGCCGTGCCGCCGATGCCGATGCCGAGCATGCCCGGCGGGCACCAGCCCGCGCCCATCTGCGGCAGCATCTCCAGCACCCAGTCGACGATCGAGTCGCTCGGGTTCATCATCTTGAACTTCGATTTGTTCTCGCTGCCGCCGCCCTTGGCCGCGACGTCGATTTGCACCCTGGCGCCCGGCACCATCTCGACGTGCAGCACGCACGGCGTGTTGTCCCTGGTATTGCGCCGCGTAAAGGCCGGATCGGTCAGCACCGAGGCGCGCAGCTTGTTCTCCGGGTTGAGATAGGCGAGTCGCACCCCCTCATCGACCACCTCCTGCAATGACCGCGACGTGTCGTCGAGCCGGCAGTCCATGCCCCATTTGACGAACACGTTGACGATGCCGGTGTCCTGGCAGATCGGCCGATGCCCCTCGGCGCACATCCGGCTGTTGGTCAGGATCTGCGCGATCGCGTCCTTCGCCGCCGGGCCCTGCTCGGCCTCATAGGCGACACCCAGCGCGCGGATATAATCCATCGGGTGATAGTAGGAGATGAACTGCAGCGCGTCGGCGACGCTCTCGATCAGATCGGCTTCGCGAATGATGGTGCTCATGAGCGGCGCGCCTATCGCGTTTCACACGCTTTGGGGAGAGGAAAGCCGCGCCCCGGGGCGCGCAACTTCTCGTTCACCATGTGACACGAACAATTCAGCAAGGATCGGATGCTACAGCGGCGATGTGATTGGATCGCTTCATCCCTTTCGAGCGCTTGCGGGCGCAGCCGGCGGGCTGCGCGACGACCTCGTTCCGGGCACGCTCGCGTCGCATCGTCACGAGGACGCCCTGCGCGATCAGGCGAGCCAGCTTTCCGCCGCCTGGCCGATCGCGTTCCTTGCGCAGATCTGCGCCGCCGCACTTCTCGCGCGTGCCGCGCAACTGCTGGGCGATCCCGAGATCGCCTACGAGGTCCTGTTGTGCGGCGCGATCATCGCGCTGTGCGGCCTCATCGTGCTCGCCACGGTGAAACTGCCCTTCACGAGGCGCTGGTCGCCGCACGTCCATGTGCGAATCGCCACGCTCAGCGCGGCGGGCATCGCCGTCGGGCTGGTTTCCTTCCTGTCGATCGCCGCGCTCCTCCCGGTCGGAAACTATCGCCTCGCCGGTTTCGTCGCGGTGTTCGGCACGATCATCATCACCGTCGTCGCTCTGCACCCGATGCGCGCCGCGACGCTCGGCTTCGCCACTGCGCTGGTCGCCACGATCGGCGCGCGCGCCGGCCCGGGCATGGTGTTCGCTATCGGCATCGCCTTTCTGCTCGCCCTCGCGGTTGCGACCTACCGCCTTGCCCGACTCGATCGGGCCAGCGCCGAAACGCGCGATCGCGCCGCGGCGCAGGGCCGCATGGCGTCGCGGCTGGTCGGCGAGTTCGAGGAACATTCGACCGGCTGGTTCTGGCAGACCGACAGCCAGGGCCGCGTCACCTATCTCTCCGCCAAGGTTTCGGCCGAGCTGGATTTGCCCGAAGCCCCGGCGATCGGCGCACCCCTGATCTCCCTGTTCCGGGTCGACAGCGCTTCACCGGAAACCGAGCGAACGCTCGCTTTCCATTTGTCGTCGCGCACCGCCTTTTCCAACTACTCGGTGCGCCCGGCCAACACGAGCAAGCTGGAGCGCTGGTGGTCGATCTCGGGCCGGCCGATCGCCGACGAGCTTGGTCGCTTCCAGGGTTTTATCGGTTCGGGCAGCGACCTGACCGAGCGCCGCCGCGCCGACGCCGAGATCACCCGCCTTGCCTTGTTCGACGGCCTGACCGGACTCGCCAACCGCCAGCGCATGCGCATGTCGCTCGACCAGACGATCAGCCAGCCGGGCGGGGCGCACCGCACCTCCGCCCTGTTCCTGCTCGATCTGGACCGTTTCAAGGCGGTCAACGACACGCTCGGCCACCAGACCGGCGACGCACTGCTCAAGCAGGTGGCCCAGCGCCTGCAGCGCAGCATCGGCGACGCCGGGCTGGTCGGGCGGCTCGGCGGCGACGAATTCCAGGTCATCCTGCCCGGCGAGGCGCGCCGCGAGCAACTCGCCGCGCTCGCCACCGAAGTCATCGGCGCGCTGTCGCAACCCTATTTCATCGATGGCTCGTCGATCACCATCGGCTGCTCGATCGGCATCGCCATCGCACCGGACCATGGCAAGGACGCCGAGACGCTGGTGCGCAACGCCGATCTCGCGCTCTATGCCGCCAAGGCCGACGGGCGCGGCATCCACCGCTTCTTCCGCGAGGAATTGCTGGTCGGCGCGCAAAGCCGCAAGCAGCTCGAGGACGATTTGCGTCATGCGCTGGTGCAGGATCAGCTCTATGTCGCCTATCAGCCGGTGGTCAGCACCAAGACCGAACGGATCGTCGGCTATGAGGCGCTGGTGCGCTGGAACCACCCGACGCGCGGCGCAGTGTCGCCCGCCGAATTCATTCCCGTCGCCGAGGATACCGGGCTGATCGAGGCGATCGGCGAATGGGTCCTGCGCACCGCCTGTCTCGAAGCGGCGACCTGGCCCAACGATGTGCGCGTCGCGGTCAACGTCTCGCCGATCCAGTTCGCCAACCCCAGCCTGCCGGTCGTCGTAACCAGCGCGCTGGCCAAGTCGGGCCTCGCCCCGGCGCGGCTCGAGCTGGAGATCACCGAGGGCGTGTTCCTCGACGACAATGCCTCGTCCGAACACATGTTCAAGATGCTGAAGGGCGTCGGCGTGCGCCTCGCGCTGGACGATTTCGGCACCGGCTATTCGTCGCTCGGCTATCTCAAGAAAGCGCCGTTCGACAAGATCAAGATCGACCAGAGCTTCGTCAAGGGCGCGGCGATCGCCGGCAACCGCAACGCCGCGATCATCAAGGCGATCGTCACGCTCGCCGACACGCTGGGCATGGAGACCACCGCGGAAGGCGTCGAGGTTCATGACGAGATCGCGCTGATCCGCGAGCTCGGCTGCAGCCACATCCAGGGTTATGTCTATGGCAAGCCGGCGATCGCGGCCGATGTTGCCAGGCAGCTGGTCGCCAATGGCGGCCTGGCGACCGCCACCGGCTACCGCGTCAGCCGGGCGCCGCGCACGATGATGCTGCGCACCGCGAAGATCGCCGCCGGCGGGGCCGAGGGCGAGGTGCGCATCCGCAACATGTCATCGACCGGCGCGATGATCGACGGCATCGAGATCAGCGGCGAGGTCAACGATCTCGACATCATGATCGAACTGCTCGAGGACCAGATGTTCCCCGCCAAGCTGCGCTGGGCCGCGGACGGCAAGGCCGGCCTCGAATTCGCGCAGACCTTCAACATGGAACGGCTGAACCCGGCCACCGCGACGGCGTCTGTGCGGAAGGCGGGGTGAGGTTGGGGTAAGCTGTGCGGGGCGAAAACGCATAGCGAGAGCATAGACGACCAAGCGAAAATCAACGCGCCTTCCTAGCCAATGGCGCATTGACGTGCCGACATTGCGGTCTGCATCCGATCGTGCCAATTTAGTGGGCAGGAGAGATACCAATGGCGACGATCGAGCGCCGCAATGACCCCGTATGCCCGTTGCCGGCAGGCCGCGAGCGCGAGGTCGTGCCGCGTGATACGGAAGACGATGCGCCGCCGCCCCCAGATGAGCCGGACTATTTTTTCTGGGGTATCAACGAATTATACGTCGCCCCCTAACTGGGTGACGCTAGCTCAGATCCCGCACGGCCAGCTTGTCGTCGGCCGGCGTTGGCGCTGCTTTAACAAGGTTCCGACCAAGCCAGCGCGCCTCGAGACGTTCCATCGGCTTACGTAAGCGAAGAGCTGGCTTCTCAATGAATGTCCAAGACAAGCCGGCGAACGCCGCCGCTGCGGCAACGCTTCCGAGAAAATTCCCGAGCGGAGATTGCCCCCACATACCAAGTGCTGCAACCGCCTGCTGCATAGGGAAGCCGTAAAGAAATATGCCATAGGAATAGTCCGCGCCACGCACCAACCAAATTCGGCGCGGATTGGTGAGCCCCAGCCAAATGGTGACATATGCCGCGGTGAAGGGGGCGACTACGTCACCGAACGGTACGATGGATAGGAGCAGAACTGACGCCGCCGCCATCCCTACAAACCAGGCGCGGCTGTAAGGCAATCGGTCGCGGAACCAGTAGAGCGACACCCCAGCCAGGAAGGCCACGACGAGCAATAAGCCCGGCATCGGTCCAACGACTATCAAAGCTTGTCCGGAGCGGAGCCACTTGAAGGTGCCATAAGCCAGCGCCAGCGTCACAGCCGCTGCCGGCAAAAGACGTGGCCAACGCTTCAGCCCGAATATACTGAGACCGCCGAGCGTGATGTAGCACAGCAATTCGAAAGGCACTGTCCAGAGCTGCCGGTTCATATAGGTGGGCAGCGGATTGTGCGGGAATGCGCCGGGAAGCACATATTGGGGATCACCCAGCAAATTCCAGAAATACCTCGCGAACAGCGGATCCTGAACATAATCATACAGCGACAGGCTGGTGAAGATGGGCCCGAGGATAAAGGCGGAGAGCAGTGCCTCGACAGCCAACGCCGGATAAATCCTGATCACGCGGAGCCCCAGGAACAATGGCAACGTGCGCGACCGCTCCAGACTACCTGCGACCAGAAAGCCAGACAGGGCGAAGAACATCGGCAGAATGGCACGGATCAGCGGGCGCAGCGGCGAATGCCACAGCGCAATTTCGCCGGGAAAGCTGTAACAAACGATCGCGCTATGCATCGCAATGACGCCGACCGCGAGCGTGAGTCGAAGATAATCAAAGCCAGCGGGTCGGCCGCCGGTGGTGGCGAGTTTAGAACCAATCGTCTGCATGCTGCGCCCCACTGAAAGGCACGGGTTAGCCTGCCTTGGGGTCAGCGATCAATGCCCCTCTCGGCCGGGAAGCCGCCCATCAAAAAAGCCCCAACGTCTTGTGTCGCGCCACCTTCTTCACCGCCGCCGCGTCTCGCGATTCGCAACGTGCGATAATGTCGAGCGCATCACCGGTGCGCCCGTTCGCCTTGTCGAGCTGCGCTGTTTGCGCGTCACCAAAGGCGATCCAGTCTCCAACGGTGCGTCCTGCCGGCAACGACGCGCCGGGCACGGGGGCATGCCAGCTAGCGGGGATCAGCGTACTGCACGCACTGGGGATCGCCGCGATAGGCGGCGCGCCGGCACAGGCTGCGCAAGCCAGCAGTGCTGGCAGCAGGATCGACAGGCGCGTCGGCACCATGGGCAATACGGATCGCATCGTCATTCTCCCGGGTAATGGCATCGCCGGCGGCATCGCCGGCCATGCGGTTGCCGATGGTGTCGGCGGCATCGTGTCCGCTCTCTATCGCGGCGCCCGCCTGCCCCGCGGCGAGGCTCGCTGCCGACTTGGCGGTCCGCGCTTCGCTGCATGATCGCTGCACGACGAGCGCGACGATTAGCGCCAGCACCGCCAGCGCGGTGAGGATACGGGCGCAGTTCTTGATGCCCCATGCTTCCATAGCTTTACTCCTGCGCGTGCGATGGTGGAGCGGCGGAAGAGTTCGTCGCGTCGCGCGTCTGCATGGCGGTCGCGACATTGCGATCCTTCAGCGACACCGCGCCGGCAATGGCGCCGATCGCCACGCCGAGCCCCGTCGGAAACGCGGCACAGAAGGCCACGAGGTCGAACGCCTTGCCCTCGTGCAGCACTTCCCACGCGACCAGGCTGGGCGTCGTCACGATATAGGCGGCGACGCCACAGGCGCCGAGCACGCGGTTGATCTCGAACTCGCCCGAGATGCCACGAAGCATGTTCGACAGGCTCACAGCCGCTCTGCCTTCAGCCAGACCGCCACGTCGAACGACGGGCACGCCTTGTTGACGTCTGGCCACTCGCGATGCCCGCGCACGATCAGCCCGGGATATTTCGTCTTATACCGCATGACGACTGCGCGGAGCGTGGCGCGCTGCGCCGGCGTGCGCGTATCCTTGGGCGCGTGCATCTGCGCGTCCATCCCGCCGACATAGCACACGCCGATATTGCCGGTGTTGGCATGCCCGACATGCGCGCCCTTCACGTCGTCGGGCAGGGTGATATGGTCCACGCCGTCCAGCGTGACGACATGGTGATAGCTGATCTGGCCGAACTTGGCGCGGTCCCACGCCTCGATCGTCGCCGGCGTCACGTCCCGTCCCTCGGGCGTCGCGGCGCAATGGATCGTCAGATATTTGATAGGCAGCATGTCACTTTTCTCCCGTCTCCCCACTGACCGTGCGGGTCTCCATTTCCTTCTCGGAGAGCGCCGCTTGCATGTGCTGGCGCAGCGCTTGCGGGCCGTGGAGGAGCAGCAAGAGTTCGAGGTCGCGGACGCGGTTGCGCAGGGCGCCGATTTCATCGTCACAGCGCTCCCGTTCGCTGGCCAGCAGCGCCTTCATTTCCTTCAGCCGTGGCTCAAAGAACAGGCGCCAGATGCCCGTGCCCACCGCCATCCAGAAGGCGGTCGCCGCGCTCCACGCGCCAAGGATCGTGCCTGCGACGGAGGTGTTGCCTATCACGACTGTACCTGCGGCTAGCATCCACATCACGGATTGTTCTTCATGCAAGCAAAGACCTGCTGCGCCATCTCGCGATATGGGCAGCCGTGCGTGCTATCGATGATGCGGCGGACAAAGCCGTCGCCCTCGTTGGCCGCGCGGAAGCCGCCCGTCGAACCCGCGCCCTGCTTGACCCAGAAGCTGACAGCGTTTGGCGTGCCGACTTGGACAATCTCGTTGTCGGCAATCACGTTCGCCGCCGCCAACATCGCCGCATAGTCGGTATAAGGTCCGTGGGTAGTCGAGATGCGAGCTCGCACGCCAGGGTTCGCTGGCGCCACCGTGTAACGCGCGACCGAGGTTTCGGCGTTGCCAACGACGTTGAAGCCGCACGCAAAAATGCGATTGGCCTCGCGCGACGTGCCAAACTGCGTCGCGTAGAGCTTCGCCACTTCGCGCAGGTTGCGGTTGCGCTGGTGCTGCATGACCGAGCCGACGAGCGAGCGCACTTCGCCATCCTGACCGCGCTCGGGTTGATGCGGCGGGTACCAGATAATCGTATTGATCAGGGAGCCGGGATTCGCCATGTTCCAAGCATTGATTGACGTGATCATGCGCTCCACCAGCGCGGCGCAGCTTACGGCGCCGGCCGCGGCCGCAGAGTCGTTGGTCGCGCTCGCGACGCTCCAGAACGGATCGCCGATGATGATATCAGTCGGAGCGACGCCCGCGAGATAGGTGTTGATGTAGTTGGTGATGTCGAAATCGGAGACAGTGGCGTTGTAGAACTTGTCGCCGGGCGAGAAATATACACCGATCGACTGCCCCGAACGTCCCTCGTTGAGATAAGGCGCGCTGCCAACGGTGCCGACATTGACGACGTTCATGCCGGTGGCAGCGCCGCCGGGGTTGATCGTGGTGTCGGCAACGAGGTTGAGGATCTCGGTGTTGATGCCAGCGTTCTGCGCGAGTGACGAACCCAGCACCAACAGCCGGCGCGTGGTGCCCGCCGCTGCGGTGTTGGCCACCGTTTTGACCGATGTTGTCTTGGTGGCGTAGAGCGTCCCCCCAACCGACGCCTGAATGGTCAGCGTTTTGGTGCTCGCCGTCGTTTCCTTGATGCAAACGCCTTCCTCGAACTGGCCGCTCGGGTTCGCTGGGTATGACCCTGCCCAAGTGTAACCCGCTTGAAAGTTGGTTCGCGACGGCGAGCGGTGCTGCATCCCGAACCAATAGAGCCAGGTCTCCATGCCGACGACGTTCCAGATGCGCGGCGGCAGCGCGGCTAAATCAGGAGTCTCGTCAAGGTACGCGGCGATCTTCGCGGCGTACATTGGCGTCGGCGTGATGGCCTTGGTGACCGGATTAGTCGCTAAAAGCATGGTGGGAGCGAGGTTGGCTGAGGCGCCCACAGTCCCGAAACCAGCATCGACCAAACCATGCAGCGATGAGGCGATCCGGTAGCCGGGGAAGTCAGGGTCTGAGTTCGTCATATCCGCGTAGGATATGTTGATGGCCGCCGCGAGTTCGCCTGCGCGGGTTACACCGATGAAAGCGACCGACCAGATGTCGAGTAGATCGGACGCAAGCACAGTCTTAGGCACGGACGGCACGCCGGTACCGTCCCACGCGAAAAGCTGAATGGGCTCATTGCCCGCATTACCCGCCAGCGGATCGACGTCGATCCAGCCCCACGCGATGATCTTACCCATATTGGCGCACTCAATCGGCACGCTGGCGCCGTAGGTGCCATCTATGCTCGTACGGACGACGGCGAAGATGCGTGCTGGCGCGGTGGCCTCTACAGCCGCATAGGTCCAGGCCATAGACAAGCAGTTGAAACCGCCCGCCGGAAAGGCCGCAGCCAGATAATTGCCGGCAAACGCACCCTGCGCGGTGAAGGTACTGCCGCGATTGAGTGTGATGCCAACCAGGCTCTTGGTGACCGCGCTGTCGTAGGTCGTCCGGCGCATATTGGTATTATTCGCCGGGTTGGTTGGGCTCCCCAGCTCGAGCTGGGCTATGCGGTTGGCAGCGTCGGGCGGGGCGAGGCGCTGCACGGGCTTATCCAACGCCGCGCCCTTGACGATCTGAAACGACGCCATTCCGTAGTTGGCGAAACCCGCCCAAAGGTCCCAAGACAGCCTGAGCGTGGTGGCGTTGGCAGGAACGGTGAGGCTGGCGGTCTTGTAGGTACGCCAAGTGGTGTTCATCGGCGACCCCGCCGACAGCGTAATGGCTGCGAAACCGCCGCCGCCAACGTCTCCGCCCGCCGCCCCGGTCCACTGCCCACTGCAGAACTGCCCAGAAGTCTGCGATGCCCCAGCGGCCACTAGAGCTGCCTCGAAGGCGATCTGGATGACGTCTCCGGGATAGATACCCATCCGCTCCAAGGCGAGGATCATGACGGGAGAAGCTAGGTTCGATCCACCGATGCGGGTCAGTATCTTGCCATCGGGGTACGGCGCTCCCGCGATGGGGTCGGTGAGGCCGAGCCAACCCGCCCCGTACAACTTATACGGACTGTCAGCCAGCGACTTGCCGAAGCCCTGCGGCCTTGCCGACGAGTCTGCTCCCACGTAGGTGCCGATGAAGAAGGGGTCTGGGAAGAGGTTCTTCGAGCCGGGCGCGGCGCGCAATTCGTCAACCACCGCCTTGAGATAAAGCGACGGCACCGCCGCGCTGTTGCTGGCCGGCGCGCCTGCAGTATTGACGATTCTGTCGAGTGTTCGGCCATCGGCCGACGTCGCCCAATAGCCCTGCCCCGCCGCAAAATAGAGCCCGCCGGCAAGCGTAACGGCGCCGCTACCGCCATTGGCGAGCACGACCGTCGGCATCGTCGGCGTACCCGAGCCGATAAACAGCCCCCCGAACAACATCCGCACATTGGTCACCGCGCCACCGACAACATCGTAGAGAATCTGCGGGTTATAGGTCAGCGTTCCGCCCGTGAACGTCGCTGCGTTGTTGACGCTGTTCGTCCCGCCCGAGCCCCCGGTGAAGCTGAACGAGATCGCGCCCTTGGGGATGTTGCCGCCGACATGCGCGGTGTTCGGAAACACGCCGAGCGTCACCGCCGCCGCGACGACGGCGTTGACCGCCGGCAGGCTATTCGCCACCGCGTCGAGATTGGCGAGATCGTTCGCCACCGCGACCAGGGCGTTGTGATCGTTGGCGACCTGCGTCACGTTGGCGGAGATCGCCGCGACCGCAGACACATTTGCCGCGCTCGATGCCACGGTGTTGATGTTTGCCGCGTTGCCGGCGACCGCGTTGACGTTCGCGGCGTTCGCGGCGATCGCGTTGATCGCGGTCAGATCGCCTGCCACCGCACCGACCGCTCCGATCGCGCCGCTCACCGTGTCGATATCGGCGATGTTCGTGGCGACCGTTCCGATGGTGTTCGAGCCGGAAAGATTTGCCGCTACGCTATCGATCGCGCCGATATTGTCGGCGAGCAGCGCAATGTCGCCGTCGACGCCCGCCAGCGATTCCAGCGCCTGTGCCGAAATATCGAATACCGCCGGTCGAGCGCCTTCACCGAGCGCCCCGAATCCGAGCAGCTTGTCGGCGCGCGCGGTGGCAGAGGGCAACGCCATGTCGGCCGCATCGCCGGCCGGCGCCTTGACCGCGCGCTTGGCCTGATCCCGCGTCACCAGCGCGCGCACCGTCTGACGGCGGTTGATCGTGTTGACGGTGGCGAGGTTGTACGCGCCCTCATTCTCGAACGCACTGTCCTGCAGATAATCCGGGCTGGAACGCAGCACGATCCGTGCGCCGCTGGCCGGCGGGGTCGCGAAGGTCACCGTGCCGCCGACATCGGCCAGCGTAACGCTAAAGCCCGCCGATTGCGCCACGCCGTCCAGTTCGACCGCCACCTCGGCCGGCGTGATCGCCGTAAAGCCGAACACGAACGCCGTCTGCGCGCCGTTGCCGATATATGGGCCGCTCTCGATATCCGGACTGATTGCCACGCGCACTGCCTCCTTTGCGAATGGCAGCGAAATATAGGGTGCGGCGAGTCGGTTGAATCAGGATGACCGCTGCAAGGGCGATTGCCGGTCCGGAGTCGGCAAGACGCCTATCCGATCAGCCTGTAAAACCCGTGACCTCATCCGGGCGCCCTTGCGGGCGCGCGGGTAGATTCCCTTCTTATATTCTTATCTTATTGTTCTATGTCGCGCCTGTGTCATGCGCCTGTCTCGGGCGCTGTCGTGCGGACTGTCACACGCGCTGTCATCGAACGGTATTACATCTCAGGCAAACCAGCAAAAGCCGCTTGATATTCAGCGCGATAGGCAAATTTCCTGGCGCCCCGGCCGTCTCGGGCCGTGTCTTGCGCACCGGATCACCCTCGTCCCGGATTTTTCTTCGCTTCGTCCCGGATTTCCCAACAGTCGTGAGGCGAAACGCGCCGGCCTTGCCGGTGGCGGGCCGATTCAGGTCGTGGCCGGCGCCTCGCTGATCGACGGCCGTCGCCGCGACCGAAGCCGGCTCTTGAGCGCGAGCGCAGGCTTCTCGACGAAGTGCCATGACAGCATCGCGAGCGGCATGGTCAGGCCCCAGGCGAGCATGAAGCTCGGGAACACCGCCATCGGCCCGAAGCGCCACACCAGCGTCTGCTGCACGGCATAGGCATAGATGTAGACGCCGTAGGAATAATCGGGCCCGTCGCACCAGCGTTCGATCACCAGCGGCGGATAATAGGCCAGGAACAGCACGGCGTAAGCGAGCCAGAGCGGCAGCAGCAGCGCCGATTGCGTCGCCACACCGACGACGAGCATCGCCAGCGAAAGACCGACGAGGATCGGCCACGACAAGGTGATGCGATCACGATAGCGATAGGCCGCAACACCGGCGTGGAAGATCGCGGCAAAGCGGATGCCGAGCGCGAGGAACCGGTCCATCTCCCAGAGATTGAGCGCCATCGCCGCATAGGCCAGGGCGATCCCGCACAGGATGACCGGATAGATGCGGCCCAGCCCGCGCACGAAGTACAGGCCGAGCAATGTGGCGTACATCCACAGCTCCCACGGCAGCGTCCAGAGCGAGGCGTTCACGACGTTGGGATAGGGCAGATGGGCAAAGGTACCCGGCAGCCCCGGCGTGAAGCGCCAGGGGCTGAACATCGTGCCGTTGAAGGCGATGAAACGATATAGCCAGGTGTCGCGGAAATAGGCGCCGATACCCAGGTCCGTCACCGCCGGCCCGAGCAGCAACGCCATGACCAGCACGGCGCAGATCAGCCCGGGATAGATGCGCAAGCCGCGCGAAAGCAGGAAGTCGACCGGGTCACGGCCGCGCATCAGGCTGCGCCCGACCAGGAAGCCGCTGGCGACGAAGAAGATGTCCACCGCCAGCGCCCCGCAATCGACCCCGGTCAGCGCCCCGAGCGGCTCGAGCGCGAGGGCGCCGATACCCAGATTGACGATATAGCTATGCGAGAAGATCACCGCGCTGGCGGCGATCAGGCGCACGATCCGCAGGTTGTTGCGCCGGCTGTCTGCCAGCGTGTCGAGACGATACCCCATCGCTGCCTTCCTTAGCGAACGCTCGACAGCGCGCTAGACCATGGCAGCGATTTTGTGCGTCACTGCCATCCCTTCGGGCCGCCCTGCTTGGCCTTGCCGACCTCCCCCGGTCCGCCGATCTGCGACGCCCCGCCCAACGCCGTACCCAGCCCGCTGAAGATCCCCTGCATCAACGCGCCGCTGGCCTTGGCGCGGTTGGCCGCCGCCTGGCTGCGATAATTCCACCCGTCGATGTCATAGCCGCGCGTGCGCTGATAGCCGGCCTTGTAGATCTGGCCGATGTCCTCGCCACCGATCATCGCCGTGTCGCGCTGCACATCGACCGGCGAGCCGAAGTTCAGGTCGACGCCGTTTGCCGCCATCGCGGCCTGTTGCTTGCCCTGGGTGTCGGAAAGCTGCCGATAGCGGCGCTGCGCCTCGAGGTTGGTGTTGTCGATCGAGTCGCGCGCCTGATCGCTGGCCAGCCGGTTGTTCTGGTCGTCGATCTGCGCCTGATAGCGATATTGCTGCGACTGGCCGATGCCGTTCAGCACCTGGCCGGCGGCGGTCACCGCGGTGGCGGCGATGGCGAGGACGGGCGGGCACATCAGCGCCGCTCCGCGTGGAAGAGCCGGAAGGCGACAGTACCGATCATCATTGTCTCCGTATCGAGAGTGAAACCCCAGCGTCGCAACAGGCGGATCGCGCGGAGATTGTCCGCCGCCACCAGGTTCGAGAGCCGCGGCGCCAGAGCGAACATCGTGGCAAGGAAGCGTGGTCCGCGACGCAGCATGGCGCGCGGATGGGCGTAGATCGCATCGCTGCCGAGCATCCACGGCCTGCCCTCCCCGCCCAGCGCACTGGTCACGACGAGCCCGAACATCGCCTCCGCCCGCCCGTCGACCAGCGCGGTCCAGGCCGGGGATGACGCGGCGAGGCCAGCACGCAATGCCTGTTTCGGGCTGTGGCCCAGCGCCGCGCATTCGACGCGGTCGGCGATACGCATGCGCGTCGCGATCGGGCCGATATGGGTGGGGCCGGCGGGGAGGATGGTGATCTTCTTCCCCTCTCCCTGTGGGAGAGGGAGGGAGCCCCGAAGGGGCGGAAGGGTGAGGGCAGCTCCATGACGATCGCGCCCTGCCCTCACCCCGCGCTGCTGCGCAGCTTGCCCCTCTCCCAAAGGGAGAGGGGGGAAAGGCCCGCTCATTCCGACACCGACGGATCGAGATACACGCCCGTAACGGTCATCGGCAGCGGGTCGTCGGAACGCACGACCAGCCGCGCCCCGCCGTTGATCGCCGGCCGCAGCCACGTCTCGAGCAATCCGTTCTTCAGCGCGTTGGGCGCGCCCGGCGGCTCGGTGGATCGCGCGCGCAGCGGTTCGAGGCTGGCATCGTCCGGCCCGGCCTTGAGCCCGCGGCTGTCGATCACCCGCACCACCGCCTTGGCCTGGGTCTGGGGCTTGGCGACCGTCCAGCCCTGCTGGCCCTGGACGGCGAGCGGCAACGTCTCGATCGTCGCCGCGAACGGCAGGCCGGCACACACCTTCGCGGCATCGAACGGCAACGTGGCCGTGCCGCCGCTCACCACCAGCCCCGACACGACATTGCCGTCGGCCAGCGCCGAGATCGTCCGCCCCTCGAGATGATCGAGGTTGCGCAGCACGCGCGCCGGCGGGTCGAACAGATAGGACACCGCACTGTCGAGGAAGCAACTATCCTCGACCGCGCCCCAGCGCGCCGCAGCCATGCGTTCGATCAGCAGCTTTTCGCCGCGCCGCACGGTCAGATACAGCCGGTCCTCGGACCCTTCCGATACGACGCAGACGCTCTCGACCAGCCCGTCCGTCTCACAGATCGTCCAACCCCACACCTGCTGCTCCTGCTCCCAGGTGAAGCACAGCAGCTTGCCGTCGCTGCGCGCCGCCCAGATCAGCGAGCGCGGCTCCTGCGCATAGGCCCAGCTGACGATGTCGAAACCGCGGAACAGATGCGGCGAGAAGATCGTCACGTCGTTGCTGTCGATGCTGTCGGTCTGGAACTGATAGCCCAGCGTGCGCACGCCGTTGCCGATGCTGGTCTGGTAGAAGCACACGCTGTCGACGACGAGGGGCGACAGGCGCGAGGCGCCGCGCCCGTTCTGCCGCCGCACAGTGAAATCGGTCGCCGAGATATAGCCGCTCTGCCCGCCCTCGATCTTGAAGATCGCATCGCTGGTCAGCGCGAGCAGATTGTTCATCGACACCAGCTGATTGACCGCGTTCACACGACCTGCAACGAGCGCGAAGGTCAGCCCGTCCGAAGCCTTGATCGGGCGCGACACGTCCATATTCTCGAAGCTGCCGGATCGCGAACCCCAGATGGCGTTGGGATGATTGACGGTACGCCCCCATAACAGGCGTTGCTCGAAGAAGGTGACGGTTGAGGGATAGTCCCCCGGCGCACCGAACGGATTGCCGAGCACGGGAGGGCCATCGGCATAATCCGGGCCGATATTGTCGTCGACGAAGGAAAGCGACGTGGTCTGCCCGATATAGCCGAACTCCTGCGTGTTGTCGGCCTTGTAGATGCGGTAGCGCGTCGGCACGGGGCCGGTGACGGGCGCGGACCAGCTGATCGTGTTGGCGTTGCGTTTCAGCGTCAGGTCGTTGAACAGCACGCATGGCGGCGACGACGCGCGGCTCTCCTGCCCCGACACGTCGTCGACCGAGGTCACGACATAGCTTGCGCTCTGCGGGAAGAAGCCGTTGCCGCTGTTGGCGCTATCGACATTCTGTGGCGTCGCGATGCTGCCGCCGATGATGGTCGGCTCGACGATCGTCGGGCCGAACGTCACGCTGGAAAAGGTCCAGTCGGTATGCGACGTGCGGGTCAATCTGGTCGGTGCGTGGTTCAGGTGCGCCAGATACATGACGTTGGCCGATTGCTCGAAATCGACCTCGGCGAGTTCCGCGCCGTTGAACGGCGAGCCCGTGCGATAGATGCGTGCGACACTCATTCGTCGGGCATCCTTTCCTTGATGTTGTGCGAAAGGATGCCGGCCGAGACATAGGTGTGTGCGCCGGCGACCGTGATCTTCGCTACCCAGGCCTTGCCGTCGGGGCGGCCGATCTCGCCCATCCGCACCCAGGCATCACCGATCCACAGGCGATGGTCGCGCGTCGCGCGGATCGTGGCCCCGTCGATCTCGGCACGCCACACCGGCTCCCAGGCGAAACCGATCGCGGTCACCGGCCACTCGCCCCATGCGCGCGTCATCTCATGGCGTGTCCGCAGCATCGTGCCGACCTTCAGGAAGCGCGCGGAGATCTCCTCGCCGCTGGCGAGCAGGATCGGGGTTTCGTCGTCGACGCAATAACTCCCGCCTCCCCCGCCACCGCCGGTCGGCGGCGGTGTGGGCGTCGGCGTGGGTGGCGGCACCGGCGGCGGGGGTGGCGGGGGCGGCGGTGTCGCGCTGCGCGTGGTGCCGCCGGCATCGCCGGTGAACGCGCCGAACCCGGTCGAATCGACATCGACGGTGAAGTGGCCGCTATCGGCAATCGCGGTCACCCGGCCGATCCGTCCGTTGAGTTCGGTGGTTCCCGCAATCTCGTCGAAATAGACCTGATCGCCCACGGCATAATCGTGATAGGCGGCCGCGATCGTGGTCGTCGCACCGCGCGTTATGTCGGTGACCGTCAGGCGATCCTCGATCACCAGCCCGCCATTGGCAGCGGGGCGCATATAGCCCTGGCCCATTTCCAGCACATAGGTCTGTGCCAGCGAGAACTGGAACGGCATCAGCCGCACGCCCTGATCCGCATAGACTTCTGCAACCAGGCGCGTGCCCGGCCGCTTGGTCACGCCGCCATATTTTAGCAGGATGACGTTGTCGGCGCGCCTGAGGCCGCTGGCATAGGCGGCGACATCGATCCGCGCGACCAGTTCGTCGGAAATGACGCCCTTGGAGAAATTGGCCTGGCCGCTGCGCATCGCCATCAGCGCACCCAGCGGCCAAGCGCCGCCCCCAGCCGGACGAGCGCAACCGTGTCTTCGCTGAAGGCATCGCGTTGCGGTTGGCGGTTGCGGTCTTCGGCAACTGCACGCTGAAAGGCGATCTCGGCCTGTTGCAGCAGCTGCCCCTTCATTTCACGACTGTCGCGGATCGGCACGGCCAGGCGCGCGGCCAGCGAATAAGCCAGCGCGTCGATGAACAGGCCGGGCATCTCGCCGTCCGTGACGTCGCTCGCAGCATATTCCAGCACCGCATTGCCGAGCTGGGTGTAGAGCGTCCGGTTCTCGACGATGAAGTCCGACGTGCCGCCATCGGCCGTTACCAGCCGCAACGGCGTCGCGCAGCCTGCCGGCAGGACATAGGCATGCGCCCACTCCGCCGCGCGGTCGTTGTCCGCCAGTTCGGCCAGCGAGGCGCGGCGGTTGGCGAAAGCCCAGTCGTGCCGTTCGAGCAGGGTCCGCAGACACTGCGGATAATAGCGCGCGCACTCGCGCGCCTCGAGCGTGTCCTCGGCGATGTCGACGATCGGTGCCGTGCGAAGTTCGCCCAGCGCCAGGTTGCAGGTGGAGAGGCTGATTGTCATGTCAGCGGGCTTACCCGCGTGCGCGATGCGGTTGAATCAGGCCGTGCTTGACATGCACGGAACGCTGGCCCCTCATAAGCGATTGTCACCGCTCCGTCACACAGGACTGCCGCCCGTGCCCATCGCCTCTGCCAACGGCGTCGAACTCCACTATGAGGAGGCCGGCAACCCGGCCGACCCGACCGTCCTGCTCGTCATGGGGCTGGGAACGCAGCTGATCGCCTGGCCGGACCCGTTCGTCGAAGGGCTTGCCGCACGCGGCTTCCACGTCGTCGCCTTCGACAATCGCGATATCGGACTCTCGACGCACCTGCATGGTGCGACGGCAATCAACCCGGTCTGGGCGGTGCTCGCGACCAAATTGGGCCTGCGCTTCCCGCTCGCTTATGGCTTGGGCGACATGGCTGACGATGCGGTCGGTCTGCTCGACGCATTGGGTATCGACCGTGCGCATATCGTCGGCGCGTCGATGGGCGGCATGATCGCACAGCACGTCGCCGCCGGCCGACCCGAGCGGGTGCTGAGCCTGACCTCGGTGATGTCGTCGAGCGGCGCGCCGGGCCTTCCCGGGCCGACGCCGGCGCTGCGCAAGTTGCTGATGGCCAGCCGCCCGGCACGGCCGAGCCGCGAGGAAGCGGTCGCCGCCGGGATCGAGATCTTGCGCGCGATCTCCTACCCGGACCAGGCACGCGCGGCCGATGCTTTTGAGACCATGGCCGGCCGCGCCTTCGATCGCAGCTACGATCCGGTCGGCGCGCGACGCCAGCTGCTCGCGATCCTCGCCGATCGCGATCGCGCGACCCGGATCGCCGCGATCGCCGCACCCACCCTGGTGATCCACGGTGCCGCCGATCCGCTTGTCCCGCTGGCTAATGGCGAAGACACCGCGCGCCGGATTCCCGGTGCGCGGCTCGAGGTGATCGATGCGATGGCGCATGATCTGCCGCCTTCGCAGGTCGAGACGATGGTGGATTTGATCGCCCGTCACGCCGGCGGCGTCGAGGCGATCAGCCAGGCGGCGTAGATCCGCTTCACGGCGCAAGATCGTCGGCAAGCCGGCCCTGTGAAAGGAACGGGGGAACGGACGACAATGGCCCGTTCCCCCAGGGTCGCGTCAGCGCTCCGTGCGCAACCGCGTGGTGGTGTCCGCCGGCATCCATGCCGCACCGCGGGGCGCGGCAGTCGTAAAGCGTACGCCCGCGGGATGCAGAACGCCGTCGACATAGACGTCGTGCGGCGCGGTCCAGCTTCGCGCGGCGCGCGCTCCGCCGGGCTCAGCCATTGGTCTGGAGACCCGCGGCGATTCCGGCGGTGATCTTGCCCGTGGTGGGCGTGGTGCCGGCCAGCGTATATTTCAGTCGCACATAGCGCTCGGCCGTCCCGATCGGCAGGGCGTCGGGCAGCAGGTGCCGCGCGCCCGACTGCAGGTCGGCCAGTGCATAGGTCGGCGAGCTGAACACCGTGGCCGGCGTCGAGAAGCCGCTATTGTCGTCGGTCTCGACCGTCACGGTGATCGACGTCAGGTTGTTGAAATTCTCGACGATACGGATCGCGATCGGCACCGTCGCGCCTCTGCCGACGTCACGGGCGATGGCGGTGGCGGCGCCGAATACCGTCCCGGTCTGGCCGAGATCGATGACATTGGTCGAGGCCGCAGTGGCGGTCACGGCCTGGGCGGCCGAAAACAGGGTGGTTGCATCCAGGATCATGGTTCTTCTCCGATTTCTTAGCTGACGACCGCTTCGGCGTTGATGAGCGCGTCGGTCTCGCGGATCGGGATGCCGCGATACGACATCACCTCCTTGCCCTCGAGCTCCATCGGCGTGAGGCGCACAAAGCTGTCGACGGCGCCCTTATTGGTGGCGAGCGCGTCGAGTGCCTCGAGCATGTCGCGGTTCATGTAGATGACCGTGCGACCGACCGCCGGCACATCCTGCATCTTCGGGGCACGACGGGCCTGCAGCTTGTAATAGGCCTTGCGCAGGAACTTGTAGAGATCGACCGTGCCGGCCGCGACATCGCTGACGTCGATGTTCGCGATCCGCGCGTTGAAGCGCCAGTCGCGCACCGCCACGCCGACATGCTGGCGGAACAGCTCCTCCTTGACGTAATAGACCGCGCCATTGCCGTCGAGCGTGCGCTGCTCGCCCTTGTCCTCACGCGTCACGCCGGCCTTGGTGCCCTTGGGATGGAGCAGGGTGGTGTAGGCATCGCCATGGGTGACGAACCAGATCGAGGTATTGTCCGATCCCGCGCCGCCGGCATTGACGATCTGGTTGCCGGCACCGCCGCCGCCGCCGATCTTGCCGTAGCGTGCGGCGAGGCCCTTGAAGCGCTCGGGCGTGGTCGCGGTGTCGTGGTAGAAGAAGCCCTTCTGCACCTCCTGCGCCATCGCCTCGAGATAACCGCGCGCCTCATTCAGCCGCACCGCCGCCGGGTTGGGCGAAATGTCGAGCAGGCGCGTGTCGACCGTCGACAGCCCCTCGACGAAGCCGGTCGTGTCGTCGACCTGCTGGGTGGTCGACTTGGACTGCGGGATGCCCTGGTAGAGCATGCCCCAGGTGACGGTCGGCAGGCCGGTGCGGATCATGTGGCGGTGGAACGTGCCCATGTTGCATTCGGCGGTGACCGCGTCTTCCATCAGCGGGTTGAGCTGCCGCAGCACCTCGACCACCTCGCCGAGCTGGGCCTCCTGCCCGCCGGCCGATTTGTACATGTCGATGAGATTGAGGAACGTGTTGCCGATCGTGGCCATGGCTTACTGCCCTCCTGCCTTGGGATGGTCGTGGGGATAGAGCGTCTCCGCTCGGTCGCGCCGGGTGCGCGGGATGCCGCCGCCAAGGACGAAATCATTGTCCTCGGAAACGGCCTTGCCGACCTTGACGAAGGCTCGGATCATGTCGGGATGGTTGCCCAGCCCGCTCTCGTCGAGCAGGTTGCGGAACGCGGATCCCTTGGTGAAGCCGAGCCGGTCGAGCGCCGAGGCGGCGGTGGCGATGGTGTCGCCCCACTTCGCCCCGCCGATCTCCGGGTCGGCGCGCGCGGCGTCGAGCCACGCCTTGCGCTCGGCCTGGACATGGCTGAGCAGCTGTCGGTTGGCCTGGTCCTGCACGCGCTGCGCAAACTGCGCCGCGACCGGCATCAGCTTGTTGGCGGCGGCGTTCGACAGGCCGAGCTCGCGGAACACCGGCGTCGCCTCGGCGATCGCGCCGGCATCGAGTGCGAGACCCTCGGGCGGCGTCAGCGCATAGGCTTCGGGCACGCCGTCATCGTCGAACGCCCCGCCGGGCTCCCCGCCCTCCTCGCCCAGCGCGGTGGGCGAGAGCGCATCGAAATCGTCGTGGAACCCGGCATCGCCGGCGGGCGCCGTGCCGGCATCAGCCGGTGGCTCCGTCATCGTCGCCGAGTTCGGCATAGGCATCAAATCGTCGGTCACTCGTTTTCTCCTTGATCGCCATTTGCGCCGCTTCGCCGAGCAGTTGAATCAGGCTGAACACCGGCACCCCGCCCGGCACCCGCGCCGGCTGCACCGCCTCGAAGGCGCTCAGCACCTCCAGCGCCAGGCTGCGCCGCCCCGCGAGGAACAGGTGCCGCCCGTCGGCGTGACTGGCGGCGGGATCGAACACCCCGCCAGCACGGATCATCGCGAACAGCAGGCGCCGGAAGGCCGGGGTTTCGATCAGGATGGCGGCATCGGCACGGTCGATCATCGTGCCGGAGTAGCGGGTTGGTCGATTTGTTGAATCAGGTCGTCAAACCAAACCGTCATGCCGGACTCGTTCCGGCATCCACCGTCCCACGAACCCATCGGACGGTTGATCAAGTGGCCCGGTGGCCCCCGGAGCAAGTCCGGGGTGACGGCAGGTAAATCAGCCCGCCCCCATCCCGCCACCCACCATGCCGGCCTTCTGCGCCGCCTCGCTCAACAACCGCGCCGCATCTGCACCGCGCTGCATCGGCTGGGCGAGCGACGCCATCTTCTCCATCTGCTGTTCCTGGTTGCGCTTGTCGCGCAGCGCCTGCGCGTCCCTGACCGAGCGGATGATCTTGGGCGGCGCCCCGGCGCGATCGGCATAGTCGTCGATCACCGCATCGATATCGAGCCGGTCGCTCGCCTCGGGGAATTGCGCCGCAAGGCTGCCGACGAACGACACCGTACGCTCGATCTGGCCAAGCCCGACCATGCGCTGCATCTGCGCGAGGATGCTGACGAAATCGACCTTCACCGGCTGACCCTGCAATTGCTCCGGCGGCGGTGGCAGCATTTGCTTGCGCGCCATGATCGCGAAGGTCCGGTCGATCGCGACCTGCAGCTTCTCGGCATTGACCCGCTCGATCACCGGGCCGAGCTGGGTCAGCTTCTCCTCGTTGCGGCTGGCGATTTCCTCGATATTGCGCGGCTGGATGCCCTGCATGTTGGTGATCGCCATGAACAGATCGGCATAGGTCAACCGGTCGACCGCCTCGGAACAGCGCTGCACATCGTCCATGATCGCGCCGATCGCCGCCGGGTTGATCTGGTAGGGCACCACGACATGCTGCGCGTCGATCTGGCTGGCGGTCACGACATTGCCAGCCTCGCCGGTCAGCTTGACGCTGGCCGGCACGATCTTCTCGGGCTTGACCAGAAACGCCGTCGCCTGGGTCTTGCGCTTGGTCTGCAACTGCAGCTCGCGCATGTCGGGCAGCGCGTCGAACCCCGGGCCGGTGCCATAGGTATCGCCGCCGACCGTGTCCCAGCGTGGCGCCCAGAAGGGCTGCTCGTCATAGCCTTCGGCGCGCAGCACGCGCGTCGCGTCGCCGTCATTCTCGTCCCAATAGACCGAGCGCCACGCCTTGCCGCGCGCGTTCAGCGCATCAGGCACCACCGCGTCGTTGGGCTCGATCGCGTGCAGCACCGGCACCTGGTCGTCGTAGCGCCCACTGTCATAGGCGGTGCGCACGAAGCTGGAGACATGGTCCAGCCCGAACGAGCTCACCGCCTGCATCACCGACATAGGCGTACGACGATAGAGCGTGTCGGCGACCGCCGCGTTGGACAGTGCGATCCAGTATTCGCCCGCAGTCAACGCGTGGCATACGGCACCGGCGCGCGGATGGTCGACCATCACGCACGCCTCGGTACCGAACATGCCCATCTCGGCATAACCGGACTTCACCGCGCCGTAGAAATTGGTGCCCGCGAGGAAACCGTACATCCGCCGCTCGACCTCGGCGAGCCAGGTCTTCACCGCAGTGTCGTCGGCCATGTCGGTGTCATAGGGCGCGAGCCGGAACCACGGCCGCGACGGCGACGACAGGCCGCTGGTCATGCCGCCGGTCAGCGTACGGAAGCTGAGAATGCCGTGACTGTTGTAGATCGCCTTGTTGATGCGGCGGAAATTGCGGTTCTGTTCGCTATTGAGAAAACGCGAGCGCGACGGCTGCGCATATTGCGCGATCTCGCGCCACTCCGCCTCATAGGGCTGGCGCAATGTCTTGAGCGCCGACAGCCGCCGGTCGCATCGCTCCTTGAGCGTGGGCTGGATCATCGCGGTCAGCCTCCCAATGTCGTGGTGGTTGGCGCGCTGCCGAGGCCAAGCGCTCCGGTATAGGCGGTCGCCATCAGCGCGCGGCGGCGGCGGATATCGTCATCGACGCGCGGCGCGGTGGCGCCGCCATCGGGAAGTTTCAGGGACTGCCGCTCGGGCAGCGTTTGCGGTTTGGGGGGCGAGGGCATGCACATGGGTGCAGCGATAAGGCGGATGCGCGAGCGGTTGAATCAGGCTGTCACCAGCCCCCGCTTCGCCACCATCACGATGCCGGACTATCTCTCTTCAGCTTCATCGCCTCGTCAACCGGCACGCCGGCCGACAAGGCCTGCGACCGGACTTCACTGTCGTCGGTAACCTCTTCCCTGACGCATTCCGCCCGAAGGCGGTCATAATCGGCCGGGGGAGGATATATTCTCAGTTCCGAAATGAAGCCTTCTTCTCTCTTGTTCCGATCATAACGATACTCGCTGCGCACACTTATGATCGCATCCCTCGTACTGGTTTGCACACCGCATTCGCCGTTCGGCAGCTTGACCGCATATCGCAGCCAGGCACTGCCGCCACGCCAGTTCGGAAAGAAAAAATGAATCAGACGAAGAGGCGCTGGCGGAATTTTCGCCAACGGTTCCAAGGCCAGGTCCTTGGGCGGAACCTCGAACGACAAATTGATCGAATCGAAGACTCGCCGATCGTTGCGGTTCCAGTCGACCCAAGCGTCCGACCTCCGCACGACAGGTGGGCAACCGGTTACACGATGGACGTCACCGCCGCAGGAAAGCGCCTGATCGGCCAGAAGCTGAATGCTGTCCGTCGGCAAATCCATCCAGCCTGCGCGTGGCGACTTGACCTCATCGGGCGCGGGCTTGGCGACGGCACGCTTTGCCGGCGCATAAGATTTGTCGTCCTTGCTCGGCGAGGAACAGCCCGCCACCACCGATAAGGCGATGAGGGCAAACCAGTCGGTCCTTCTCATCAGAGTCTCTATCCCATCGACAAGAGGGCAACGTTCAACAATCGGCCCAATATGTCAACATAAGAGGTCCATAGTTAGATCATATAGCGAACATATGTCGCAATTTCTCGCCTCTTTGAGATTGTCAAAATCCTCGCATGCCGAAATTGTGCCACCTGAACGGCGAAATGAACGCCCAAGGCAGCGCCTTGCTTTTCTCCCACGCCGCTTGGGCATTGCGAAATTCAGTACGGCGCGCATTCAACCGAGACAGGAAGATGCCCGGCAACTCATCGAAATTCGCCCCTGTCCGTTGCCGAGCTGGATTGGGCCCGGTGTCCGGGCTCCAGGTCTTGCCCACATAACCGCTATAATTCTCGGTCGCCCCCATCGGAATCGACGAGAAGGTGCGCGAGGCGGCACTGAAAGCGCCGCGGAGATCGCCCGCCAGCAGCCTGTCGATCGCGCCGTCCTTGACCAGCAGGGTAATGGCGACGAGGTCCTGCGTGACCGGACCGAAGTCTTTTCGCGAATACCAGTTTGTGCCGAAATGCGTATTGCCGCCCGGCTCGATCTGATATCGTCCGCGCGGTCCGTCGGACGGGAGGATCGAATAGTCCTTCGACGGTGGACCAGGATAGTGGCTGGTGAGATATCCATTGTCCACGGAGCCTTCCGTCTTCGAGAGCACGTCGAGAAGCGCCTTCACCTCCGGCAGGGTGTAAAGGTATCCGGCCCAGACGCGCGCCGCCGACCGGGCACGTGACATCCCTCCTTCTCCCGGCGTACCAGAAGGATAGGGGTCGCTGTTTTGTACCATCCGCTCCACGCTCATCAGCCAGGCGCGATTGCCCTTCGCAGTGCGATAGCCGCCCTTATCGGCAAGGATGAACGGCCGCGTTTCCTTCGTCGGTGGCTCGAACGTAGGCGGCTCATATTGGGCGTTGCGCGCCTTTACCGCCGCGTCGACCAGTTCCTGCTCGGTTGGGGCATGCGTCTCTTCAAAATCTGGCAGTGGACCCGCTTTGACCGGCACAACCGGCTGACGTCCCGCCCCGCCCGGGGTCGCTGCGCCCCGATTGTCGGCATGTCGATTGACGACCGACAAGTCACGGACTGGCGGTACCGATGCCATGCCACCGCGGGACATATCTTTTGGAGGAGAGTCGGATTGAAGCTGCGCCGGTGACGCGAAAGCGGAGTTGGCAGGCGATCCTGTGAAGGTGCGCGAGCCACTGAACGGTGCCAGCGCCAACGCTTGTCGCTGCAGCGGATTGGCGACCGGTGACATTCCGTTCGTCACGGCGGGGTTGTTGTCGGCCGCTCCTTGAAGGGCGGCAGCGCGAGCGCGAAGTTGAGGAGTGCACATGGCGCAACTTTTGCCGCCTTTCGCACATCGGTTGAATCAGCCCATCACCCGCCCAGCGCATAACGCCGGCAATGCTCCAGATATCCCGCCTCATGCCCGCTCGCGAGATCGACCACGCTCTCCCACAACCATGACGGCGCATCGAGCGCGGCGTGGCCCCTCACGGTGAGCGCGCGCGACCAGTCTGCGCGCGCCGCCTTGTCCATCTGCCGCGCATGCGCACGCCCGACGACGAAGGCGAGATACTGCGCCGCCTTCACCGCCTCTCCGCGCGTGAATTGCGCGACCTCCAGCTTGAGATCCTGTGGCGCCAGCTCGCGGATGAACACCGATGTGCCGAGCAACCGCGCCGCCACCATGCGTTCGCCGAGATGCGGCGACAGCGCGCGGGCGCCCGCCACCACGCGCGCGGCCGGGTCGCGCGGCATCTTCGCACCGCGTGCCGCCGGCGCGACCGTCGCCACCGCCTGCTTCACGTCGATCAGGCCGTATTCGTCACGGCCTTTCGCTCCCTCGATCGCGAAGACCACGGCATAGCGCAGCAGGCCGAGCGAACTGCATCCCTTCATCCAATAGGCCGCATCGACAAGCCGCACGGGACGATCCTCGTCCCCGTGACCGATCGAAAGGATCAGTTGTTTGAGCGCGGGATCGTCGAATAGCGCGACGAGCGCATCGCGCTCTTTCGCCTCGAGCGGCCAGAAGCGCTTGCCCAGCGGCAGCGTCGGCGCCGGATCGTCGATCCGCTCGCGCGCCAGATGCCGCCAGCGCCGCCCGAGCGCGCGCCGCCGTACGGTGCGTACGGCCGCCGGCTCCGGCCCCGGATCGTCGTCGGACGGGTCATCGAGCGCGCGGGCATAACCCGCGACCATCGCCTCGATCATCCGCGCCGTCACCACGCCGGGCAAATCCGATCCACGCGCTGCCGTGGCCAGCGACAGGCCCAGCCGGATCAGGTCGTGCGCCGGGTTGCCGATCACGCACTGGTCGAGATCGCGGATCTGGATGTCGACCTGCCCGTCGCCATCGGACAGCGGGCCGAGATTGCCGAGATGGCAGTCGCCGCAAATCCACACCGCCGGCCCGCTCGGCACATGCGCGGCGGCAGACGATGCGGCGAGCATCTCATAGAATTCCGCCGTGTTGCCGCGAACGAAAGCATGCGCCGAACGCGCCATCTTGCGCGCCCGATGGTTGTCGAGCAGCCGACTACGCTCGCCCGGCCTCGGCGGTTTCATCCCGATGTCTTTCGGCGATGATGCGGTCGGCTATGCGCGGCCGCGAACGAAGTGCAGCACGATCATGATCACCGCCAGCACCAGGAGGATATGGATCAAGCCGCCCGCGACATGGAAGGCCAGGAACCCCAGCAGCCACAACACCACCAATACTGCCGCGATCAATCCGAGCATCGTCCGTCTCCCTGTTCACGCCGATCCCGGTTCGGCCAAGGCAGCAGGAACAGCCCGCCGGTCGCGGCGGTTCCATATCGCTCGCGAAATAAATCCGGCTGGGTATTCTACCAGCGCAACCGAAACAGCGCCCCACCGCCCGCACGTTCCTCGACACCCACCGAACCGCCATGCGCGATCGCGATCTGCCGCACGAGATTGAGCCCGACGCCCGTCCCCTCGGCGCGCGTGGTGAAGAACGGCAGGAACACGTCGCGCTGTATGGCGTCGGGAACGCCCGGGCCATTGTCGGCAATCTCGATCAGCGTCGCGTTGCCCTCGCGCCGGATCGTCAGCCACACCGTCCCGTCCTCGCGCGGGGCAACCGCTTGCGCGGCATTGCGCACCAGGTTGATCAGCGCCTGGGCAAGCAGGTCGGGATCGGCCTCGAGCGTCAGGCGCGCATCGACCTCGGGTACGAAGCGCAGCGCCGGCCACTCGGCGGCGAACAGCCGTGCGATTTCGTCGGCAAAGGCGGTCGCCGCGAACCGCTCGGTGCGCGGTGCCGGCGGCCGCGCGACCATCCGGTAGCTGTCGATGAACGTGCGCAGGCCGGTCGTGCGGCGCAGCAGCGTCGCGGTGGCGAGACGCGCGGTGGCGAGGTCGGGGGGCTCGGTCTCCAGCACATCCGCCGCAGTCTGCGCCAGCGACACCACCGGCGTCAGCGAATTGAGGATCTCGTGGGTCAGCACCCGCACCAGGTCGCTCTGCGCTGCCATCTCGATCGTGTCGATCGCGGTCTGCACCGGCTCGACGGTGACCGCGTGGGTACGCACGCCGAGCCGTTCCAGTGCCGCCATGCGTACGATCGCGCGCTGCGGCACATCGCCCAGCCGCAGGATCAGCAACTCCGCCGCCATCGCGCGCGGCGCGGCGAGCCGGGCGGCGAAGGTCGCGCCGTAAAGCGCGAAATCCTCCGGCCGCACCCCCTGGTGCCGATCGAACAACTGCCGCGCGGCCTTGTTGGCCGGCTGCACGCCGTGCACGTCGTCGACCGTCAGCAAGGCGACCGGCAGGTCGTCGGTCAGCGCCTGGAGAAAGCGCAATTCCTCCCCCGTGCGATCGCGCTCGCCCTGCAGGGTACGGATCGCGTCGTTGAACGCGGCGCCGATCGCACCGAACCCGGCGCCATCCCGTGTGTCGAACCGCGTCGAGAAATCGCCGAAACGCAGCGCCGAGACGAAATGCGCGATCAGTTTGTTGGTCCGCGCCACGTGCTGCCACAGGCCGAACGCCGCACCGATGACGAGCAACCCCGCCACCAGCCGCACCGCGCCCAGATCAGGCGTCGCGACCGACCAGACGAAACCGGCCAGCGCGGCAAACAGCGCAACTGCCCATCCTGCCAGGACCAGGGTGAAGCGGCGGCTAGAGACCATATTTCTCCATCCGCCGATACAGCGCGGCACGCGACAAGCCGAGCGCGCCGGCCGCCAGCGAGATGTTGTAGCCGTGCGTCCGCAACGCCTCTTCGACCAGCCGCCGCTCGACGCGGTCGAGATTGAGGTCGTCGACTGCGGGCATCACCGCCTCGCGCACGGTCGGCGCCGCGCCGGCGGTCGATCCGAGCGGAAAATCGTCCGGGCCGAGCGGCGCATCGCCCGCCAGGATTACCGCCCGTTCGATCGCGTGACGCAGCGCACGGACATTGCCCGGCCAGTCATGCGCCACCAGCGCGCCCATCGCCGCCGCGCTGATCTCCGGCGGTGCCCGGTTGTAACGCCGCGCATAGAGCGCGAGATAATGCGCGATCAGCGCGGGAATATCGCCGCGCCGCTCGCGCAGGGGCGGCAATTCTATCTCGACCGTGTTCAACCGGAACAACAGATCCTGCCGGAAATGGCGCTCGTCGCGCAGCATCAGCGGCGTCATGTTGGTCGCCGCGATGATGCGGATGTCGACCGGCACCGGGCGGTTGGCGCCGACCGGCGTCACCTGGCGCTGCTCGATCGCGGTGAGCAATTTGGGCTGCAGGTGCAGCGGCAGGTTGCCGATCTCGTCGAGGAACAATGTCCCGCCATCCGCCGCCTGGATCCGCCCGATACGATCGGCGCGGGCATCGGTGAACGCGCCCTTCACATGGCCGAACAATTCGGAATCGATCAGCTCGGCGGTGATCGCGCCGAGATCGACCGTCACCATCGGCCGCGCCGCGCGGAGCGATTGCTCGTGCAGCGCGCGGGCCACCAGTTCCTTGCCGGTGCCGTTCTCGCCCAGCACCAGCACTGTCGCGTCGGTCGGCCCGGCGCGCTGAATCAGCGCGTGGACGCGCGCCATGCCCGGCGCGTCGCCGATCAGCGGCGTCGATCCCGCTACCGGCTGCGCCACCACAGCGGTCCGCGCGCGCTCGGTCGCCACCGCGGAACGCGATCGGCGGAGCGTCGCGGCGGTGCGCACCGTCGCGAGCAGCCGTTCGTTCGACCAGGGCTTGGACACGAAATCGGTCGCGCCGCGCTTCATCGCCTCGACCGCGACATTCACCCCGGCATGGGCGGTGATCATCACCACCACCATCTCCGGGTCGATCCGCAACAGCGTGTCGAGCAGCGCCAGTCCTTCCGCCGCATCGGTCGCGCCGCGCGCGAAATTGGCGTCGAGCAGCACCACGTCGGGCCGCCGCGCGCGGATCGTCGGCAGCGCCTCGTCGGGCGTACGCGCCGTCACAACCTCGGCGAACATGCCGCGCAGCAGCAGTGCTGTCGCGATCAGGATGTCGTCATCGTCGTCGATCACGACGCACAGATCGAAGGGAGGAGATGCCATTGACCGCTTTCGTACAGAGGGTGTGCGGAACCGGACAATCAAAAAGCGTGCCATCGGCCATCTGATGCGGCCGCAGGACGGTCTCACCTCGCAAATCCCGTTTGGCACGCATCCTGCTGAGCTACCGGCATGAGCAAGTCCCAGCCTGGAGTCGATGCGATGCCCCTTCGCCCCCGCCCCCATCCCCTATGTATCGTGCTGCTCCTGCTGGTGCTGATCTCGCCTCTTGCAGGGCGTTCATCGACACCGATCTTCGCCGCCGACCTGCGGCTGCCCAAGGCGAGCTGGAGCTTCGACATGCGCGTCGGTCCTGTCCGATTACGGACAGGAGCGTTCGAAATCGAACAGTCGCCGCTCGGCCGGACGGTGGCCGCATGAGCGTCGTCCCGCTCGACAAGCCGGTCGCGGCGGCGAGCCCCTCGACCGATCGCCCGGTCACCGGCAGCGGCATGGACCGCAGCGTCGCGGTGCGGTCGATGCCGCGCCGGCTCAAGATCGCGCTGGGGGCTGCGCTGATCCTGCTGCTGGCGCTCGGATTCTGGTGGTTCATGCCGCACGGCAACAGCCAGACGGTCGGCGCCGATCGGCTGACCATCTCGCCGGTCCGCGTCGGCACGTTCGAGGACTTCATCCCACTGCGCGCCCGCGTCACGCCGTTGCTCACCGTCTATCTCGACTCGATCGAGGGCGGCCGGGTCGAGAAGGTCGTCGCCGAGGACGGCACGATGCTGGCCAAGGGGCAGCTGATCGCGGTCCTGTCCAACGCCGAGCTGCAACTCTCCACCCTCGCCCGCCAAACCGAGGTCGAGCAGCAGATCAACAACATGCGAAGCCAGGAACTGGCGCTGGCCCAGACCCGCCTGGCCAATGAACGCGCCGTGCTCGACGCCAGCCTCGCGGCGAGCAAGATGCGCCGCCAATATGAGATCGAGGCGCCGCTTGCCTCGCGCGGCTTCGTCGCCGGCAAGCAGTTCAACGATACCCGCGACCAGTATCTCTACCAGCAGAAGCAGCTCGCCGTGCTCCAGCGCAGCCAGGCGACCGACGAGCGCCTGCAAATGGGCCAGCTCGCCCAGCAGCATGCCGCAGCTGCCTCGATGCAGTCGGGCCTGGCGCTGGCCCGCGCCAATCTCGACGCGCTCAACCTGCGCGCGCCGGTCGCCGGCCAGCTGTCGGGCTTCTCGATCCAGGTCGGTCAGTCGCTCCAGCGCGGCGAGCGCATCGCCCAGATCGACAGCCCGGGCCGCAACAAACTGATGGCCGGGGTCGACGAATTCTATCTCGGGCGCGTCCAGATCGGGCAGAAGGCCAGCGTCGAGTGGAACGGAAAGACCTTCGCCGCGAAGGTCACCAAGATCTATCCCCAGGTGCAGAACGGCCAGTTCCAGGTCGACCTGCAATTCGCCGGCGCCGAGCCGGCCAACATCCAGCGCGGCCAGACGATGCAGGCCAAGCTGACGCTCGGCGACCCCGCCCCGGCGCGCCTCATCCCGGCCGGCGCTTTCTATAACGAGACCGGCGGCAACTGGGTGTTCGTCGTCTCGCCCGACGGCAAGAGCGCGGTGAAGCGCCCGGTGCGCCTCGGCCGCCGCAACCCCGAATCGATCGAAGTGCTCGAAGGGCTCGACCCCGGCGAGCGTGTGATCACCTCCCCCTATACCGGTTTCGCCGACAAGGACCGGCTCGATCTGACCCAAGGAAAGGACTGACCCGATGTTGCAGATGCGCGCGCTTTCGCGGACCTACCGCACCGATACGATCGAGACGACCGCGCTCGACGCCGTCGATATCGATATTGCCGATGGCGAGTTCGTCGCGGTGATGGGCCCGTCGGGCTGCGGCAAATCGACCCTGCTCAACCTGATGGGCATGCTCGATGCGCCGTCGAGCGGCTCCTATGTCTTCAACGGCCAGGAAGTCGCCGGCTTGGGCGAAGCGCGCCTCGCCGAGGTGCGCAAGGCCAATATCGGCTTCATCTTCCAGAGCTTCAATCTCGTCGACGAGCTGTCGGTGCGCGAGAATATCGAGCTGGCCTTGCTCTATCACGACGTCTCCACGGCCGAGCGCAAGCGCCGTACCGATGAGGTCATGGACCGGGTCGGCATCGCCCACCGCGCCCGCCACCGCCCCAACCAGCTGTCGGGCGGCCAGCAGCAGCGCGTCGCCGTCGCCCGCGCGCTGGTCGCCCAGCCCAATCTGATCCTCGCCGACGAACCGACCGGCAACCTCGACACCAATCATGGCGAGGAGGTGATGCGCATGCTCCAGCAGCTCAACGCCGAGGGGTCGACGATCGTGATGGTGACGCATTCGCCGGCGCATGCCGACTATGCCAGCCGTGTCATTTCCATGCTCGACGGGCGCGTGCTGCAACAGCAGCGCCGCGCCGCCTGATCCGCGATCGACAGGAGAAACAGCCATGTGGCGCAATTACCTGACCGTCGGCATCCGCGCGCTCGCCAAGAACCGCGCCTATACCGCCATCAACGTTTCGGGCCTGGCGCTTGGCATCGCCGCGTGCCTGCTGATCCTCGGCTTCGTCCGCTATGAATTCAGTTACAATGACTGGCTGCCGGACGTCGACAAGACCTTCCAATTCCAGAATTATTTCCACCCGACCGAAGCCGGCGGCGAGGAGCTGAAGCTGCAACAGACCAGCTTCGTGTCGGGCGTCGCGCTGAAGAAGGATTTCCCGCAGGTCGAACGCGCGGTCTATTACACCACGCCAAGCACGGTGGTGATCAAGGACGGCGAATCGCGCCAGGTCGAGCGCACGATGCTGGTCGACGGCCCGTTGTTCGATGTGCTGCGCGTGCCGTTCGTGGCGGGCGATCCGGCCCATGCCCTGGATGACCCGCACTCTCTGGTGCTGAGCGAAAAGACCGCGAAGCAATATTTCGGCAGCGACAATCCGGTCGGCAAGACACTGACCATCGCCGCCGGCGTGCTCAAGGCCGATTACCGCGTCACCGGCGTCTATCGCGACCTGCCCAGGAACACGAGTTACGCCTTCGACATGGTCGCCCGCTTCGATCCGCAGGCCTATTTCGCCAATTACACCCCGGCGCTGACCAGTTGGACCGATCAGGAAGGCGGATATCTCGTCCGGCTGAAGTCGGGCGCCGACGCCGCGTCGATCAATGCCGGCCTGCCCGCCTGGGAAAAGCGCAACATCCCCGATGAGGTTGACGGCGACCGCAAGGTCAATCCCAGCACCTTCGAGGATTTCGCCCTGGTCAACCTGCGCGATCTCCATCTCGGCGCGGCGCAGAACGGCGCACAGACGCCGGGCAACGACCGCACCACGATCCTGACCTTCGCGGTGATCGCGCTGCTCATCCTCGCCATGGCCTGCGTCAACTTCACCAACCTCGCCACCGCGCGCGCCACGCAGCGGGCGCGCGAGGTCGCGCTGCGCAAGGTGCTCGGCGCGACGCGCGGGCAGTTGATCACCCAGTTCATCGGTGAATCGATCCTGCTCGCGGCGATCGCGATGCTGGTTGCGCTGGCGATCGTCGAACTCGCGCTGCCTGGCCTCAACGCCTTCCTCGGCGCCGATATCCAGTTGCGTTATTTCGCGCTCGACGGCCTGTTGCTGCCGGTAATCGGCCTGACCCTGCTCGTCGGTCTCGCCGGCGGCGTCTATCCCGCGCTCGTGCTGTCGCGCTTCGAGCCGGCCCGCGTGCTCAAGGCCAACAAGTCGGCCGCCGATGCGGAAGGATCGGGTCGGCTGCGCAACATCCTGGTGGTCGGGCAATTCTCGGTGTCGATCGGCCTGATCATCTGCACCGCGATCGTCTATGCCCAGACCGTCTATGCCCGCACCAGCGACGCCGGCTACCGGCGCGACGGCCTGCTCCAGATCGACGGCATGGGCCGGCCGCAGGTCGAGCAGGTGGCGACCTCGCTGATCGACCAGATCCGCCGCGTGCCCGGCGTCAGCGCCGTCGCGCGCACCCAGATCGCGGTCAACAGCGGGCGTAACTCGCAGACCGAGGTGCAGTTGCCGGGCAAGCCCGATCGCGTGTCGCTGGGCGTCTACGGCATTGATCCCGGCTTCATGGACGCGATGGGCATGAAGCTGCTCGCAGGCCGCACCTTCTCCGAAAACCAGCCGATGGACGACGTCACCACCTCCACGCCGAGCACGCCCGAGGAGCAACGCGCCCTGGTCGCACGCGGCGCCAACATCCTGGTCAGCGAGGAGGCCGCGCGGCGCCTCGGCTTCGCCCGGCCGCAGGACGCGCTGGGCAAGCAGATCCTGGTCGGCCTGGTCGAAGCGCAATATGGCACCCTGTCGGCGACGATCGTCGGCGTGGTTACCGATGCGCGCTTCCGCTCGGTGCGCGAGCCGTTGCAGCCGATCTTCTATTTCTACCAGCGCAACGGCTTCGCCCAGTTGATGGTCCGCTTCCAGGGCGCCCAGCCCAAGGCGGTCTATGACCAGGTCGAGGCGATCTGGCGTCGCCAGGTGCCCGACATCCCGCTCCGCGCCAAGTTCGTCGACGACATCGTCCGCGATCTCTACAATGCCGACGCGGCACGGGCGCAGCTGTTCGGCGCCTTCGCGATCCTCGCCGCGGTGATCGGGTGCCTCGGGCTGTTCGGCCTCGCCGCCTTCACCGCCGAGCGCCGCACCAAGGAGATCGGCATCCGCAAGATCCTCGGGGCGCGCACGCGCGACATCGTGCGGCTGCTCGTCTGGCAGTTCAGCCGCCCGGTGGTGTTCGCCAACATCATCGCCTGGCCGGTCGCCTGGTGGGTGATGCGCGGCTGGCTCAACGGCTTCGACCGCCGCATCGCGCTGAGCCCGGTGCCGTTCATCGAGGCCGGGGCGCTCGCCCTGATCATCGCCATCGCGACGATCGGCACCCACGCCTGGCGCGTCGCGCGGACCAACCCGATCCACGCGCTGCGTTACGAGTGATAGGTGACGCTCCCCGCCTCACTAGGCGGGGAGCGATGGACAGAAGGCTACCCTTCAACCAGAGCGCCGCCCCTTCTTTCTCCCCTCCCTGGAAGGGAGGGGCTGGGGGTGGGTTCCGCCGAGGCACTCGGCGGCTTCCGACAGAATATACTGGGCGGCGCCATCCGGGTTCGTGAGAACGTCCGAGTTCCAAAGCCGCACAATCCGCCAACCCTGGCGCTCCAGATACTCCGTGCGCCGCTGGTCCGCCGCCGCCTGATCGACATGCTGGCTACCATCGAACTCCACCCCGAGCCGAGCCTCGCGACAAGCCAGATCGATAATGAAAGGCGCCACCACCAACTGCCGCGTAAACGCCGGCCGATACCGCGAAATCAGCTGCCAGATCGCCCGTTCGGCAGGCGTCGGATTGCTACGCAACTCTCGCGCCCGTCGGGTCAGTTCCGGATCGATACGCCGCAGCATGTGGTCAGCGTCGCACGGCTCGCTACGCTCGCCAACCCACCCCCGACCCCTCCCTTTCAGGGAGGGGAGAAAAAAAGCCGAATGGCTGCAATCGCCCCTTCTTCCTCCCCTCCCTGGAAGGGAGGGGCCGGGGGGTGGGTGCCGCCGAGGCACTCGGCGGCCTCCGACGGAATCTAAGCAGCGGCAGCTCAAGAAACGGCGAAGCCCAATTCCCAGAAATCCACCCTAAACCAGATACCGCGGCCCCGGCCCCTCCGCCGCCAGCCGATCGTCGCGATTATAAAGCGCGCACTTGCGCAACGACAAACACCCACAGCCGATACAATTGTCCAGACGGTCGCGCATCCGCTCCATCGCCGCGATGCGCTCGTCCAGCTGGCGCCGGAAACCCCGGCTGATCTTGGCCCAGTCGGCGGCCGTCGGCGTCCGTCCCTGCGGCAGCACCGACAGTTCGCGCGCGATCGCCTCGAGCGAGAAGCCGAGCTGCTGCGCGATCAGCGCGAACGACAGTCGCCGGATATCGGAACGCAGGAAGCGCCGCTGCCCGCCGCGCGTGCGCAGCGCCTCGACCAGCCCCTTTTCCTCCCAGAAACGGATCGCCGACACCGACAGCCCGGTGCGTGCCGCCAACTCGCCGATCGTCAGCAACATCGTGCCCGCGACTGCCATTTCACTCTCCGCATCGACCCGCTTGACCTCAGCTTAACCTGAGGTTGTACGACTCGCAAATGCCGCGCCATCCCGCGCGCCGAAGGAGCCAAGCATGCCTGCCCCGATCATCGAACACGTCAACATTACCGTCCGCGATCCCGCGGCCACCGCCGCCTTGTTCGCCAGATTGTTCGACTGGCACGAGCGCTGGAGCGGCCCGTCGCTGATGGGCGGCCACACCGTCCATGTCGGCGACGAACGCTTCTATCTCGCGCTCTACACCCATGACGGCGCCGCCACACCGGCGAGCCGCTTCGAGAAGGGCAACCCGCTCAACCATATCGGCATCCTCGTCGACGATCTCGACGAGATCGAACGCCGCGTCGTCGCGGCCGGCCTTGTCCCGTTCAGCCATGCCGATTACGAGCCTGGCCGCCGCTTCTATTTCTTCGACCCCGACGGTACCGAGTTCGAGATCGTCAGCTACGCATGAGGACGAGCCGCGCATGAAGATCGCCGTCCTGGACGATTATTTCGACACCATCCGCACCCTGCCCAGCTTCGCGCTGCTGGCCGGGCACGAGGTGACGATATGGACCGATCACGTCCAGGACGAGGTGGCGCTGGCCGCGCGCCTCGCCGATGTCGAGGCGCTGGTGTTGATCCGTGAGCGCACGCGGATCACGGCCGGCCTCATCGCCCGGCTGCCCGAATTGAAGCTGATCAGCCAGCGCAGCGTCTATCCGCATATCGACCTCGCCGCCTGCACCGCGGCGGGCATAATCGTGTCAAGCAACCTCCACAGCGACACACCGAGTTGGGCCGCCGCCGAACTGACCTGGGCACTGATCCTCGCCAGCGCGCGCCAGCTTCCCGCGCAGGTCGCCAGCATGCGTGCCGGCCAGTGGCAGAGTGGCGTCGGCCGCACGCTGCGCGGCGCCACGCTCGGCATCTGCGGCTATGGCCGCATCGGCGCGGCGGTGGCCGGTTATGGCCAGGCAGTTGGCATGAAGGTGATCGCCTGGGGCAGCGAAGGTTCCCGCGACCGCGCCGCGGCGGCCGGCATTGCGGTGGCCGACAGCAAGGCCGCGCTGTTCGCCGAGAGCGACGTGCTGTCGCTCCACCTCCGCCTCGTCCCCGCGACGCGCGGCATTGTCGGCGCGGACGATCTCGCGCGCATGAAAAGCGACGCCCTGTTGGTCAACACCAGCCGCGCCGGCCTGATCGCCCCCGGCGCGCTGGAGGCCGCCCTCGCCGCCGGCCGCCCCGGCTTCGCCGCGCTCGACGTGTTCGAGCAGGAACCGCTGACCGACCCCGACCACCCGCTGCTGCGCGCCGACAATGTCCTGTGCACACCCCATATCGGCTATGTCACGCGCGAGGAGTTCGACCTGCAATTTGCCGATATCTTCGGCCAGATCGTCGCTTATGCGGCGGGAAAGCCGATCAATGTCGTCAATCCGGAAGTGCTCGCTTCCACCTGATGGCTCAGCCCTCACCCCGCAACGGCAATCGCCCCGGAATGGCGTTCATCTGCTGAGGTGGGCGGGCGAAACTTTCAGGCGATGTGCCCGACCGGCAACGATCGCTGCATGTACAGCGTATCGAGCCTCCGCCCGAACTTGATCCCCACACCCCGCAGCCGCCCGGACTCGACGAAGCCGTGCCGCGCATGCACCGCCACCGAGGCGGGCTCCGCACCGCCGATCACCGCGATCATCTCGCGAAAGCCCGCCGCCGCGGCGCGGTCGAGCAGCGCGGCCAGCAACGCCCGCCCGACGCCGCGCCCGATCGCGTCGGGGGCGATGTAGATGCTGTCCTCGCACGTCTCGCGATAGGCCGCGCGGTCGCGGAACTGCGCGGCATAGGCATAGCCGATCGCGCCCGCGCCTTCGTCCGCCACCACGAACGGCCAGCTACGCGCCGCCATGTCCGCGATCTTGTCGCGCCAGAAGGCGGCGTCGGGCGGATCCACGTCGAAGGTCGCGGTGCCGTGCAGCACATGATGCGCATAGATGGCGGCGATCGCCGCCGCGTCGTCCGGCACCGCGTCGCGGATCACTGGCGCACTCATCCGATTTCGACCCTCCACCGCATGCCGCCCAGCCTATCGCCGATCCGTCACCGCGCAATATGCGCCGACGCGAAAAGGCCGCGCGATCCGGTGTGGATCGCGCGGCCCTGTTCGTGCCGTCAGGCGCGGCGCGGGGAAACCCGCGCCAGGCGCTTACTTGGCGACGGTGTTCGACGCTGCCGGAGCTGCCTCGTTGGTGGCGCCCATCGCGTTCGCATCGGCGGTCGCGTTGGCGTCGACCGGGGCATCACCCAGGTTGGTCGTCGTCACGTCGGTCTCGTTGGCAACGACCATGTCGTTGGTGGTCGCGGCGTTGTCGATCGGCGCGTCCTTCTTGCAGGCGGCGAGGCCGAGCGAGGCGGCGGCAATCATCGAAACGAGAACGATCTTCTTCATGTAAAATCTCCTTGGTAAGCGGATCTGTCCCCGGGCGAGCCCCATCGCCGCCCTTCCCCGACCCGTACCGGACATGTCCTTGGAGCAATTCCCACCAAATTAATAGGGGGAAAAATGACGTTCGCGTCATCTTGCCGAACCGCATGATGCGGGGCGCGCTGCTGCCGCCGGTGGTCGCGGAAGGCATCGCGCCCCGCGCGGCGATATGGTAACGATGCGCGCAGTGCGTAATCTCCTGCTCGCGATCGGCCTGTTGTGCGCCGCCCCTGCCGCCGCGCAGATCGCCCCGCCTCCCGTCGTCACCGCGCCTTCCGGCCCGACCATCACGCTTGAGCCGCCGGCCGACGCGCTCGCCCGCGACGCCGGCGAATATGCCCGCGACTATGCCGTCCCGCTCGACGAGGCGCTGCGCCGCCTGACCGCACAGGAGGACAGCGCCGCCGCGACCGACGCGCTCGCCGAGGAGTTTCGCGACCGGCTGGCCGGCATCGTCATCGAGCATCGCCCGGCATGGCGCATCGTCGTCGTGCTGACCGGCGACACGCCGGTGCCCGGGCGCAGCATCGTCGCCGGCGGCCTGACCGTGCCGGTTATCTTCCGCACCGGCGCCGGTGCGACGCGCGAGCAGGTGGTGTGGGCGATGACCTGGCACCAGGGCGCGATCCGCGCGCTGCTGCGCCGCGGCCCCGGCATGGGGCTCGACCCGCGCACCGGCGAGCTGGTCGTCACCATCGGCGCGTCCGATGCGGAAGCCGCCGGCGGCGCCGAGCTGCTGCGTCAGCGCATCGCCGCGATCGCCCATGTCCCGGTGCGGATCAGCGTGATCGAGCGCGTCGACCGCGATCTGGAGCAGGCTGCGTCAAATCCGACGCGCGTCGCCTGCTCCGTTGATTTGTTGTCGCATCGCCTTTGCGAAAAACCGGTTCCCACTTTTTCGCGCGCTGCTTTGGATCTCGCCGGCGGCGCGCGCGTGTGGGGCGCGCCGGGCGATGGCAAGCGCTACACCTGCACCACCGGCTTCGCGGTCACCGACGGCACGCGCCACGGCCTGACCACCGCCGCGCACTGCGCCGACCAGATGACCTATGTCGATCCGCATGGCGGCACCGTGCCGCTCGACTATCTCGGCCAATGGGGCTGGGGCTATCAGGACGTGCAGATCGGGCTGAGCCGCGACGCGCCCGCCCCGACCCTCTATGACGATGCCGCCAAGACCTTCGAGCGCACCGTGCTCGCCCAACGCAGCCGCGCTGCGACCCGCGCCGGCGACTATGTCTGCCACCGCGGCGAGACCACGGGCTATAGCTGCTCGACCGTCCAGCTGACCGATTTCGCGCCAGCCGGCGATCTGTGCGGCGGGCCCTGCCTGCCGACCTGGGTCGCGGTCGCGGGGCCGAAATGCAAGGGCGGCGACAGCGGCGCGCCGGTGTTCCTCGGCGGCACCGCCTTCGGCATGGTCAAGGGCGGCAGCTACCGCCCGGACGGCAGCTGCGCCTTCTATTTCTACATGTCGCTCGACTATCTTCCGCCGGGCTGGTCGTTGCTCACCGCATCGCCCGGCGTGTCGATATCGACCAGCCACGCCGGCGGCGCCGCGACCCCGGGCGCCTCCCGCAGCAGCGCCCGCGCGCCCTGATCGCCGCTCAACGCGGCGATCGACGCAAAGGCCGAGCGCGCGATAAGCGCCGGCACCATGCGTATGTCGCCCGACAGCGTCGCGGTCAGCGCGCCGTCATGCGCGGCGAGCAACGCGCGGATATGCGACGCCGGCACCAGCGGCATATCGGCCAGCGCGACCAGGCACGCGTCGCAATCGCGCTCCGCCGCCGCCGCGATGCCGAGCTTGAGCGACACACTCATCGGCGCATCCGCCGGCGCGCGCCGGCAATCGAACCCCAGCGCGGCGAAATCGACCGCACTCGGCCCGGTCACCGCGATATGCGCCGCGAACGGCAGCCCCGCGAGCATCGCCGCGGCATGCTCCCCCAGCGCCCGCCCGCGAAACGGCGCGGCAAGCTTGTCGCCGCCGAACCGTTCCCCACGCCCCGCCGCCAGCAACACTACGGTGACACGTTCAGCCGCAATCGCCATCTACCCAGACCGCCCTTTCCACCCCAAACCAAAAAGCCCCTCCCCTTCAGGGGAGGGGTTGGGGTGGGGGCTATCCGCGAACGCCCCGGCCGAGGTTCTTGCGGCAACCGCGTACCCTCTGACGAGCGCCGCTGCAAAATCGGCCCGTCGTTCCGAACCAGGCCGTCAGCGCATAACCGGCCATTCCGCTTCCGCCCCAGAAGCAGACCCAGCGAAATCAATTGAAGGCCCACTGAACTTGAGGATAGTCCATCGGAATGTCTGACGAACCCGATAAATCGCGTCTCGACCTTACTGCGAATGGTGTCGAATTTGCAGCGTGGACAACCGAAGTCGAGAACGATGATCTAATTCTTGGCCGGGTTTCGTTCGATCTCGGCTCACTGTTGACCTCGCTCGCCGACGGAACGTCTCTTGGGCTCCCCCCAGCCGATCCACCGCAACTAAAACCACTCGAAGCGACGTTCGTGTCCGTCGAGAAAAGGGCAATCTACCGCTTCGCCTTTAGTGGCGTGATCGCGTTTCGCGTGCTCGACGAAAACGGTCTCACGGCGTTCGCGCAAGCCTCCAGCAAGACGCCTCCGCCTGCGAACACCACGTTCCGCGCTAGGGGGCACAAATGGGCAGACGAAAGTGTCCTGGTGTTCCTAGCGGACGAAGGCGATGCCCCCCGCTACAGCTACTTTGTCATGACCTCCGATACCTGCTTGGAAGTCGTTTGCTACGATGAGCCAAGCGTCACCGACCTCGGCCCGGCAGTGGTGAGTACGCGATAGTCCGAGGCAGGACGTTGCGATGTCCGCCGACCGCGCGGGCGGCCGCGTTGCCGTTTGCCCGCCAAAAAAGCTGTCCGTCTCCAAACCACCACGTCGCGCCGTCCCGGCGCCATCGCGCGACGCGCCTCGCGTGAAAACCGGGCGTCGGGTATCGGAAGGAAAGCAGCCAGGCGCCCGGCTGCCAACCATAGCGACTGGAAGCCTCCGTCTCTGCTATTCACCGCAAGCAAACGGGCAGCGGGAAACAACATGCGACTTCAACGCGCGAACAATGTGGCCGACCTCCGCCTGATGGCGCGCCGCCGGCTGCCGCGGCCGATCTTCGATTATATCGACGGCGGTGCCGACGACGAGGTGTCGTTGCGGCACAACGTCAGCGCCTTCGCGCGCTATGAACTCGTGCCCGGCGTGCTCAACGACGTGTCCGCGATCCGCACGGAAACGAAGATCTTCGGCCAACCCTCGCGCTGGCCGCTGATGCTGTCGCCGACCGGGCTCACCCGCATGTTCCACGGCCACGCCGAACTCGCCGTGGCGCGCGCGGCGGCGCGGCACGGCCTCGCCTACAGCTTGTCGACGATGGGCACGACACGCCTCGAGGACCTCGCCCGGGCCTTTGCCGGGCCGAAGATATTTCAGATCTACATCTTCAAGGATCGCGGCCTCACCGCCGAGTTCGTCGCGCGCTGCAAGGAGGCCGGCTTTCACGGCCTCGCGCTGACGGTCGACACGCCCGTCGCCGGCAATCGCGAGCGCGACCGGGTCAGCGGCCTCTCCTTGCCCCCGAAGCTTACATTGAAGTCACTGCTCAGCTTCGCGCTCCACCCGCTCTGGTCGCTCCCCGCGCTGACGGGCTCGAAGTTCGATCTGGCCAACGTCAGCCACAAGGTCGACGCCCTGGCGTCGGGGCCGATGAGCCTGTTCGACTATATCGGCGGTCAGTTCGATCGCTCTGTCGGCTGGCGCGACGTCGAATGGCTGGCGCGCGAGTGGAACGGGCCGCTCGCCATCAAGGGCGTGATGACGCCGGAGGACGCCCGCCGGTCGATCGCGTCGGGCGCCACCGGCGTGATGATCTCCAATCATGGCGGCCGTCAGCTCGACGGCGCGCCCGCACCGGTCCACCAGATCGAAGCCGTGCGCGAGGCCGTGGGCGACGCCCCGGATGTGATCTGCGATGGCGGCATCCGGCGCGGCTCGGACGTCGTCAAGGCGCTCGCTTTGGGCGCGACGGCCTGCTCGATCGGGCGCCCCTATCTCTATGGCCTGGCGGCCGGCGGGGAGGCAGGGGTCGACCGCGTCCTGACGTTGCTGGGCGAGGAGTTCGAACGCACGCTGACGCTGGCGGGGGTAGGCGACATCGCCGCCCTGTCGCGCCGTCATGTCCGGGACCGGGCGCGGGTGCGGTAACGCGTGCGGTTACCCCTTTCTTGCAGCTCACTCCGCAAGCGGAGGTGTGCAAGGAGTTTGGGGGTTATTGCATGTGGCACCTAATTCAAGATTCGCGACAGACCAGCGCTGGGGCGCTATGTGACCGCTGCTTCGATAGTCTCGATGATCTTCTCGCACATCGCGCCCATCTCGTGGAGAATTGGAATCGCGGGGCGAAGGGGCAGTCCGTGGATGGGCCCGAAGCCAAAGCGAGCTTTAACGACGCATGGGCCGGTGATCTCTACCTTTGCGGGAGCGCCGATGGTGAATAGTTCCGTTGGTTGGTCATCGCGCCACACCGGAACGACACCGTCGTAGCGGCAAAGCTGTCCATCATCCCGATGCAGCTTCAATCCGTCGATTTTCAACTCGCCAGGGCCGGCGGCAAGACCGATCAATTCGACGTGCTTATCTTGAGCAGCTAGCTTGCTGAGACCATAAAGCAGCACGTTGCCGTTCCCCTTCCACGGCTGAAAGCTGCGGACCACGCTGCGCACCAACGCGTCGGCGTTGAGCATTCTTCTCGGCGCGTTCCCGTCCCAATCCTTCTCGTTTCCGCCGAAGGCAAAGTAGGTGTTGGAAACATCGGTGGCACCGCGAGCGCGGCATGCCTCGCAAACTGCAAGGTCGAGCGAAGATCGAAAGGCGCCGACGATATCCGCCACTATCGTCGCCTGCGCTAGGGTGGGAAGCGCTCCAATGCGGCAAAACCCCTTGGTATCTCCGTTGGGTTGCACCACGAGATCGATAGTCACATCTTGAGGTTTATTGTACAAAGCTTCCGCTGCCGCCAGTTCGACAAAATGACGGTGGGATCGTTCGATCTTGGCCCGTGGGCCATCAAACGGATTTCTAAACATGATCTAAGCCTCCGCAGAAGAAACCCATCCCGAGGCGAAACCCCTTTATTGCAGCTCACTCTACAAGCGGACGTGCGCAAACAGTTTGGGGGTTATTGCACGTATCACCTTAATTTGTAACGTTGCCCGCCCGCATTGGAAAGGTGTAAAAGTGGCAATAAAAGAAGAGATTGCTAAGCTGGCTCAAAGTGATAATTTATCTTCCACAGAGGCGATTTGTCAGATAGATATAATAATATCGAAAATCTCTAATGTTGATGATCTCGCAGAATTTGCGATTTTCCTATCTAGCAATGCTCCTCGTATTATTTTAGATAAGGCCGACTATTCAGATATCGAATACGCTCTTAATTTCGCAAGATCTCTGCATCACATCATTAATTTTGACGACTCTGGGGTAAAATCTAAAATAGTATCTCCGTTCGCAAAAATTGCTTGGGCCATGCTTAATGCATTTTGCTGCGAGTGACGAGTAATTCCCGCGATTCCACCCGTGAAACGGCGTGCGCGCCCGGCCTAACCAGCCGGGCATTTTCGTGGTAGCGAGGCGCCGTCAAGGGGGGGGTGAGAGATGAGCAATTATACAGCCGCCATGATGGGCTCGTTGATCGGCAGTATCCTTGCGATGCTGATCCTCTCGACGCTGTTCGAATGGGCAATTTTCAAACGGATTATGGATGATCCGGTATATGGCAAAGGCGCCTCGGTTTTTGCGGCCTGGCTCCTTGCCGCACTATTCTACCTGTCCGGCGCGGGCCTTGGTGGCCCCCTCGGCGCGCTGATCTGTGGTGCGGGGGCGCTCATCATTCTGCCGTTCAAAATCCGTAAGGGTATGGAACTGCGGCAACGGATGAACGACGATTTAGCCGACGAGGGCATGTCGTCTCTCAAAGACACGTTTAGCTAGGGTGCCGGTTAGCGGTTAGATCCGCTGACACGAGTAATTATCCCTTTATTGCAGATCGCTCTGTAGGCGGACGTGCGCAGGTAATTATTGCCACGCGTCACCCGAATGTAGCGCGGTCCGCCGGCCCCAGCAGGAGGATCCGTCGCTCGTTTGAAATCAGACTTTCTGCCGACTGTCGCTCATGGCATGCTCTTCCGATGTTGCCGCGCCCCCTGCTCGCCGTGCTGGCGCTGATCGCTACGCCCCTGCTCGCCGCACCTGGCCGGGACGTTGTGCGAGAGCAACAGAACTTCACGGTCAATGGTCAGAAAGAGGTCTGGCGGCTGATCTGGCGCGGCACGCCCAGTGACAGAAATCGTTGCGACCTGACAGACCCGGAAGGGGCGACGACCTGCCCCTGCGAAGGCTTTGCATATGCGCAGCAGGGAGACCTGGTGCTGGAGCGTGAGCGCGCCGGAGCGGCGCCCGAACGCATGCCCCTGACGCCTCTATTCGCAGGGCCGGACATGCCGATGAACGAAAACGGCCCCGTCGCCCTGCTGCCTCGCTGGCCCGCGCTCCTGCACGACATCGGCCACAGCCCCACGCCCGCCGCGATCCGCGCTCGCCCGATCGTGCGGATCATGCGGCTGCGTGATTACAATCACGACGGGATCGCTGGCGAATTCCTGCTTCAGGTCGACGCCCCCGTCTGCGGCAAACAGGTGCTCGTGGCGGTGGGCACCACGCGCGATAATCCCCACCTCCATGCGCTGACCAGCGCGGAGCATCCCGAGCGCCCGTTAGCGCTTTATAAAGGGCAGTGGGAGGCGCTGGCTCGCAACCCGCGCCCCGGCGTGGTTCGGGACGTGCCCTGCGGTGACCATGGCGCCGAGGAGAATACCACCATGCTTCTCCGTACCGATCACGGGCGGATCCACGCCACCCGTATCACCAGCACGTGCCCCCCCGACGGCACGAGGGACGCGAATGGCAGGTGGCACCATGACGACCACTACCGCCAAAGGGTGCTGAGTCGGGAGGTTATGTAGTGATCCCAAGCTCTATCCACCGCACCGCAATCGGCAGTCCCGCTTAAGGGTGCACCACGCCGGCGAAGGGCGCTGCGTTGGCATCTCTTTCCCTTGTTCAAAGGGGATACGCCAAGCAAGTTCAGGGTGTCAGTTGAGGAAGCGCCCCAACATTCCGCGAGGATCCCCTCGGGTGCGGGCCTTGCCGCACCTCCCGTATCGACCTCCCCGAATTCCCCCCTAAGATACCGCACATGGACGACACCGGCATTTTCCCCTTCCTCGCGCAGAAGGCCGCCGCCGGCGCACGCACCGCGTTGGTCACCATCACCGGCGTGTCCGGCAGCTCGGTGCGCAACCCCGGCGCGCATCTCGCGGTGGCCGAGGATGGCAGCTTCCGTGGCTCGCTGTCGGGCGGCTGTATCGAGGCGGCGGTGGTTGCCGATGCGGTGGAGGCCATCGCCGCAGGCGTCCCGCGCGAGATCCGTTTCGGCGCCGGCTCGCCCTATCTCGATATCCGCCTGCCCTGCGGCGGTTCGGTCGATGTGCTGATCAACCCGGTGGCCGACGCTGCGCCGATCGCGCGCATCGCCGCCCTGCTCGCCGATCGCACGCCCGCCTTGCTGACGCTGCCGCTCGGCGATGGCGCGATCGCGGTCGAGCCGGGCAGCGCGCCGTGGCGCACCCGGCGCGACGCGGCGCACTTCACCGTCGCCCATCTCCCGCCGCTCGCGCTCACCGTGATCGGCCACGGCGCCAGCGTCGAGGCGCTCGCCGCGCTTGCCGTCACCGCCGACGCCCGCGTCACCGCGATGACCCCCGATCGCGCCATCGCCGACCGGCTGGCGGCGACGGCGATCCCGGTGCGGCTGCTCAACACCCCGCGCCAGCCGGTCGATCTCACCGCCGATCCCTGGACGGCGATCGCCTTCCTGTTCCACGACCATGACTGGGAGACCGCGTTGATCGCCCGCGCGCTCGCCGGCCGCGCTTTCTATGTCGGCGCGATGGGCAGCCGCGCGACCCAGCGCCACCGCGCCGAGGCACTGGCCGAGGCCAGCGTGCCGGCCGACGACATCGCGCGGCTCCACGCCCCGATCGGCCTGATCCCCTCGTCGCGCGACCCGCAGGTGCTGGCGCTGTCGACGCTCGCCGAGATCGTCCGCGATTTCGAGCGCGTCACCGCCCGCGACGACGTGGTGTCCGAATTAACCACCTGATGTAACGACATTTTCATCGCGCCCCGGTCACACATCTCGCGCAAACCGGGAGACTTGCGACCATGAAAGCCTTTGCCTTCCTCGCCATGCTGCTCGGCATCGGCGGCTATTTCGCCGGCGCGTTCGGCGGCGGCGGCTATTCGCGCACGGTCGGCAAGCCCCAGGCGCAGGTGATGCGCGCGCTGAGCGATCTCGACGTCACCGCGCAACCCGGCGCACCGGGCTCGACCGCCGAGGCCGCGGGCGGCGTGAAGCCCGAGATCCGGCTCGAGACCGCCGACGACCACATGACCTGGTATGTGATGAGCGGCAAACAGGTCGCGACGAAGATGACCGCGACCTTCACCCCCATCGACGGCGGCAAGCAGACCCGCGTCGTGGCCAGCGTCGAGCGCGGCGACGCGCCCGACGATTTCGTCTCGCCCGCCTTCCGCTCCAAGGGGCTGACGCTGGCGCTGTTCTCGATGGCGATGGAGGGCGAGTTCAACAAGCTCACCGCGCCGCCGCGCGCCGACCCGGAAACCTGCGAGAAGATGATGGAGCAGTTCCGCGACGCCAATCTCGCCGACGGCATGGCCGAGCGCCCGGAGAACCTCAGCCAGGGGATCGGCGCCGGCGCCAAGGCGATCATCCGCCTCAACGCGATGGAAGCCGAACTGCGCCGCGCCGGCTGCCCGACCGACAATGGCGGCGCGTTCAAGCCGGTCGAAAGCCATATGGGGCCGGCGGCAAACTGAGCGGGGGGATCAGGGCGCCGTCGTGGTTCAAAAGGGCCGACCCATAACCCCTCCCGGGCACTGAGCGCGGAAACTAAAACCTCCCCGGCACGGGGAGGGGGACCAGCGAAGCTGGTGGAGGGGCTGGTCGGGCGGGCGCAGGCTCCAATCGACAGGGTGCGTTCGCCTCGCAAATGGCTAACGAGCCAGCGTTATTATCGGCTGGTACGCGCCCGACCAGCCCCTCCACCACGCGCTGAAGAAGCGCGCGGTCCCCCTCCCCCTACCGGGGAGGTATGATCTCTCGCCACCGCCTGCGCCTCACGCCGCGATTCAACGCACTGGCACACCATGGCAAACTGGAAATCGGACGAGCGCTCCCCCGGCGCCCCGTCCTGCTCTTTCTCAGTTTGAATATCACGACACGGCCAGGCGCCGGTCGCATCGCGCGGAACAGGGAACCCGTTCCCTGTTATCGCTCTGTTACGGCCCCTGTTATCGCTCTGTTACGGCCTCTGTTATCGTCTCTGTTCCCGCCCTGTTATTTGCCTCGCTCCCGGGCGCAATGGAGCGGTTCAAACATATGAAACTACGCGTTAATTTGGCACGCGCGCATCGAGGACGCCGCGCAGGAAAAAATAGCGCCCCCTGATAACAGACAATAACAGGCGCCGATCGCCGCACCTTTGGCGCGAAAAGACCAGCGAGTGTCATTGCGCCGCGCCGCGATCCCGGCCATTCTGTACCGAACGGAATGAAACCGAAAGCGCGCGCCATGGCAACCACCTTCCAGCTCAACGGCAAGCCGACCAGCTTCGACGGTGATCCCGACACCCCGCTGCTCTGGGTGCTGCGCGACCATCTCAAGCTGACCGGCACCAAATATGGCTGCGGCATCGCGCAGTGCGGCGCCTGCACGGTGCATCTCGACGGGCGCAACCGCCGCTCTTGCATCACGCCGGTCGGCACCGTCGCCGGGCGCAAGGTCACCACGATCGAGGGCGCGACCGGCAAGACGGCCGAGGCGGTCAAGGCCGCCTGGGTGGCGATCGACGTGCCGCAATGCGGTTTCTGCCAGTCGGGCCAGGTGATGAGCGCGATCGGCCTGCTCGCCCAGAAGCCCAAACCGACCGACGAGGATATCGACCACGGCATGGCCGGCAATATCTGCCGCTGCGCCTCCTATGTCCGCATCCGCCAGGCGATCCACGACGCCGCCGGCATGGTGGAGAAGCAGGCATGAACCACATCCCCTCGCGCCGCGATTTCCTCGCTACCTCCGGGCTGGTGATCGGCCTCGCGCTCCCCGCCGGCAAGGCCGCGGCGAAGGCCGCCGGTGTCCCGCTGCCCAAGCCGTTCGCGCCCAACGCCTTTGTCCGCATCCTGCCCGACAATAGCGTCACGGTGATCATCAAGCATATCGAGATGGGCCAGGGCCCGGCGACCGGCCTCACCACCATCGTCGCCGACGAGCTCGACGCCGATTGGGGCCAGATGCGCATCGCCTTCGCGCCCGCCAACGATCCGCTCTACAAGAACCTCGCCTTCGGCACGATGGGCACCGGCGGCTCGACCGCCATGTCGAACAGCTGGATGCAGCTTCGCAATGCCGGCGCCGCGGCCCGCGCGATGCTCGCCCAGGCCGCCGCCAATCGCTGGCGGGTGCCGGTCGGCGAGGTCAAGGTGGCGAAGGGCGTCGTCAGCCACGGCGCACACCGCGCGACCTTCGGCCAGCTCGCCGCCGACGCCGCGCTGCTGCCCGTGCCCGACAAGCCGACGCTCAAGACGCCGGAGCAATGGACCTTGATCGGCACCGACGTGCCGCGCGTCGACAGCCTGATCAAGTCGAACGGCACCGCGCAGTTCACCATGGACGTCGACCTGCCCGGCATGGTCGTCAGCGTCATCCAGCACCCGCCGGCGTTCGGCGGCACGGTCGCCGCGGTCGACGATGCCGCCGCGCTGGCGGTCCCCGGCGTGGTCGCGGTCAGGACCATCCCGCAGGGCGTGGTGGTCTATGGCAGGGACACCTATGCCGCCTTGCAGGGCCGCAAGGCGCTCAAGGTGCAATGGGATCTGAGCAAGGCCGAGACCCGCTCGAGCGAGCGGATGATCGCCGAGTACAAGGCCGCCGCCGCGACCCCCGGCGTCAAGGCCGAGGCCAATGGCGACGCCGCCGCCGCGCTCGCCGGTGCGGCGAAGACGATCGAGGCGACCTTCGTCTTCCCCTATCTCGCCCATGCCCCGATGGAGCCGATGGACGCGGTGATCGCCCCGCGGGATGGCGGCGCCGACTTCTATTGCGGCAGCCAGTTCCAGGTCGGCGACTGTGCGGCGGTCGCCAAGGTGCTCGGCGTGCCCTTCGCCGGCGTGACGCTGCACGAGCAATATGCCGGCGGCAGCTTCGGCCGCCGCGCCACGCCCGACATGGGCCTGGCGGTCGAGGCCGCCTCTGCAGTCAAGGCGCTCGGCGGCAAGACCCCGGTCAAGCATATGTGGACGCGCGAGACCGACATCCTCGGCGGCCGCTACCGCCCGCTGATGGTCAACCGCATGCGCGGCGGCGTCGACGCTACCGGCAAGATTGTCGCGCTGGACTCGGTCGTCGCCGGCCAGTCCTTCATGATCGGCACGATGTTCTACAACCCCGCCAAGGGCTTTGACGACGCGATGACCGAGGGGCTGACCGAAAGCTCCTATGACTTCCCCAACCTGCATGTCGGCGTCCACGCTTTGCCCAATGGCGTGCCCACCCTGTGGTGGCGCTCGGTCGGCAACACCCACACCGCTTATGCCATGGAGACCTTCCTCGACCGGCTGCTCGAGCTTGGCGGGCAGGACCATATCGCCGGCCGCCTCGCGCTGATGAAGGACGAGCGCGGCAAGGCCGTGCTCCGCCGCGTCGCCGAACTGGCGGGCGGGCTCGACGCCCCGTCCGGCCGCGCGCGCGGCGTCGCCTTCCACAAGAGCTTCGGTTCCTACGTCGCGCAGATCGCCGAGGTTTCCGAAGGGGCGGGCGGCGTGCCGAGGGTCCACAAGATGTGGGCCGCGGCCGATGTCGGCGTGGCGATCAACCCCAATCTCGTCCGCGCCCAGATCGAGGGCGGGATCGGCTTCGGCCTCGGCCATGCGCTGTACAGCGAGATCACCCTCGGCGAGGGCGGCGTGGTCGAGCAGAGCAACTTCGACCGCTACCGTTCGCTGCGCATCGCCGAGATGCCGGCGGTCGAGGTGGCGATCGTCAAATCGGGCGAGAGCCCGACCGGCATCGGCGAGCCTGGCCTGCCCCCCGCCGCGCCGGCGGTCGCCAATGCCTGGCGCAGGCTGACCGGCAAGGTGGTCAATCGCCTGCCCTTCATCCACGCCGAGAATAGCGGAGCCAAGGCATGATCGCGCGTACCCCCGCCCTCGCCATCGCTGCCGTCGCGGCGATGGCGATCGTCCCCGTCGCGGTCCTCGCCGGCGCCAATCCGCCGGCGGCCCAATCCGACACCGATGCGCGTTCGGCGGCGTTGTTCGTCGAGATGGGCAAGGTCATCCAGAGCCCGCGCTGCCTCAACTGCCACCCGCGCACCGACAGCCCGACGCAGGGCGACGCGATGGTCGTGCACAACCCGCCGGTCACCCGCGGCCCGACCGGCCACGGCGCGGCGGGTATGGAGTGCGCCACCTGCCACGGCCCGCGCAACGCCGCCTTTGCCGGCGGCCCGGGCACCGTGCCGGGCAACCCCAGATGGGCGCTCGCCCCGCGCGCGCTCGCCTGGCAGGGCAAATCGCTACGCGAGATCTGCGAGCAGATCCGCGACCCGGCGCGCAATGGCGGGCTGACGCTTGCCGAACTGGTCAGGCATAACGGCACCGATCCGCTGGTCGGCTGGGGCTGGCACCCCGGCGACGGCCGCGCCCCGGCACCGGGCACCCAGGCCGCGTTCGGCAAGCTGACCCAGGCCTGGGTCGACAGCGGCGCCAGGTGCCCGGCCTGAGCCGCCACGTCTCGCCGCGCCCGACACATTGCTGATACAATGTGGTACGATGAGATGGTTCCAGTTTCGAAATGAGGACACCGCGATGACCCTGAAACCGATCCTTGCCGCGCTGCTGACCGTCGCCGCGCTGCCCGCCGCCGCCCAGACCGCACCCGCTGCCGGCATGCCGCCGATGGCGATGGGCCATCACGACCCGGCGATGATGCACGAGATGATGCAGAAGATGCGCCAGCGCCATGCCGACGACATGGCGCTGCTGCTCGATCTCAAGCCCGCGCAGCGCCCGGCGCTCGACGCCTTCCTCGCATCGCATCACGCCATGGGCGAAGACGGCATGGAGCATCGCCCCGAAGGCGCACCCGGCACGCCGCCGAGCTTCGCCGAGCGGCTCGACCGGATGGACCAGCTCGCCGCGCGCCATGCCGAGGCGGAGCACCAGCGCATCGCCGCGGCCAAGGCCTTCTACCAGAGCCTCGACCCGCACCAGCGGCAGCTGTTCGAGGCGCTGATGCGCCTGCACCACGGCGGTGACCATGGCGGCATGGGCGGCGGAATGCATGGCGGTCACCCGGGCGGCGCCGGCCCGATGGGCGGCCCCGAGGCACCGCAGCACTGATCGGCAGACGGATCGGCCACGCCGACTGATCAGGCGCGCACCGCCTGGCCGAGCAGACCCGCGCCGCGTCGGTCCGCGACATAGCGCGCGATCCGCACCTGGATCGCCGGGACGACCACGGCGAGTGCCCCGACGACCAGCCCGTCCAGTGCCAGCAGCGACCATTGCACTACGGGCACCTGCCCGGCCGACCAGATGTTGAGCCGTGCGTGGAGCTGCGCGATCGGCACGCGCGTGACGAACATCAGCGGGAGCGCCCAGAAATAGAGCCAGCGCGTCGTCCTGGCCGACAGCGCGGGACCATAGGCATCCGTGCCCATCGCGGCGTTGACGAACCACAGGAACAGCAGCGGTTCGAGCAGTTGCTGCCCCAGGCCGAAGACCGCGCGGAAGGCCATCACCTCGTCCGCCTGCCGCCCCAGCAGGGCGAGGATCGGACCGGCATAGATGATCGCGGCGGCCGGGATCAGCTGAAAGATCACCACCCAGAAATAGCGGCGCAGGGCCTTGGCGTCGGGCCGCAATGCCAGGCGGGCGTCGCGCGTGACGAACCACCGCGTCGCCACGAAACCCACCGCGTAGAGGATCAGCATCTTGGGCCAGCCGAACGCCATGCGCACCGGTTGCAGCGCCGCAGCCTTGCGCACCGCCGCATCGGCCGAGAAGAAGCCGAGGTGAAGCTCGACCGCGTGCTGCGCGAACTCGATGCCGAACATCAGCACGATCAGCAGCGGAAGGGCCCGGGCGGCGTGCCACCCGTCCCGGAACGCGCCCGCCCAGTTTGTGAAGAATGCCCGGGTCATGCGCCCTCCTCCTCGTCGACGAACCGCAGGATGTCGCCGGGCTGGCACTCCAGCACGCGACAGATCGCCTCCAGCGTCGAGAAGCGTACTGCCTTGGCCTTGCCGGTCTTCAGGATGGACAGGTTCGCCATCGTGATGTCGACCGCCTGCGACAGGCCGGTCAGCGTCATGCCGCGGGCGCTGAGCATGTCGTCGAGCGTTACGATGACGGGCATCAGACGGTCATCGCCAGGTCGTCGCGCATCGCCGCACCGACGCGGAAGACGCGCGCCAGCACGAAGATCATCAACACCGCGATCCAGCCGCCCAGCGCCGGCGTCCAGGTCGCATGCTCCACACCGATCCTGTCGAGCGCCAGATTGACCGCACCGAGCACGAGGTCGAGAAGCTGGATTGCCAGCAACGCCCAGCCGATGCGTTGCAACCGGCCGGCATTCGCCGCGACGAACGGGTCACCCGCGCGAACGGTGGCGATGATCGCGAGCAGGCGCGTGAAGATCTGGTGCACGGCAAACGAGGCGACGATCGCCAGTCCGGCCATGACGCGCAGCAAAGACATCGTCGCCGCGAGGTTCCCGCCGGGATATTTGAGCGCCAGATGGGCCGCGAGCGCGTCGCCGAAGACGAAGGAAAGCAGCAGCGCCACGACCATGCCGCCCGCGATTGCCCAGTTCGCCCAATTGGCGAACCTGACCACCGCGCGTGCGACGACGAGAACCCGATCCTGCATTTGCGCCCCCTTTATCGATAAACGATATGTATCGTTTATCGATAAAGGTCAAGCGATGCGTCGGCGCGCGAGATCCGCGCTCAGGGTTTCACGAAGCGATAGATGAACTGGTCGGTATGGCCGCGGATCGCCGGGTCGAACACGCTGGCGGTGTGCGGGTCGGCCAGGTTGCGCAGGATGGTCAGTTCGCCGTCATAGCGAAAGCCGGTCGCCGCCAGCTCGGCCTTGACGATCGCCGGGTCGATGCGGTGCAGCTTGCCCGGCACGGTCAGGTCCGATCCGTCGACCGCGACATGGTCGACGACCAGCAGCGTGCCGCCATGCTTCAGCGCCTTGAACAGCGCCGCATTGGCCTTGGCCGCGGTGTCGGCCGGGAACAGGCCGAGATGCATGTCGTGATAGTTCTGCACCGTGATCGCGACATCGACCTTGTCGGGCAAGGCCGGCGCGCCGAGCGAACCGTTGATCGCGACGATGTTGGGATAGGCCGCGGCAACCGCCTTCTGGTCGGTGCCGTAGGACGGTTTGAACTTGATGAACTCGTCCGGCATGAAGCCATAGACCTGCCCCTTGGGCCCGACCGTCTTCGCCAGGATGCGGGTGAAGTAACCGCCGCCCATGATGAAGTCGACCACTCGGTCGCCCGGCTTGACGCGCGCGAAGGCGATCGTCTCGGCCGGATGCCGCGCCGCGTCGCGCGCTGTGTCCTCGGCCGGGCGCGCCGGGTCGGCGAGCGCGGCGGCGATCGCCTTGCCGCTATCGGTCTTCGCCGCCAGCGCCGTACCACTGAGGACCAGCGCCGCGCCGACCAGCCATGTGATGCGTTTCATGGATCATCCCTCCTGCCTGTTTGGGAGGGAGATTAGGCCTCGTCCCGGGCGGCGGCAATGCGGCAGGATACGCGACCTATCTGCTCATCGTGACCGTGTCGCGCCGCCCAAGGTCAAGGGGTGCGCGCGCGCTGGGCAGCCGCTAGCTTGACGGGCACACCCCGGGGCGCACCACCGGCTTGTCGCCGCCGGCGTACCAATGGCTCGTCGCGCCCATCGTCGCCGCGTCGTGGAAGCAGGCCTCGCCCTTGCTGGTGTCGGGGTCGAGGAAGAAGGTCCAGTTGTGGGTGGCGCAGCTTTTTCCGTCGCAGCCCCAGGCCGCGACCCGTTGTCCCCGTGCGAAGATCGGCTGTGCCGGGCCGGTGCCCTCGCGGAACTCCTTGCGCACGCGCTCGTCCTTGACCGCCGCGACGAGGCCGGTCGAAACGTCGGTGCGGTCGAAGAACAGGACGCCGTCGACCGGGTCGTGCGGACTGTGCCCTATATAGGCGTCGAGCGAGGTCAGCGGGGTCTGTCCGGCGATCGGTTTAGGCGGCAACGGCGTCGGCGGGACATAGCCGTGCGTGTTGGCCGCGGCCGGCGTCTCGTCGGTGCGGTGGCACGCCGGAAGCAGCGCGATGAGCGCTGCGGCGGCGATGGCGGAGACGGCGCGTAGCATGTTATCGACCCTGACCTGTTTCCCCACCCAACGCGCCGCAGCGACGAACGGGTCCGTAACGACGACGATCAGAGCCTGGCGAGGTCGATGCACAGGCCGAACAGGCCGACCAGCGCGACGCCGAAGGCGAGCGCGATCATCAGCCAGTAACCCGGGCCGAACGCGGTGACACGGGCCGGGTCGGCAGGGTCATACCACACGGTGTAGGCGGCGCTCGGCCGCCCGCCGCGGCGCACGCGGCGCTCGACAGTGGCCCGCCGCGACTCGCCCTCGGCGTCGGTAAACTCGATCCGGTCGCTGATCAGCCGGGCATTCTCGCCGTCACGCCAGTTCCAGCCGCGGATCGTGCCGAGCGGCGACCCGAAATGCCAGAAATCATCCTCACGCTCGCGCTCGCTGTAATCGCTGTCGCGCACGATGGCGGTAGCGGCGCGCCAGCCGCCGAACAGGTTCACCGCCCGCCAGCAGCAATAGAGCATCGCCAGCATCAGGCAGGGCGCGGCGAGGACGATCAGGTCTTTCACGCGGTGCGTTTAGCACCGGCGCGTTAAGAGACGTTTGCCTACCCCTATGGCGCGGTCAGTCCTCGCCCTGCGTGCGGCGGCGCGCGATATCCGCACTCTCCGCCTTGAGCGGGCGCGACACCGGGCAGACTTCCTGCACATAGGCGTTGAGCGTATTGGCAAGATTGTCGGCGACCAGTCGGTAATAGACGAACTGCCCGCGTTTCTCGCTAGCCACAAGCCCGGCATTTTCGAGCACGGACAGATGCTGCGACACTGCCGGCTTCGACATGGCGAAGCGCGAGGCGATCTCCCCGGCGTTGAGCTCCGCATGCGCGAGATAGGCGAGGATCTTGCGCCGGGGACTGGAAGCAAGAGCTTCGAAGACTTTCTGCATCGTGGTTATTTAAGGGATGAGCTAACTGCTTGACAAGGGGCGCCGGAGATAATTAAGCCGTAAGCTAATTACCTTGGAGGGCGCGCCATGCTGGCCAGAGATGATCGCTGCGAGGTCAACACCCTGATCGAGATCCCCGGCTGCGATGCGGTGGAGGGCGTCGTCCGCTGGGACCCGGTACACTCCTTGTGGAACGGCGGCATGCTCGCTGCCTCTGTGCTACTGGCGCCCCCACTGTTCGGCATCGGCGCGCTGGCAGTGTTTCTCGGGCTGACCGGAGCGACTATCCTGCTCGGTCATAGCGTCGGTTTCCACCGCCGGCTGATCCATCGCAGCTTCGACTGCCCGCGCTGGCTCGAATATGCCCTGGTGTGGACCGGCACCAGCGTCGGCATGAGCGGCCCTTTGTGGATGATCCGCACGCATGATCTGCGCGACTGGGCACAGCGCCAGCCCGACTGCCACGATTATCTCGCCCATCGACGGCCGATGCTGATCGATGGCTGGTGGCAGCTCCATTGCCGGCTGGTCCTCGTCAGGCCGCCGGCCTTCGACCTCGGCAATGTCGGCCGAGACCGCTTCTATCGTTTCCTCGAAGCGAGCTGGATGGCGCAACAGCTGCCGATCGCGCTGATCCTGTTCCTCGCCGGCGGCTGGGGCTGGGTGGTGTGGGGCATCTGCGTGCGGGTCAGCGCCTCGGTGACCGGGCATTGGTTCGTCGGGCATCTCGCCCACCGGACCGGGCCGCAAAGCTGGCTGGTCAGGGATGCCGGCGTGCAAGCGCATGACGTGCCATGGGCGGCGATCCCGACCATGGGGGAGGCGTGGCACAACAATCACCATGCCTTTCCCGGCTCGGCGCGGATCGGACTCTATCCCGGCCAGAGCGACTGGGGTTATACCTTCATCACTGTCCTGGCCCGGCTGGGCCTCGCCTGGGACATCGCCCTGCCCGAGCATCTCGCGCGCGATCAGGCGGTGACGCGCGTCGCGCGGCGAGGCCATCACGCCCCATCCGCGCGCCGCGCGCCGGGCGGCGTTTAGGCGCATGCGACACCTTCCCTCTTTCATGACGAAGACCCGGCCCATCCGCTATGCGGTCGCGGCGCCGCTGTTGGTGCTGTCCCAGCACCTTGCCGTGCTGCTCGCGTTCCGCCTCGCGGGCCGCGAGCTGATCCCCGATGCGGGATTCTGGTTCCTGCCGCTGCGTCGCTTCGCCCTGTTGCCCGGCCTTCCCGCATGGCTCGCAGCGCTGGCCTTCGCGATGAGCCTGGTTGTCGCCTGGACGCTGGCCGTGCTCTCGTTCCGACGCGCGCGCTGGTCGGGTGGGGGATATCTGATCGCCGCACTGACCATCGTGCCCGGGGTGCAGGTCGCAGCGATCGCGATCCTCGCTTTGCTGCCGAGGTTCGGTACCGACGAGCCGGCCGATCCGGTCGCCGGGATCGACGCGGCGCACATCGTCCAGGGGGTCCTGGCCGGTGTCGGCATCATCGTTGCCGCCGTGCTGGTGTCGGCGGTGACGTTCGGGGCCTATGGCTGGGGGCTGTTCGTGATGACCCCGTTCCTGGTCGGCATCACCACGGGTTATCTCGCCAATCGTGGCAAGTCGCTCGGCGGGGGTGACACCACCATGGTGGTGCTCGGCGCAGCGGCGCTCGGCAGCCTCGCGCTGGTGATGTTCGCGCTGGAGGGGCTGATGTGCATCGTGCTGGCGGCGCCGCTCGGTGGCGCCGTGGCGGTCCTCGGCGGCGCGATCGGCCGCTCGATCGCCCGCATCGGCCGCACCCGCGACAAGCCGTTGATGAGCCTCGCGCTGCTGCCGGCGCTGTTTGCGCTGGAAGCGGCGATGCCCCCCAACGTACCGATCGACAGCAGCGCCTCGATCGACATCGCTGCGCCGCCGGCGGCGGTTTGGAACGCGATCACGAGCGGCGACGCCATCGAAAGCGGTCCCGGCCTGGTCGGCGCCACCGGCCTTGCTTACCCGATCCGCGGTCGGTTGCTGGGCAGCGGCGTCGGTGCCATTCGTCTCGGGGTTTTCTCGACGGGAACGGCGCGCGAGCGCGTGACGGAATGGCTCCCCGAACGACGGTTGGCCTTCGTCGTCGTGCGCCAGCCGCCGACGATGGAAGAAATGAGTCCCTATCGCCGCGTGCACGCACCGCACGTCAACGGCTATTTCGATACCGGCGTCACGCGCTTTTCGCTGGCGCCACTGCGCAATGGCGGCACGCGCCTCACCGTGGCCGCGACACATATCCTGCGCATCGACCCTGCGCTCTACTGGGAACCGATCGCACGTTTCGCGATCGGCCAGAATGTCGATCGGGTATTGCGGGATATCCGCCACAAGGCGGAACGGCAGCGGTTTCGCGGCATTATGTCACAACTGCACCAAAGGTTAGACAGTCATGCCTAGCCGCGATTGCGCTTGTCATCGATTGCGGTGCATCGCGGGTCGCGCCTTAATTTCCCCTGTTTCCCTTGGCCTCGACCAAAAGGTTCCCTGCTCCTTCCCTCAGATAATAGGGATGCACCCTGCGCTTGAACGTTGTGTATCTGCGCCTTCCGAATGCATCACGGTATCGTACAATCCCAGCATACGTAACCGCGACCCTGTTCGCCGCGACTTCCTGATGGAAGTCAGCCGAAACAGTCTCCTCCGGCCAATACTCGATCGGCCACTCTTCTCCCGGGGCAATGTCGCGCTTTATGACGAAGCTCACAATGAAGCGGATCGGGGGCGGGCTGGCTCGCGCGCCGACAAAAATCTGCCCGATATATTGCACGTCGAACGCGGGGGTCGCCCCGTTGTTCTTGATCGTGCACATATACCTTGGGCGCCCGCCCACGAGCATCCCCTCGACTCTCGCCATGGTTACAGCGAGATAGGCGCGAAGCTGCCGCTTGGCGGTATCCTCCGATATCATATTCGCGGAGCGGGCTTCGCCCAACGACCGTTCGGTTTGCTTCAACGCCAATATAACGAACAGGAGCGACAAGGCGGTAAGTCCGCCGCCTATGCCCGCGATCCAGTTGCCCGCATAAGTGAGCGCGTTAGCGTGTTCCGCGATCTGCGCGGCTTTTTCAGCAGCGACATCCGCGCGCCATTGGGCGCACAGATCGGCCTTTGTGCTATCTGGATCGCGATAACAGCGGCTGTCACCTATCTCAGGGCGGCCGGCTTGGTTGCTGGCCGTAGGTACAGTAGCGCTGTGTTCGGCGCTGGTCGCGCCCTTTTTCTGTGCCTGATCTGGTGGACTAGCTCCAGCTAGGATCAGCCATCCGAAAGCCGCAAGGATGATGCACCGATAGCTTCCATGCATTGGACCAGGAACACCGCTGTAAATTTACCCCGCGCCAGCTTGTTCCTGATATTCGGCTCAGAGTCCACGACGCCAGTCGCCGCCAGCTTTTCGACTATGCGAGGTCAGGTCCTCGGCGGCACCCCGGTCCCCAGCGACGCCGGCGCGGCCACGCCATAGCCGGCGAAGTCGGCGCCGACATTCGCGTCGAAGGCCAGGGCGGCCTCGAGATCGACGCGCGCCTTGTCGATCGCGCCACTGCGCGCCTCGGCCACGGCGCGGCCATATAGCGACGTCGGCGCGGTGCCGCGACTGGCCAGCGCCTTGTCATAGGCCGAGATCGCCTCTGCGTTGCGGCCGAGCTGCAGCAACACCAGTCCGCGGCTGTCGAGGACACTGGCTGCGTCGGGCGACATCGCCAGTGCCGCATCGCACTCCGCCAGCGCGGAGGCGAGCGCGACATTGGCGATTGCCTTTTCCCAGCACAGGTTGTTGAGCGCGCTGGCCGAGCTGGCGAGGGTCCGCGCCGCCGCAAAATCCTGTTCGGCAAGCGCGACCTTGCCGAGCTTGCTATAGGCAATACCGCGCGCCAGCAGCACCAGCAGGTTGCGCGGCGCGACGGCATAGGCGGCGGAAAGCGTCGCCACCGCGCCGGCAAAATCACCCTGCGCGCGCTGAATGCCCGCCTTGACCGTCAGCGCCTCGATCATATGCGGATCGAGCTTCAGCGCCGCGTCCACATCGGCGATCCGCGCCGCCCAGTCGGTCTTCGCGCGCACCATGTTGCGGTTGAGGAACAGGTGGGGGTCAGGCTTGATCGCGATGGCCCGATCGAGCTCGCGTAGCGCGGCGTCGCGTTGTTCATAGCTTGCATAGATTTGCGCCGCGGCGACATGGGCATTGGCATCGTCGGGGTTGGCCGCGGTCACCGCCGTCGCCAGACGCAGCACTTCGGCCTTGTCGCCTCGCGCCCGGGCGAGGCCGGCAAGCATCATATAAGCGTCGACGCCGTCGGGCCGCGCCTTGAGCACCGCCAGCGTATCGACTGCAGAGAGCGCGTTCTGCCCGGTCTGGCGGTAAAGTTGCGCGCGAAACTCCAGCGCCCAGCGATTGGTCGGCTCGATCTCCAGCGAGGTGGACAGCGCGGCGATCGCGCCCTTGATGTCGCCGCTCTGCGACGCGATCAATGCGCGCCCGCGAAACACCACGGCGTTACGCGGCTCGATGGCCGCCGCGGCGTCGAAATCGCGCGCCGCCGCGACGCCATCCCCTTTGTGCGCTCGCGCGACGCCGCGATCCGCCAACGCGGTGACATTGTGCGCATCGAGCGCCAGTGCGCTGTCGAAGTCGGCGATCGCCGCGTCATACCGGGCGCGATTGAGAAATTCGTTGCCACGCGTGACAAAGGCGTCGGCGGTGGTCGGCATTACCGTCAGCTCGGCATCGGTCAGGCGATAATCGTCCGGCTTCTTGATGTAGAGCGTCTGCTTGTACAGGTCGCGCAAGCCCGCCTCGGCGGCGGGGGCGTCGGCGGCGGGGAATTCGGGCGTCAGGCTGCGCTCGACCTCTTCGACGGTGAAGACATTGCCCTTGATCTCGGCGTGACGGCGATAGGCGATCCCCGCCACCGTGCGGTCGATGTCGTCCGGGTGATAGAGGCTGAACGCGCCCGGCGGCAGCGTCACCGTTTCGCGCACGCGGGTATGGAACGGAAAGTTCACCGTATAGGGCGCGGTCTTGTCCATGCCCGCTTCGCGCGCGAAGTCGGCCTTGTACCCAACCTCCGTGCTGTCGGTTTGGTAGAAGCCGTCATTCCATTCCATCTTCGCCGTGCCGTCCATCACCAGGGTCAACTGGCGCGCGTCGGCATCGAAGCTGAAGCTGGTCTTGGCCGGGGTGATGAAGTCGTAAAAGCCCTTCCAGTAATCGCGCAACGCCTGGTCGCGCGTCTCGCCCGAGAGCTGGGTTATGTGCTGGTTGACGGCGATCGCGCCGTCGCCGCGCAACACCCGCTCGGCATGCGCCGCGGCGGGCTGTGCAAGGCCGGCATGCGCATCGAGGCGGAGCAGGATATCGAGTGACGGCTCGGCCAGCGGCGTCGGCATCATCGCCACCAGCGCCTGCGCGTTCGTGGCCACCGGCATGCCCCAGTTGAAGGCCGGCGTGGTGATGTCGGCCAGTCTGTGATCGCCGCTGCGCGTGCCGTCGAGCCAGTAATCGCGGCCGTCGATCGTCGCCTTGACCAGCACATGGTTGAACAGCGACACCAGCGGCAGCCGCTGATCGAGCCCGTCGCCCACCGCGGTATTGGCCAGCACCGGCACCGCGGTGATGTCGAGCCCGTGCAGCAAGGCGAGCAACATCGCGGTCTTGCCCTTGCAGTCGCCGAAGCGCCGCGACCAGCTCGTCTCCGCGTCCGCCGGGATCAGCCCGCCATCGTCGATGCCGAGAAAGACGTAGCGTATCCGATCCTGCACCAGCCTGAGCGCCGCCTCGGCGCGGGTCCGCGGGTCGCTCGACGCCGCCTTGATGCGCTGGATCTCGGCCTGGAGCGCCCCGCCCGCCGGCAAGGTCGATGCCTTGGCGTAGAGTGGCAGCATCAGCGCCGAGACGCCGGCCCAATTCGGCAGGTCGCTCATCTCGACCAGCCGACCATATTGATAGCGCAGCGGCGCGCCCTTGGTTTCCTTGAGCGGCTTGATGTCGTCCATCGCCAGCTCGACGCTGGCCATGCCGCCCGCCTTGACCGGCCTGAGCGCCGGCAGGCCGCCCGCGCTGCGCAGGCGCATCGGCAGATTGGCCGGCCAGCTCGCGCGCAGGTGCGCACGGGCGATCGGCACGCCGTTCCACGATGCCGCGGTCATTTCGACATGCTGCCCGACAGCCGGGTCGCTGCGCACGATCGTCACGGCGAGATCGATCACGTCGCCGACCTGCAGCCCCTCGGGCTGAAGCGTCGCGGTGAGCTCGCCGTCGAGCACCGCGTTTTCGAGATTGGTCTCGCGCCGCACCACGGTGAAGGTCTGGCCGCCCGCCAGCACGTCGATCGTCTTGTCGCCGCGCCGGATGAGCAGGCGGTGCACGGTCACCGCCTCGATATCGGGATTCCAGCTCAGCACGATCTGCCCCGCCGACAGCCCTTCCGGCTTGTTGATGCGATAGACCGATTCGAAATAGCGGCTCTGCTTTGCGGGGCGCAGGTCATATTGCTCGTCGCGCAGCAGCACGGCGACCGTGGCGTCGTCGCCCGCCGCGGGCACGCTCGGCACCGCGACCGGCACCACCCACGGCGCAGGCGGCGCGATCGTCACCTTGTCGGCCGCATGCGCCACGCCCGCCACCAGCAGGGCAACCGCCGCGATAGATGTCCGTGCCGCCCAATGCATAATTTCCCCCGTTCGCCCTCGAGACGATGCTATCCCGCCGCCACCCCGGCGGGCAATGACAATTGATGGATCGACAATCACTTGGCGGCTGTTCATCGCGACAATGCGACGTTACCGTGAGCTTACCGGCGTTCTAGGTAGAATTACCCAATGTTCCCGTGCCTTCCGGGAATGTCATAATGAGGTGGGAGGAACAGTCCATGCAACGCGTCGATCACCAGGCTGAGGACATGAGCGGCGCGCGGCGCGACGACCGTCCCGCGCTCGTGCTCATGACGCTGCCGATCGCGGCGGTGCTGTGGCTGATGATCATCGCGGCCGCGTTCGAGCTGTTCAAATGGGCGACGACCGCGTGATGGAGCGCGATCCGTTCATCGGCCCGAGCCCGGATGCCGAGGCCGATATCGGGGCTGACATCGGCGACGATCGCCGGCGAGCCAATCGCCACGTCTCCGTGCTGGTACTGGCCAAGGTGATCAGCGGCGGCGTGGCGCAGATGTGCAAGGTGCGCGACATCTCCAGCACCGGCATGCGTATCGAGACGCGCGAGGCGCTCAGCCCGGGCCAGGCGCTGAGCGTGGAATTCCGCTCCGGCCGCCGGGTCGATGGCGTGATACGCTGGGTGCGCGAGCCGCATGCCGGTATCGAGTTCGCCGCGGAACTGGCGGTCGAGATGCTGCTCGGCCACGCCGACCGCACCACCATCGCCCCCCGCGCGCGCCTGCCCCGCTTCGAGCGTAGCGCCGGCGCCGTGGTGAAGCGCGATACGCTGCAAAAGCCGGCCCGCCTGCTCAATATCTCGATGACCGGCGCCTGCCTCGGCGAGACCGACGCCTTCCGCGTCCACGACCCCGTGGTGGTGACGATCGACGGCCTGTCGCCGCGCAGCGGCGAAGTGATGTGGGTCGAGGGCGACCGCATCGGCGTGCGCTTCCTCCAGGCGATCGACCTCGCCTCGTTCAACGCCTGGCTGGTGGCGTAACGCCTTCCGTTCGCTTCGAACGAAGTCGAGAAGCCCAGGCCGCGCGCACTGAAACCTGTTTCTCGACTTCGCTCGAAACGAACGGGGACGGGATGGCGCGGGTGGAAATGTTTCGGCCCCATGAGAATCCTTGACCGTCACCCCGGACCCGATCATGCCGGTGATCCGTTGGGTCACCCGGCGCGATCAGGCTGCCGCGGGGAATTGATGATGCGCACATCGCTATTTGGCGACTGGTTCGACGCCGGAATGGATGCCTGGTCGCTCGGCGCGGAAGCGTCGACGGTGATCGCGCTGCGCACCACGCGCATCGCCCTGGGCGGATCCGACGCGCTGGCGGAGACCAATCTGATGTTCGCCGAGAAGATGCAGGCGACGTTCGAGCTGCAGGTCGCCGCCATGTCCGGCCGACTGGGCACCGCCCCGGCCGGCGCCACGCGCAAGGCGATCGGCTTCTACCGTCGCAAGGTGCGCGCCAATCGCCGGCGGCTCAGCGGGGGCTGAACCCGGCGCATGATGCCGGGCGCAGCGCGCGTCACAGCACCAGCCGGATATGCTCCCCTTCGTCGCCGGCGTCACCGCCGCGCCAGCCGAGCACGCGCGCGACACTGCGCAATGGATCCGCGATCGCGCCGGGCCGGTGCCGGCGGTTCATCCCCTTTAGCGGCGGCAGGCTGTGGCTTCCCTGGGCGCGCCACGTGACGCGAAAGCCGCGCGGGACCTTCTGCCAATCGGCGCCGCGTTGCCGGATCAACTCGACCTCGCAATCGCGGCATGTGCTGAAATAGAGACCTTCGTTGAAGATGGTCGCCGCGGGCCGATGGCCCCGGGCGAGGCAGCGCAGCTTCATCACGTCCACCCCCTTTCCCGCCGATGGCGAGACCACCGGCACCACATCCCGGCGCTCGTTGCGGCGATACCATGCCGGGAGAATGGTTAACAAAAGCGGCACGCGCCGGCTAGTGTACTGGAAAGGCGCCCTATCGCGCCGCGAACAGCCGCTTCGGCAGCACGACGTGTACGCCCTTGTTGCGATCGACCAGCTCGGTCACCTCGACATCGCCCGCCACGCTGACCAGCATATAGGCGTCGTCGCGCGACATGCCCTTCGCGCTCACCAGAAAGTCGATCATGTTGCGCAGCGCCTTGCGCGTCGCGTTGCTGAGATCGTCGTCGAAGCCCATCGAAATGTACGCGTCGGGGGTCTCGGCGCGCGGATAGGGGCTCTTCTCGCTTTTGTGCAGGATGAACTGGAAGGTGCCGGTGAGCGAGGTCTCCAGCGCGGTGATGTCGACCTCGCCATTGCCCTGCGCGGCATGGCCGTCGCCGGCCTGGAACAGCGCGCCGTGCGCATGGACCGGCAGGAACAGGGTGGTGCCGGCGACCAGCGCCTTGTCGTCCATGTTGCCGCCGTTGATCGTCGGCGGCGCGCTGTCGTAGCGGCCGAAGGCCGGCGGCGGGGCGACGCCCATGCTGCCGAAGAACGGGCGCAGCGGGACGTCGATGCCCGGCGCGAACCGCCCGAGCATCTTCGCCCGGTCGAGCGGCACGATCTTCATCCGCGCATAGGGGAAATCGTCGGTCAGGAAGCCCGCGCCATAGCGGAAGGCGTTATAGGCATAGGGGATATCCATATCGATCTTGAGGATGCGCACCTCCAGCGTGTCGCCCGGCTCCGCCCCCTCGATCGCCACCGGCCCGGTCAGGATATGGCCGCCCGGCCCGCGCGCCGATGCCGGCACGCCGTCATAGACCGCGCGCAGCTCGGCCTGGATGTCACCCGGCGCGACGCCCGCCTTGGCGAGGCCGGTGGGGCTGTTGGTAAGCAGCGTGTGGATCACCACGATATCGCCCGACTGGACGACCAGCACCGGCTTGTCGCCCGCATCATAATGGCCCCAGGCGACGGTCTGCGGCGAGGCGGGCAGGTCCCAGGTTTTGGCGCCGAGCGGCGCGGCGGCGAAGACGGCGAGCGCCGACGCGAAGGCGGCGAGGGACGAGACGCGCATATTCGTTCAGCTTTCCACATCGGGCCCGGCGCTCGGTCCCCATGGCATCGGTGTCGGGCGTTTCACGGGCGAAGGCAAGATGGGCGCAAACACCTGAGTCAGGCAGGCGGCTATCCCTTGTCGCCCCTCTTTCGGCGCATGGCGAACAACAGCGCGCCCTCGGGCGTCGTCACCAGCCCGGCAACCTCCGCGCCTTCGGCATCCGGCGCATAGGCGGCGGCCTCGATCAGAACCGCCCGTGCCCGCGCTTCGAGTTCGACGGGCAATCTCGCCTCGCCCCAGAATTGCACCGGCGCGGTGGCGTGGAGCACCGCTGCGGCCAGCCGCTCGTCGATCTTCTTCTCCCCGCGTTCGAGTTCGCCGACATAGCCGATCGAGATTCCCAGCGCCGCCGCGAGATCGGCGCGCGACATCTTCGCGCCCATGCGGCGCATCTTCATGGATGGACCGCCCATCCCCTTGCCTTGCATCACAGGTCTCCTGAGGTGAATTGCAGCCGGAGCCCGGCGCGCGTCATTCGCGACGATCGGCGCCATCAGGCGCTTAACCGCCCGGCTGGATTGCATTATAGGCTATGGCCTATAATAGGTCAATATTTAATAGGCTATAGCCTATGTTTCTGCCCTTAGACCATTCCGTACGTCGTCGCGACAATCGCTCTGGCGGGATGCGATATGCCCGCATACAACACCGGCACGCCACCTTCGCATCGGGATTATCGCCATGGACCGTCGCCAGTTTCTCGCCACCGGCAGTGCCGCCGCACTGACCGTCGCCATCGCGCCGATCGAGGCCTGGGCGCAAGGCGGTGGCGATGCCGCGCTCAATGCCGAGTTCGCGCATATCTTCGACACGCAGGTCGCGCGGTCGCCGGAACTGGCTTCGTCGCTCGGGCTCGACAAGGGGCCGCTCGCCGCGCTGAAGGGCCAGCTCGCGCCGCGCACGCGCGAGCGCCGCGCCGCCGATATCGCCGCGACCAAAGGCGCCCTCGTCGCTTTGGCGAAGCATGATGGCGCCGCGCTCTCCCCGGCGGCCAAACTCAATCTCGAAGTCGTGCGTTATTCGCTCGGCACGCAGATCGCGTCCGCCGACAAGTTCGGTATCGACAGCGCGATCCGGCCCTATGCGATCTTCCAGCAGGGCGGCGCCTATTTCTCGGTGCCCGATTTCCTCAACACCGCGCACACGATCAACGTCGCGAGCGATGCCGAGGCCTATCTCTCGCGGCTCCACCGCTTCGCCATCGTGCTCGACCAGGAGAGCGCGATCCAGCGCGAGGACGCGGCGCGCGGGCTGCTCGCGCCGGGCTGGTCGATCGACCTGACCTTGGGCCAGATGCGCAAGCTGCGCGGCCAGCCGGCGGCGACGTCGAGCATCGTCCAGTCGCTGGTCGGCCGTGCCGCCGCCAAGGGGCTGGCCGGCGACTGGCAGGGCCAGGCGACGAAGATCGTCGAAAGCGAGGTCTATCCCGCGCTCGACCGGCAGATCGCGCTGATGGAGAAGCTCAAACCCTCCACCCGCCCCGGCGACGGCATCTGGCGCGTCAAGGACGGCGAGGCGATCTATGCCATGGCGCTGGCCCAGGCGACGACCACGCCGCTGTCGCCCGACGAGGTGCATGCGATGGGCCTCGACCAGGTCGCCGAGATCAGTGCGCAGATCGACACCATCCTGAAATCGCAGGGCTACACCACCGGCACCGTCGGCGAGCGGCTGGCGAAGCTCAACGTCGCGCCCGACCAGCTCTACGCCAACACCGCCGCCGGCAGGACCGAGCTGATCGCCGGGCTCAATGCCGGCATCAAGGCGATGTACGAGAAACTGCCTCAGGCCTTCGCCACCGTGCCGACCCAGCCGCTCGAGATCCGCGCCGTGCCGGTCGAGATTCAGGACGGCGCCTCGAACGGCTATTACAACCGCGCCTCGCTCGACGGGTCGCGGCCGGCGATCTATTTCATCAACCTCAAGGATGTCGGCGACTGGCCCAAATACAGCCTGCCCTCGCTGACCTATCATGAGGGCGTGCCGGGGCATCACCTGCAGATCAGCCTGGCACAGGAATCGAAGGACATTCCGACGCTGCGCAAGATCGGCTTCTTCTCCGCCTATTCGGAAGGCTGGGCGCTGTATGCCGAGCAGCTCGGCGACGAACTGCACGCCTATGCCAACCCGCTGGAGCGCGCCGGTTACCTGCAGAGCTTCCTGTTCCGTGCGACGCGGCTGGTGGTCGACACCGGCATCCACGCCAAGCAGTGGAGCCGCGAACAGGCGACCGACTATCTCGTCGCGACGACCGGCTTTGCGCGGCCGCGCAGCCAGCGCGAGGTCGAGCGTTATTGCACCCAGGCGGGTCAGGCGTGCAGCTACAAGATCGGCCATCTGGCCTGGACGATCGCCCGGAAGAAGGCGCAGGCGGCACTGGGCGACAAGTTCGATCTCAAGGCGTTCCACGAGATATTGAAGGAAGGCGCCATGCCGCTGACCATCCTGGAGCGCCGCATCGACGAGCGCATCGCGGTGATGCGCGGGGCGTGACGGCCAGCGCGGCAATCGGTTCGCGACCGCATCGACATTTCCACGCGCGCGGGGCATCCTGTGCGGATCGGGCATGATGACCCCGCCCGACCAGGAGGGAACGATGGCCAAGTCGCCGAGCAAGACCACCGCGAAACCCGCCAAACCGGCAGCACCGAAGGCTGCGAAGCCGGCCGCTGCGAAACCTGCCGCAGCGACCGGGGCGCCCGGGAAGACCGCGGCGGCGAAGCCAGCGGCCGCGTCGGTGAAGACGCCCAAGGCGCCCGCACCCAAGGCCGCCGCCGCAGCGCGGAAACCGGCCGCGGCGGCCCCCGCCAAACCGCGCGCGGCCAAGGCAGCCGCACCCGCGCCGGCCGCGACAAAGGCGGCCGCCCCCAAGTCCGGCGCAGTGAAGAAAGCGTCCGTCGCGCCGGCCAAGGCGGCGACCCCGCCCGCCGCCAAGCCGCTCAAAGCCAAGGCGGCGACCAAGCCACCGGTCGCCAGGCCGGCAAAGGCGGCACCCAAACCCGTGGTCGAGGCCGCGCCACCGGCCCCGCCCGCCGCCGAAGCGCCCAGGCCGACCAAGCTCAAGGGCAAGGCGCGCAAGTCGATGCTCAGGGAGACCTCGGCGCGCATCTCGCAACTCGCCTCGGACATCCTTGCCGACCGCATCATCCCGACGATCGAGCAGATCAAGGCGATCGCCGCCTCGGCGCTGGGGCAGGACGAGACCAAGGGCAAGAAGGGCAAGCGCAAGAAGAAGTAGCGCGTCGGGCCGAACGACACGACACTATCGCGCAAGTCGCGCGCGCGGCGTCGTGCAAGTGTCCGGGCTATTTTGCGAGCCGATGGGGTGGCGTTTCCCGCTGCCCGGGCGGGCGCCATCGACAAATCGCGACGGGTAAAGGCCGGCAAATCCATCACCGCCCTGTTGCGCGATACGGGCGGAACGGACGCGAGCGGCGGCATGAAATGTGGCGCGCAAAGTAATAATTTTGCGAATAGTTCGCGTTTGTCTTCGCCGTGACTGCCGCGCGGCGCGCCCGGGCGCAGCGCCGATCCATCAGGCACCATGCTGCTCCCCCGGCGCGGCCCGCCGGCGCTCCTCCTCCTCCCGGGCGGCGACATTGGCCAGCGCCTCGCCAAGGCGTTCGGCGAGATCGAAATTTTCCGGCTGCTCCCGTGCTTCGCGCCATTGGGTGGGGCGGCGGATGCGCAGCCACTGCATGCCGACGCGCGGATCGGCGGGCATGTGGCGGGTGACATCGACCTCGACCGGCTCCATGGCGCCGGCGGGGAGCATGAACCTGCTCTCGCGATAATCGTAACCGATCGCGCGACGATACATGGCGAGCTGGACGCGGGCATCGGCATCGTCCTTGCCGGCCCGCGCGGCCTCGGCAAATTCGGGATGGGCCTCGCGCCAGCGATAGAGCGTGGCGAGATGGACACGCAGCAGGTTGGCGACCTGCTGATCCGTCATGCCGGATTCATAATAGAGCCGCGCCGTTTCGGCATGCTCGGGGGTGTAGCGGGTGGGGCGTCCTGCGGTCATGCCGGCGGGGGTAGCGGGGGTTTGGGGCGGGTTGAATCAGGATGCTCGCCCCCGCGCTTGCGATACATAGCGCGCGCCATTGGCCACAAACCCACATTTGTGCTATTGTGTGGACCACTCACAAACGAGTTCGATATGAGCCGGCTGACCATCGATATTTCCGACCAGCAGCATCAAAGCCTGAAGGCCATGGCCGCGTTGCAGGGCAAGTCGATCAGACAATATGCGCTGGAGCGTCTGTTCCCGGAGCAACGCGACGATGACGGCGCCTGGCAGGAACTGAAGAGCTTGCTGGGGCAGCGCATCGCGGAAGGCCTTGCGGGCGGCGTCTCGACCAAGAGCGTCGACACGATCGTCGATGAGGAGTTCGGTCGGACGGACCCCGATTGAACACGCCCTATGGTCTGTCGCTGGCGGCCGAGGCGGACCTGCGTGACATCATCCGCTACACGCGCCGGCAGTGGGGCGACGTGCACGGGTCCCGGTGACAGTGCACTTATTTCGATCTGAGTCCGAACTCAGTCCGCGCGGACAGCAATTAAGTGCACTGTCACCGGGATCCCTGTCACCGGGATCCGGGATCCAAGCCATGGAAATAGGTCCAGACCCGCAGCGCCGATCGCGCGTGGCGCTTGCGCTTCCGGCGCGCAAAGCTCATATTCTAGGCATGGCAACGAGCGCGAACACCGTCACCGTGAAGAAGCCCATCGTGCTGGGTCGCAGCGCGCTCACAGGTCGCGTCGTGATGGCGCCGGTTGTGACAAAGAAGAGCAGCGTTTCCGACAAACGGATCATCGCCGCCGTGAAGAGCGTCCTGGCCAAGAAGAAATAGCTTGGCCGCTGGTGCGACGTCGGCGGACGACGTCTTCATCAATTGCCCCTTCGATGATGCGTTCGCACCGACCTTTCGTGCGCTGATCTTTTGTATCCTGGTCTGCGGATTCAGGCCCAGATCGGCGCGCGAGCTCGACGATGGCGGCCAGACCCGAATCGACAAGATCTATGGCCTGATCGCCGATTGCCGATACGGCATTCATGACCTGTCGCGGACCGAGCTCGACTCGGTCCATCACCTGCCGCGCTTCAACATGCCGCTCGAGCTCGGGCTGTTTCTTGGCGCGAAGCGCTATGGTGGCAAGCACCAGAAGGCGAAGCGCATCCTGATCCTCGACGTCGAGCAATATCGCTATCAGCGTTTCATCTCCGACCTCGCCGGCATGGACATCCATGGACATGATGGCGAACCGATGCGCGCCTTGGAAAAGGCCCGCGACTGGCTGGCCAATGTCTCGCGCCGCGACTTGCCGAGCGCCGCGCGTGTGCGCGGGGCCTATGAGGCGTTTCTCGCGGATTTGCCGGATCTCGCAGCGGCTCTGGAATTCGATGCCGACCATATTCCGTATGTCGACTTTGAGCGGATCGTCGCTGCCTGGCTCGTTGCCGCACCGGCTGCTACTGGAGCGTAACATCGCAGACCAGCGTGTTAAGCTGCTACGGTGGCATCTGCACGCGGCGCCGTTACTCGCGTCATCTGGTGTTACTCAGAGACTGTTACTTAATTCTATTTTGCTGCAACCCGACCTTCTGCGCGCGCAATAACGCCCGGAAACTCGTGTTCTGCATCGGCAATCAAGTAGGCCATGTTCAGCGCCTGCCAGGACGCTTCCCATGTCACCATTGAAAGGGTTGTCCCGTCTTCAGGGCCGACAAGCATCGGCCACAACCCGTCCAAAGCCTGCTTGTCGACGGTTGGATGTATATGCACAGCCAGACCATCGAAGTAGAAGCGGAAGATCGGCTGAGCTTTGGTTGTAGAGCCGTCGACTGTAACCGGCTGCTTGATCTGAGAGATAGGGCCAAGGTTATGTGAAAGGCCGCGCGTCGACATCTGAGTCAGAGTGATAGGGAAGAAGTCGAACGGGAGATCCGTTTTCCCATCCCGAATTGCCGCGCGAAGCCTCCGAGCATCCGACGCACGGAGCTGAACGTCGGCAAACTCGATGCGCTGAGACGTAGCAGCTCTCCACAACAAGCTGAGAAAAAAGAGACGCATCCTTCCGGGATTGGAGAACGTAATGCGTCGAATGCCGTTTGGCGTTCCGGGAAACGGCTCCCAATCCGACGTGGAGAGCGTCAACATTGGGCCCCAAGACTGCCAAATTAGCTTAAGCCGTTTAAGCTCTTGGATAGCAAAGGTATCGTACCCGGTTAGAATATTCTCGCCAGCCTGCGTTACAATTTCGCTATCGTACCAGCTGTCGAAGCGGCGCGATGGCCGCTGTCTGAGGCCAAATTGAGCAAACGGCTCACCTCCTTCTCTCGGTGGCGTGAGTGCTCGCGGGATCAGGTGTGATTTGACGAAAGGCCCTGAATTCCCCGTCAGCTTACAAACGCCCAGTTGGTCTTTACGCAATTTTTTCATCATGCTTATCCGGCTAGAACAGGTTGCGCGCCAAGAACCTTGGCGGCGTGCTCTGCGGCAGCGGGATTATCTCTGTAATTTGCGCCCATATAGGCAAGCACTTTCACGGCTGCCCGATGTTTACTCACGTTACGGTGCCTCTGCACGTGGCACCGTTATCGGCATCCAACGTCCCACAAGCCCATCGACCTCTTCTTACGCGGCACGTTGGCCCCCGGCACAAGGCCGGGGTGACGGAGGGGAATCCGCGGTGACGGAAGGGGGAATGGCGTGAGATGATCTCGTATCAAGGCGCCACGCCGTTGTTGCTGCGGTCACGATCCGGCAAGAGATGGTCGGGGTCCAGCATGACCGATGCTATGCGGCCGGCGGGCACCGCGATGACCGGCTTCACCCGCATCCACGTTTCGACCGGCAGCTTGATCCGTATGGCGTGGCCGTCGGCATATTTCACCTCGAGCACGGCCGGCATGACGAGCTTGTCTCGGCTTTCAAGGCCGATGCCGGCGCCCTTGGCCGGGTCGCCATCGGTGTAGGTGATGGTCGTCACCGCCAGATCGAGTTGCCAGTTGTTGAAGAACCAGCCGCGCCAGAACCAGCTGAGGTCTTCGCCCGATTCACTCGACATCGCGCGGAAGAAGTCGGACGGGCTGGGGTGCTTGAACGCCCAGTCGGCGGTGTATTTGCGGAAGGCGGGATCGAACCGCTCGGGGCCGAGGATGACATCGCGCAACAGGCGCAGGCCGAGCGCGGTCTTGAAATAGCTGACCGAGTGGCGGTATTTTTCGCCCATCACGTCCGGGTAGCTCATGATCGGCGGCGCATCCTTGTCCGCCAGCAGCGGCAGGATCTCGTCCACCGGATTGCCGCCGCCCGGCGCATATTCGCTGTCGCGCTTGGGGCCGTACACGCCGCCCTTGAACTCGTCGCTCTCGAACGTGTCGATGAAGGTGTTGAAGCCCTCGTCCATCCAGGCGTCGCGGCGTTCGTTCGAACCCACGACCATCGGGTACCAGGTATGGCCGATCTCGTGCGCGGTGATCCAGAACAACTCCTTGCCCTTGTCCGGGATGCCGTCGAACGCCATGCCGGGATATTCCATGCCGGTCGAACCGCCGGCGATGCTCCACGCGGTCGGGTAGGGATAGGTGAACCAGTGCTGCGAGAAGCGCTCGACCGAATCCTTGAGATATTCGGTCGAGCGGCCCCAGGCGGCGTCACCGGCGCTCTCGACCGGATAGACGCTCTCCGCCAGCGCGGTCCTGCCGCCGGGCAGGTTCATCCGCGCCGCGTCCCACACAAAGGCGCGCGAGGCGGAGAAGGCCACGTCGCGGGTGTTGGCGAAGTGATAGCGCCAGGTCTTCTCGGCGCTCGACGCCGGGCGCGCGCTGTCGCGGGTCACTTCGTCGGGGGTGCGGATCATCACCGTGGCGTCGCTGCTCGCGGCGTGGGCGAGGCGGGTGCGCTGGAGCGGCGTCAGCACCTCCGCCGCATTGGTCAGCACGCCGCCGCCGGCGACGATCATGTCCGCGGGCACGGTGACGGCGTAATCGACATCGCCATATTCGCAGTAGAATTCGGAACCCAGATAGGGGAGCGTGTCCCAGCCGCGCAGATCGTCATAGACCGCCATGCGCGGGAACCACTGGGCGATGTCGAAGATCGTGCCGTTGGGCGTGTCGAGCCAGGAGTTGCGCCCGCCCCACACGCCCGGAATGGCATAATGATAGGCGATGCGGAATTTCAGCTTGGTGCCGTGGCCCCTGAGCGGCTGGTCGAGCCGCAGGTTCATCCGCGTATCGGAAACGACGAACGGGATCTTCACCCAGGCCTTGCCGCGCAGCACTTCCACCGAGGCGATGGCATAGCCGTCGCTATGCTCGACCGCGCCGCGGCCCTTGCGCCCGCCGCCCGTCAGCGCCGCGCGCGAATCCGCACGGTAGATATTCTGGTCGAGCTGCAGCCACAGGCTCGGCAGGGTGTCGGGGCTGTTGTTGGTGTAGTCGACCGTTTCCGTGGCCGTCAGCGTCCTGGCCGCGGTGTCGATGCGCGCGGCGATCGTGTAGTCGACACGGTTCTGCCAATAGGCCGGGCCGGGGGCGCCGTTGGCGGAGCGATAGGCGTTCACCCCGTCCGGCAGCGGCTGGGCGGCGAAGGCGATCTTCGGGTCGAAATCGGCGGCCCGCACCGGCACCGTGCACAGCGCGGCCGCAGCGCAGGCGGAACGCAGGATCAAGCGCGAAAAATGATGTCTCATCGATACTCCAGGCTTCTGCTCATGCGCGCATCATGACCGTTCAGCGGCGCATTGGTAATGGGCAAATGTCCCCGGGTCCGTCGCGAACCCGCCACACGCCGCATCAGATACCCGCCCATTCGGCCTCATGCGATCCGCCATGATTGGCCATGCCCGGCTTGGTCAGGCACCCGCGCGGCGCCACATAACTGTCGATGCGGCGCACCGGGCGCTCGTGCCAGTTGAGGTTGAAGGCGCAGATTTTCGGGAAGAAGTACATCCAGGAATAAGGCAGGTGATCGTGGATCCACCAGGCCAGGCGCCGCCAGTCGCCTTCGCCGTGGAAGCGGTCCCACACCGACGGCACGATGATGCAGGCGGTCGCGCCCATATGCCCGGCAGCATCGCGCCGGTCCCAGATATGGCCGGCATAGCTGTTCTCGTTGAGCGCGCAATTATAGCCAGCCTTGCCGGCCCGCATCAGCCTGTTGCCGAGCGCATTGACCTCGCAATTGCGATAGGCACCGCGGATCGCGATGCGTCCGAAGCGATCCTGCAGCGGTTCGAGCAATTGCTCGCAGAGAGCGGTGCCCGCGGCGATCGCCAGATCGGGATCGTCGGGCAGGTTGCTCAGCCCATGGATCGCGGCGATCTCCGAATAGAGAAAGTCGCGCATGAAGAAGGATTTCGACAGCCGCGTGCGGCCGAAGTCGCTCAACGTGGCGACGCTGGTGGGTGTCCTCATGACGCGGCCCGGCGTACCGCGCCAAGCGTCCGCTCCGCCTCGCGCGGATCCGGGCCGTAGCGGTTCGGGCCGATCGTGCCCGGCAGGAGGTAAAGCAGCCATATCCCCAGCACGAGCGGTACACCGGCCCAGACCGGCAATGGATCGGGCGTGTCGAGCAAACGTGTGAGATCGTACGTGGCGAAGCGCCATTCCCGCCACAGATTGTCCAGCAGCACGGGCGGCATCAGCAGAACCCACCAGCCGGTACGATCCTGATCGTGCAGCCGCCTCACGAAGATCGCCATCATCGGCAGTGCCTGCACCGCGCCCAGCCCGATTTCGAGCAACCGCCGGTCGCGCCAGTCGTGCAGCCACGGCGAGGCGGCGTCGGTGATCGTCAACACGAACAGGGTGCTCAACATCCCGTAGAGCAACAGTTCCGAGCGGCGCGCGCGGCCGCCGATATGGACCCAGTCGATCAACGATCGCCCGAACAGCGACAGCGTCGGCATGATCTTCACATAGGCCATGACGTCCTCCCGCCGATCCCGTGACGGCGTTTATCCACCCGTGGCGCCGGTCGGGCAATGGCCCTCGCGCAAGAGCAGGCGCAGCGGCGAGGCAAGACACCCTCGACGTCCCCGGCGGATCGGCGCGCGAGCCGGGTCGCCGGCCGCGTGCTCGATGCGACGGAGGCGGCGCCGATACGTGCGGCCATTATCCGCGCGATGACGCCGATGATCGGCAAGGAGATATGCGTCGCCTATCAATCGACGCCCGCCGGGCTGACCGAGCAGGCGACCATCGACGGCGTCCGCCAGCCGCAGGGGGATGAGCGGGTCGCCTGGGTCGCGCCGGGCGACGGTTATGGCGTCGCGCCGTGACGCGGGGCGGGCGGTCCGCAGGGGTTTCTCGACTTCGCTGGAAACGAACGGAACGGGGGAGCGCACAACAAAGGTGACGCCTGCACGTGGCTGCCCTTGCCCAAGCCGGCGACATAGCCGGGCTTCAGAACCACATCCAACGCCGCGATCCATCGAACGAACATTCGCCGTTGCCTTAAGGCATCGCGCCATTCCGCTTCGTCGCATGACGCAGGCAAAGACGGTGTCCAGGCCACGGTGCCCGACACCATGGGCGGCCGGTGCGCAGGAAACATCGGCGCCATCGCACGGAATCTTAACGAGAGTATCGCCAGAATGACCAACAGACGAGGATCGCCGCCACCGTGCTGCCAACAGAGCCCCTGCCGCTCCATCATAGCTGGCCGCTGATCGGGGACGGTTGCCGGTTCGATCTCGGGCGGCTGGTCGACATCGAGGGCACAGGCGAGGTCGACCCGGCGCGCGATACGGATCTGCTGCGCAGTCTCGGCATCGGCCACTGGCAGTGCGATCTGGCCGACAACAGCCTGACATGGTCGCCCGAGGTGCACGATCTGTTCGGCTTTCCGCGCGGTGCCGCGGTGTCGCGGGCGGAGTCGGTTGCCCGCTACGGCGAGCTGTCGCGCGCGGCGATGGAGCGGCTGCGCGCCTATGCCATCAGGCACCGCCGCGGCTTCACCCTCGATGCCGAGATCTTCACCGCGCCGGGTGAGCGGCGCTGGATGCGGCTGGTCGCCGGGCCGGTCAGCGTCGGCGGCCGGGTGGTCGCGCTGCGCGGGCTGAAATGGGATGTTTCCGCGCAATACCGCTGAGCGGCTAGGCCGGGACCAGCGAGAACACCGCGCACGGCTTGGTGGCCGCCTGCCCCGTTTCCGCGACCATATATTCGGCCAGCAGCGTCAGTCGCGCGGTCGGCAGATAGGCGCGCCACGGGTCGCCGATCAGCACCGCGATGCCGACGGCGAGGCAGCGATCGAGAAACGCGGTGACGCGCGCCGCCAGGTCAGGGGCGTAGAACAGGTCGCCGACCAGCACGACATCCACCGCCGGCGGCGCGCCGCGCGTCAGGTCGCCCTCGATCGCGGTGATCGCCGCGCCATTGTGCGCCGCGTTGAGGCGCAGCGCGGCGATGGCGTAGCGGTCGATATCGGCGGCGGTGACCTGCGCCGCGCCGGCCTTGTCGGCGGCGATCGCGACCAACCCGGCGCCGGTGCCGAGATCGAGCACGCGGCGGCCGGCGACGTGCTCGGGATGGTCGAGCACGAAGCGCGCCAGCGCCAGCCCGCCGGCCCAGTGATAGGCCCAGTAAGGCGAGGCGAAATCCTCATCGCGCGCCGCCAGGGCGCCGAGGCCGCTCGACGGCACCGCCTTGTGCAAGGTGATCTCGGCTATGCCCGGCACCGGCACCGGCGGCAAGTTGACGCGGATGAAGGCTGTGGGATCGATGCGACTCACCGCGCGACCCTTAGGCGAGGCTGGCCCATGACGGAACACCAGCCAGCCAGCGCGGGTTCATCCGCCACGGCGCAGACGCGCCACCGAGACGAGGAGCGGCAACGCACAGCATGACCAATGACGGCTATCGCGCGGGACAGGGACGATGGACACGCGGGCGCGTCGCCAGCGCGGCCGGCGCGGCGACCGTGCAGGCGCTGTTCGCCTGGGTGCTGATCGCCGGGCTGGCGGTCGGCGTGCCGCGCAGCATCAGCGACCCGTTGAAGCTGTTCAGCGTCACCCCGCCCCCGCCACCGCCGCCCAGGACGGTTCCCGAACCGCGCAGCGCGACGCACAAGAAGTCGGGCAAGGCGTCGCCCGCCAATCTGCGCGCCAAGCCGGCCGAGATCGTCGCGCCCAAGGTAGACATCCCCCCGCCCCCGCCACCCGTGGTCGCCGCGCCCAAGGCGGGACCCGGCACCGCGCCCTCGGCCGGCGCCGCGCCGGTACCGGGCCCGGGAACGGGTGCCGGCGGCGTGGGCAACGGCACCGGCAGCGGGGGCGAAGGAGATGGCGACGGCGACGGAAGCACCCCGCTCGAGCTGATCAAGGGCCATATCAAGGATTCCGACTATCCCCATGAGGCGTTCAAGGCCGGCGCCAGCGGCACCGTCTATCTGCGCTTTATCGTCGGGGTGAACGGGCGGGTGACCAGCTGCACGGTGACGCGGTCGAGCGGTAATGCCGATCTCGACAACACGACCTGCCGGCTGATCATGGAACGCTTCCGCTACCGCCCGACGCGCGACCGCAACGGCAAGCCGATCCCCGACGAGGTCACCGGCTTCCACAAATGGGAATTGTGGCGCCGCGACGAGGGCCGTGAACCGGACGAGTGACGTCTCCTCCCCTCACCTTCTAACGCTCTTCCCCTATAACTCCCCTCCCTGGAAGGGAGGGGTTGGGGGTGGGTTGCTCTCCGGATTTCAGGACGGTCGACCAAAGCGAGGCGGTAGCCGTGATGACTGTTCGCGGGCGCTCCTCGCTGCCTCGGGCCGACCCACCCCCAACCCCTCCCTTGTCCAGGGAGGGGAGTAAGACGCGCCGCCCACATCACCTTTCCCTTTTCTTACAGTCGCTTCCGCGAATGCCCGGAACAGGCGCGCAGCCTGATCGTTGAGCGGCCACAGCGGGACTGAAACAGTGGAGACGTAACATGAACGGTTTGGGATTTTTCGCGCGGGGTGTCGCGATCGCGGCGCTGACCGCCATGCCGGTCACCGCCTTCGCCGAGGGCAAGACCGATCAGGCGCGCAAGGCGATCGCTGCGGCACAGGCCAAGATCGATGCCGCCAACACGGTCGGCGCGGCCGGCGATGCGCCGCGTTTCCAGCATGAGGCGGTTGCCGCGCTGCAACTGGCACGCGACGAGCTGGCGCATCACGACAAGGACGCGGCGATCCGCGACGCGCAGCACGCCTCGCAGCTGGCCGACATGGCACTCAGCGCCTCGTCGCGCGCGCGGCTGAACGACCAGCAGGCCGCGACCGACGCGGCGCAGCGCCAGGCCGCCGCCGCCAATGAGCGGGCTGCCGATGCCAATGCCCGTGCCGCCGACGCCCAGGCCAGCGCCGCCGCCGCCCAGGCCGATGCCGCCGCCGCGCGCTCGGCGCCGCCGGTGGTGATCGCTGCACCGACGCCCCCGCCAACACCCACGACGGTGACGACCGAGACGACGCAGACGGCAGCCGCGACGACCACCACCGCGGCCAGGGCACCGGTCAAGCGCCGCGTCGTTCACCGCGTCGTGCATCGCACGCGGCCGACCACCACGACGCGCACCAAGACGACCGTGACCACCGGCACGCCGAACTGAGCGATACGCGCCCGGCGAGGCTATCCTCGCCGGGCGCGTTTGCCTGTCACTGTTAGCGGTCAGGGCGCCGACATCACTCGGCGAAGGGGCTTTTCGATTCGACGATTTTGGTGACCGCCTTGATGTTGGCGACGCGAACATGGTCGGCGTCGTCGATCATGACGGAGAGATGAAAGACATTGGCGCTGCCGCCTATCTCGTCGGCGATGATGTCGCCGATAATGGCGCGCGCATGACGGCAGGCGGCCGCGAGATTCTCGAACTCCTTCCCCTCCTCGTCCATCAGGGTGGTGACGTCGTTCACGACATGAAAGAAGAAGCGTTGCATCACCGGACCTTTGCCCATCATCGCCGCGGACGTCCTTAAACAATGTTAGCACCGATCTCCGCGCCGGGAACCATTGTGCGGCGGTCGCGATTGAACTGTCATGGCGCGCGCGACTGACACGGCATGAAGAATAGCCCCGTCGATTGCGCGGTGATCGGCGGCGGCCCGGCCGGGCTGACCGCCGCTCTGTACCTCGCGCGCTTCCATCTCTCGGTCACGCTGGTCGATGCGCGCGACAGCCGGGCGGCGTTGATCCCGCGCACGCGCAACGTGCCCGGCTTTCCCGGCGGCATCCGCGGCCCGACGCTGCTGCGACGCATGGCGCGCCAGGCCGAGGATTACGGCGCGGATATCGTGCTGGCGGAGGCCACCGGCCTGCACCGCGAGCGTGGGCAGTTTCAGGTCACCACCACCGCCGGGCCGATCGCGGCGCGCAGCGTGCTGCTCGCCACCGGCGTGCACAATCGCCGCCCCGACATCGGCGAGCGCGACCATCGCACCGCGCTGCGGCGCGGCCTGCTGCGCTATTGCCCGATCTGCGACGGCTATGAGGTGACCGACACCAATGTCGGCGTGATCGGCACCGGCAGCCATGGCGCAAGGGAAGCGCTGTTCCTGCGCGGCTTCACGGCGCAGGTGACGCTGATCGCGCCCGATGCGCCGCATGCCCTCTCCAGCGACGACCGCGCCGCGCTCGACGACGCCGGCATCGCGGTGGTCGATGGGCCGTGCGGCCGCCTTGCGCTGGAGGGCGAGCGCATCGCGCTCGACACCGCGGCGGGGCGGCGTGCCTTTGCCAGCATCTATCCCGCGCTCGGCTCGACGATCCGATCGGATCTGGCGCGCTGCCTGAAGGCGAAGATGTCGGACGACGGCTGCCTGCTGGTCGATGCGCATCAGCGCACCAGCGTCGCCGGGCTCTATGCGGCGGGCGACGTCGTCAAGGGGCTCGACCAGATCAGCCACGCCATGGGCGAAGGCGGCGTCGCCGCGACGACGATCCGCAACGACCTGGCAGAACGCGCGCCGCTGCTGCGCGGCAAGAACTGAAGGCTAGCGCACTCCGTCGGGCGCGCTGTCCCGGCGATCGCGTGCCGCCTCTCCTTGCCGCCATGCGCGCATCAACGCGCGAGCGGGCGGCGCGGACGCGGGATCAGGCGCGGATGGCACCCCGCTCGCGGATACGCTGGTCATAGCGTTGCGCCAGCCCGTCATGGGCAGCCTTCGCCGCCGGGTCGATCGCCTTTTCGGCGCGCGCACGCTCGTCCGCGGCACGGCGGAGCAAATAGATGAGATCGTCGTCGGCCATCCTATCCTCCTCTTTCGACTCGAATAATACACGGCATGAAACCGACCCGCCTCAATGCAAGTTAATCCTCCATTCATGTCCCAGGAGGCCGCCCGTCATGAGCGAATTGCTCGCCGCCCTGCCCGACGATATCGAGGATTCGGCGCGTGCGCTGCTCGATCTGGCGTGCGACCGCGAGCTCGCCATCGTCACGGCGGAGAGCTGCACCGGCGGGTTGCTCGCCTCGCTGCTGACCGATGTCGAAGGGGCCAGCCGCGCGTTCGAGCGCGGCTTCGTGGTCTATACCGACGAGGCCAAATGCGAACTGCTGGCGATCGACCCGGGCGTGGTGAAAGGCTGCGGCGCGGTCAGTGCGGAGACTGCGGCGGCGATGGCACGCGGTGCGCTGGCGCGCTCGCACGGCGACATCGCGGTATCGATCACCGGCTTCGCCGGCCCGGGCGGGCCGGACGACGAGCCCGGGCTGGTGCATTTCGCCTGCCTGTCGCGCGGCGGCGAGTTGGTCTCGCGCGAGGAGCATTTCGGCGATATCGGGCGCGGCCCGGTGCGCCTGGCCGCTCTCCGCATCGCGCTCGACCTGCTGACCGACGCGGCGCGCGCTCACTCCTCCATCTGATAGGAGACCCAGCGGCAGATCATGCCGATTACCGACAGCACCATGCCGCCGATCAGGCAGGCCAGCAGCAGGGGCTTCTCGCTGGCCGATTTCCACGACACCACGCCGAGCAACATCACGCTGACCGAGGAAATCAGATAGCCGGACGTCTTGATCACGGCGGGACGGATCATCGCACTCTCCTAATAGCGATCGAGCAGGTTCTCGACGCTCTCCTCGGTCGTCGCGGCGCGGCCCCTGGGAAGCTGGCCCACCTCCTTCTCCAGGGCGGTTCGGATCTCGCCGACTTGCTTGTCGGTGAGATGCTCGATGCCGATGAACTCGGTTCGCGCCGTGTCCAGCGCGCGAAGGATCTCGTCGAGCTTGGCCTGGATCGCGGCACCGTCGCGGTTCTGGCTGTTCTGGATCAGGAACACGGCGAGGAATGTCAGCACCGTCGTCGCGGTGTTGACGATCAGCTGCCAGGTGTCGGAGTAATGCAGCGCCGGCCCGGTCGCCGCCCAGATGATGATCAGCAAAGCCGAGCCGATAAAGGCCGAAGGTGCGCCGAGAAAGGCCGCCGAACGCGAGGCGATGCGGGTGAAGAATTCGTCCATGTCGTGACCTCGTATTGCCTCGTCTGCTCCCCGCACTGCCTGATCGCGCGAACGGCTCATTTCGTTCCCGTCCTCGCCCGCTCGCCGACACTTGATCCTTGTCGAACAGATTTTTCCCCGCATTCCCCGCAACTCACGCGCGGCGCCGCGTTTAACGCGGACTGGTCGGGAAGCCGCGCCTGGGCGACGGTCAACAAGGAAAAACGGCGGCCGCGAAGAAGGGTTGGGAAACGCGGCGCAAGCGCAGCGGCTGACCCCGGCCGCGGCCGGGCGCGGGCGGCGCTTCTCCCTCGCCGCCCGCGCCGCAATACGGGAATTCCCGGATAGGAGAATCGGCGCGCACCGGCCATGATGGCGCGATGACGGGCATCGGGGCGACGCACAGAATGGCGAGCGGAACGGCGCGTAACCAGCGTACGCGCGCTTGATGGCTCGTGCCCGCGCAGCAACGCCGCCTGCCGAGGCGATCCTGGCGCTGGCCGACGGCGACGGCCGGCTGGCGATCCGCGCGACGCCCAATGCCCGCGCCGACGCGGTGATGCTGCCGGGTGAGGGCGCACGCCCCGTCCTGGCCGTCCGCACCACCGCGACGCCCGAAGATGGCCGCGCCAACGAAGCGGTGCTCACGCTGCTCGCCGCTGCGCTGGGCCGGCCACGCTCGGCGCTGACCCTGCTGCGCGGCGCGACCGCGCGCGACAAGCTGGTGCGGATCGAGCGCCTGTGAAGCCCAAGCTGCTCACCACCTTGCCCGGCTATACGCGGGCGCAGTTCGCCGGCGATGCCGTGGCGGGCGTGACGGTGGCGATGGTTGCGCTGCCGCTGAGCATCGCCATCGCCATCGCCTCGGGCGCGGCGCCCGCGGCGGGGCTGGTGACGGCGGTGATCGGCGGTTTCCTGATCTCGGCGCTGGGCGGTAGCCGGGTGCAGATCGGCGGCCCGACCGGCGCCTTCATCGTCGTGGTTTACGGCGTGATCGCTAAACACGGGTTCGACGGCCTGCTGCTCGCCACGCTGATGGCCGGCGTCATCCTGCTCGTCGCCGGGGCGTTCCGCGCCGGGCGCCTGATCGCGCTGATCCCCGAGGCGGTGATCGAGGGATTCACGCTGGGTATCGCGATCGTCATCGCGACGAGCCAGATCAAGGACCTATTCGGCCTGGGCGGCGGCGCGCTGCCGGCCGATTTCCTCGCCAAGCTCTCGGCCTTGTGGGCCGCCCGAGCGACGTTCAACCCGGCCGCGCTGGCCATTGGCGTGGCGACGATCGTCACGATCTTCGCCATGCGCCGCTGGGTGCCGCGCATCCCCGGCCCGGTCGTGGCGGTCGCACTGGCCAGCGCTGCCGTCGCGCTGTTCGCCTTGCCCGTCGACAGCGTCGGCTCGCGCTATGGCGCGCTGCCCGCCGGCCTGCCCTGGCCGCATCTGCCGCCGGTCTCATCCGCCGCGATGGTGGACCTGCTGCCCTCGGCGCTGATCATCGCCTTTCTCGCCGGGATCGAGTCGCTGCTCTCGGCGGTGGTCGCCGACCGTATGATCGGCGGCGCGCACCGTTCCAATGCCGAGCTGCTGGCGCAGGGCGCGGCCAATGTCGCCGCGCCGCTGTTCGGCGGATTGCCCGCGACCGGCGCGATCGCGCGCACGGCGACCAATGTCCGCGCCGGCGGGCGCACCCCGGTCGCCGGCATCCTCCACGCGCTGATCATCCTGGCGGTGATGCTGGTCGCCGCGCCGCTCGCCGGCTATCTCGCCATGCCCGCGCTCGCCGGGCTGCTGATCGTCACCGCCTGGACGATGAGCGAGCCGCACCGCTGGCCGGAACGGCTCCACGCGCCGCGCGCCGACCTCGCGCTGCTACTGCTGACCATGACGCTGACCGTGCTCGCCGACCTGACCGTGGCGATCGCGATCGGCACCGCATGCGGCTTTGCGTTGCGTTATTGGCGGCGGCGTTTCGCCTAGCCCGTTCCCGCTGCGCGGTCGCCACCGGGCGCAACGTGGCGGTGAGGCGGTCCCGCTTGCCGGTTGCGACGCAGCGCCCCGGATGACAATGTCGCGGCCATGTCGCCTCCCCCGACCATCGCCCCCGCCGTCACGGCCGAGGACCTTGCCGCCATCCGCACCCTGTTCCAGGCCTATGCCGACGGGCTCTCCGTCGACCTCGCCTATCAGGATTTCACCGCCGAGCTCGCCGGCCTGCCGGGCAAATATGCCGCCCCGCACGGCGCGCTGCTGCTCGCCCGCGCCGCCGCCGGGCAGGCGCTGGGCTGTGTCGCGCTGCGCCCGCTCGGCGACGGGCTGTGCGAGATGAAGCGTCTCTATGTCGCGCCGCCGGCGCGCGGCACGGGTCTGGGTGCGGCGCTGATGAAGGCGATCATCGTCTCCGCACGACGCCTCGGCTACCGCGCGATGCGGCTCGACACCCTGTCCGACATGGCTGCCGCCCAGGCGATGTACGCCACCGCCGGCTTCCGCCCGATCCCGCCTTATTATGACGGTGCGGCGCCCGGTACGATCTTCCTCGAACTGCCGCTCTAACGCGCGCCGAGCGCCTGGCGCATCAGCGGGCGCGGCGCGGCGACGTCGTTGCCGAGCATCCACGCTTCCTCGATCTCGCGACCGGTTTCGTCGAACGTCGTGATCCTGCCGTTCCGCACGATGCTGACCGCGCGCGCGGCGTGCGTGTGGATATCGCCGATACGCACGAAACGCAGCTGTCCCTCGTCATCGTGCACGAACACGAGGCTGCCGCGCTTTTCGACCCTGCCGATACTCATGCTTACTCCCCGGTTTCACCCGCCCGGCAGAACAGCCGCGCCGACCGAACAACGCGAGCCCTGAGGGAAAAGTTCATGCAAATTGCGAGCGAAAAGAGCCTCATGGGCCGTTAAGCACGAATGCCGCCCAAGCCGTAGCGGGATACCCTAGTTGAGGATCAGCGCATCCGAGTTGATGTGATAACCGACCAGCGCCGCCTTGCCGTCGTCGATGCGATAGACGAAATTCTCGGTCGCGGGTCCGCGCTCATAGACCGCCTGATAGTTGACCGTCACATAATGGCCGCCGGGGTTGAGGTTCTCGTTCCAGCCGACCGACTTGCCCGATTTCAGCACGCCGAGCTTGCGGTGCACCGCGGCGAGGAAGGCGGTGAGCTGCGCCTCCGTGGTACTGCTCTTCATCTCCTTCGCCGCCCCGGCATAGATCGGGCCGAACTGCGCGGCGTCGAGCTGGGCGTGGAACGCGGCGATCGCCTTTTCCGCCACCGGCACGTCGGCGCCGAACGAGCAACCCGCCAGCGCCAACGCACCCAGCATCGCCATCACCGTCCGCCGCATCGCGCGCACCCCTTGTCCCGTCGCCTGCCCCGCCGGGGGCATGCCACGAACCCGGCGTGGCAACAATGGTCGATGGCATGCGCAACCACGCGGGCCGCTGGCGCGTTGATGGCGTAACAGACGGAAAGAAAAGCTGATGTTCGCACGCAGAGGGCGCCGCGGGCCGCCGCGCGTCGTGCGCGGATGAGGCTCCGCATCACACAGTGGATGGCGACGGTGCGCCGGCACCGCGGCCTGCCGCCACCGGCGCTGGTCGACAGGCCACCGCCGACCGGCGCGCCGCTCGACCATGAACGGGTCGTGCAGGTGGGTGGCGTGCTGCAATCCTGCTATCCTGAACGCGAGGATACGCTCGACGACAAGGTCACCGCGCTGATGCTACGCCTGACCGTCGAGCCCGCCCCGCCGCCGCCAACGCGCAGGCGCTGACCCGGCGTGTCGCGCCGGAGCGAAGCGCCGCTATCGGGCTGAATCGGACGCGCGCGCTCAACGCTTCGAGCGCCGCCGATAGCGGCGGGCCGACCCCAACCCTTGACGCCTCGCCTATAGCCCGCAAGAAGCCCCCGCTTCGCGCAACGTTGATGTCCGAACGTCACGGCCACGCCAACAGGACCACCCACCCCGCTCATGGGCACCGCCATCGCCTTCCTCAACACGCTGCCGCCCGAGGCCTTGTCGCTGGCGATGATCGTCACCGCCTATGGCGGCGTGCTGGTGATGATGCGCCTGTTCGGGCTGACGGGCCTCACCGCGTTCATCGTCGTCGCGATCGTCGCGGCCAATTTCCAGGTGATGAAGACCGCGCAATTCTCGGTCTTCGCGCACCCCGTCGCGCTCGGCACCGAGCTGTTCACCAGCACCTATCTCGCGATCGACGTGATCGCCGAGAATTACGGCGCGGCCGCCGCCAGGCGCACGATCTGGACCGGCTTCGCCTGCCAGTTGCTGTTCACCTTCGTCATGCTGCTGACGCTCGGTTACCACCCGCTGCCCGAGGGCGCCGCGGTCGAGGGTGCGCTGACCACGCTGATGCTGCCGCAGGTCGGGCTGCTCGCCGCCGGGCTGATGTCGTATCTGCTCAGCCAGCATCTCGACGTGACGATCTTCGCCTGGCTGAAGAAACGCACCGGCGGGCGGCAATTATGGCTGCGCAACGGCGCCTCGAACATCGCCGCCGCGCTGCTCGACAATACGGTGTTCTCGATCCTCGCCTGGCGGGTGTTCGCAGCCCAGCCGGTGCCGTGGGACAGCGTGATCTTCACCTATATCCTCGGCACCTTCGGCATCCGCGTGTTCGTCTCGCTGCTCGACACGCCGTTCATCTATCTCTCACGCAAGGTGTTCCGGGCGATCCCGCACCGCGAAGTGGCGGAAGCGGCGTGATGCACCAGGTTTACCACCCCGGCGCAGGCCGGGGCCC
>JAZJXZ010000016.1:139465-337143 GCA_040390605.1 Pseudomonadota bacterium
GTCGCGGGAACAGCCGCTGCGCTCCCTTATTTCCGCCTTCCCGACTGGGCCCCGGCCTGCGCCGGGGTGGATGTTATTTCAGGCTATTGTTGAGACCATGACCACCCACGCCACCCAGTGGAGCGACCCCGCCCTCCCCGGCTTCGCCTTCGACAGCACTCCCGCGCCCACGCTGGACCGCGCCCGGCTCGGCACGCTGACCACCCCGCACGGCACGGTGCAGACCCCGGCCTTCATCTTCTGCGCCACCAAGGCGGCGATGAAGGCGACGACCATCCCGCAGGTGCGCGCCGCGGACACGCAGTTCATCCTCTCCAACACCTATCATTTGATGCTCCAGCCCGGGCCGGAGGTGATCGCGGACCATGGGGGCCTGCACAAATTCACCGGCTGGAACGGCCCGATGCTGACCGACAGCGGCGGTTTCCAGGTCTTCTCGCTGGCGCATGGCGGGGTGGCGGAGGAGATCAAGAGCACGCGCAAGTTCGAGGTCTCGCAGAAATCGGTGCTCAAGATCACCGAGGAGGGCGTCGCCTTCCGCTCGCATATCGACGGGCGGCGCGAGATGCTCACGCCGGAACGCTCGATCGAGATCCAGCGCCAGCTCGGCGCCGACATCATCCTGACCTTCGACGAATGCACGCCCTTCCATGTCGACCGCGCCTATACCGCCAAGTCGCTGGCGCTGACGCATCGCTGGACCGACCGCTCGATCGCGCGCTACGCGGCCGACTTCGGCGATTACGCGCCGCGCGAGGGCTCGGCGGGCATGCAGGGGCTGTACGGCATCTCGCAGGGCGGCGTGTATGACGATCTGCGCCGCGCGTCCGCAGCGTTCCTGCTTGAGCGGCCGTTCTTCGGCCACGCCATCGGCGGGAGTCTGGGCCAGTCCAAGGCGCAGATGTACGAGGTGGTCGATTTCACCAACGCCGCGCTCGCCTCGCCCAAGCCGGTGCACCTGCTCGGCATCGGCGGGGTGGAGGATGTGTTCCACTGCGTCACGGTCGGCATCGACACCTTCGATTGCGTCGCCCCGACGCGCATGGCGCGGCACGGCGCGGCGCTAGTCCCCGCCGCAGTGGGCGAGGGCGCCGCGGTCAAGCGCAGCGAGCCGCGCCTCAACATGCGCAACGCCCGCTTCAAGACCGACCGCACCCCGCTCGACCCAAGCTGCGGTTGCGAGACCTGCACCACCTATACCCGCGCCTATATCCACCATCTGTTCAAGGCCGACGAGTTGATCGGCCAGACGCTGCTGACGATCCACAATATCGCGACGATGAACCGCGTGATGGCCGATGTGCGCACCGGGATCGCGGTCGGATCGCTGGACGATGCGCGCCGTTTCTGGCTCGGCTGAGGACGGGGCATGCTCGAACAGGTCCTGCCCTCCTGCCGCGCGGTGGCCGAAACCGCGCAACTGGTGACGATCGACGAAGCCGCTTTGGCCCGCTTCGCCGACCCGATCGCCCGGCTGCTGCCCAAGAAGATGCGCCACACGCCGCATCATTTCATCGCCGACTATCCCGAGACGACGGGCTATTTCCTGATGCTCGACGCGCTCAATTTCGGCTCGGGCTTCTTCGCGCATTACGCGCCGTATCGCGGCGAGGAAGGCTATTATGCGCTGGCCACCGCGCTGCGCGACTGGGTCCGCAACGAAGGCCTGCCGAGCTGCGAGGCATTGCAGGCGATCGACGCGGCGACCGTGGCGCGGATGCTCGGCCAGGACCCGGACAATGCGGCGCTCGCCCGCTTCCTCGGCTGGGCGGTCGAGGCACTGCGCGAGCTGGGCCGGTTCGTCGCGGCGGAACTGGACGGCGTCTATGCCAATTTGCTCGCCGCCGCGAAACTCGACGCCACGGCGATGGTCGCGCTGCTGTGCCGCATGCCGATGTTCCGCGACGTCGCATCGCTCGACGGGGAAGAGGTGTGGCTGCTCAAGCGCGCGCAAATCCTCGTCCACGACCTCGCCATCGCCGGCACGCAGAGTGGGCTGTTCGAGATCACGGGGCTGGAGCGGCTGACCGTGTTCGCCGACAATATGCTGCCTTACGTGCTCGAGGCGAACGGCGTGCTGCGCTATGACCCCACTTTGTCGCGGCAGATCGGCGCAGGCGAATTGCTCGAGGCCGGCAGCCGCGCCGAGATCGAGTTGCGCGCGGTTACGGCGCATGCCTGCGAGTTGCTGCGCCAGGCGGTGGTCGCCGCGGGCCATAACATCACCGCCCGCGAACTCGACTTCGCGCTGTGGAATTGCGGCGTGGCCACACCGGAGGAAGGCGACCACCGGCTGCATTTGTGCGAGACGTGGTGGTATTAGGAAGAGACAGGTAGAAGTAAATATTGCCACAAGCGCCCCAAGCTCGCAGTGTTGCGCGCCGAGGATTCGACTTCACTATACCGCAAGGTTTCACCAGTCCGGCGATGAAGCGATAGGGGGGGGGCGTATGTTACCCAACACTACCGAGTGGAAAAAGTGGTCAACGCTGAATCGGGTCACATACCTGGCCCAGCTTGCGGTCGTAGTAACTTTGTTTGTTACCAGCTACTTCTCATATGCGACATGGCGTGAGGCGAAAGAGGCACGGCGCATTCAGCAGGCGATGTTTTCCGCTCAAAACGGACCACTAATCCAAATTCAGCGCGCATCTGTGCAAGAGAGTTTTCAGGGTCGCCGCACACTTATGATCACGTTTGCAAATTTTGGCGGCTCTGTTAGCTTCGATAACTGCGCAACTATTAAAATATCAGGAGGCAGAATTTTACATGATTACTGTGAAAATGAAAGTAGTCATGTGAAATCATTACGACCGACACAATCTTTCTTCTACTCACTTCCATTGGAACACGATAATATAAAGGCGATTGGTTTCGTACCGGCGACCGCTGCAACCAGAAAGCTGGGGGAGGAAATCGCCCAATGTAGCGTTATAGGCGGCGGCCCCAAACTGAGAATGCTGGAAGTTGCCATGAAATTCCATGACGTTCTCGGTCAGGAAATGGTCGAAAACGCGGAAGTGGCGATATGCGATGGGGTCTTTGTCGAGCAGCGCCCCGCGAATGAGACCGCTTCATAATATATCCGTAATCCCGGTGGCACCGCATTTATCTCCTACGCCCCCGGTCCTACCCCGCCCGCACCGCCTGCAACATCGCCGCGCCCAGCGGCGAAAACGCCAGCGGCCCGATCGCCACCATGCTGAGCAGGATCGCCCCCACGCCCCACCAGTAAGCGCGATGTATCCGCCGCCGAACGATCAGGTCGAACACCGGCCCGGCAAAGGCGAACAGGCCGATCACGCCGAACATCACCGGCGGGGCCGCGGCGCCGAAGGAGTCCATCGGCAGCAGCCGCCCGAGACCGGGACCGAGGATCGACACCGTCGCGCACAGCATCAGCCGCTTGTGCCACTCGGCCTTGCGGCGCAGCGCCACGCCGGCGGCGACCAGCCCGCCGAACACCAGGATGCCGATCACGTTCATCACCAGGAAGATGCGCGGCGGGAAGAAGTCGGGGACGAAATTATAGTGCACGGCGTACCAGGTCGCGGCCAGCCCCATGATCACCATCGCCCCGGCCAGCGCCGCGCCGAACAGCCCGATCCGCCGGTGCAGCGCCACCGATCCGCGCACGACGAAGGCGGGCTGGGCGACGAACAGCAACACCCCCGAGGCGAACACCGCGCCGTGAATCTGCATCAGCAGCGGGAAGCCATGCGGGGCCCTGAAATCGTCCGGCACCGTCTGCGAGAATCCGCCGACGATCACCGCCGCCATCAACAGCGACATGATGAGGTAGAAGGACCGGCCGACGACGCGTGGCCGGGATGGTGTCATGGTGATGGTCGTCATTGCCCGAACCCTCCGCAACGCGGTGCCGAACATCGCGGGGGTTGCCGCCTTTGGCAAGGGCGCTGGCCTGCCCCCCGGCGCGCCCCTCAGGGCTGGACGGTCTCGACCAGCATCGACGTGTCGTAACCCAGCGCCCCGGCCCGCGCGATCAGCGCGGCGCGTTCCGCCGGGTCCGGCTGCGCCTTGCGCGCCAGCAGCCACAGATAGCGCCCGGAGGATTCGCCGACGATCGCCCAGTCATAATCCTCGCCCCGGTCGAGCACCCAGTAATTGCCGATATAGAAGGGGCCAAAAAAGCTCACCTTCAGCTTGGCGTCGGTCGCCGTGTCGACGACGATCGCCCGCCCCTCGACCACCCGCGTCGTGCCATCGGGACGTCGTGCGCTGTTGGTCACCGCGATCTTGCCGTCGGGACGCAACGCATAGTCCGCGGTCGATGCCTCGCAACCCTGCTCGAAGCTCTGCTCGTAGCGCGCGATCTCGTACCAGCGGCCGAGATAGCGATCGAGGTCGACCCGCCGCGCCGGCTCCGGCACCGCCTTGTTGCCGACCGGGTGGCGCCCGGCCAGCACGCGGCCGGCGAGCAGGAGGGCGCCTGCACCCGCACCGAGCGCGCCGATGCCGACGACTTTCGCAATCTTGTTCATGCCGGCACAACCTCCCCCGCCTGACATCCGTTCCGCCACCTGGTCACATCGACCAGGATGGAGCGGCAATGATTCACGCGATCATGCCGCCGCCGCCACGGCCGCGTCATGCGACCTGAAGCTCGACCGGGTCACGCTGGTGGTCAGGCCGCCGGGGCCGCTCGCGACCGCGACCGCCGCGCCAAGCTGGTTCGACAGCGCCTTGATGATCGTCGTGCCGAGGCCGGGCTCGCCCGCGGCGTCGCCCGCGTTCTCGTGGCCGACGCCATTGTCCGAAACGGTCAGCTTCCAGTCGGCATCGTCGCGCTCGTAACGGACCAGGATGTGGGCGTCGGGCTTGCCATCAGGGAAGGCGTATTTGATCGCGTTGATCACCAGCTCGGTGACGATCAGACCCAGGCTCACCGCGGTCGCCGATTCGGTCATGCCGGCATCGGCGCGAACCTCGATGGCGATCGGGCGGTCCTCGCCGATCATCGACGCGGTCAGCCCGGCGCACAGCTTGGTGAGATAGGGTCCGACATCGATCTCGGCGATGCCGTCCTCGGTGTGGAGATGATGCTGCACCGTCACCACCGACATGACGCGCAGATGGGCGTCCTTCAAATGCGCGCGCGTCTCGTCCGAGGCCACCGCGCGCGCCTTGAGCAACAGGATGCTGGCGATGATCTGCAGGCTGTTGGCGACGCGGTGGCGCATCTCCTCGAGCAGCATCTGCTTCTGGGCAAGTAGCTGCTCGGCACGCGCCAGCAACGCGGCCTTCTCGCTTTCGATCAGGCGGATGTCGGTGACGTCGCGGAAGGCCAGCAGGATGGTGATCGCCGGGCTGTCCGCATAGATCACCTTGCGCGCATTGAGCAGCATGATGCGCAGGCCCAGGCCGGGAAAGTCGTGCGATACCTCGAACCCGTCCATCGCCACCCGGTCGGGGATGATCGTCTCGAGCAGGTGGCGCAGCGCCGGGATGTTCCACTGCCCATCGCCCAGCGCGAACAGCGAGCGGCCCTGGGTTTCCGCCGCATCGACGCGAAACACGTCGTAAAAGGCGCGGCTCGCCGCCAGCACGTGCAGGCCCTCGTCCAGCACCAGGAACGGGTCGGGAATGGTGTTGACGATCGCCAGCGCAAGCACCTGGGCATCGTGCGCAGTGCGCAGCGTGTCGAGGATCGGCTCCGTCATCGCGCGGTCGCGGAAAAAGCGGGAATATTGAGGACCACGACGACGCTCCGCTTGCAGGCGAGAGCACATGCGTCTCCCGGTCACGTGTGCCTGCACGGCGGACGGTGATGGCGCGGCATAGCATCCTATTGCGGCGCCACCTAGAGCATGTCGCGATGGGCGCCGGGCGTCATTGCAGGACGTGCCGGGGCCCCGCATCGGTCGTTCATGCTCAGGTCACATGGCGGTTCCCGGAACAAGTCGGGCGCGCCGTTGGTTGAGCCTGTCGAGAACCACCTGGCGCCGCCCGACCCGTCGATCGACGCCGGGTCAGCGGCAAACCGGCCACCAGGCGGGCCGGCCGGGCACGCCGTTGCCTCAGTCGGCGACCAAGGCCGGGAGGCGATCCATGCAACCCCAGTTGATTATCGATAACGCCGCCTGGCAGCTGCCGGTGATCAATTATCTGCGCGCCATCACCGCCGCGACCCTGCTGGAAACGGCGCCGCTCGACATGGCAGCGATGCTGGGCGCGCTGGATGAGGCGCCCGACACGACGCCGTCCTGCCCGCCGACCCTGCCGCCACTCGCCGCCGGCGTCGCCTGAGGCCTCGGCTCAGGGCAGCGCGGCGAGCGAAGCCGCCCGGACCGGTACCGATCAGGCGATCTGCTCACCATGATGCAGATAACGTTCGTTGAAATCGCACGCGCTCTTCAGTTCTTCCCACCGCGGAAAGCTCACCCGCCGGCGGTCGCGCCTGATCAGGCCCGCATCCGCCAGGCTACGCAGCATCCGGCTGACATGCACCGGCGTCAGGCCAAGCGCATCGGCCAGTTCGTCCTGCGACATCGGCAGGTCGCAGGGCTGGCCGGCCTCCACCTCCTCGGCGTCGAGGCGCACTGCGCACTCGCACAGCAGGTGCGCGACGCGCGCGCGGGCATCGCGCCGGCCGATGTTGAGCAGCCATTCGCGAAAGATCGACGCCTCGATCAGGATGTTGACCAGGATGGCATGGCCGATCGCGGGACGCGTCTCCGCCAGCGCACGCAGCGCGCTGCGCGGCACGGTCGCCACCGTGGCCGGGCTCAGCGTCTGGATATTGTGATCGGCGATGTCGAGAAAGATATGCTGCAGGTCGAGCATCTCGCCCGGCAGGTGCAGCGAGACGATCTGGCGCGCGCCGGCCTGGCTCAGCTTGTGGCGACAGGCAAAGCCGGAGACCAGCACGGCACAATGCTCGGGAAGATCGCCTTCCCGCACCAGCACCGTGCCGCGCTCGAACTTCCGCAGCGTTAAGGGAAGCGCGAGCAGCGCCGCACGGTCCGCGTCGGAGAGGAACGCATGCACCTCAAGCTTGCGCACCATCCGGTGAAGGGGACCATGCGGTTCGGGCATGCGCGCTCCGGCGTGCGGGCGGGAGCGCGAACGCTCTCCATCGCCGGTGCCCGGGCTATGCCGACGATCGCCGAGGGTTAACCTGCGTTGCCGGGCACCGCACCTGTGGAAACTACGGATACGGACCGGTCGCGGACGCGCCTCGTCGCGCCGCCACCGTCCCCCTCACCCCGGCAATGCGACGCGCACGATGTCCGCCGCCAGCCGCGCCGCATGGGTGATCATCACGCCATGCGCCACACCCTCATAGACCAGCAGCTCGGCCCCCGGGATCAGCGCCGCATAACGGCGCGCGGTCAGGTCGATCGGCGCGCTGACGTCGGCGTCGCCATGGATCAGCGTCACCGGCACGCCGATCGCGCGCGCCTCGGCGGTGAAGTCCGTGGTCAGGATCGCGCGCTGGAAATCGACCAGCGCGCGGCGCGACGCGTCGAGCGGCATCGCCGACAGCCACTGCATCGTCACCGCATCCGCCTGGGGCGCGAAGGGGGCGATATTCTCTGCGATCCAGCCCGACATATCCCCGGCGATGCGCGCGATCGCCGGTTCGACCAGCCCCGGGTCGATCCCGGGCGCGCCGGGTACCGGGGCGATCATCGCCGGCCCGGTCGCGCCGACCAGCACGACGTGTCCGACGCGGCCGGCGCCGTGCCGCGCAAGATAGCGGATGATCTCGCCGCCCGCGCCGGAATGGCCGACCAGCACGGCATCGCGCAGGTCGAGCCCATCCAGCACCGCGGCAAGATCGTCCGCCAGCACGTCATAGTCGTACATGCCGGGGTCGGTCGAACGGCCATGACCGCGCCGGTCACAGGCGAGGGTGCGAAGCCCGGCGGCGTTCAGACGGAGCATCGTCTCGCCCCAGCAGCGCCCGTCCATCGCCCAGCCGGCGAGCAACACCACCGGGCGGCCGCGGCCCCAGTCGCGCACATAAAGGCGATGGCCATCGGCGATGGCGACATAGGGCGCGGTCATGCCGCGCCCCCGTCGAGAAAGCCGATCACCTCGGCGATCAGGCCGTCGCCGTCGAGCCGCACGATATCGGTGCCGCGCGCCACCGCCGCGCCCGCCTCCGGCGCCAGCGTCCAGCTGAAGCGCACGAACGGCCCATGGCCGTCGGGAACGCCGGCGACCGCGAAGCGATGCCCGGGGAATTGCGCCACCGCGGCGTCCATCATCGCGGCGATGCCGTCGCGTCCTTCGCCCGCCATCAACGGGTCGCGATAGGTCGCCGCCGGAGCCCAGGGCGCCATGGCGGCGCGGCGCTCTGCCGGGCTCGCGTTCCAGCTCGCGACGTAGAGAGTGGCGACGGTCTGTGGGTCGGTCATGTCATTGCTCCTGCCTGGTTGCAGGGCCATTGATGGCGATATCGGCGAGGCAGAACGATTACCTCGCAGGTAATCGGAAGACGCACCGGATGCGGCGCACTGTCGCGGCGTGGAGACGAGAAGCGCATGAACGGCGAGACGGTCGGCGATGTGATGCGGGACTGGCGCAAGCGCCGCCGGATGAGCCAGCTCGACCTGGCGGTCGAGGCCGAAATATCGACGCGCCATCTCAGCTTCGTCGAGAGCGGCCGCGCCAATGCCAGCCGCGATCTGCTGCGGCGGCTCGGCGAGCACCTCGCCATGCCGCTGCGCGAGCGCAACCGCCTGCTCGTCGCCGGCGGCTATGCCCCCATCCACACCGAACGATCGCTCGACGCGCCGGAGATGGAGGCCGCACGCGCCGCGCTCCATGCCGTGCTCGAGGCGCATTGCCCCTTCCCCGCGCTGGTCGTCGACCGGCGGTGGAATCTGGTCATGGCGAACCCGCCCGCGCAGGCCCTGCTTCGCGGCCTGCCGGCGCGGCTGGTCGCGCCGCCCACCAATGTGCTGCGCGCCACGCTCGATCCGGCAGGGCTGGCGCCGCGCATCGCCAACATCGCCGAGTGGCGCCACCACATTCTCGGGCGGCTGAGGGCCGATTTCATCGCCACCGCCGATCCCGAGCTGGCGCGGCTGCACGACGAGCTGGCGGCGATACCGACGCCCCGCAGCAAGACCCAGCCGCCGCCCGTCGCGCGCGTCGCGGTGCCGCTGATGCTGCGCATGCCGGGCGGCCCGACGCTGTCACTGCTCTCTACCACCACGGTGTTCGGCACCGCCAGCGACGTGACGCTCGCCGACCTGACGCTGGAAAGCTTCTTCCCCGCCGACGCGGCAACCCGCGCCTTCTTCATGCGAGGCTGAGTCGCGCCAGCGTTAAGCTGTCCGCAGTATTCAGTGGTTCAGATACCGCCGATGGCCGCGCCCTTCCCAGCCCCGATTGAACCGCATCCCGGTCTGCTGCTCGCCAAGCTGGCCCGACAGGTCGACGAAGCGATGCTGCGCGACATCGCCGAGGCCGATTATGCCCAGCAGGCGAACGAACATTATGCCGTGCTGCGCCGGATGCGCGACGAGGGTTTCGTGCCGATGCCGGAATGGGTGCCACAGGAGGTGCTCGAACTGATCCGCTGGTCGCAACCGGACCAGCCCGGCTGGATGCCTGGTGGGCAAGGCGAACGGGGCCATTGGATGCGGGCCTTTTGCTGCGCCTCGCTGCTGCGCATGGCCGGCGAAAAGGGCATGCGGCCGCATGTCAGCTTCAACGAAACCACCGTCGCGCTGGTCGCCAGCCTCGATACGCTGAACGCCGGCCTGTGGGCCGAGACGGGCGCCTTGCTCAACTGGTTCATCGACCGGCTGGCGATGGAGCGCGATCGCGGCGAGGAACCGTTTATCGGCGTGGCGCTGCTCTACTGTGCGCTGCACGTCGCCGCCGTGCCCGACCCGTCGATCACCGCCTTGTGCCGCTGGACGATCGACCGCGAGCAGGAGGAAGCCTTTGGGCCAATGGGCGCGGCCAATGACGGCGGCTGGCTCCACCGCATCTCGCATCACGACCAGCGTCGGGAAACATGGCGGACGGTCGGTCGCAGGATGGCCGGCCTCGATCTGTCGTTCCGTTCGGTCGAACTACGAGAATGGGTCGCGTTGATCGCAACCTCGCTGGCCGAGGACAGCTGACGATCGATTTCTGCCGAAGGGCTTGCCAAGGGACTTACCAAGGGACTTGATTGTGTCGGCGCCTTCGGTAAAGGGCGCGGCATCTCAACAGCGGTTGGTGACAGGCCGCTTATAAAGAAGCTTGTCGCCATGAATCCGTTCACCATCGTTCCCTCGTCGCTTGCCGGCATGAGCCTGCTTGCGCTGTGCCTGACCGCTGCCCCCGCCGCCGCGCAGACCGCGCCACCCACCGCCGCCACAGACAACGGCGATGTGGTCGTCACCAGCCTGCGCCGCCCCGAGCATCTCAAGCACATCCCCGCCTCGGTCTCCGTGTTCGACCGCACGGACATCGAGCGCGCGGGCATCCGCGACCTGCGCGGCATCGCCGACCAGGCCCCCAATTTCGGGCTGCTCGACAATTACCGCCCGGGGCTCGAGCGCTTCCAGCTGCGCGGCATCATCACCCCGCAGGTCGGCGATCCACCGCTCGCCTTCGTCGTCGATGGCGTCACCGCCCCCGATGCCGAATTCGCCACGCAGCAGCTGTTCGACATCGAACGCGTCGAGATCCTGCGCGGCGCACAGGGCGCGCTATATGGACGCAGCGCGGTCGGCGGCACGGTGAATATCGTCACCCAGGCGCCGACCGACCGAATCCGGGGCTGGGTCTCCGCCGCATACGAGAATAGCGATACGCAGCGCGTCGCCGGGGTCGTGTCGGGGCCGCTGGTCGGCGACAAAATCTCTTTCCGTCTCGGTGGTTACGGCAATCGCAGCGACGGGCTGATCGACAATGTCTATCTCCATACCGGCGCCGATTATGTTCGCGACATGTCGCTCAGCGGGCTGCTGCGCTTCGCCCCTGGACCCCTGACAAAATTCGACCTGCGCGGCCAGTTCGGCAAGGCGCGCGACGGCATCGGCTATTATGACGCGGTCGAGCCGAGCCGTGCCTCGATCGACGATTTCGGCGCGCAGGATTCGCAGAATGTGCTCGGCATCAACCGGCGCGAGAGCCATGTCATCAGCGCGAAGCTGGAACAGGGCCTCGGCTTCGCGACGCTGACGGTGGCGGGCGGTTATTTCCACACCAACGACGCCGGCCTCGCCGATGGCGACCTGACCGCGCTGCCGAGCGACGGGGTGACCTTCTTCCCCAGCTACCAATATGCCCTCGACCGGCTGAATGCCTGGACGGCAGAGGCGCGGCTGCACTCGACGGGGACGGGGCCGTTCCGCTGGGCGCTGGGCAGCTTCTACGAGCGGCGCCACAAGTTCAGCACCTTCGCCGTCTATAACGACACCAGCGGCACCGCGCGGCTGACCGAGAAGGATATCGACCCCGCCCAGCAGCTGTTCGAGATCGAGGACGACCAGACCAGCACCACCTGGGCGTTGTCGGGCGAGGCGTCGTACAAGCCGGTCGAGGCATTCGAGATCGCGGTCGCCGGGCGCTACGACCGCGACTATCGCCGCTCGTTCGACCCGCGCGACGAGGCGACGACCGATGCCCGCGCGACCTTCGACCGGTTCCAGCCCAAGGTGTCGCTGTCCTGGCACGTCGCGCCGGCGGTGCAGGTCTATGGCAGCTATGGCCGGGGGTTCCGCAGCGGCGGGTTCAACCAATATGCGCCGACGGTGCCGCGCGCCTTCGCCGCCGAGACGACCGACAGCTATGAACTGGGCCTCAAGGCATCGGCCTTCGGCGACCTGCTGACGATGAGCGCGGCCGTGTTCCGCAACGACCAGGCCAATGCCCAGATCACCACCTTCAACCCGGTCACCTTCACGCTGCAGAATGTCGCGATCGACAAGGTGCGCGCGCAAGGCGCCGAGCTGGAGATCGCGCTGCATCCGGCCACGGGCCTGAAGCTGCGTTACGCCGCCGGTTACACCGACTCGACGATCCGCGCCTTCGCGTTCAACCCGGCGGTGGTCGGGGCGGCGATGCCCTATGTGCCCGCTTTCACCATGGCGCTGTCGGCCGATTGGGAAAAGCAGCTCGGCCGCGACACCAGCCTGACGACGCATGTCGCCTGGCGCATGACCGGCCCGCGCAGCTACACGCTCGACTTCCCGGACCTGAAGTCGGGCACGCACGGCTTTGTCGACCTGCGCGTCGGGCTGCGCCACGGGCCATGGGCGCTGACCGCGTTCGGCGAGAACATCCTCAACGAGCGCATGCCCGAGGATCTGTTCGGCGTGTTCAACGGCGCGGTCGACCTGGCGCGACAGCCCAACCGCCCCCGGCGCTACGGGCTGGAGCTGCGGCGGAGCTTCGGCGCGTCAAGCTGACCTTGATGGGCCCCTGCCCCGTACAAGCGAACACCACCCCGGCGAAGGCCGGGGCCCAGTCGGGAAGTTAGAGGTAGTGGAGCGCAACGCTCATTTACCCCTGTTCCCCAACTGGGCCCCGGCCTTCGCCGGGGTGGTAGATTGCAAAACGATCCGCCAGGGAGAGCGGTCAGCTACCCGCTACGCCCAGCCCAGCACCGCGCGCAGCACGCCGGCGATGGCCAGCGCGAGCAGCGCGACGCTGGCGAGGCCGGTGGTCATCGCGCCCATCGCGCGGGTCTTCGGATCGCGCATATAGGCGCGCAGATAGAGGATGCGGCCAATCACCCAGGCCAGCCCGACCAGCGGCGCGATCCACGTCACCGGCATCGGATAGAAGGCGGTAAGCCACAGCAAGGGCAGGAACGCGGCGAGTTGCTCGAGCGTGTTCATCTGCACGCGGTAGGCGCGCTCGAAGATCGGGTGGCCGACCGTGGCGGGCGCCGCGACGCCATACTGGCCGCGCGCCTTGCCGGCCCGCGCTGCGGTGAAGAGATAGAAGGCCACGGCAAGGATGGTGTCGATCGCCGACATCAGCGGTGCGGTAAGATGTGTCATGCGGTGCCCTCCCCCGGTCGCCGCCCGGACATAGCATGGTCGGGCGGCCCCGCCGCGCAAAATGTTCCTGTCGCGCAACGAACCTGAGTCCAACCCGGGTTACGCTACGCAGGAGCGCGGCGACGGCCTCCCTTGCCGCCTAGCGACGATATGAGGTGCGGCGTCGCCGAACCGAAGCCGAATCCGATCCCGCGGCCGCGATCTTTACCTTTTGTTAACCGCTCCGCCGTTAACCTTTCGGTAAGATCGAGCGACGGGAACACAACATGAAACGCCTGATGTTCGTCATCGCCCTTGGCGGTGCGCTGTCCGGATGCGCCACGCTGCACCAGCGGCCGCGGGCGCGCCCGATGGGCATCGTCGAAAAGCCGGTCAGCGCCTGGCGCGACTCGATCAAGCTGCCCGATGCGGCGGCGATCGATGCGATGCCGGCGCGCTGGGCCGCGGCGCGGACACGTGCCGGCAAGCGCGCGGCCGGCGCGATCGCCGCGCAAGGCGCGCTGTTCGGCGGACCCGCGCTCGACCATCCCGCGCCCTCGCCCGGCCCCTATCGCTGCCGGCTGGTCCGACTCGGTGCGAGCGGCGTGCGCAGCTTCCCCGCGACGACCTGTTTCATCGGCGGCGATCCCGGCGATATGCTGAGCTTCACCCGGGCAGGCGGCAGCGATGCGCCGGGCGGCTGGCTCTATCCCGACGACGTGACGACGCGCTACGTCTTCCTCGGCGCGCGGCAAATGCGGCCCGGCACCAGCAGCCTGGCGTACGGCAAGGACGCGACACGCAACATGGCCGGCGTGGTCGAGCGGATCGGCAATTTCCGCTGGCGGCTGGCCATCCCCGGCGCGGCGGACACGCTCGACGTCTATGACCTTACCCCCTTGGCCAACGCCGCACCGGCGAAGTGATCATCGCGGGCGTCAGTGGCTCGCACGCGACGCCGTCGCCATCGGCGTCCAGTTCCTCGCGATACCCCGGGGAGCCGCGATGGATCGGCGCGGCCCCGACTGCCCGGGCCACAGCGCAGCGTGGATAATAGACCGATTGCTCGATACGCTCGGTGTCCGAGCGCTCGTCGGGCGCGGCATCAGCGAAGGGCGATGCGGCCAGCAAGCGCGGGGTAAATTGCCACGTCGCGATACCGGCGATCGACATGCCGATGAGCAACTGGGCGATGAACATGGCTGAAGACGCAGGCGCCCGCGCGGGGCGACGCCGCCGGAACGGGCCACCCTCGCGCCCGGCGCGACGGAAATTGCGATAGCTACGGGCCACGGCGCGAGGATCGCACCGGCCGGTTGCGAGAAGTTTAACGAGCGGGGGGCAACCGGTGCCGCGCCCCCGCCCCGGTTCAGACGGTCGCCTCGACGAAGGTCGCCGGCGTCGGTCGCGGCAGGCCGGTGCTCTTGTAATCGGCAATCAGCTGCTCCTTGCGGGCGCGCAGCTGCTCGCCGAGCGCATCCATGTCGAGGCCGGCCTTGCGCGCCTGGGAGAACATGCCCTCCATGCGCTTTTCCTCTTCCTCGACATGATGCTCGATCTGCTCGGACAGCACCTTGACCTTGGCCTCGTAATAATCGTCGTCGGGGCCGCCGGCCTCGATCTCGGCGATCAGCACCTTGGCGCCGTCATGCTCGACATAGGCTTCCTTGATCAGGTCCTCCTCGACCTTGCCCTCGCAGGCCGGATAGAAGATCTCCTCCTCGATCTGCGCGTGCACGGTCAGCTCCAGGCAGATCTGCCGCGCGATCTTCTCCTTGGCTCCGTCGCCCTTGGCGCCCTCGAACTTCTCGAACAGCGCCTCGACGGCGCGGTGATCCGCCTTCAACAATGCGATCGCGTCTGGTTGGTCGACCATGTCGTTTCTCCCGTAAATCTCATGCGAGAACAACGACAATCGCGGATTCGTTCCCGAACCCCGGGGATTTCGTTCTGCCGGCGGGAGGTCGTTTCGCGGGGAAGATCGGGCCGCCTTCCCGGGCTAGCGCCCGGTGCGGATACCGAACAGGCCATAGGCCGGACAATAGCCCGACAGCCCCGTCACCAGCGGCACGATGCCGATCAGGCCCCAGGGGGTGTGCGGTCCGACAAAGACCAGCAACAACAATGCCAGGCCGACCGCGATGCGCAGGATCCGGTCCAGCCAGCCTTCATTGACCATGGTCCCAACTCCCTTGACGCCGGCATGATCGCCGACGTCGGGGAAGCTGCGCCGCGCGCTTTGGCGCGGCTATCGGGAATAGTGCTTAGGGACTAGACGACGCGGCGTCCCTGGATCAGGCGCACGACCACGACGATCAGCGCGATGACCAGCAGCAGATGGATCAGACCGCCACCGATGTGAACCGCGAAACCCAGCGCCCACAGCACCAGCAGAACGACGACGATAGTCCAGAGCATGGCCTTCTCCTCCGTTCGTCGCGTTCGAACACGGCCTCCGCTGCGCGACGTCGTCAACAGGACGCGCGAACGGCGAGGTTGTTCCGGGTGACGTCGGGGTCAGCGCCGACTCACGGCGCAATCTCATAGGTCACCGTGACGTTCGCCTGGGTCGAGATCGGCTGCGGCGTCAGGTCGACCGCGATCGGTGGCGGCGGAGGAGGTGGCGGAGGTGGCGGCGCGGACACTTCGCGCACGCTGTCCTGCACCTCGATCGGGCTATAGCCGTTGCCGGACGATACGGTGATCAGCCGGCCGACCTTGACGCTGGTGCCGGCAGCGATCGCCTCCGCCTTGCGGCGCGCATCGTCGAGCGCGGCGGCGATGGCGCGGCGCTGCGCCGCGCCCGGGTCGCTTAGTGCGAAGCCGCCCAGGCCGGGATTGCTCGCGCCCTGCCTTCCGACCAGCCCGACGATCGTGCCGGCCTGTTTGGGCAGCGTGGTGCGCACGGTCACCGACAGTTCGGCGACATAACCGACGACCGTGCAGGCGCCGGTCGACAGCGTCGGCGCGCCGTAACTGGGCTGGCATTCCCGCCCGCGCACTTCGCGCACCGACACCTGGCTGGCACGCGCCTCGACCTGCTTGAACAGCGCGAGTCCGGCATCGATCTTCGCGCGCCTGGCGACCATCTGCGCGACCGCGGCGTCGCTCGTCTCGCCCTCGCCGCGCACGGTGTAGCTGATCGTGGCGAGATCGGGCGGCGTGAACACCTGTCCGCTGCCGCCGACCACGATGCGCGGCGGGTCGTTATCGGGCGCGGCCAGTGCCGGGGCGGCGGTGGCGAGAAGAAGCATCGCGAATCCAGTAACGTGGCGCATCCCGTTTCCCCTTATGGTCGGGCGCGATGCTAGGTGGGTGGGCATCGACTGACAATGTCGATGCGGTTCGAAAAAGCAGCGGATTACACCCATATCGAGACCATAAATCACTGGCGATGATGGAGCAGCGCGCCTAGCCTGAACGACAATCCCTGTGCAGGAGAGCGGTCTTGGCGGATCCGACGATGATGCATCGCCCGGCGGACAAACCGGCGCTGTCGGCCGGGACGGCCGTTGCGACGGGGCCGCATCACGAGCGACTGACGCAACTCGCGGCCGACCTCAACGCGGGCTGGGCGGATCGTGCCGCGACGGTGCGGCCACCCAATCGCACGGGCCTGCCCGACAATCTCAAGGCCGGGGTCGAGGCTTTGTCCGGCATGTCGATGGACCATGTGCGGGTGCATCGAAACTCGTCGAGACCCGCGCAACTGCAAGCCCATGCCTTTGCCCAGGGCAGCGATGTTCATCTCGCGCCGGGCCAGGATCATCATCTGCCGCATGAGGCGTGGCACGTCGTGCAGCAGGCCCAAGGACGTGTTCGGCCGACATTGCAGATGAAGGGCGGGGTCGCGATCAACAATGATCAGGCGCTCGAGAGCGAAGCGGATCGGATGGGGGCGAAGGCGAGCGCGCGCGGTATGTCAATGACGCCGTCCTCGCCCGAACATGCGCCACCGCAGGCACCCCAACCCGTGCAAGCGGCCGGGCTGGCCGCCTCCCGACCCGTCGCGCAGCTTTACGGCGACCCCACCTACGTTCCGAATCTCGCGGGCCTGACAGTTCCGGGGGGTGGTGGCGGCGCTTATAATTTCGGCACCTTCGGCCGGCCGGCCGGCTGGTACGACGGCACGCTGGACAGCTTGTTCGCGGCACTGCCGCCGCAGCGGGTCCACCACGTACCGCTGTTGAACATCACATTGGTACAATGCGCGGTCGCCAATACATGGCATAATATCAACGACATGCAGATCGGCCACATCCAGAACTGGGCCACCTATGTCCAGGGGACCCAGCCGGCGACGATACGCGAGGCGACCAACGCCTATAACGATCTCAACAATCTCAGGCTCGAAAACGGGACCGCCAACGCTTCACACGATTTCGAGGCGGGTCGCGACAGCGAGGACGAGGACGGATCGGGCAGCGACGATGACTTCATCGACAAGAGCGACGGTGGCGTCATGAGCCCGGAGGCGCGCAAGGGCCTCGACGAATACAAGCAAAGCCAATCGCGCACTTATATTTGACCACCGGCGCGCCGGTCGCGCCGCGGACGCCTTCATTCCGCCACTCCCCCCTTGCCCCACCGGCGCCGCATCGGCATGCGCGTTCGCGATGACGTTTCAGGTGGATATGGGTGTCGACGGCGCCGGCAAGGCGGTGTGCGTCGATCTGGAGGAGCTGCTTGCCACGCGATTGCTCGTCCAGGGCAATTCGGGGTCGGGCAAGTCGCATCTGCTGCGTCGCCTGCTCGAGCGCAGCGCCGACCATGTGCAGCAGATCGTGATCGACCCCGAGGGCGATTTCGTCACCTTGGCCGGGCCGCACGGCCATGTCGCGATCGAGGCGGTCGATTATGCCGCGGGCGAGATCAGCCGCTTCGCCGCGCGCTGCCGCGAGCATCGCACCTCGGTCGTGCTGAGCCTCGAGGGGCTGGAGATGGAAGGGCAGATGCGCTGCGCCGCCTCGTTCCTGTCGGGCCTGTTCGATGCGCCGCGCGAACATTGGTTTCCCGCGCTGGTGGTGGTCGACGAGGCGCAGATCTTCGCGCCGGCCGCCGGGGCGGAGATCAGCGAGGAGGTGCGCCGCGCCTCGCTCGGCGCAATGACCAACCTCATGTCACGCGGGCGCAAGCGCGGGCTGGCCGGGATCATCGCCACCCAGCGGCTTGCCAAGCTCAGCAAGAACGTCGCCGCCGAGGCGAGCAACTTCCTGATGGGCCGCACCTTTCTCGACATCGACATGGCGCGCGCCGCCGACCTGCTCGGCATGGAGCGGCGCCAGGCGGAGTCGATCCGCGACCTTGCGCGGGGCAGTTTCCTCGGCCTCGGTCCGGCGATCTCGCGCCGACCGATCACGGTGCGGATCGGGCCGGTCGAGACCTCGGCGCGCAGTTCGAGCCCGACGCTGGTGCCCCTGCCCAGCGCGCCGGCCGAGGACATGCGCCAGTTCCTGCTCGCCGGGCTGGAGGAGCCCTTGCCCCCGCCGCCGCCCGCCCCGGTCCACCGCCCGCCGCCGGCCGCGCAGTTGCTGCGCGATCTCGCCGCGACGCCGGTGGTCGAGGCAGAGGAAGTGGAAGTCGATGCGGACGAACTGGCGGTCAAGGTCGCCGATGTGTTGCGCGATATCGTCGCCGACGATGACAGCACGACGCGCCCGGCGGCGGTGCTGTTCCAGGATTTCGGCGTGCGTTGCCGCATGGCCGGGGTGAAGCGCCCGCCGCTCGACAGTTCGGCTTTCGCGCGGCGGCTGGCGGCGGCGCGCGCGGGCATCTTCGACGGGCTGGAGGGCGAATGGGCCCCGGCGATCGAGGCGGCGCAGAGCCTGCCCGACGACCTGCTCGGCGTGTTCCTGCTCATCGCCCGCGCCGCGCGCGAAGGCCTGCCCTGCCCCGACGACGAGGAGATCGCCCGCACCTATGGCACCAGTTCGCTCGGCCGCGCGCGGCGCGTGGTGGGTTATATGGAGGCACGCGACATCATCGTCACGCGGACCGATCTGTCGGGGCGGCGGTCGATCACGCTGCCGGGGCTGGGGTGGACGACGGCGGTTAGCGGGTGAGCGCTGTCTGCTATTGGCATTCTGGGGGGCTGCGCCCTTTCTGCTAGCAACTGGGCGAAGCGGACTTTGGAACGGAGATTGGCATGCGAGAAGGGCTTTTCTATTCCGCCATGACTGGCGTGCTTTTCTACCTGATTCTCACTGGTCTGGATGCGCTGAATATCGTGGTGGCTCCACGATGGCCCTCGGGCTTGTTGGCAGGATTCTGCGCCGCGCTGGTTTTCTGGATTGGCCCGAAGCTGAAAAATCGATGGTTGAGGAACGAGCGACCGTAAATTCAGGGGCAGATTTCGAGATTTCGGTCCAGTTTACTGAACGCACGAAACCACCACGCTCACAAATCCGTGCTCGTCGCGATATCGCGCCACAGGATGATCGCAGCGGCGACGAGCAGCGCAAGCACCGCAAGGCAGCCCCATGGCGGGATGTGCCATGCACGATCCTCGCCCCGCTCGATCTCGTCGGGCGTGAAGCCGGGTTCTTCGTCCATCACGCGATCGTAGCGGTTGCGCCGGATGGATCAACAATGAGGGGCCAGGTCAATTCACGCGGCGGCACCTTGCATTGCCGGCTCCCTCTATCTCGCACCTATAGGTCGATGCCACACTGTCACCCGCGATGATGCGATTTGACAGCGCGACGCTCAGCCGGTGAGGTTTGCACGGCGGGCGCATGGAGTAACGAGATGCTGAACAGTGACACCGGCCTGTCGCGCCGCCACGCCATCGGCGGCCTGCTGCTCGCGGCCGCATCGCTCCCGCACCTCGTCCAGGCGCGGCCGCGCGACACATGGGTGACGAGTTGGGCGGCATCGTCGCAGGGGCCGTATCCCGCCGGCGCGACGGTGGCGATGCCCGACCAGAGCCTCGCCTTTCCCGACCCCGTCGCGGGTGCCGGGGATCAGTCGTTCCGCATGATCGTGCGCCCGTCGGTATGGGCATCGCGCGCCAGGCTGCGCTTCAGCAACGCCTTCGGCACGCGGTCGGTCACCTTCGACGGCGCGTTCGTCGGGCTGCAGGCATCGGCCGGCGCGGTGATCCCGGGCATGAACAGGCCCGTGACCTTCGCCGGGCGCCGCAGCGTCACCGTGCCACCCGGGGCCGAGGTGTGGAGCGATCCGGTCGCCCTCCCCTTCGCCGCTTCGGGCGCGCCGATGCTGGCCGGGCGCAAGCTGGCGGTGTCGTTCCATGTCGTCGGGCGCAGCGGGCCGATGACGTGGCACGCCAAGGGCCTGCAAACCTCCTATCTCGGCCTGCCCGGCGGCGGATCGCATGGCGGCGAGGAGGGCGAACATGCCTTTCCGCTGACCACCACGGCGTGGTTCTTCGTGAGCGCGGTCGACATGCTGATGCCGGCGGGGACGCCGCTGGTGGTGTGCCTCGGCGATTCGATCACCGACGGCACGAACAGCACGCTGAACGGCGACGATCGCTGGCCCGACGTGCTGCAGCGCCGCCTCGCCGCCCGCTTTCCCAACGGCGCGGCGGTGGTCGATGCCGGCATCGGCGGCAACCAGGTCGCCGGCCCGGACAGCTACGATCCGCGCGCGCCGTTCCGCGGCGGCCCCGCCGCGATCCGGCGCATCGATCGCGATGTCGCCGCGCTGAGCGGGGTCACCACGGTCTTCTGGCTGGAGGGGATCAACGACCTTTCGCGCAAGGATGGCGCGAGCGCCGCGGCGGTGATCGAGGGATATCGCACGGGCGTGGCCAGGCTGCGCCGGATGATTCCGGGGGTGCGCGTCGTCGGCGCGACGATCACGCCGTCGCTCGGCGCCGAGGGTAATGCCGGCACGGCGCAGACCGATGAGCGGCGCAAGGCGATCAACGCCGCGATCCGCGCCGGCGGCCTGTTCGACTTCTATGTCGATTTCGAGCGCGCCGTGATCGACCCGGCGACGGGAAAGCTGGGCGCCGCGTTCGTCCCCGACAGCACGACCGGCGGCCCCGGCGACCTGCTGCACCCCAACCGGCTGGGCTATCAGGCGATGGCGGGCGCGATCGATCTCGACATGATCCTGCCGGCCCTTGCGGCGCACAGGGCATCACCTGCGAAACCGGCGGCGCGGTAAAGAGCACAGGCCCCGATCAGCGGGACCGGGATCAAACATACGGCTCCGTAACCCCCGAAACCACCAGCAAACCGCAAATGACCGCAAGCATCGCGATGTTCCAGCGCCGCGAATTGACCGTCAGCAGCGCGACGAACAGCGCCAGAACGGAAAGGCCGCTGATCATGTAGAGCGCCTCCGCGGTGGCGTTGGTCGCGCCCGCCGGCGGCTCGGGCAGCGGATGTATCGCATCCAGCACGCCGACGCCGATCCAGCTCGCCACGTTTGCCGCCAGCAGGCCGCCGATCACCATGCGGTTCTGCTTGTCGTACCAGTCGTCGAAGTCCGGCCATTCCTCGGGCGTGTCGGGAAAGATCAGCGTCGCCGCGAGGTAATAGATGCCGACCATCGCCAGCACGCCGACAAGGGTCGCGTAATTCGCCTCGATCTGCTCGCGCGCATCCCAGGCGAGCAGCCAGAAACTGGTCAGGTCGAGCATCACCAGCACGCCGAGCAGCGGCGTGAGCCAGCCGATGCGCACCGCCTTGGTACCGCGTTTCAGCTTCAGCGCGCGGGAAAATCCTCCCAGCACCTCGGCGATCGCCAGACCCAGCAACAGGCCGTAGACCGCGAACACCAACTCGAACTGGCTCATCGTGCTTCCCCCCGGTTGCCATGGCAGGCGCGTCTTGGCGCCGCGGATCAGTCGCCCAAGCCGTACAGGCGCGCGCGGTCGGCGATCTTCGGTTCGATCTGCAGCGCCGCCTCACGATCGGCCTTTGCCTGGTCCGTCTTGCCCATCTTCAGCTCGACGATGCTGCGCGCCCATAGCGACCAGGCGTTGCGCGGCGCCAGCCGGATCGCGACGTCATAGTCCGCCAGTGCTTCGGTCAGCTCGCCGCGCCGGAGCCGCACCAGGGCGCGGCTATCGAGAAAGGCGCCGTTGCGGGGCTGGACCTTGATCGCCGCGTCGCAGTCGCCGAGTGCCTTGTCGAGGTCGCGGTCGAGCAGCGCGCGTGCCCAGCAACGGCCGTTCAGCGCACTGCTGCGGCTGCTGTCCTCGGGGTGGCTGTGCAGCCACAGGTCGTAATTGGTCAACGCGGCCGCCGGTACGCCGGCGCGGTCATAGAGCCCGGCCAGGACGAAGCGCTTGTCCGACGACGGCGCGAGCGCCGCATCCGCTGCCTTGATGTCCGCGAGCGCGCCGTCATGGTCGTTGCCGCGCAGCCGGAAGCCGGCCCGCGCCAGCCGCGCATCGGCGTCGTTCGGCGCAAGGCTGATCGTGCGGTCGAGATCGGCCAGCCCGCCCGCGCGCTGGCCCGCGGCGAGGCGCACCATGGCGCGCTGATAGGCATAGCGGGCGTCATCCGGCGCGAGGCCGATCGCCTTGTCGAGATCGGCCAGGGCCTCCACGAAGCGACGGTTCGACGCCAGCACCGCCCCGCGCCGGGCAAAGCCGTCGGCCGTGGTCGGCTCCGCCGCCTTGTCGGTGAGGTCGAGCGCCTCGCCCTCCGCGGTCCGCGCGCCGCGGGGCGACAGGCCGAACACCGGGCCGCCTTCATAGGTGATGTACATCGTGCGCGTGGCGTTCGACACGAACATGCGGTGCGTCAGGAAGAAGTCCGCCCCGATCAGCATGTCGGCATTTTGCAGGTCGATCGGGGAGATGCGAATTTTGGGATGGGCGATCGCCTCGCCGCCGACATCGATCTTGTCGAAAGGCGCGATCCAGCTCGGCACCCGACGGCTGCCGAGGCCGCTGCCGGAACCCGTCGCCACAACGCCGGGTGATTCAGGCGTCACGCCGGCCTTTTTCGCGGCACTGAGCGACAACACGGACGATTCCGCGCCGCTGTCGAACACGGCGCGGATCTTGACGCCGTTGAGCAGGATCGTGCCGATGGTGTGCGGCTTGAACAGCCCGTCCGCCTCGCCTTCGAGCGCCACGGCGGTGAAGGGCTTGTCCCCGGCCCAATAAGCGAGGCCGACATGCGCGCAGTGCGCGGTCTTCATCAGCCGCACGGCGCCGTGCGGCAAATCATATTCGACATCGGCAAGGCCGAGAATATTCTGCCCGATCAGGCCGGCGGTTCCGGTATCGCTGCCCCCGACGATGAAGTTCGCCTTCGGAATATTGACGCCGGCGAGCGAGAAATCGCCAGCCACCGCGATGCCGGCCGAGGCATCGCCACCAATGCCCCTCACCCGGAAATAGGCCGGGGCCGGGGTGACCTTCAGGCCGAATTCGGCGGCGCTGGCAGAGGAGATGGTGCTGTAGAAGGCCCCGCTGTCGATGATGAAACGGGCGTCGCGGTCGCCAAATTTCGCGGCGACCATCGGACGGCGCCCCATCATGGTGACGGGGAACTCGACCATCCTGGTGACCTGGCATTTGTTGGGCGCCGCATTCGGCGCCGCCAGGGCCAGGGCCATCGCCGCCAGGCTCATCACACCCATCTTGTGAATTCCCCTTCTTTCGGAGCCTCATAGCAGAGTGTCGGGGCGTCGAGCCACCTGTATGAAGGCGCTACCCGGTGAGAAGTGGCCCAGCTTCACGCATCATCGAAGAATTTTCGTCAAAATCGATATCATAACGGTTGTAATGCCTTGGCGGGCACGCGATGACGTGTCGGTCGGAAGTGGCCGCCTGCTCGGATCCAGGCGCCGGGAGAGCTTTCGACGCGCAGCCTCGGATCCGGTGACACCCGCCATGCCAAAGTTCGCCCAGCATCCCGCGCGTCTTGCGGCCTTGGCCGCGCGGCAAAAGAAATGGTTCGGGCCACAGTGCCCCAGACACGGCGAAGCGCCGCATCACACATCCAGCGGCCAATGCGTTTCCTGCAATCGCGCGCGGTCGGCGGTGCAGGCAGTCCTCAAATCGAACCGGCGCGAAGGCTATGTCAAACTCTGCGAGCGTCCAGAGCGTCTCGCCGCGCTGGCGCGCGGCGAGACTATTTATTGGGGGCCGCTATGTCTGAACGGCCATGCGGGAACGCGCGCGAACAGGAACAGATCGCCGCGCTACACGCGATCGACCCATTGCGTAGCGTGCGCACAAAACCGCCCCAAGGGTAAGAACGCTGCCGACCTTACCCGCGACATGGTGGCGGACGCAGGCACGGATCGCCACCAGCCAGGGCCCGCCGCGTCAGGCGAGACGAGCCGGGCGCGGCGAATCATCTCTCGCATAACGCGAGGGCTCCGAGGCCTAGGCGGCGAGACGGGCTAAACCGCGCGGCGATCATGCGGCTTGTTGGCGATCGCGCGGGCGGGATCGACGATGGCGAGCCGCATGCCCCGTTTGGGACACTTGCTGGCCGGCTGATCTTCCGTTCCGATACCCGCCGGTCGGCTTTCAGGCGAGGGCGCGCCGCGCGATAGCGCCGGAACGGCGCGATCTGGTGTGGTAAGCTGACGGAGAGCAGTTGGAGCGACCGAGGAGGTTTACAGCCTACAGCGGTCACTATTGGGACGGGTCACCATCAACCTCACAAACGGGACGAGTATCTTGAGGCGAATTGCTGCACCACGCAGCCATGAGCCAACCGTCTTCCCTTCCTTCATGAGGATATGAGATAGCCAATGACCGGCGTGGATATGTCCCGCTGCATAGGCGCGTCGAAAAAATGAAAGCGCCGTCTCAGTATTTTTTACAACCAAATCACCCGAATAATAAGCTTGGCCCAACACAAACATCGCTGGCGCATAGCCCAAATTTGACAGGCTCTCATAAAGCTCGATCGCCGACTTATCATGATTATTGATCTGCAAGTGCTTCGCCAAGCGATAGCGCCCGTCGATCGAGCCAGCATCCGACGAACGCTTGAGCCAGTTCTCCCCGGCTTCCTTGTTTTCCCGAATGCCGTATTGGCCGCTAAGGTAAATGTGTCCAAGGCGCATCATGGCGAGAGCCGAGCCGTCCTCAGCCAATTTCTCAAGGCTGCTCAGGCCAGAATGCCATCCTGTCTTCAGCAACTGCAAGCTGTCCCAAAGGCGTGGCGCCATCGGGTCGTCTGCCCACTCTCGCGAGAGACTCTCGCCCATATGCGATCGCGCATTTTGAACTTTGGAAGCGCTCACCATGCCGTCCGTATCCCACCCACGATGAACGGCGACAAGTGGGGCGGCTCCTGTCAGGCAGCTTTCCGTACCGATACCAGCCGGTCGGCTTTCAGGCGGGATCGTGTCGATCGACAGGCCGAGAACGGCTCGACCTGGTGGCGAGCAGTCTGACCGCTTTCGGACGGTAAACCGTCGTAGACGGACCTTTATTTGTCTCTGACTGTAAGCGGCTACGCGCCCAGTAGCTGCGCCATCGCAGCAAACCGCGAGAGCTTCAGTCGGACGATGGCCGAGCATCCCCGGCTGAAACAGATATACAACGCGCAGCGGCAGGTTGTGGCCGGCACCAACTACCGCATCGTGCTGTTCCTCACCGATGGCAGCAAATGGGACGCGCAGGTGTGGCACAAGCTCGACGGCAGTTTCGTCGTCTCCACGCCGAGCCAGCTGCGGTAACGACACCGCACCGGGCGCCGCGGCACAATCAGCGGCCGGGCAGGTGACCGCCCGGCCGCTTCTCCCTTGTACCGTCCGGTGCGATGTTGCGGATCGCTTTGGCCGGTGACGCCGCTGTAGCGCGCGCCCGCGCGAAGGGATTTTCCGGAAAAATACGTTAGCCGACAGTCTGGTTTGCGTAGCGAGTCGCCGAAGGTTGCTCGTCCCGCGAAACCGGCGTGGCGCCACGCCACACGCGCTCAAACATACGGCTTGGTGACCCCCGAGACCACCAGCACGCCGAGCAGCGGCGTGAGCCAGCCGATGCGCACCGCCTTGGTACCGCGTTTCAGCTTCAGCGCGCGGGAAAATCCTCCCAGCACCTCGGCGATCGCCAGACCCAGCAACAGGCCGTAGACCGCGAACACCAACTCGAACTGGCTCATCGTGCTTCCCCCCTTTCGCTCGCGCCGGTAGCACGCTCCAGATTCCCTGTGGTCACGTGCTCGAACGCGAATAGCCGGTTTCCGCCTTTTCGCAGCACGCTCCGGCCTGTTACATCAACCTGCAAAATCTACATATTGCGCTCGCGGTGATGCCGCGAATGAGCGCGGCAAAGGCGGCACGACAGGCGAGCCTGGGACCGGCCAGCGCCGCCACCCGGAAACGCGGATCGACGGCACGACAAAAGTGCCTTCGACGTGGGTGAAGAAACCGGCCCCGCGATAGACCGATGGAAGCGATGCCATGACCTTTCCTGCGACCGCTTTGAAGGCGGCAGGGTGGAGGTGGCCCTTATCTGGTTTCCCCTCGTCCGATCACGACATGCGTCGCAAGGTCCGTGGCAGTGGATTCCAGCACCCGGTAGCCCAGGGCAGGAAGGTCGAGGCCCGCGAACATCGCCTCGCCCCGACCGAGCAGGACTGGCGACAACGCGAAGTGCAGTTCGTCGATCAGGCCCGCTTGCAGATATTGGCGAACGGTCGAGACGCCGCCACCGATCTTGACGTCATGTGCGCCCGCAGCGTCGCGCGCGCGTTCGAGAGCGGCGTGGATGCCGCCCGTGACGAAGTGAAAGATGGTGCCGCCCTCCATGACGATCGGATCGCGTTCATGGTGCGTCAGGATGAAGGTCGGCGCGTGATAGGGCGGATTGTCTCCCCACCAACCTTTCCAGCCGTCGTCCGGCCATTCGCCACGCGATGGCGCGAACATGTTCCGGCCAAGAATGAAGGCTCCGAAGCCGTCCATCGAGCGGTGGGCAAAGGCCTCGTCCACGCCCTCGGAGCCGCCACCCTTGCCGAACATGGCCTTGAAGGTCTTCGTTCCGAAGAACCAGCTGTGGAGTTCGGTCCCGCGCTTTCCCAGAGGGTTCTCAAGGCTCTGCTCCGGGCCCGCGCCGAACCCGTCCAGGGACAGGGAAAATCCCGCTACTCTGACACGTCCCACCTTGGCCTCCTCTATTGCGTGCGACATGCTGCCGTGCCGAACGAATATCCGCAAGACGCGCCAACAGGGCGGCGGCGTTTCGCCGTTATCGATGGCATTGCCGAATCCTCACGCCGATCGGGCGCGCCCTCAACCAAGTAGCTGCTCGCCGAGCTGTTGGTAGAGTCTGGGCGAGACCAGCGCGTGCGCCGTCACCGTCTGCGCGTCGCGGGCGCGGCGGGCGAGCGGGCTGTCGAATGGGACGCCGGCGCCGCCCGCCATATCCTGCAGCGACCGGCAGGTGTCCGCCGAGGTCCGCGCGGCATGGACCGCCGCCAGCCGGAGGTGCGCGATCGTCGCGGTCGGCAGATCGTCGCCGGCACAGGCCTTTTCCCAGGCGAGCTGGACCTGTTCGCGCAACAGCGCACGCGCCGCGCACTGCCGGGCCAGCGCCTCGGCAATCGACGCCATCGCCTGGTCGTTCGGTTCGATCTGGGCCGCAATCGCGTCGAAGGCGGCGCGCGCCAGCCCGCAGCCGACCGACGCCATGCACAGCGCGCCCATCACATTGGGGGCAATGGCGTACAGCGGCGACGCGCCGGCGCGCGGTTTTACCGACATGGCGCAGGTCCTGCGCGCTGGCGCGAACAGGCCCGCCGCCTCGAAGGTGCCGCTGCCGGTGCCGCGCAGGCCGGCGGGAAACCAGTCGTCGATCAGCCGCACCTGTCGCGCCGGGAGGAAGGCCAGATGCGGTCCCTCGCCTGCCGTGCCGCCGCGGAACCCCGCCATCAGCCAGGTGCAGACCGCGCTCGCGCTCGCCCACGGCCAGCGCCCCGAAACCTCGACCCCGTCACCCCGCGCGACCCCGACGCCGCGCGGCGCGGCGACGCCGCCGACAATGGCGTCGGGATCGCCGAAGATCTCGGCCGCTGCCTCCTCGTCGAGACAGGCGGCAAGCATGCCGGTCGTCGCGCAGACCATGACGCACCAGGCGACCGACCCATCCGCCGCTGCCAGCGTCTCGATAGTGTCGAGCAGGGCGGCGGGCGCCACTTCCCCACCACCCAGCGCGCGCGGCACCAGCATGCGAAACAGGCCGTGCCCGGCAAGCGTGGTGGCCAGCCCGGCCGACAGCCGGCGCTCTTCCTCCAGCCGCGGCGCCCCGGCGGCGATGAGGGCCGTCAGCGCGGCAAGATCGGGGCGCGCCTTTCCCGAGGACGGGGTGATGTGTTGGTCGCGTGTCGCAGTTTGCATGGCAGGAATTCCGCGGATCGGTGGGTCGAATGTCGTTCGGCTTTCGCCTGGTCAGCCCGGCGGGCCGGCCAGCATCCACAGTGCCATGGCGACCATCATCACATTCTCGGTCAGCGACAGGAACCCGAGCGGGACGTTGCTCGAACCGCCGACGCACGCGCATTTGAGCGTGCGGCGATCGATATAGACGGCCTTGACCACCGATGCGGCGCCGATCGTGCCGATGACGATCGCCACGGGGATCGACAGCCAGGAGGCGCGGCCGGCGGTCATCAGCACGCCCGCCAGCCCCTCGGCGAAGGGATAGAGATAGGCGTAGGGCACCCAGCGCCGCGCCAGCAGGTCGTAGTTGAGGAACATGGTCGAGAATTTCTCGACGTCCTGGAGCTTGAGCAGGGCGAGCACGCACATGCTGAAGGTGACGAACCATTCGCCCGCGCGCATGGTGAACGGCGTGCCGAACGCCGCGACGCTCGCGCCGAGCGCCATCAGCGCGGTCATCGCGAACAGCGCGATCACCGGCCGGTAGCTGACCTGCTCCGCATCCGGCACCGGCGCGCCAAAATAGCGGCGCAGGTCGTCATAGCCGCCGATCCGCACACCATCGATAAAGGCCTGCGGCGTCGTCGCGACGCCGTGCGCCACCTTGAACGCGTCGGTTTCCTCGCGCGTGCGCAACCATTGGTCGTCGACCGCATAGCCATGGCGTTCGAGCAGATATTTGGCCTTCAGGCCATAGGGGCAGATATGGTCCGGCATGACCATGCGATGCAGCGTCGCGCGCCTGGATTTGTTCGTCATGCGCCCCATATAGGGTCCGTACCATGGTACGGAGTCAAGCGATGGGTGGCATAACGATCGGGCGCCTCGCCGGCGAGAGCGGGGTCGGGGTCGAAACCGTGCGTTATTATCAGCGCCGCGGGTTGCTCGCGGTGCCCGAGCGCGCGCCTTATGGCGTGAGGCGCTATGGCGAGGACGATCTGCGGCGGTTGCGCTTCATCCGCGCCGCCCAGGCGGCCGGGTTCACGCTCGACGAGATCGGCGAGCTGATCGATCTCGATACGCGCGAGGATCGCGACCGCGCGCGCGAGCTCGCCGACAGGCGGGTGGCGGCGCTCGACCTGAAGATCGCCGAACTCGGCAAGGCGCGCGACGCGCTGCACCGCCTGTCGCGGGATTGCGCGCATGGCGGCGACGGGCCTTGTCCGATCCTGCTGGCGTTCGAAGGTTAGGGGCCAGAGGCGGCCGGTCAGAACCGCATGCTGAGGACTAGCGGGATCGCGTGGTTCACGACGTTCCCCGACAGGCGGTAGAGCCGCTGGTTGAGATAGCCGACCTCGATCTCGGCGTGTTTCGATATGTGCAGCGACACGCCGGCAAAGGCGCGCAGCTGTTCGAAGGTCTCGCGCGTCGCGGCGGTGCGGTTCAGCGCGACGAACGGCTCGGCCCACAGCACCGCCGAGACCGGCCCGCGCCCGATCGGCAGCGCAGCGCGGATCTGCGTGCGCAGCCGCCAGGCGGTGCGATCGTTGCCGACGATGAAGCGCTGCTCGATCCGCGTGCGCGTGCCGAGCTCGAATGGCCCGACGCGACCGGGATTCCAGCTCAGCTGCTCGACCGCCTGGTCCTCGATGCCGTCGCGGCGGCCATCATTGTAGCTCACGACATGGACGTACCCGGCCCATAAGGTGACATGCTCGCCGAGCGTGTGGCCGAGCTGGAAGCGCGATTCGACCTGGGACGGGCGCGTCGGATCGTCGGAGATGCGCCCGACGATCTCCACTGCGCCGCGCCATTTGCCGCCGAGCGACGCGCTGACCGAGACGGTCGGCCAAGGCTGGACCGGGTCGGCACAGGCCGGCGCGGCGAACAGCGCACCGGCGACGGCGACGGCGACGGCGACGGCGACGGCGAGGGGCAGAGCGATGCGCACGCCTGCCGCCTAGCGATTGTTACACTTTTATGACAGCCTGATTCGCGCGCCGCGCGAGAATTTTACCCGACGTGATAGCCCAGAGCGGTGAACTGCCGGTCGAACAGATAATAACCCGCCCCGCCGGCGATCAGCACGATGGTCATCAGCAGCCAGCCCGCGCGCGTGAAGCGCTTCGTCTCCGCATCGCGATAGGGCCAGTTCGCCCCGCCTATGACGAAGAACAGGCCGAACACCAGGCATGCCGGCACGAACACGAAGGTCCGCACGTCATATTTGACCTCGGGTGCATGGGCATAGGCGGCCTGGAGCGGCTTCATGATGAAGAACCAGCCAAAGCCGATCGCCGCGGCGATCGCCAGCACGCCCCCCAGCCGATATTTGAGGTCTTGTCCCATCGTCTTCCCCCGTCTGCCCGCGCGGACAATCGGCGAGACGGGGCGGCTTGGCAAGCCGGCCGGCCGCTTGTGACACGGCCGGGCGAATGAGGCATCATCCACCCGGCCGGTCGTTTTGCCTTGGCACCACCTTAGGCGAACCCGGGTCGTCTCGGTCGGTGGGGACCTCCTAGACGAGCCGCGCGGATAAAGATTCTCCGGAAAAATACGGTGCCGCCCCAGGCCGGGTCGGCTAGCGGGTAGTGCGCTGCCGGCGACGCCACAGGTTGAGGATGTGGTCGCCGTCGCTGCCGCCATAGGGAATCAGATTGGCCAGGCCGAGGCCGCCCGACAGGATGGCGAAGGCGGTGAGGATGATCGTCCAGACAGGGGGCCGCAGGTCGGGCAGCCGGATCGACGTCAATGTCACCGAATGGGTCGACATCGCCCGAAGCACGGGTCGGACGTCGTCGGGAGACGTGGCGCCCGCCGACGCAGCATCACCCGGCACGATGATCTGCACGGCGCCGGCGGCAGGCGCGCGATGATCGAACCACGGCGCCATCGTCCCCGCCAGCACCGCGAGCGCGAGATTGGCCAGCGGCCCGGCGGCGGCGATGATGGCGTGCTTGCGCCGCGCGTCGATGCGGTCGAGCGTGTAGCTGACATAACCGCCGAGATCGCCGCCATGGCGCGCGCCGCGCTTGATCAGCTCGATCCGGCGCGGGCGGAAGCGCAGACGGACGGGAAAGGCGATAATGGCGTTGACGCGCGCGCCGACCATCTGCGCCGCGGCGGCATGGGCGAGCTCATGGAGCAGGATCGCGGCGAAGGTGAGCAGCGCGACCAGCGCTATGCTGGTGAGGACCCCGCCCGGCGAACGCAGCGCGGCGAGCGTGCCGTAGATGCCGATGCTGGTCAGCAGGAGCAGCATCTGGGCGACCATGCGAAGGCCGGGGATCATATCCGCGGCGGGCCGGGCCGGGGCGAACTCAACCGGGCAGCACCCAGCGCACCGGCACGACAAGGTGCGACACCACCGGCTTGCCCGCCATGTCGAGCGCGGGCGAGAAACGCGCGCTGGCCTTGAGCACGTTGCAGGTCGCCTGATCCAGGACCCGCGCGCCGCTGGTCGCGGCGACGGCGCATCCGGTCACCCGGCCATCGACGCCGATCGACGCGACCGTGACGACGCGCCCCTGCAAATGATTGATGACCGCTTCCTGGGGATAGACACTTGGGCCGAAAAACCGGCCTGGATTGCCGCGTGGCAGCCGCGACAATGTCGCGCGCTCGTCGGGATCCACGCCCCAGCCTTTCAGCAGGTCCTTCTGACAGGTTTCGAGCGCGCGCATCGCCGCGGATATGCCTGGAATGGCGACGGTATGGACCTCATGGTTGCCGAGGCGCACCGTCACGCCGGTCGCCGCCGCCAGCCCGTCGAGCGCCCCTTCGTCGAAATGCAGCGTCGCGATACGCCCCGGCGCACCCTTGGGCATATCGAAACGCGAGAAGCTGCCTTTCGTGGTGTGTCCGGCGGGCAGCAGCGAGATCTCAGCGCGGCCGCCATCGACCAGCGCGGCATTGCCCTGCGTCAGCACAATCACCTCGGTCTCGTTGCTCATCGGCCATGGCCTCAGCGCGAGCGTGACCTTGTCCGCGCCGGCGCCATAATCGCGCGACAAAACGCACATGCTGTCGGCATATTCGACCTGCCATTTGGTGGCCGGAGAAAGCGCGGCGGGGTCCACAAGGGCGGCGAGCAGGAGCAGGGAAAGCGTCATCTGCCATGTCTGGCACAAGCCCTGTCGCAAAAAAAGCGTTCAACGACGGGAACCTGGCAGCACCTCATGCGTATGTGTCGGGCTAACCGACTTCAGGCTCACACCTAGGACGGCGTAGAACCAGGTCGGCTCGGACAGCATCCTGTCGGCCTGGTTTTTCTCGGCCCCTGGTCGGTTGGTACCCACCCAGCTTTTCCCCGCAGAACGCCCTCCAGCGATGAATGGCGGCTGCATGGTCCATTCCGGCCCAATTCACGCGACTCCCGCTAATCCGCTCACAAGCTGACGCGGACCCGCGCCATCCGGCACGGTCGCGTTCGGCGCAAGGAGCAGTGACATGACGAACATCTTTACCAAGGCGAGCCTTGCGCTGGCTCTCGGCGCCACCGCGCTGACCGTCGCGGCTCCCGCCGAGGCGCAGCGTTACGGCCATCGCGGCCATGACGATGGCGGCACGGCGATCATCGCCGGAATTGCCGGCCTGGCGATCGGCGCGGCGATCGTGTCGAGTTCGCGGCACCGCGACGACCGCCGCTACGACGAGCGGTACGACGGCCGTTACGAGGTGCGCGACGGCTATTATGACGACGGCAACGGCTATCGCGACGATCGCTATCGTGGCGGTTGGTATCGCGACGGGCGTGAAGACTATCGCGACGGGCGCTGCCATGTCGAAAGCCGCTGGGACCGCTATGCCGGCGAGCGCGTGATGGTGCGCGTCTGCGGCTGATGATGGGGAGACGGCGCGCTGGCCGGAGCCGGCGCGCCGACAATCTCTTTACCCGACCAACCAAGAGATTAGAGTGAACATCACACCGTCCGACGCGTCGGATGGGTGGAGGGGAAAGTCGTTCGATGTTGCCGGAAAATCAAGCGCGGGATCCGCGCGATCGCGGTTCATCCTGGGGCCTGGTGTTCAGCCTGACGGCCATCGCCGCGATGCTGCTGGTCGCGGTGCGGCTGTATATCGACCTGTATCGCTGACCTTGTAACGCCTGCGACTGGCGACCTTGTCCGCTGCAGGCGACGAAGCTTGAGCCTGATATCGGAAAAGTGGTGGAACGCCGGCTTACAAATACCGGTCGAGCACGGCCGCGGTCTCTTCCGCGTTCAGTCGACTGACAACCGGGGCGTTGACCGACATTATGTCGAAGCAATGCCTTTCAGCGTTGAGATACCAATGGGTAAGCACCCCGGGGAAATCCTCATCAGCGAACGTCGATGCAGCGACGTAGGTGCGGAAGCGCGAATGCGCCTTCGTCCCCAGGCCGTAACCAACCGGCGAGGGCTCCTCCGGCAGCGCGAAGCTCTCGTTCCTGACCGCGAAGGCGACGTAATCCGTCCACTTCACCCTGAAAGCCGAGCAGCTGCGGTCCGGGTATACCGGATGCGCCGAACCGAGTTCGTCTCTACCACATCAACTGAAACCTTCGCCTCGACGAGCGTGATGGCCAACTCATTTTCGTCAGGCTCGCCATATTCGACGACCCACAGCGCGTGTTTGGTTGGAAGCTGAAGCATGCCCGACGAGTGCCAGCGATCGGGGGGTACTGCAATATCCGCAACGGAGCGTCAGCAGGCGTTCCCTTCAGGGGTGCCATCTGCATAGTCACCGCAAAAAGAAGAAGATTGCGTAGCTTACAAACCCGCTAGCGCTTTCGCCAACGACGAATGAATAACGCATACGTCAAACCAACGTAAATTACCGCCTCGCCGATAGCGATGTGAAGAGGTTGGGCGCTTTTGAAATCTCGGCATTCCGCACCCTCGGGGCCGGGGTGGCAGTCACCCATCGTCAAGACACCAAGGGCCATCCTGCCGATCAACAGAAATGCGAAAGTCCACACCGCAAGCGCCGTGATCCGCCGCCACGTCACTCCGGCTTCTCCGGCACCGGCCTATGCTTCACCAGCTTCCCTAGCCGCTCCTTGAACTTGTCGAGTTGACTCAAGCCATCCCGTGATGTTGCGTCAGTCATTATGGCCTCGGATCAAGCAGAATATGGATACGTAGTGTACATCGATGAAGGCGGGGAGACTGGCCTCGCCAAGGTTCGCCCAATTGACGAAAATGGATCATCTGAATGGTTCGTTTTAAGCGCTGTTGTGATGCGAGCGAAGTGGGAACCTGATGTTGTCGGGTGGGTTCGCGATATTCGCGATGGCATCGGGCTAAAGCAGCGCCCCGATTTGCATTTCCGCACGCTATCGCCAACACGAAAGGTCGCGGTATGCAATCGGATTGCCGCCCTTCCAGTGCGCGGCTTCGTGATCGCCTCGAATAAGAAAAATATGCGCCGCTATCACAACGCGAACGCAGCGAAAATTCCTTCCCAGCAATGGTTCTATAACTGGTGCATTAGGCTTTTGATGGAGCGTGTCACGGCGTTCTGCTCGGAAAGAACGGCCCGCGATTATGGGGAACGCAGGCCGATCAAAATTGAGTTTTCGCGCTGTGGAGGACACCGATACAGCCAGACCAAGGCCTATCATTCATATCTCAGTTTTCAGCAGGAAGGCGACAAAGTCTATTTGCAGAAGCGTCAGCCCGTTCGCGACATGCTGAGTACGGACCTAATGTTCGATTTTCCGCACCAGCAGCGAGCCGGTCTACAATTGGCAGACATTGTTGCCAGTGCATTTTATCAAGCCGTAGATGCGAGCGGGCCAGGGGAATGGTCCATCGCGGGGGCGTCTGCGCTCGCGCCGATCATGGCAAGAGAAAACGGGAAGCAACGCGACTTTGGCGTGGCGTTGTTTCCGACGCCAGACTGGAAAGCGGATTTAACTGAAAACCAGAAAGAGATTTTTCGCGTTTTCGATTACGACTTTATAGGCTGGTAGGCCCCGGACCCTGGTTCCCAACTCGCTTACAGGACGCCATCCAAAGGGCGACCGTCGAAGAGGTAGCGACCCGTTCTTTACTCAGATCGCAGGGCTTGATCCGGCGTAGCCTACCGCCCGTCTAGTCGCATAAAGATCGCTTTATGTCAAGGATTCTTCCAACGAATCCATGATCTTAAAGCTAAGTTGTTGAGTTCGATTCAATTTTTCTGAACCCGTTTCGATCTTGGGCAGCGGGTTGGTAGTCAACCACCCACAACGCCGCAATGCGGCCACGTCACGCCACCAGCCCAAACGATGCTTTCGAGATATTCGAAGGCCTTAGCTTTGCCGTAGAAATGGGCGGAAGAGAGAACGGACATGACGGCTTGCTCCTTGCCGTCCGTCCCACTCGTTATCCGTGCGTTTGTAAACTACGCAAGCGCCAAAAAGAAAGGGCGGCCGGTCGTGAGACCGGCCGCCCGTCATTCACCTCAGCTCAGCGCCTTACCAGCACTGGCGGATGCGGCGATGGTGGCGCCACACGGTGCGGCAATGCTGGCGGGCATGCGCCCAGCCGCGGCGGCTATGGCCCCAGTCGCGGCGGTCGTGGCGCTCATAATGACGCACGTCGCGGCGGACGCTGGTCGCGCGATCCCGACCCATGTCGTTGTGGCGCATCTGGTCGTCGTGACGCATCTGGTCGTCGTGGCGCATGCCCTGGTCGGCCGGGGCGCGGTGGTCCTGCGCGCTCGCTGCGGTGCTCAGACCCAGCGTGCCGGCGGCGAACGCCAGCGCCATGGTGATGGTGGTCAGTTTCATTATCGCTCTCCTCATCGTCGATGGAGGGCAAACGCACGCGCGGCAATAACGGACCCGTAACGGCCGCGATTTATTCCCGACCGGCGAGCGCGACGATATGGTCGAATACCGCGGGGTAGAGCGGGCGGTGGAAGCGGCAGCCATAATGGCGCTCGCGGTTCCACGCGACGACCGCTTCGAGCGGCGCGAGGCTGGGGATCGCCAGCCACACGGTCGAGCCGATCTGGAAGCGATAGACGGTGGCGATCTGAAAGCCGGTTTCGGACAGGTCGGTCACGTCGACGATCAGCCGGTCGCTGCCCGGCGGTCGCAGCTGGGCGCGGATCGCGACCGGTTTGCGGGCCGCGCGGCGTTCCTCCTGCGCTTTGGCGGCGGCGAACTCCTCGGGGGACGGGACGAACATGGTAAAGGACGATTAGCAGGTCGAGGTTAATGATTTGGCACCATGCGGCGCCCCGGACGAGCAACGCGCCTCAATGCGAGAAGATCGACTCCGAGACCGCGCCGCCGGTCGCCGAGACGGAATGGCGAACGACCTGGTACGCGTTCTTCGTGACCATGCCGTGGTTGAACGCGGCATCGATGCTCATCAGCACGGCAATCGAGATGAACAGGGCTTTCACGTCCGCCATGCTGCGCCAAGCGTCTTAACGAATCGTTTCCATGGCGCGCTGGAACGCCGGCACGCCGAAGCGTTTGTGGCGACGAGAACGCGCTCCCCGTCGGACGAGCGCCATCACATCAGCTTGTCGAGCGTGATGGGCAGATCCCGCACCCGCTTCCCCGTCGCATTGTACACCGCATTGGCGATCGCCGCCGCGACGCCGGTGATGCCGATCTCGCCGATACCGCGCGCGCCGAGCGGGCTGTGCGGGTCGGGGATGTCGGTCCACAATATGTCGATCGCGGGGACGTCCAGCTGCACGGGCACGTGATATTCCGACAGCGACGGGTTCATCACCCGGCCGGTGCGTTCGTCGAACAGCGTTTCCTCGGACAGCGCGAGGCCGATCCCCATGATGATGCCGCCCTTGAACTGGCTGGTCGCGGTCTTGGCGTTGAGGATGCGGCCGCAATCGAACGAACCGAGGAAGCGCGACACGCGCGTCTCGCCGGTCACCTCGCTGACGCGCACCTCGGCGAATTGCGCGCCATAGCTGTGCATCGAATATTTCGAGAATTCGAGCGGTGCGGGTGCCTGCGCCTCGACCGCCAGCTCGTCGCGGCCGGCGCGCCTGAGGATCGAGACATAGCTCTCGCAGCGCCCCGGCTCGTCGGCCTTGCACAACCCGCCATCGGCGGCGATCACCTCGTCGGGCGAGAGGCCGGCGAGCGGGCTGTCATTGCCGGCCAGCTTGAGCAGCTCGGGGACCAGCGCATCGTACGCCGCGATGATCGCTGCGGCGATCGAGGCGGTCTGCGACGAGCCGCCGGCGACCGTGCCCGGCGGCAGGTCGGTATCGCCATAGACGAAGCTGACCGCGTCGAACGGCAGGCCGAGCCGGACGGCGGCATGCTGCGCCTGAACGGTGGCGGTGCCCATGCCCATTTCATGGCTCGCCATCTCGACCACGGCGCGGCCGTCGGCGGTGAGGCGGATGCGCGCCGTACCGCCGGGCATGCGGTAATAGGGATAGGTTGCGGTCGCGCAGCCCATGCCGATCAGCCACTCGCCCTCGCGGCGCGACCGCGGCACGGGCGAACGCTGGTCCCAGCCGAACGCCGCGGCGCCCTTCGCATAGGCTTCGACGATGTGCCGCGCCGAGAAGGCGTTGCCGGTGGTCGGGTCCTTGGCCGGCTCGATCCGCCGGCGTAGTTCGATCGGGTCGATCGCCAGCTGCTCGGCCAGCTCGTCGAGCGCGCATTCCAGCGCGAAGCTGCCGACCGATTCCCCCGGCGCGCGCATGAAGGTGTTGGCCAGCATGTCCATGTCGGCGACCTGCTGGGTGATATAGAAGCTGTCCGCGGCATAAAGGTGCCGCGCCGGGAAGCTGAACTGTTCGGGGCACCTGTTGTGAGACGTCATCGCCACCACGCCGGTGTGGATCAGCGCGGACAGCGTGCCGTCCTCCTTGGCCGCCAGCGCGACGCGCTGCTCGGTCAGCGTGCGCCCGCCGACCACGCGGTAGACACCCTCGCGCGACAGCGTCAGCCGCACCGGGCGCTGCGCGAGCTTCGCCGCGCCGGCGGCGAGGATGTGGTGGCTCCACAGGGTCTTGCCGCCGAAACCGCCGCCGACATAGGGCGAGATCACGCGGACCTGACCGGGCGTCAGGCCGAAGACATGCGCCAGCGTCTGCGCCGCGGCGTTGACGCCTTGGTTGGCGTCATGGACGGTGAGCCTGTCGCCCTCCCACGCCAGCGTGACGGCGTGGAGCTCGATCGCATTATGGTTGTGGCGCGGGGTGCGATAGATTTGATCGACCCTGACCGCGGCCCCGGCCAGCGCCTGTTCCGCGTCGCCGATCGCGACCGTGGTCGGGTCGCGCAGGATATTGGCCGGGGTGCGGGCATGCTCCTTCGCCTCGGCGAAGGTCGTGATGCCGTGCTGCTCGTGATAGGTCGCGCGGATCAGCGCGGCGGCGTGCTCGGCCTGATCGTGGGTCTCGGCCAGCACCACGGCGATCGGTTCGCCATTCCAGTGGATCTGGTCGTCCTGCATCACCGGCAGCGTGCTCGAATAGCCCGGCGGGGGCGCCGCCATGCTCGGCGCATTGCGATGCGTCATCACCAGCACGACGCCGGGTGCCGCTTCCGCCGCCGTGGCGTCGAGCGTGGCGATACGACCGCGCGCGATGGTGCTGAAGGCGAGCGCGGCGTGGAGCATCCCCTCCATCACCACCTCGCCGGCGAAACGCGCCTTGCCCGCGACCTTCAGCGGTCCGTCGACACGCGACACCGGGGCGCCGAGCGCGCCATGTTTGTCGCGTAGCCCATCGGGCGTGGCGCCGGGCACGAAGCGATCGGACACGAGGCCGACCGCGGTCTTGAGTACCTTGTCGGCGATCTCCGTCGGGCCGGTCATGCGCCCTCTCCCGCCAGCTCGCCGAGCACGGCGGCGATGGTCCGCCGCGCCAGTTCGATCTTGAAGCCATTGTCGCGCAGGCCCCTGGCATCGGCCAGCTCGGCCGCGGCGGCGGCGCGGAAACTCTCGGGCGTCGCGGGCATGCCGCGCAGCATCTCCTCAGCGGCCCGGGCACGCCACGGCTTGTGCGCCACGCCGCCCAGCGCGAGCCGCACATCGGCGACCTTGCCGTCGACCATGTCGAGCGCGGCGGCGACCGAGACCAGCGCAAAGGCGTAGCTCGCCCGGTCGCGCACCTTGCGATAGGTCGAGCGCGCGGCGAAGGGCAGCGGCGGCAGTTCGATCGCGGTGATCAGCTCGCCGCGGCGCAGCTGCGTCTCGATCTCCGGCGTGTCGCCCGGCAGGCGGTGAAGCTCGGCGAGCGGCAGCGTGCGGGCGCCCTCCGCGCCGTCGATATGGACCACCGCGTCGAGCGCTACCAGGGCGACGCACATGTCCGACGGATGCGTCGCGACGCAGGATGGCGAGGCGCCGAGGATGGCGTGGAGGCGATTGAACCCCTCGATCGCGTCGCACCCGGCTCCGGGGTCACGCTTGTTGCAGCGGGCGGCGTCGTCATAGAAATAGGGGCAACGGGTGCGCTGCAGCAGGTTGCCGCCGACCGTCGCCATGTTGCGGATCTGCCCGCTCGCCCCGGCGAGGATGGCGCGGGCGAGCAGCGGATAACGCGTGCGCACGACGCGATCGGCAGCGAGCGCGGTGTTGGTCGCCGCCGCGCCGATCATCAGCTCGCCCCCGGCGCTTTCGACGATGTCGCGCGACAGGCCGGTCACGTCGACCAGCGCGGCCGGCCGCTCGATCCCCTCGCGCATCAGGTCGACGAGATTGGTGCCGCCGCCGAGATATTTGCTCGGGCTCCCGGTGGCGGCGAGACGGATCGCGGCCGGCACGTCCTCGGCGCGGGCGTAGGTGAAGGGGGTCATGCCGCGACCTCCCATACTTCCGCCACCCCGGACTTGTTCCGGGGTCCACCGTGCCGCGAGAGCAGCGGCCGGTTGGTGTGTGGCCTGGTGGATGCCGGAACAAGTCCGGCATGACGGTTGGTCAGGCGGATGGCGTGCATCCTCATGCCGCGACCTCCGTCGCGAACGTCTCGCTGATCGCCTCGACGATCCCGTTATAGGCGCCGCAGCGGCACAGATTGCCGCTCATCCGCTCACGCAGCTCGTCATGGTCGAGCGCGATGCGGTTCGCGGTGAGATCTGCGGTGACATGGCTCGGCACGCCCCGCGCCACCTCGTCGACCATGCCGATCGCCGAGCACAGCTGCCCGGGCGTGCAATAGCCGCACTGGAATCCGTCATGCGCGATGAGCGCCTGTTGCAGCGGGTGCAGCCCCTCGGCGTCCGCCAGCCCTTCGACCGTGACGATCTCGCGCCCCTGATATTGCACCGCCAACGCAAGGCAGGCATTGATCCGCACGCCATCCACCAGCACGGTGCACGCCCCGCACGCGCCCTGGTCGCAGCCCTTCTTGGTGCCCGGCAGGCCGAGATCCTCGCGCAGCAGATCGAGCAGCGAGATGCGGATATCCGCCTCGACCTCGACCGCGCGGCCGTTGATGTTGAAGTGCATGGGGCCTCCTTGCGAAGCGTAACGCGGGAAAGCGGGGCGCGATCCGTGACCGGCCGGGCGGCTACCCTCTTCCGCGAACATAGCGGGGAGAAAACGGGGGAGGACATAATTATTTGCCGTGACCAGTACGCCATAGGCTCGGAGGCAGTAGCGATAATGAGGCGGATATAGAGTCGAGCGGGGTAGAATTGGGAACCGGGCGAGAGGAGTCGAACAGGGAGCCGAGTCGATACAATGGCGTCGCCGTCCAGATTGACGGGATGGACGCATCTGTTCAGGTTGTGCGTATGGGACGGATCGTTCAGCTCGTTGCAATAGCCCTACAAATTTGGGCGCTGTTCTGCATCATCTTTGGTCTCGCGAGTCAGTTCGCCGTATTGCTCGCGGGTCCGATCCTGCTCCTATCGCACCAGTGCCTCGCCGTTTTCCACGAGGCAGGTCATGCAATCGCCGCGCGAACATTGGGGTGGCGGGTGATCATCTTCACAGTACGCCCATTTGCATGGCGTTTGCGTTATCGTGATCTCACCTGGCTGCCATTGCGGCGCGGCGAAAATGCCGGATTCGTTTCAACGGTGCCACGCGAACCGGGCACGGCATCGGCCGGGCGTTACGCACTGCTGGTCCTTGCTGGCCCGCTTGCCAATCTTCTGCTCTCTGCCGTGCTCATTTGGGGCTCGATAGGCTGGATGTCATATTTCGACCGACCAGCCCTGGGGATAAGCCTTATAGCGTTTGGCCTGGGCATTCAGTCGCTCGCCATGGGCATCTCAAATCTTGCGCCTCGCGACCACAACGATGGCGCGCTGCTGCTGCGGTATCTCCGCGGTGAACGTGCGCGGCCGGGGCTCGACGCGCTGGGTTGGCTTCACCGCCTGCGGGTTCACCGCGAACGATTGCGCGACTATCCGCGTTGGATGATCGAGCGTGCGCGTGCGATGGACGACCCGCCGGAGCGACTCGCAGAGATGATCGACTCAATCGACGTCGGTGTCCTTCTCGACAATATGCTCGATCCGCAGGCGGCGCGACATGCGCTCGACCGGTATCGTGCCACCTATGGCGCGTCGGAATGGCTCGATTCCTGCGACGCTTATTTTACAGCGCAATGGGAAAAGGATGCTGCCCGTGCCCGCGCGACGTTGTGGCGCGGTGAGCGAAGCGAGGACATGCGGCCGATGGTGGCGGCAGCGGAAGCCGCCGTCGCAGCGCTTGAGGGTGATGGCGCCACGGCACGCGCCCGGCTTGTCGACATGCGCGCCGCGGTCAAAGCAGCCTCACCGTACCGCAACCTGACTTTTTGCGATCTCGGCCTCCAGATCGAGGCGCTGATCGCGGATCATGCGAGCGTCGTCGCGATCCCGGCTCCGCAGCGAGGCCACTACGCCACGTCGACATAGTGGCGCTTGGCGTCGGCGTGACCAAACGTGCGATCAGGAACAGGGTCCACACGTTGTCGTTGTCACACCCGTGGAGACATCACCCATCATCGGTGCCGAAGCGCTCATCCCCAATCCGGCGCTACGACCGCTCGCCTTCCTGATCGGGGAATGGCGCACGAGGGGCTCGCATCCGTTGGTGCCGGACGAGATCCTGGCAGGGCGCACGTCCTTTGCCTGGCATGAGGGCGGCGCCTTCCTGATCATGCGGTCCGAGATCGACGAACCGCGCTTCCCGAGCGGGGTCGCTATCATCGGCAGCGACGACGTCGCCGGGACCTGCGCCATGACCTATTTCGACGAACGCGGTGTTTCGCGGCTGCTCGAGGTGGAGGTGGGCGAGCGTACGGTGACCTGGCGGCGCGACGACCCAACTTTCTCGCAGTCGCTCACCATCACTGCCGGGACTGGCGCCGACACGTTGGTCAGCAAGGGGCGCATGTCGCGAGACGGCGGGCCATGGGTCGATGACCTGTCGCAGACATTCACCCGACTGGAGAATTGCTGAAACACGATCGGCCAATGCCCGTGCGCCAGACGGCGGCACGTTCGGGGAGCTGCGTTTAAAGCGTTGCTCAATTGACGATTCCGGCTAACGGTTCGTCATGCCCGCTTGAGAGGACCGAAGCTTGAGTTCCTCCGATACCGCCGGCTTCACCGGTAGCCCCGAGCATCTCCGCCTTGCCATCGAGGCGGCGTGCGTGGCGCTGTGGTCGTGGAATGTCGATGACGACAGCTTCGCGATGGATCCACGGGCGTTCGAACTGTGGGGCCTGCCCGAAGCGCCGCGCGTCGCGTTCGAGGAGCTTTCGCAGCATATCCACCCGGCCGACCGCGATCGCGTGCGAGCGGCGTTCGTCGCCACGCGATCGGTGGCCGGCCCGTATGAGATCGACTTCCGTATCATGCTCGGCGACGAGGTCCGCTGGATCTCGGCACGCGGCCAGGGCGCGGATGCCGGGATCGTCGACCGGATGATGTTCGGCATCTTCCTCGACGTGACCGGACGCAAACAGGCCGAGGAGGGGCACGAACTGCTCGCCGGCGAGATGAGCCACCGCGTCAAGAACCTGCTCGCGGTGGCGAGCAGCCTGACCCAGCTGACCTCGCGTACCGCGCACACCATCCCCGACATGGCAACCGAACTGACCCAGCGGCTGTCGGCGCTGGGCCGCGCGCACGACCTGGTGCGGCCGATCCCGGGCGAACAGGGCAAGGCAGCCTTGCTCGGCGACCTGATCACCGTGCTGCTCGCGCCCTATGACGAGACCGCTGCCTTTTCCGGGCGGATCCGCGTCGCGGTGCCGCGCATGGGCGTGGGCGAAAGGACGGCGAGCGCGCTGGCGATGATCCTGCACGAGTTCGCCACCAACTCGGTCAAGCACGGCGCCTTGTCCTCGGCCGACGGGATGCTCGACGTGTCGGGCAAGCTCGACGACGAGTCCCTGATTCTGACCTGGGCCGAAACCGGCGGACCCGAAATCGCGACGCCGCCGGAGCATAGCGGGTTCGGCAGGAGGATGCTCGAACGCAGCATCGCCGTGCAGCTCGGTGGAAATCTGAGCTACGACTGGCAGAGCGCCGGGCTGGTCGCCACGCTCGACATCCGCACGGCGCGGATGACGTCCTGACGCTACGCCGGCCGGAGATGTTGTCGCTGCCATCCCGGAAGCACCGCGTCGGGCTCCACCTCGCCTGCGTCATCACCGAATTGCCCGATAGCGTGCGGCCGCTGCCGATCGATCGGGGCGCCCCGCCAAGGCCCTACTCAGCGCGGTTCTTTTCCGGCGGGGCGCGCAGAAAGAGGATCAGGAGCAGGGCGTCGACCAGGAGGAATCCGCCGAGATAGCCGGTGATGCCGATATTGCGCAGCGCCATATTTCCCTCAACCACACCCGCCAGGCCCGAGAGCGCCAATACCGCACTTGCGATCATGGCGACGCGGATCGCGCGGCGGATCCCGCCGCCGCGGAACATCGGCGCCGCGAACAGCATCGACAGGGCGAAGAACAAATCCCAGCCGAGAATGTCGAGCACGTACACCGGCGACGGCCATTTGAACGCGAGTAGCTCAGCCATGCCGGGCCGATCGGCGAAGCCGGGCTGATGCCCCAGCGTCAGGATCACGAAGTGCACGCTGGTCGTTTCGATCGTCAGCATCACCATCATGCAAACCGCGGCGAGACCGAGCGCGCGGCATTCGCGCGGCGCCCATGCCTGCGCCGCCACCATCAACGCCACCATCGCCGGTGCCAAGACGAGGATGAGCACTTCCATGATCGTGAAATAGGGATCGCCGATCGGCTGTTGCGGCGACGTCAGCGAGGCGAAGCCGAGGGCCAGGGCGACGCCATAGGCCAGCGCGGCGAACAGGATGATCAGCGCCGCGATGATGCCCATCGCTCGCGCCGGCCGTGAGAATGGTTCGCCCATGATGTTCCTTCGGAGATTCGACGCGGGAAAGCACTAGCTACACCGGCTGCCCGTTCCCACCTGCCAGCGTCGGTGCGCCGGAGCGGCACGTTTTGTCGATCGGCAGGCGCATCGGGTGATTGCCCAGGGCGAGATCGCGTCCATGGGGCTTGACTCCACCATTTACTGTGCATCATACAGTGTACATCGCACACTATGTGAGGCACAGTCATTGCCGAACGCCGAGGACCAGTTCGAGAAATTGCGCGTCGAGTTGCGCCGCGGATCGCTGGTGCTGGCGGTACTCGGCGCGCTGCGCGAGGAGCGCTACGGCTATACGCTGCGCCAGACGCTCGAGGATGCCGGGCTGCCGATCGACGAGGGCGCGCTCTATCCGCTGCTGCGCCGGCTGGAAGCGCAAGGGTTGCTGGTCAGCGAGTGGCGCGAGGAGGCGAAGCGCACCAAGCGCTTCTACCGCCTGTCGCCTGACGGCACCGAGACGCTCGCCACCCTGCTCCATGAATGGAACGCGATCTCCGAATCGATCCTGCAGCTCACTGAAAGGGACAAGTGAGATGGACCTCATCGACCGCTACCTCGCCGCGATCGCGCGGCGCCTGCCCACCGACAAGGCGACGGATATCGTGGCCGAGATCCACGACGATCTGCTGTCGCGCATCGAGGCGCGCGAGGACGCGCTGGGCCGCCCGCTCGACCGGCGCGAGGTATCGGCGCTGATCAAGGATATGGGCCATCCGCTGATCGTCGCGGCGCGCTATCGCCCGGCACAATATCTGATCGGGCCGGATGCCTTTCCCTTCTTCCTCGCGACGCTGCGCATCGTGGCGATGTTCCTGGTGGTGGCGCTGGCCGTCGGGGCGGCGGCGAACGTGGTGTTCGGCCATGCGCCCGTGGTCCGCGCCGTGGCGCAGAGCGTGACGGGGCTGTTCAGTTCGGCGATGCTGGCGCTCGGCACGGTGGTCGCGATCTTCTATGCGCTGGAGCGTGGCGGCTTCCCCGCCGATCACTTGCGCAAATGGCGCCCCGAACAATTGCCCGAAACCCGCGACAGGCAGCCCAGCACCTGGGGCTCGGCATTCGAGGTGGCGGTCGGCCTTTACGCGATATTGTGGTGGTGCGGCCTTGCGCCGCTGCCGCTGCTGCACACCAATGTGAAGGGGCTGACGCTGACCCCCGATCCGTTCTGGGTGACCTTGTGGTGGCCGGTGCTGGCGCTGATGGTCGCACGGCTGATCTATAATCTGGTGCAATGGCTGCGGCCGCGCTGGAAGGTCGCGCGCGGTGCGCTGTCGGTGGCGACCGCGATCGGCGGCCTCGCGCTGCTGGCGGTGATCCACCAGGCGGGCCACTGGATCACCCTGCGCAGCGCGACGATGCCGGCGCACGAGCTGGTCGAGCTCGACGAGGCGGTCAATCTGGGGCTGCGCGTTGCGATCGTCGTCGTCGCGGTGGCCTGGGTGCTGCAATGCCTCAAGGAGCTATGGCAGCTGACACGGGCGCGGTGAGCGGTCGGCGCCGCGGTTTGAAACAAGGCGGCCTTGCGTCTATCACCTTGCGAACGATGCAGGTCATGGCGGCGACAGGCCGGGGAGCGATCATGGGCGATGGCAAGGGAGCGCCCTGCGCTTGAGCGAACGCCGCGCCCGTTTCCTCCTCGCCATGGGCTGCCTGCTGCTGCCTGGTCAGCCCGGGGCCACTGCCCCGCGACACCCCCCGCCCGCGCGCGCCCTGGTCGTCGCGACCGCCGCACAGGATGCGCGTTTCGCCGCTGCCTTTGCCGAGGTCGATGCCTGGGCTGCCAAAAAGGCCTTTCCCGGCGCCGTGCTCGCGGTCGGGCAACATGGCCGCCTGGTGGCGCTCAAATCCTTCGGGCGGCTCGAATCGGCCCCCGGTGCGCCGCCGATGCCGGTGAACGCCGTGTTCGACCTCGCCTCGCTCACCAAAGTCGTGGGCACGACGACGGCCGCCGCGACCCTTTACGATCGCCACCAGCTCGATCTCGACGCGCCGGTGATGCGGTACCTGCCGGCGTTCGGCGCGACGCCGGGGCACGAACACATCACCGTCCGCCAGCTGCTCACGCATAGTTCGGGGCTGAAGCTCACCGGCCTGTTGTGGCAACAGGCCAGCGACCGCCAGGGCATCCTCCACCAGATCGACGTCATGGCGGCGCCCGACGCGCCCGGCACCGTCTACCGCTATCAGGACATCAACCTGATCCTGATGGGCGAGATCGTCGAGCGCATCTCGGGCATGCCGCTCGACCGCTTCCTGCACAAGGAGGTGTTCGGACCGCTCGGCATGAAGGACACCGGCTTCCGGCCGCCGCCCGCGCTGCTGCCGCGCATTGCGCCGACCGAGCAGGACGATATCTTCCGCCACACGCTGGTGCGCGGCGTGGTGCATGACGAGAACAGCTATGTCATGGGCGGCGTGGCCGGCCATGCCGGGCTGTTCTCGACCGCGCGAGACCTGGCGACTTTCGCCCAGCTCTATCTGAACGGCGGCCGCTATCACGGCCGGCGCATCTTGCGGGCAAGCACGGTGGCGCTGTTCATGACGCCGCAGAACATGCCCGCCGGCAGCACGCGCGCGCTGGGCTGGGACATGCCGGCCAAGGACGGCGGCCTGGCCGGCCCGCTCGCCTCGCCCCGCGCGATCATGCACACCGGCTTCACCGGCACCTCGATCTATATCGACCCGGTGCGCGACGCCTTTGTCGTGCTGCTGACCAATCGCGTGAACCCGACGCGCGACAATCCGCTGATCACCCAGGCGCGCCCCGCCATCCACAGCGCGGTGCTGACGGCACTCGACGCGACGCGATGAGGCGGCTCCTTCTCATACTATTCGCGCTGTGCGCGGCGATGCCCGCCACAGCGCGCGTCCGCACCGGGATCGACGTGCTCGAAGACCAGCATTTCGTGCCGTTGCGCGAAATCGCCGCGCGGCATGGCGGGCGGTTGCGGCTCGGCATTCTCGCCAACCCGGTGAGCATCGACGGAGCGGGCCGCCGGACGATCGACGTGCTGCGCCAGAACGGGCGCGCCGCCGTGCCCGGCCTCGCGGTGGTGAGACTGTTCAGCGGCGAGCACGGCATCGACGCGGCGACCGACGACACCGATATCGACGACCATCTCGACCAGGCGAGCGGACTGCCGATCGTCAGCCTGTACGGACGGACCGACGCCGAGCGGCACCCGACCGCGCAGCACCTCGCCGGGCTGGATGCGGTGGTGATCGACCTGCAGGATGCCGGGGTGCGCTACTGGACGTTCCAGACACTGACCAAATATTTCCTGCAGGCGTCGGCCGCCTACGGCGTCGAGGTGATCCTGCTCGACCGGCCCAACCCGATCAACGGCGTCGCGGTGCAGGGGCCGCTCTCGGCGACCGGTTACGAGGACTATACCACGCCCTTCCCCGAACCGATGCGCCCGGGGATGACGCTGGGCGAGCTGGCCGGGATGTTCAACGCCGAGGGGCGGATCGGCGCGCGGCTGACCGTCATCCGCATGACCGGCTGGAAACGCAGCGACTGGTATGACGATACCGGGCTGTTGTGGATCAACCCCTCGCCCAATCTGCGCAGCGTGACGCAGGCCACCGCCTATGCCGGCACCGCGTTGCTCGAAGGGACCAATGTCAGCGTCAAGGGGCCGGGCGAAACGCCGTTCCTGCGCTTCGGCGCGCCATGGATCAAAAGCGTGGAGCTTGCCGCCTATCTCAACGGGCGGGCGATCCCCGGGGTCAGCTTCATGGCGGTGCGCTATGTGGTGCCGGCCGACCGGCTCTATCCGTTCGCCGGGCAGCGTGTCGAAGGCGTCGAGATCATCCTGCGCGACCGAACGCGGCTCGATGCCCCCGCGCTCGGCGTTGAAGTGATCGCCGCGCTGCGCAAGCTGTACGGCGCAACCTTCGAGATCGACCCTGTCGCACGCCTGTTGCGCAACCAGGGGGTGTTCGACCGGATCAAGGCGGGCGACGACCCGCGCACGATCGTCGCCGGCTGGCAGGCCGAACTGGCGCGCTTCAAGGCGCTACGCGCGCGTTATCTGATCTACCGCTGATGTTTACGCATTTCGCCGCGATCGACTGGGTCGTCATCCTGCTCTACCTCGCGCTGCTGGTCGCCGGCGGCTGGTGGTTCACGCCGCGCCACACCGGCACGGCGCGCGAATATTTCCTCGCCGGCGGCACCGTGCCGGCCTGGCTCGCCGCCATCTCGGTGCTGTCCGCGACCCAGTCCGCGGCGACGTTCCTGGGCGGGCCCGATTTCGGCTATCATGGCGACTTCACCTATCTCGGCACCAATCTCGGCGGATTGCTCGGCGCGATCTTCGTCGCGCGGGTGCTGATCCCGCGTTTCTATGCGGCGCGCGTGACGACGGTCTATGAGCTGCTGACGCTGCGCTATGGCGTACGCGCGACGCGCTGGGCCGGGGCGATGTTCCTGGTCGGGCGTGTGTTCGCCGGCGGCGCGCGGCTCTATCTCGCGGCGATCGCGGTGGCGATGGTGATGACCGCGACGGTCGGCGCGCAGGGCATCCTGATCGCCGCCACCTTGCTGGTCGTGGCCAGCGTATTGTCGACCTTTGTCGGCGGGTTGCGCTCGATCCTGTGGATCGACCTCGTCCAGTTCACCGTTTTCCTTGTGTCCGCGATCGCCGTGCTGGTGTTCCTGCGCATGGCGATCCCCGACAGCAACGCGCAGATCATCGACGCGCTCGCCCATGCGCCGGGCGGGGTCGACAAGCTGCGGCTGTTCGACCTCTCGCTCGACACGTCGCGGCCTTTCTCGCTGCTGGCGATCATCACCGGGATCGCGCTGCTCTACATCGCCTCGTCGGGGCTCGACCAGGATGTCACCCAGCGGCTGCTCGCCTGTCGCGACGCGCGCACCGGCGTGCGCAGCCTCTATCTGTCGGTGTTCGCGACGGTGCCGGTGGTGGCGATCTTCATCACCATCGGGCTGCTGCTGCACATCTTCTACGACCGGCCTGAGCTGATGGGCGGCGCCACCGCCGCCGCGGGCCAGGCGTTCGGCGGCGAGAAGATCAGCATTTTCATGCATTATATCCTGACCCAGCTGCCGCCCGGGCTGCGCGGCCTGGTCACGGCGGGGATCATGGCCGCGGCGGTGGCGACGACCAATTCCGCGCTCAACGCCATGTCGTCGGTGCTGATCGAGGATTTCTATCGGCCGTGGCGCACGCGCCGCGGCGGGAAAGGCGAATATCACTATGTCCAGGCCGGCCGCGCCGGCATGGGCCTGATCGGCGCGGCGATGCTCGGCGTCGCGGTGCTGTCCTTCTACTGGCAGCATTATGCCAAGCTCGGCCTGCTCGAATTCGCGCTGCAGGTGATGGTGTTCGCCTATGCCGGCCTGCTCGGCGTCTATTTCGCCGCCGTGCTGACGCCGCGCGGCACCAGTGGGTCGGTGATCGCGGCGCTGATCGCGGGATTCGTCACCGTGCTGCTGCTCCAGCCGGCGATTGCGACGGGCATCGGCCTGCCGGCCGCGCTGTGCCATCTCGCCTTCCCCTTCCAGCTGTGCATCGGCACCGCCATCGCCTTTCTCGTTGCGGTCGCACCGCGCCGGGCGGACACCCGCGACGAGGCGCGCGCCGAATAGGACGAGCGGCGGAACTTCGTCGCATTCACGTTGCGGGCACATCCATCCCGTTGATAAGATAGAATCTTATTACGGGGAGGGAACGACCATGAGACCGGGTGCTTTCATCTGCGCGGCCATTGTCGCCACGATGGTGCCTGCCGTCGCCTCGGCCGACGATCCACGTGACCCGGCGATGCGCAATGCAGATGCCCGGGCGCGCGACAGCGACCTGACCCGCCAGCTAAACCGCGAGGCCGGCGCCAGGTTCCGAGAGCGCGACGCGCGCAACATGCAGGGGTGGCGCGCGGCGCGCGACAGCGAGAGCTATGAGGCCGCCGACAGCGAATATGCCGCCCGCGCTCAGGATTTCGCCGCGCGTTCGCAGGACCATGAGCGCGCCATGGGCGACTATGCCCGCGACCGCGCCCGCTATGAGCAGGATATGGCGGCGTGGCACCGCGCCGTGGCCGCCTGCCGCGCGGGCGATTATGCGGCGTGCGGCTATTGAAGATCGTACGGGCGCTTTTCTCCGGGCGCCCGGTGCCGACGGCGTCGTAGCCGGCGGGAAGAGCCGGTGACGGCGTGCGCAAGCAGACGCAACGTCACCGGCCTCTTCGATCGTCTTACTTGTTGCCGTCCTTCACCCCAACCACGGGCACGTCGACGGTGGTCTGGGTCGATTCGACCTTGGGCACCGTCACCTTGGTCGGCTTGGTGCCGACGACCACTTCCTTGGAATGAAGATCGACCTTCGGCAGGCTGCCGGGATCGGCCGAAACATGCACCGCCGGAAGCTCCCCGCCCTTCTTGACGTCGGCGCTCCAGAATCCGGTGAGGAAAAGGAACGCGACCACGACGACCGCGAGCGCGACGATGATCCCCACCACGAGGCCCGTATTGGAGCGCCTTTCGACCACGGTCGTGGTGCCGCCGTCCTCGGTACGATATTCTGCCATCCTGTCCTCCTCTTGATGCAAGGGGGCCAAGCGTTCGAGCCGCGGAATAGGTTCCGGATCGGGTTCGTTTCGCCGATCCGGGGATTTCGGCCCGTGGCGCGGGCGCGACGCAAATTGCGAGCAAATCCAAATATTCCGTGGCCCCCGGGGCGCTCGATCCGCTAGACATATGTCCGTCGGAAACGCGCATGGGGTGGGTGGCATGTCAGTCGGTCGATGGTGTGCGGTCGTTTCGTGCCTGTGCCTGGCCTCTCCGCTCGCCGCGCAAAGTGCCGCGCTGCCGCGCCCGGCGCCGGCACAGGGGCAGATCAGCGGGCCCGATGTCGTCGTCAACGCGCTGGTCGACAAACGGAAGGGCAGCTGGAAGCGCGCCGACTCCGAGCATGTCGTGGTCATCAGCAAGGACAGCGCGGGCGAGTTGACCCGCATCACCCGTAATCTCGAGCGCCTCTATCAACTGATGTCGCGCTTCTACCGCCGGGGCGCCTCGTCCGACGACACCGTGAAGCTGCAGGTCGTCCTGATCGACAAGGGCGCCGCGTTTCGCGCCATGGAACTGAGGAACCTGCGCGCGGCGGAGGGCCCCTATCTGCCGGCCTTTCCCGACCAGACCCATTACGATCCGCGCGAGGATGGCGAGCTGCTCGCCATGGCGCGGAGCGACGAGGTGATCGATCTCAATACCAACCGCGCCTTCAACCAGGACTGCGACAAGGCGGAGGAGGAAGGCGCCACCGATTGTGTCGGCCAGACGGTCAACCGCTTCCCCGTGGCGCGGTCGTGGGAAGAACTGCTCTACGCCGCCTTCGCGCAGCGTTTCGTCCAGACCTATGATCCCGCGGCCTATCCGCGCTGGTATCTCGATGGTGTCGGCGCGCTGTTCTCGACGATCGCGCTGAAAGGTGATGGGTCGATCGAATATGCCCGTCCGCCGCTGGGCTATCGCGATGTCTTCTATTCCTATGGCGATCTGAAGGTCGGCGACATTCTCGCCGGCCGTTATCTCGACGCGGAGCCCGGCAAACGCGCCTGGACGCCCTATCACGCCTGGCTGCTGGCGCATTATTTCCTGTTTTCCGACCTGAAGCCGGAACGGGCACGGCAGTTTCACGACTATATGACCGCGATCCACCGCGGCGCGCCGATGGCCGAAGCCGCCAGGGTGTTCGGCGACATGAACAAGCTGCAGCGTGAACTGGCAACCTATGCCGTGAGCGCCAAATCCTTCGCCCGCTCAGCCCCGACCCAGGCGCCGGCGGCAGAACCGGCGATCGCCACCTTGTCGCCCGGCGGCGCAGCCATGGTCGAGGCGCGGATCGCGCTGGGCTCGCGGATCGCGCCGCTCCCGGCGGACGCGACGGCAAGCGAGGTGCAGCGCCGCGCGAACTGGCTGGCGCAGGTGCGCGAGGCGGTGGCACGCCTTCCCGACGATGGCGATGCCCTGGTGTTCGCGGCGGAGGCGGAATGCCGCAGCGGCCATGCCGGCGAATGCCTCGTCGATGCCGATCGCGCGCTCGCCCGGTCGCCGAACGATATCGCCGCGCTGAGCTGGAGAGGCGTGGCCCTGACCGATCAGGCCGTCGCCGGTCCGCCGGCGGAGCGGGCGAACCGCCTGGCCCTGGCGCGCACGGCGATCGAGCACGCCATTGCCCTCGACGGGGCCGCACCGTTGCCGCTGATCGCCTGGTTCCAGAGTTTCACCAAGGCCGGCGAGCGCGTGCCAGACGCCGCGATGCTCGGCATGGCGAAGGTGATCCGCGCGGTGCCGGCAGCGCCCGCGCCGCGCCTGTACCTGGCCGAAGAGTTGCTGCGGCAGGGCAAGGGAGACGTCGCGCAGCGGGTCGCGCATATGGTGCTCCACGGCCCCTATGACTCGCCGGAAAAGACCGCGGCGGCGGCGCTGTTCGCGACCACTGCAGCGACGCCGGCGGCGGGGCGCTAGCGCGCGGAGACGGGGGGTGACCCGAGCGACGCGCGCGCGACAGCCGGTCAGGCCGCGAGGTGCATCGTCGCGCCGCGCCGAAGCGTCTGCGCGCCGTCCTTGAGCACGCCGTAAACGCGATCCGCCAGACTGGCCGGCGGCCGGCCGCGCACGCGCATGACGCGGTCGTTGACGACATATTCGCCGTCGAGCACGAGCACGCCGGCAGCGGCCCGGGCGAACGGCTGCTCGACCGGAACCGGCGCGGCGATCTCCGCGGCGGCGGGCGCGGCGGCGGCGACCTCCACCGGTACCGGCTGGCGCGCCGCGGCGGCGGCCCACTCCATCGGTGGCGGTGCGGGGACCTGGACGCGCACCGGCGCGCGGCCCGCGACAGGTGCGGCCACTGCGGCGGGAGCGGGTTGCGGTGCGACGCGGGCGACGCGCTCCATCGCGGGCGGTGCGGCGACGGGGGCCGCCACCACGGGCCGCGCGACCACGCCCGCAGCCACCACCGACGCCGGAACCCTGGGCGCGGCAACCGTCCTGCGCGAACGGGAAACCGGAGATTCGGCCGGCTCGGCACCGTGCGACGCCGCGACGAGGCGCGTCGCCGCGATGCCGATGCGCACGCGCCCACCCAGTGTCGCATCGGTCGTCGCGCCCCACACGATGTCCGCACCGGGCTCGACATGGTCGGTCAGCCACGCGATCGCCGCGTCGACCTCATAGAGCCGCAGATCCTCCCCACCGCTGATCGTGACGAGCAGCCGGCCGGCGCTGCGCATGGTGGTCTCGAGCAACGGGTTGCACAGCGCCGAGCGTGCCGCGTGCAGCGCGCGATCGGCACCCTCGCCATGCTCGCCATAACCGATCACCGATTTTCCGCCGGCGGCGAGCAGGCCGCGCAGATCGGCCAGGCCGACGCGCTTGAGCGCCACGTCCGACACCAGCCGGGCGAAGCCGCTCGCGCTTTCGCACACCAGCGCGTTCGAGGCGGCCAGCGCATCGCGCATCGTCATGTCGGGGGCGGCGATGCGGAAGAGATATTCATTGCATACCGTGACCATGGCATCGGCCTGTTCCTCGAACAGCGCGGCGCCGCGATCGGCGTTGCGCGCGCGGCGCTTGCCCTCGAACCCGAACGGCTTGATCGCGATGCCGATCACCACCGCGCCGCACGCCCGCGCCGCCGCGGCGATGACCGGCGCGGCGCCCGTGCCCGTGCCGCCGCCAAGCCCGGCGGCAATGATGCACAGGCCGCTGCCCTTCAGCGCTTCAAGGATCGCCGGCATTGCCTCCTCGGCGGCGCGCCGGCCGGTGTCGATATCGGCGCCGGAGCCCAGCCCGCCGGTCAACTGCCGACCGAGTTGCAACCGGTGCGGCGCATCGACGCCGTGCAGCGACCGCTGGTCGGTATCCGCGCACAGCACGCGCAAGCCATGGCTGGCAAAACGCGACATCGCGGCGACGGCATTGCTGCCCGCTCCGCCGACACCGATCACGGTGACCCGGTGATCATCGTCGCCACCCCATTTGCTCGCCATCTGCGCCTCCCGAATGACCGCCGACTCGGTCTCCGGGCGTTATGGTTAACGGGACCAGCCAAGCCCGCCATGCTGTAGATTCACAGTATAGGCCGGTAAGGATTTAGAAGAAATCACGCGGAAGCTACGAATAATGCACCGCTTCGCTGTCTATCGTGCCACCCGCCCCGGCGGATCGTAGAATCCCGGATACGTAGTCGTACGACGTCGTAGATTCACGCGCTGTAGCGACTCGGTAACGACACGTTAACCATGTTGCCATCATCACGGCGAGGCACGCGACATGGACGAACTCTTCATCGGCAGCGCGATCTGCAAGGTTTCCCGCAAGGGCGACCTGATGCTGCCGACGGCGTTCCGCAAGACCGCGCGGGTCCGCTCGGCGACGCCCGAGGTCAGGCTGTTCGTCGACCTCGACCAGGAAGCGGGCTGCCTGAGACTGTTCGACCGCGCCTGGCTCAACCACGCTTATCGCGCGGCGGAGGCTGCGGCCGAGCTGGCCGCGCTGAGCCGCAGCGCGCGCGACGCCGGTCGGCGCCGCCTGCTGGCCTTTGCCGCACAGGTCGATGTCCAGCCGCACGGCCAGCTCACCCTGCCGGCCGTGGCGCGGGCGCGGTTCAAGATCAGGGATCGCGCGTTGCTCGTCGCGACGGGCGATCAGTTCGAGATCTGGGACGTGGACCACGTGCTCGAATGGGGCACGGACGACCTTGTCCGACTGGTCAATCTTCACCTCAACCACAATCAAAGCGACGGAGCCGATCATGAAACTGACGTGTCACCTGCGCGGCCACAGGGTCGCGCCCCGGGCGGTGCAAAACCGCGGCTTTCTGTTCAGCCGCTGCCGCCGCTGCCGCTGCGACATGATCCGGTCGGCCACGTCCGACTCCAGTAAGTGGACCATCGTTCCGGCTGAATTCCGCATCGCCTGGAATGGCGTCGAGCCCAACAAGATGTTTGATCCATATTATTATCGTTCATTAATTGTCCGAATCTACGCGATTTTTTGTGGTATGCACGACTTGCTGTTGGTGGCGCTGCCGCTGCTCGCGTCACGAGTTACCGATGTATTTCGAAAGCCGTTCGGCGCATTCTTTGCAGTTAAAGCGCCGCGCCAACTAATCGTCTTTGCCTCGGCCCCAATAACTGCCAAACAATGGCGCATGTCGGCCGGGATAGGCGCGGAGCAGAAATCGATCCGATTTGAATGTATATTTGAAAAAAGAGCTGAAAGTTTAGCGTTCGCTTGACCATAATTTTATGCTAAATCAAAAAGATTGCGTAGTATGCGTAGATGGGCAGCGAGGCTGGTAATGGCCCCTGTCCGGAGGGAAAGGCCACGGAGGACGAGGACAAAGGTGCGTTATTCTGGGCCGCGTTGTGCGCGGCAGGGGGATTTGCGGTACTTTTGCTCGGTGGCAAGGCGCTTGGTATCGATCTCGTCGCGCCCCTGTGCGGTGCCGCACTCATTGGGATCGGCGGATGGCTGGCGGGGCGGCGCACGATGGCGGCGCAACCGGCGCCCGCCGAGTTGCGCGCGGCGCTGGATGCCGCATCGATCGCACTGACGCGGGAAAATGGCGTGATCACCCATTGGTCGCGCGGATGCGAGGCGCTCTACGGCTGGAGCGCGGCGGAGGCAGTCGGACGCAACAAATATGAATTGCTCGCCTCGCGCCGATCCGACGGCGGCGGCACCCCCGAAACGCGCTTCGCCGCCGCCGGCGAGCAGGAGTTGCTCGAACGACGCAAGGACGGCGCAACGATCAACGTGATCGAACGCCATATGGTGCTGGGGCGCAGTGGCCGCGACCGCCGCGTCGTGCTCAAGATGCTCGACATCTCCGACCGGGTCACCGCCGAACGCGCCTTGCGCGAAAGCGAGGCACGCCTGGCCATGGCGACCGCCGCGGCGCGGATCGGCGTGTCCAACTGGGACGTGCCGAGCGGGCGGATCGAATGGAGCGAGGGTTCGGCGCAACGGCTCGGCTTCCCGCCGGGCGGAATCAACAATTTCGACGAATGGCAGGCGCTGGCCGATCCCGGTGACGTGAGCGACATCATGGCGACCGTCGCCGAGGCCGCGGCGCGGCACAGTGACCGCATCGACTTCGGCTATCGCCTGCGCCAGCCGGACGGGTCGCAGCGCAGCATCGAGGGCGTGGCGAGCTGCGTCTACGATGCCGAAGGCGAGCTGGTGCAGGTCGTCGGGACCAATATCGACGTCACCGAGCGCGTCGAGCGCGATGCCGCGCTGAACGCGCGCGAGGTGCAGCTCCGCTCGGTGCTCGAGGCGGCGCCGAGCGCGATGGTGGTCACCGACAGCGCCGGCACCGTGATCGAATTCAGCCCGTCGGCGGAGCGGCTTTGGGGTTATCGCGCCGCCGAGGTGATCGGCCGCTCGGCGCTGCCACTGATCGCACCGGAGGAACATCCGCGGTTCATCTCGGTGATCACGCGCCAGCCCGCGCCCGAGCCGAGCGCGCCGGTGCGGCCGGCGGCCGCCGCCACGGGCATCGCCAAGGACGGTACGCGGCTGTCGCTCGGCGTGTTCTACGGCCATGCCCGGACGCCGTCGGGCTATCTCATCACCCTGTTCTGCCACGACGTGTCGGAACGGCTGCACACCGAGCAGCGCATCGCCGAACTCAGCGCCGAACTCAACCATGTCGCGCGGCAGAGCGCGATGAGCGAACTCGCCGCCGATCTCGCGCACGAACTCAACCAGCCACTCAGCGCGACCGCCAACTTCCTGGCTGCGGCGCGCATGCTGATCGATCAGGGCGGCGATACCATGCGCATCGCCGAACTGCTGCGCATGGGCGAGGAACAGACGCTGCGATCGGGCGAGATCATTCGCCGGCTGCGCGATTTCCTTGCCAAGCGCGATGTCGAGAAGAACTTCCAGTCGATCGAGAGCATCGTGTGTGAGGCGGTCGACCTGATCCTGTTCGGCACGGCGCAATATGACATCCGCCTTACCTATGATCTGGACGCGGAGGTCGACCAGGTGTTTGTCGACCGCATCCAGTTGCAGCAGGTGCTGGTCAATTTGCTGCGCAATGCGGTCGATGCCCTGCTCAACCAGCCACGCGACGCGCGGGAAATCATCATCGCCTCGCGCATGGCGCCGGGCGGTATGGCCGAGATTTCGGTCAGCGACAGCGGGCCGGGCCTGCCCGATGCCGTGGCCGAGCAGCTCTATTCACGCTTCGCGACGACCAAGACGGGCAGCGCGATGGGCATCGGCCTGTCGATCTCGCGCCGCATCGTCGAGGCGCATGGCGGCACCCTGATCGCCGAGAACCGCCCTGACGGCGGCGCGACGTTCCGTTTCACGCTGCCTATCATGGAGGAGGTCGAGGAATGACTCGCAGCATCTATATCGTCGACGACGACGATGCCGTTCGCGCCTCGCTGCACACGCTGCTGTCGTTGCGCGCGGATGCGATCGTGCGCAGCTTTCGCACCGGCGACCAGTTCATCGCCGCCGTGCCACAGCTCGACCTCGGCGTCGCCCTGCTCGATTTCCACATGCCCGGCACCAACGGGATCGATGTGCTCGAGGCCTTGCACGAGGCGGCGCCGGGCAAGTTCGCCGCGATCATGCTGACCGGCGAGGGCAATGTGACGCTGGCGGTACAGGCGATGAAGGCCGGCGCGCTCGATTTCATCGAAAAGCCCTATGAGGCGGCGACGCTGCTGAGCACGATCGATGCCGCCTTCGCGCATCTCGAGCAGGAAAGCATGGCGGCGGCGCAGGGCGCGCAGGCGCGCGCGCGGATCGATGCGCTGTCGCCGCGCGAGCGCGACGTGCTGATGGGGCTGATCGAGGGCCGCGCCAACAAGGTGATCGCCTATGAACTCGATATCAGCCCGCGCACGGTCGAGGTTTACCGCGCCAATCTGATGGTCAAATTGTCCGTGCGCAGCCTGCCCGAGGCGCTGCGCGTCGCCTTCGCCGCGGGGATGATTTCGCCCAACTGAGCCGGCGTGAACCAGGAGGCCGCTACACGCGCGGCAGACTCGCCGCGTCAGTGGAAACGGGCCGTCCGCCACATCGTCAGGGTTTCGCGGATCTGCGCCGTAGCCTGGGCGCGGTCGACCGTCGCGACCTTGTCGGTGCGTGTCGGGCCACAGTCGGCGACATGGATGAAGCCACGCCAGCGATCGCCCCTGGCCAATATCCCGAACAGCGCCGCGACCGTTTCGTCGTCGGTGATGAGAATGGCCGGCGGTCGGGCGGTGCGATCGAACGCCGTGTCGTCCAGCGGGCCATCATAGGTCACGAGTACTTCGCCGGCGAGCGACAATTGCCCGATCAGCAGACCGCGCAACGCCGCTTCGCGCACGATCAGAACGAGCAGCTCATCAAAAGTCACGTCGATGACGACTCCGGGCGGATACATTGTTGTTCCTCGACGCTATGCGGCGCGGAAGCGGGTGCATGCCTAGTATTTCTACGTAGCCGGCCGAAATGTCGCTTCCTGTCGTATCGATATCGAACAATCTGATTACTGCGGAGTTGCGGTAACCATCGGTAACTTCCCGGTATCGTGCGCGTTCGTGCCGGGCCGGTGCGGCGATGACGTGCGGGAAATGCTGGATCGGCGGGCGTGCGCGCCCTATTCTTCCGGAAGCGTTGAGGATCGAGAGACGATGAGCGGAAACGACCTGGCCGGAAAGATACGGACCTTTTTCGGCGCCTCCGACGATACGAAAAAGCGGTCCTCGGGCCGGTCGCACCGCCACGAGGGAAGCGGAAAATCGCGGCGTTCGCGCAAGGCCACGCACGCCGTTTCGGTCATCACGCTCGGCATCGACGATTTGGCGCGCTCGAAACGTTTCTATACCGAAGGGTTCGGCTGGACACCCGTGTTCGAGGATGCGGCGATCGCCTTCTACCAACTCAACGGCCTTGTCCTCGGCACCTGGCTGGCGAGCGCGTTGGCCGAGGATATGCGGCGCCCCGGCCACGGCCCCGGCGGCACCGCGCTGGCGCACAATGTTCGCACCCGCGACGAGGTCGAACCGCTGATCGAACGCCTCGTCGCCGCCGGCGGCACGCTGTTGCGCGCGGCCGATGCGCCACCCCATGGCGGCTTTCGCGGCTATGTCGCCGACCCCGATGGCCACGCCTGGGAAATCGCGCACAACCCCGCCTTCACCATGGACGCGGCGGGGAATGTGAGGTTCGGGGTGTAGGGTCGCGTTACGCGGGAAGAAAATATTGCTCACGCGGAGGCGCGGAGGAGTTGCGTTCGTCGCGATTGTCTCGCGTCAGCAAATACACTCCCGCCGCCGGTCCAACGTGCAGCTTGCGCCGCCGCGCAAGCGGCTTCGCCAAATGCAACTCCTCCGCGTCTCCGCGTGAACCATTCTTCCTGTGTTCGGATGAATGCTCCTAGCCGGGCACATGCCGCATGATCGGCAGCCCCTCCTCTTCGCGCGGCGGTTCGAAATGCCGTGCCAGCGCGGCGAACTCGCCATGGCTGACGGTGAACTCATGCGCGCCGCCAGCGTTGCGCGCGTCGAGGCGCTTCAGGCACAGCCGGTCGGGCACGTCGAGCCAGTGCAGCCGCGCGGTCGCGCCGCCGGCCTCGGCGATGTCGCGCATCCACCGCCGGCTGGCCACCGTATTGGCTGGCCAGTCGAGCACCAGCGACAGGCCGGCGCGGAGCAGTGCGACGAGATGCGGCGTCATGGCATCGCGCAACCGCGCGCTCAGCTTGAGATAGTCCTCGATCGTGCGCAGCTCGGTCGGGTAGAGCCGCGCCATCCACGGATCCTGGGCGACGAGCAGCGCGCCGTCATCGGCGAGCGTGCGGGCGAGGGTCGATTTGCCGGCGGCGACCTTGCCGCACAGCAGGTGAAGTATCGGGGTATCGGTAGACATGTTCCTGCCTCGTGCAGGCGCCGGCGATCATCGCCGGGGCCGGATGAACAAACGGACGAGCAGCCGGCCTGACGGGATCAGGCCGGGCGGCTAATTCGAAGGGTCATCGCCGGGCGGAACATGCCGTCCGTCTAACGCAGAATGTGGCTAAGGCAATGTAAACGTCGAATTGACGGAACACCCCGGGCGGCAATGCGCTACACCGCGACAAGCCAAGCGAGCCGGGGCGGGCGATGATTCCAGACGATATGGACGATGTGCGCAGCCTGCGCGGACAGCCCCGGCTGAAGGTGTTCCTGCCGATCGAGATCTATGCCGGCACGACGCCGCTGCGCGCCCATCTGCTCGACCTGTCGGCCAGCGGCGCGCTGGTCCACAGTATCGCCGCGCCGGCGACGGGTACGCCGGTGCGGCTGATGGTCGCCGGACTGGTGCGCACCGCGCGGGTGGTGTGGCAGGACGGCGTGCGCTTCGGCATCGCCTTCGTCGTGCCGCTGCGCGACGTCGAGGTGGAACGCATGCTCGCGCCGGCACCGGCGATGACGATGCGGGCGTGACGCTGCATTTTCCCTCGCCCCTGGACAGGGGAGAGGGATACCGCAGCTTGGCAGCTTGCTGCCTAGCGGAGGTTGGGAGAGGGGTTGAGCGGTCCGCAGGACCGCGCGGCGCGAAGAGCGCCGCACACCCCTCTCCCAGCTCCGACTAGGCCCGCGTGAAGAACGCGGACCAAGTCTGCGCAACCCTCTCCCCTATCCAGGGGCGAGGGAGAGGAGGGTCACCCTCGCACGACCTCGCCATCCTCCTTGACGAAAGCTTCGGGCACCCGGTCGAGCAAGGCGAATACCTGTTCCGACGGCCGGCACAGCCTCGTACCCTTCGGCGTCACGACGATCGGGCGATTGACGAGGATCGGATGCGCCACCATCGCCTCGAGGATCGCCGCGTCGTCCGTGCCTTCGTCGAGCAGGCCGAGTTCGCCCGCTGGCGTGCCCTTGTCGCGCAGGATATCGCGCGGCGTGGCGCCCATCGCGGCGAGCAGTTCCTCCAGCAGCGCGCGCGTCCAGCCGGCGCTGCGATAGTCGACCACGCGCGGCGCGTGGCCAGCCGCCTCGATCATCGCCAGCGTGTTGCGCGAGGTGCCGCAATCGGGGTTGTGGTAGATGGTGATCGGGAAAAGGTCGCTCATGACGGTCGCTCCTCTTTCAACAGCCAGCCGAAAAACAGCACGGCCAGCACCGTGCCGGTCAGCTGGCCGGCGACGAACAAGGGTACGGACGCCGGGGCGATGCCGGCGAAGCTGTTCGACAGGCTGCGCGCCACCGTCACCGCCGGATTGGCGAACGAGGTCGAGGCGGTGAACCAATAGGCCGAGGTGATGTAGAGTCCGACCGCGACGGGGACGAAATCCGGCCGCGCGCGGTGCGTGCCGAGGATCGTGCCGATCAGCCCGAAGGTCGCGACGCACTCGGCCAGCCCTTGGCCCGGGCCATCGCGCAGCTTGGTCGACACCTGCCACAGCGGTTCGGCGAACATCGCATGCGCCAGCCACACGCCGAGCACCGCGCCGATCGTCTGTGCGGCGACGTACGAAGCGGCGACGCGGATGCCGATCGCGCGGCCGAGCAGCAGCGCCAGCGTCACCGCCGGGTTGAAATGCGCGCCCGAGACGGGGCCGAAGATGTGGATCAGCACGACCAGCCCGGCACCGGTGGCGATGGTGTTGCCGAGCAACGCGATGGCGACGTTGCCGCCCGCCAGCCGCTCGCCCATGATCCCCGAGCCGATGACGATGGCGAGCAGCAGCGCGCTGCCCAGCGCCTCGGCGGCGAGGCGGCGCGACAGCGTCATGCCTTCGCCCCGCAATCGAGCGCGACGGGCGCGCAAATCTCCGGCCGGCCGGCGCAGCAATCCTCGACCAGGAAGCCGAGCAGGCCACGCATCGTCCCGTAATCGGCCGAATAGATGATCGAGCGCCCCTCGCGGCGCGCGCGCACCAGCCCGGCATGGCCGAGGATCGTCAGGTGCGTCGACAGGGTGTTGGGCCGTGCGCCGATCTCGCGGGCGATCTCGCCAGCGGCCAGGCCGTCCGCGCCGGCGCGCACCAGCAGGCGGAACACCGCCAGCCGGCTGCCCTGCGCCAGCGCGGACAGCGCCTCGACCGCGACGGGCAACTGCATCAGCAGCACGCCTTGGCGGCGGCGGGTGCCGGCGCGCAACAGGCGCTGGCGGTAGCCGCGGGGATCACTTCGTCCTCGCCATAGGATGTCGCCTCGCCATGCGTGAAGAAGGTCTCCCAGCGCACGCCGGCCGGGTCGGTCACCCAGCTCTTGTCCGACTTGGCATAGCAGCAGGTCGTGGCTTCCTGGTCGAACGTCTCGGCCCCCGCCGCCTTCAACCGCGCGGCGAGCTCGCCGAGTTCGGCATTGCTGTCGACCTGGATACCGACATGATCGATGCCGGTCGCCCGTGCGCGCGACGAGATGGCGAGATTGACGCGCGGATCGTCGAGCATCCATTTGGCATAATCGGGTCGGGTGACGGTCGGCGGCGCGTCGAACAAGGTGGTGTAGAAGGCGATCGACTGGTCGAGGTCGGGCACGCTGACGTGGAGATGCAGACGCTTCATGGCGGTCCTCCTGATGATAATGTTTCGATTATCGTCGAAATATCGATTCGTCAAGAAGGGCGGGCGACGCGCGCTACATTCTCCCTCGCCCCTCTTTGAGGGGAGAGGGGTGCGCAGACTTGGTTCGCGTTCTTCACGCGGACCTAGTCGGAGCTGGGAGAGGGGTGGCGGCGCTCTTGCGCCGCGCGGTCGCCGTGCGACCGCTCACCCCTCTCCCAACCTCCGCTAGGCAGCAAGCTGCCAAGCTACGGTATCCCTCTCCCCTCTGGGAGGGGCGAGGGAGAAACCGGCCGGCCCTGTCCAAAATCAAACAAGCTGCAGCAGCGCTTCCCTGCCGCTAGGGGCCGGCGGCATGCCTCGACATAGCGGATGATGACGACGTCACGGATTCCGGCTCGATCCAGGGGAAGCGCGCATGGCGCGTTACCTGCCGATGGCGCCGGTCAAAGCCGACTGATTGCGGCGCGCGTCATTCGCACGTCACCCGGAACGTCAGGCCCGGCGCGCGATCCCGGCAACGGTGCGCGCGGCGGTGTGGAGGAGATTGCCCAGCACCGGCGTCACTTCCGCGCCATTGGCCATCCCCCGCCACAGCACGAAGCCGGCGCGATCGACGATCTCGGCGCGATCCAGACCGTGACGGGCCATACCGATGGCGGCAACCTTCTTCATGGCATCGAGCGAACCCGAGCCCGGCGTGAAGCCTGCTTCCTTGCCGGCACGAAAATAACGGACGTACGTCATGGCTTCCCCATCCCTCTCTGCCTATAGACGACGCCGACCGGTGAGTCCCGCACATGAATATTCTTCCGTCTCAGACTCGTGCCGAAATGAGTAGCACCATGATGAGGCCAGTTCGGCCCGATCTCGGCGAACGCCCGACAAGGCCGAAAAAATAGGTGATTCCCCCCCCCCGCCGGGGCTTCGTCCTTCACCCTTAATCCACCGATCGGCGCTAGGCATGATGCCAGACGATCGGCAATGCGGACCCGGTGATTTTGAACGACATGACCCCGATCATTGCCGAAACCCCCGCGCCGAGCATGACCGCGCGCGTGGTCAAGGCCGTGATGTGGCGATCGGGCAGCCAGATCGTCGCGCAATTGAGCATGTGGGCGTCGACCTTCTGGGTGCTGCGGCTGCTCGATCCGTCCGACTACGGCCTCTATGCGATGACCTCGGGCGTGATGGTGCTGCTGAGCATGCTCAACGGTCAGGGCTTTGCCGGCGCGCTGATTCGCGCCGAGACGATCACCACCGCGCAGATACGCCAGATGTTCGGCCTGTTGCTGATGATGAACGGCGCGATCGCGCTGCTCCAGTTCGCCGCGGCGCCCCTGGTTGCGGCCTATTTCCGCTATCCGCTGGTCGGCACGATGCTGCGCGTGCAGTGCCTGCTCTATCTCGCCAACCCGTTCATCGTGCTGCCCGGCGCACTGCTCGCCCGGGCGATGGATTTCACCCGCCAGGCCAAGGTCAATCTGCTCGCCGCCGCCGCGGGGGCGCTGATGGCGCTGGTCGGCGCCTTGTCGGGTCTCGGCGTGTGGACGCTGGTCGCCGCGCCGCTGGTCGCGGTGTGGACCCGCGCGATCGGCATGACGATCGCCGCGCGCATGCTGGTGTGGCCGAGCTTCGGCCTGGCCGGCGCGAGCGGCACGGTGCTGTTCGGCGGCGCGATGCTGCTGTCCGACCTGTTCTGGCTGGTGCAGACCCAGGCCGATGTCGCGATCGGCGGGCGCGCGCTCGATACGCACCGGCTCGGCGTCTACACCACTGCGCTGTTCCTGGCGCAGATCGTCACCAGCAAGTTCATCCCGCCACTGAACGAAGTGGCCTTTACCGCTTATGCCAAACTGCAGCACGACCGGACGAGCGCGGCGCGCGCCTTCGAGCGATCGGTCGGCATCATCATGCTGGTCGCCCTGCCCTTCTATTTCGGGCTGGCGGTGACCGCGCCGGAATTCGTCGCGACGATGCTCGGCCCGAAATGGCATGATGCGATTCCCGTGGTCGCGATCCTCGCCTTCGCCATGCCTTTCCTGACGCTGCAGATCCTGTTCGCCCCCGCCACCACGGCGCTGGGCCATACCCGGGTGCAGGTATGGTCGGCCGCCGCCGGCGCCGTACTGATGCCGATCGGTTTCATCGCCGGCATCCAATGGGGCGTGCTCGGCCTCGCCTGGTCATGGCTGATCGCGATGCCGCTGCTGACCGCCTTCACCGCCTGGATCGCGATGCCGGTGCTCGGCACGAACAGCCTGAGGTTGCTCGCGGCGATCCGCCCGGCGCTGCTCGCCGCCTCCGGCATGGCGCTGGTCGTGGCGCTCGTCGACCGCACCCTGCCGCCAAGCGACCCGGTGCTGCGCCTCGCCCTGCTCGTGTCGCTCGGCGGCGCGGTCTATGCCGGGCTGGCCTGGTTCACCGCCAGGCATGTCGTGCTGGAGACGATCGCCATGCTGCGCCATTCACGCGGGCAGGATGCCGTGGCGCGCTGAGCGAATGCCGGCGACCGCTCACGCGGCGATCGCCGCCTCCTCCACCGCATCGGCGCGCTTGCCGTCATAGACGAACTCCGCGCCGTCGAGGTCGATCGCCGGTATCTCGCCCTTTTCGCGCCAATAATCCTGGTTGTGCATCCATTCGGGCTTGTCGCCGCGCCGGGGCAGCTGGTCGAGCCCGCGCACCAGATAGCCGGGATTGAAATTGTCGCCGTCGATCCACGGCCCGAGCGGCATGCCGGCATCCTCCGGCCGCAACGCCACCTCGATCCGCTGCGCACCCCGCGCCGCCATGCGGTTGAGCAGCCGGGTCACGAAATCGCCCAGCATATCGACCCGCAGCGTCCAGCTGGCGCGGAAATACCCCATCACCCAGACGAGGTTGGGCACGCCGGTGAACATCATGCCGCGATAGGTGACGGCGTCGTGCCAGTCGACCGCCCGGCCATCGACCTCGAACGGGATGCCGCCCATCACCGAGAGGCGGAACCCGGTCGCCGCGACGATCAGGTCGGCCTCGATCTCCTCGCCCGATCTGGTCAGCACGCCCTTTTCGGTGAAGCGCTCGATCTCGTCGGTGACGACCGAGACCTTGCCGGCGCGCACCGCGCGGAAGATGTCGCCGTCCGGACAGAAAGCGAGCCGCTGTTGCCACGGCCGGTAGCGCGGCGTGAAATGCGGTTCGAACGCGAAATCCTCGCCGGCATAGGTGCGGATCAGCGCCTTCAGCCCCTCGAACACCGCATCGGGCGCCTCGCGTGCCAGCCGCGTCATGGCGTCCTGGTCGAACAGGATCTGCTCGCGCACGACGCGGTGGATGGTCGGCTCGTCGATGCCGATCTGGCGCAGCCGGTCGGCCAGCTCGTTGCGGTTCGGCGCGCAATAGAAATAGGTCGGCGAGCGTTGCAGCATGGTGACGTGCGCGGCCTTCTTGGCGAACGCCGGCACCACCGTCGCGGCGGTCGCGCCCGATCCGATCACCAGGATGCGCTTGCCGGCATAATCGGTCGCCGGGTCCCAAAGCTGCGCATGGACGAAGGTGCCGCGATAATCGGCCATGCCGGGCCAGTCGGGGATGTAGGGCTTTTCGTGGTCGTAATAGCCCTGGCACATCCACAGGAAATTGCAGGTGAAGGTGACGGGCGTGTCGTCCGGCCCGTGGCGCGCCTCGACCGTCCAGCGGTTGGTCGCGCTCGACCAGCGGCACGCGGTGATGCGGTGGCCATAGCGGATATGCGCGTCGATCCCGTTCTCGCTGATCACCTCGCCGATATATTTGAGGATCTCCGCCCCGCTCGCCACCGGCGCGCCGACCCACGGCTTGAAGCGATAGCCGAAGGTATAGAGGTCTGAATCCGAGCGGACCCCGGGATATTTATGGGTTTCCCACGTGCCGCCGAACGTGTCCTTCGCCTCGAGGATCAGGTAGCTGCGATCGGGGCAATCATGCTGCAGATGCCAGGCCGAGCCGATCCCCGATATCCCCGCACCGACGATCATCACATCGACATGCACCGGCTGCCCGGCGTGGATCGTACCGTTCAACTGCGCCACCGACTCTCTCCTCACGGATCTTTTCGTGGATCAGTTTTGCGGCGTCGATGGGGCGCGACATTGATATCGGTCAAATGGCGGCGTGCCGACGTTGGCGCCGCGATCAGTTCTGACTCATAAGCAGCCGGACCGCTTTCGCCCCAAAGTTTGACGTAGCTTCTCACATTATGATTGCTCTCTAGCGCACATTCAGTGCGTCAGCGCATTGTTCGCTATCGCGCTACGTTAGCGAGGATACCGATCGGGCTGAGCCAGCAAACTCGCCGCTGCTACCTTTGTAGCTTGGATAAAGTCTTCTCTCGCCTCGGCAGGCATCTGCTTGTCTGGAATTTGTCGTACAGCGCCCACGAGAGCGGCCGCGATCGCAGAAATCTTGCTTGCCGCTGGGCGGGATGAGAACGCGGAATAGTCAGCTTCGAACGTCGACCAAAACTCGGAACTGCTCCGTTTGAGATTGGTGCCGTTTCCTATTCCCGCCATCTCTGGGGGCAGGCAGACGATCGCTAAGACTATGGCCTCCGACCGTCCGTAATTCGCTTTGCCGAAATCGAAATTTGCGCCCATCGCATAGGCGAACTCATTTCCCCAGTCTCGGAGTAATCGGCCAATCTCGGCATCGCCAAAGGTGAGCAGGCTGATCGGCATGGGAAGTAATCTCTGCTTCTTTACAGCGGCATTGCGTGAGCGCCGCGTCGGCTTTCATCCTTCAATCGTCTAGAAGCGGTCTTTCCGCAATCCACCAGGTCGAGCCCTTCCCGTCACGTCGATCGGCGCGCATTGCCTGAAAGCCGACCGGCAGGTGTCAGGACGGAAAGCTGCCCGGCGGCAAGCGCCCCAGTTGCGGTCATTCCGAGTTCCGCGCCGAGATTAGTTTAGAGGTCGCCTTGGCGTTTCGCCTCCTCGATCAGCTTGCTTAGCTCATCCGAATAAGTCGCCTCAATCAGTACCGGTTTGCTCTGCGGCGGTTCATTTTCACTAGGAAATTCATGCGTTAGATCACTCAAGAAATCCTCGCTGGTTCCCCAAACAAATGACGTCGTTCGATCGTCATCAAGCAAGGACACTTTTCCCGATGTGCTGGAGATGCAGATCAAAGTATGCCAGTCCCCGTAGAATGGAATGAGATCGGCTTCGACACCCCACTCTTCCTTGATTTTTAGGCCATCGACGATTTCTTGGTAGGGCCAGAAGCGATGAACTAGCTCGATAAGATTTTGGCCTGCCCGTACTGATTGAAAATCGCGAGCGGTTATCTGCGATGATTCCAAAAAGTCCTTGATCGATGACGGTATTTGCACGCTCACCTCCAAGTCGGTCTCCTACCCAGCCTGTATCAGCAAGGGCAGCTATCCACCACATCCGGTCATTCAGGGTGTATCCGATGTAACACCTCGCCGAGCCGCAGCGGCTGCCATTAGAGCGCGCTCGACAATTGCTTCGAACTCGTCCCGCCCGATGGCATCCAACGCGTCGAAGCCGGTCATGCTTTGGGGCCACCATCCGTGAAGCTGGCCCCAGGAATATAGCTCTCGGGACGCGGCCTCCACTTCTTGTGCGGTCGGTCTGTCGGCGTCGATAAAGTGCGCGGGGTTCATGAGATCGGACTACCGCGAAAAGACAGTCGATCGCCAGACCAGCCGGTAACGAGCATCACGCGCCACTGGCTATGGCGCGGGCACCGCCGCAATATCCCCATCGCCCTTGTTCCCCGCCTCCTCCGGCGCCACGAACTCCCGCCACAGCATCACCAGCACCGCCATCGTCGCCGGGCCGACGAACAGCCCGAGCAACCCTAGCGCCTCGACCCCGCCGAGGATGCCGAGCAGTACCCACAGGAACGGCAGGCGGGTCGCGCTGCCGATCAGCACCGGGCGCAGGAAATGGTCGGCGATGGCGACGACGATCAGGCCGATGACCACCACCGCGATCGCCGCGCCGACGGCGCCCTGGGCGAGCAGCAACAAGGCCGCGATGACGAACATCACCGCCGCGCCGAACGGGATCATCGCCGCAATCGCCGTCGCCGCGCCGAGCAGCAGCGGGTGCGGCACGCCGAGCAGCATGTAGACCACCGCCATCACCGCGCCCTCGCCGAGCCCGACCAGCACCAGTCCGTCGATCGTCCCGCGCACCGACAGCAGCGCCTGCTGACCGATGCGCTCGCCGGTCGGGCCGAGCAGCCGGTCGCTCATCGTGCGGCACTGCGCGACCACGGTGTCGCGGTCGCGGATCAGGAAGAACAGGGCCAGCAGTGTGAAGGCGAACACCACCGAGCGGTGCAACAGCCCAATGCCGATCAGCCGGCTCTGCGCCGACCACAGCATGCCGCCGAAGGAGTGGAAATGTGCCCGCGCCGCCATCGGATCGGACAGGTTCGCCCGCCACCAGGCGGTCGCATCGCCGCTGCCCCAGGGCAATTGCGCCAGCCAGGCCGGGGGCGGCAGGCCATGGTCGCGCGCCGCCGCCATCCAGCCCGCCATGTCCTGCGCCTCGCGCGCGCCCTGCGCAACGCCGAACGCGATCGGCACCATCACCAGCAGCGCGAGTGCAAGGGTGAAACCCGCGGCGATAAGATTGGGGTGCGGCGTGGCGAAGCGCCGTTCGGCGCGCTTGACCAGCGGGTCGATCGCGACCGCGACGATCAACGCCCAAACCAATGCCGGCAGGAACGGTAGCAACAACCACAGGCCGAGCACGACGAGCAGCGCGATGAGCACGCCGCGCGCTATCCGTGCCCGGCGCGGATCGGCTTCGGCGGCGGGTTTTCTGGAGATGGCCATGGCCTATCTAGCGGGGAACAGGCGTTCCTGCCGAGCTAATTTTCATCGCCCGTCGTCACGGATCGAGCGTGTAGACATCCATCCCCGAAGCATGCGGCTGCTCGGTCGCGCTGCGATAATAAAGCAGCGGCAGCGACAGGCGCGGACCGGCCGAGGAGATCGCCGCCACCCGGTGCTCGACCGCGCCTTCGAAGCACACGAACAGGCCGGGGCGCGGCACCAGCCGTGCCTCGCGCCCGGCGCCATCGCGAAACAGCAGGTCACCCGCGCCATCCGGGTCGCCCGCGGTGGCGAAGAGCAGGCCGGTGACCTGGTTCATGTCCCGGTGCCAATCGCTCCACGCGCCGATGCCGGACAGGATATTGAGCGTGATGCCCGCGCGCAGGCGGTTGGCCGGAAACAGCGGGAAACCCACCGCGCGGGCGGCGACGTCGCGCAGCGCACCGTGATAGAGCCGCCACAGCCAGGGCAGCCGGTCCTGCACCACGTCGCCCTCGACCACGCAAAACGACCAGGGCACCTCGCCCATGTCGATCGGCTGCCGTTCCGGCGCCTCCGCCAGAGCGCGCGTCGCCACGTCCCAGCCTTCCGGCAACAGGCCGTGCTCGATCAGGTCGAAGGTGAAAAAGGGCGGCCATGCCATGGCCCTGACTAGAGGTCCGCGCCCGCGCTTGTCATTCGCTTTTCACGCACGGCCAATAGTCAAGTAATCACTTGACAATCGCGACAGCGAGTCGCAATAGTCAAGCATATGCTTCACCATCACCCGATCGACGGCTGCTTTCGCGCCTTGTCCGACCCCACCCGTCTCGCGATCTTCGAGCGGTTGAGCCACGGCCCGTCCAGCGTCAGCCAGCTTGCCCAGCCCTTCGCCATGTCGCTCACCGCGGTCGGCCAGCATCTCGAAATCCTCGAGAACAGCGGCCTGATCCGCACGCAGAAGGTCGGCCGGGTGCGCACCTGCAGCGTCGATGCCGCGGGGCTGGACCGGCTGTCGGGATGGATCGCCGAGCGCCGCGCGCTGGTCGAACGACGTCTCGATCGCCTCGCCGCGCTGCTCGATGCCGAGGACGCCGCATCCCCTTCCCCCGATCAATGACGGAGAGAGTTGCCATGAACGACATCGCCACCGCCGCGCCGCAAGCCGCCACCGCGCTGCATTCGACCTTCCTGGTCGAGCGCGACTATCCGCAATCGCCGGCGCGCGTATTCCGCGCCTTTGCCGACAAGGACATGGTACGCCGCTGGCGGGTCGAGGACGAAGGCTGCGAGGTCCACGAATTCACCTTCGACTTCCGCATCGGCGGGCATGAGGTGTCGCGATTCAGCTTTGCCGGCGGGCCGGAAATCCGGCTCGACGCCGAGTTCCACGACATCGTGCCCGACCAGCGCATCGTCTTCGCCTATCGCATGGGCATGGGGTCCAACTCCTTTTCCGCCTCGCTCACCACGATCGAACTGGTGCCCTCGGGCAGCGGCACGCGGCTGCGCTATACCGAGCAGGTCGCCATGCTCGACGGCACCGATTCCGCCGCGGGCCGGGAAGAGGGCTGCCGCCAGCTGATGGAGAAACTCGCCGCAGAACTTGATCGTCAGGGCTGACCCCTGGCAACCCTCGCGAGCGCCAGGTTCGCGGCCGCGGGGCACCTCGCGGCGGCGAACCGGCCGGGCTTGACGCATCGGACGCTTGCAGGGATCGACTCGGCGGATCAATCGTTACGCCCGCGCCCTCCCGACAAGGATCACCATGCCCGACGCCGCGCCCGTGCTCGACCATCATGACCTGATCCTGCGCCCCGATCCCTCACGTACCGTCGTGCGGCCGTTCCAGCTTGATTACCCGACCCGCTTCCAGACCGAAGGCTGCACGCGCAGCCAGGTGATCGTCGACCGCGTGATGACGTTGGGCGAGCGCGAACTGGAATGCGAGCTGAAGCTGATCACCGCCTCGCTCGACGAGCGCCACCGCGATGTCGATGCGCTGCTGCGCCAGCGCTTCGACGAGGTCGCGCCGCTGCTGTCTGTGGCCTTGCCCGACAACGACGCGCGGCGGCGGTTGATCGGAGCCTATTTCAGCGAGGAATTCTCGTTCGAGGCGGCGGCCCTGTTCAACCCCAGCGCGGTGATGGCGCCCGACCAGTCCGGTGCGCCCGAAGGCGGGTGCCGCTTTGTGCTGTCACTGCGCGGCATCGGCGAGGGGCATGTCTCCTCGGTGACCTTCCGCACCGGTTGCTGGACGCCGGGCGGCGAGATCAAGGTCGACACGGCCAGCGCCTCGGCCGTACCGCCGATCATCGACGGCGCCAGCGTGGCGGACGGCGCGGTGGTCCGGCTGGATTGCGGCCGCAGCCAGGACATCTCGGAGACCGTGCTGTTCCCGATGCTGCCGAGCCAGCGCCAAGGCATCGAGGACCTCCGCCTGGTGCGCTTCACCGAGGAGGATGGCAGCACCACCTATCACGGCACCTACACCGCCTTCAGCGGCGCCGAGGCCAGGCCCGAACTGCTGTCGGGCGACGATTTCACCCACTTCCGGATGCGCGCGCTGCGCGGCGACGCGGCCGGCGCCAAGGGCATGGCGCTGTTCCCGCGACGGGTCGGCGGCCGCTACATGATGCTCGGGCGACAGGACAGCGAGAGCATCTGGCTGCACGCGTCCGACGACCTGCTGTGCTGGAACGGCGGCGGCAAGATCGTCTCGCCGCGTTACCCGTGGGAGTTCGTCCAGATGGGCAATTGCGGCTCGCCGATCGAGATTGACGAAGGCTGGCTGGTCTTCACCCACGGCGTCGGCACGGTGCGCAACTATTGCATGGGCGCGTGCCTGCTCGACAAGGGCGACCCGTCGAAGCTGCTCGCCCGCACGCCCGACCCGATCCTCGCCCCCAGCCCGCACGAGCGCGACGGCTATGTGCCCAATGTCGTCTATGGCTGCGGCGCGCTGGCCCATGGCCGGGCGGTGATGATCCCCTACGGCGTGGCCGACAACTTCGCCGCCTTCGCGACGACGACGATCGACCGCTTGCTGGCGGCGATGGCGTAGCGGCGGCGCGCTAGGCAAGGCTGGACTGGCCGGGCGCCGGATCCGCCCCCTCTGGCAGTGTTGGATAGCCGCAATGCTGAAGCGGAATGACCTGGCTGAAACCATCCCCGCTCGCTCCAAGCGCCTAACGCTTGGCGAAATAGACCGCCAGGCCGGAGGCAGCGAACCCTTGAATCGGTCCCAGCCAGAGGCTCGACTGTTGCATCGACTGCAGGGGATGTGCCTCGAACAACGTTGCTAAGATCGAAAGCGAGAGCAGCATCAGATAGAGGACGCTGGTTGCCAGTGCCAACAGGAACACCGACGATGGTGCCGTGACCGTCGTCGACGGCGGCGCGACGTAAGCCGTGACGCCCACCATGGTGAGCGTCGGGACGAGGTTCGGGAGGAACCATTGCCAGACCTTCGGCACGTCGCTGCCAAACAGGGCTGGTTGCATCGAAAGCAGCACGAGAGCGAGGATCAGAACGATTCCCCACACCCACCAGATTGCTGTCAGTATGAGTTGTCGCGACATGGCGGGAACTCCTAACGCTGAAACGGGATGACGCCGGTACGCTCGAGTTGAAGTTCACCCGGAACGCCGCTGGGGATCGAAAGCTGAGGATCCTGGCCGATGGCCGGACGATCGAACTCGTAGATCAGGGCAGAGACCGCTACATCCGGCGATACGGGCACCTCGTCAAACTTCGACGGCAGCGCCGGTGGGCCCTGCACTACCATGGTCTGCGCTACATCGGACCGCATGCCGGTGCCTGTCGTCGAGACGGGCTCGGTGCTGACGACGAATATGATGATACGATATCGACCGGGGTCGGCATGCCCCAGAGCACTCCGCAACGTGGCAAGGCTTACGCCTTGCGACAGGTCGACCAGGCCGCCCGCGTTGATCTGCCAGCGTTTGTCACCCGCATAGGGCACGCCGCCCCGTGTGATCCGCTCCATCCTGGTGGCCAGCGCAAAGCCGCCCTTGGTCTGGAAAAAGCCGACCTCTCCATAACCAGCTCGCGTCAGCGCTCGCTGCAACTGACGTTCCATATCGCCGAGCGAACGACCGCCGCTCCGGTCGAATTGCGATGTCAGATCGGCGGTTGCGGATGGGCGCGGCGCCGGCAGTGCGAACATCGGCAGCCCCCGTCCCGCCGTCGTCGCATTGATCGCGACGGTACGCTCTGGCACCGGCGCCGACTCAGGCATCGCCTGGCGTTCCGCGCTTGTATTCGCACTCTTGGCACAGCCCGCCAGAACGAGTGCCAGCACCAATATGATCGCCGAAGACCTGACGCGAAAAGCCATTACACCCTCCCCGTATCCGGAAGATGCGAATATGATCTCCTTTAGTATTGGGCGTTAGCGGTTTCGTATCCGTTTCGGATCGAATACGCAGAAAACAAAATCTTCCGTTCGCCACGACAGCTCGACGTGCGTAAGGCCAATGACATCGACGGCTTCGTAGCCGAGATCAGGCTGCCGCGCTCAGGGTCGTCATCGGTTGAACGACCAGCTGGCCAGCATCGTCACGGGCAACCAGGGCGGTCGAATAGCCGCAAAGGCCCACGCCAGCAGCGATCGTCCAGCCCGCGCCGCCCGACAATAATGCCGCCGATGCGCCGACCGAAACGTCGAACGCATCGAGCGGGTAGGACAAGCCCAGGCCGAGCGCCTTCACAAAGGCCTCCTTCCGCGCCCAGCAGGCAAAGAAGGCTCGGCGGCCGGCGTCGGGCGGCAGCACGGCAAGGGCGGTGCATTCGGCCCCGGTGAAGAAGGCCTCGGCAAGCGGCTGCCAATCGAGTGCCGGATCGATCCGTTCGATGTCGCAACCGACGTCCGCATCGCCGATCGCGAGCATCATCATCTCCGCGGAGTGCGAGAGGCTGAACGGCGGGCCGTCGACCAGGAACGGCTTGCCGTGGCTGTTCTCGGCGAAGGTCAGTGCTTCCGGCGCACGGCCGACCCAGGCGCCGAGCCATTGCCGCAACCGCGCACGGCGCACGATGAAGCGGCGGCGGTCGCGGGCGAAGCGGAAGCGATCGGCGCGGGCGCGTTCGTCCGCACCGAGCAGGCCGGTCAGCGCGGCGAGCTCGCCCGCATCGACGTCGAGCCGGTCATGCTGGACCCAGGCCCGCGCCACGGCTCAGCCGGCGGCGCGCATCAGCGCCTCTTCGGCCATCGTCGCATCGAGCGCGGCCTTCAGCAGTTCGGCGAAATGGTCGACATTGGGCGGCTCGAGCATGGTGCGGTGCCCGCCGGCGACGACATGCGCCGCGAACCCGCCGCGCGCGACCTTGCGCCAGTCCTCGACGAAATCGAGCACGGTCGGATGGTCCGACGGCTGGAACAGGATCATGTCGCCGTCATAGGGCGGCGTGCTGTACTTCATCGCCGCCTTGTCGAGCTGGGTGCGCAGCTTGGGCTGGAGCACCGCCTCGCGCCCGCCGCGCAGCGCCGCCGCGTCCGACAGGCCGCGCAACCGCTCGCGGAAATAGCGGAACCGCGCGCCCTTGGGCTGGGCCATCGACTGGCCGATATGGAAGCTGAACTTCGACAGGAAGAAGCGCACCTCGCCGATCGTCCGCGCCTTTTCCGGGTGGAAGGCATGGACCAGCATGAGCAATTCGACCTCGTCGCCGGCGCGGCGCATCTCCTGCGCCACGGCATAAGCGAGGATACCCGAGGTGCACCAGCCGCCGATGCGGTACGGGCCCTGGGGCTGCGCCTCGCGCAAGGTCGCGGCGACCAGCACCGCGGCGTCTTCCAGCTTCTTCGGGCAGCCGCCGGCCTGTTCGAGGATCGCGTCGACCGAGATGCCGAGGAACGGCTGATCCGGGCCGAGCCGCTCCGACAGCGGCAGGAAGGTCGAGCCGCCGTCGAGCCATAGCAGCGGGCGCTGCGTGCCGTGCGGCTGGATCGGCACGATCGGCGAGGGCTTTTCCGCCGCGGCGCCGGTCGCAATCAGCTCGGCCATGTCGCACAGCTTGGGCGCGCGGAACAGTGCCGCCATCGGCAGGCGGATGTTGTATTCGGCCTGCACGCGGCGCAGCAGCCGCGCGATGAGCAAGGAGTGGCCGCCGAGATCGAAGAAGTCGTCGTGGCGCGAGATATCCTCGACCTGCAGCACCGCCGACCAGATCGCGGCGAGGCGGACCTCTTCCGGGGTCGAGGGCGGCTCGGTGTTGCGTGATGTCGACACGCCCGGTTCGGGCAGCGCGTTGCGATCGACCTTGCCGTTCGGGGTGAGCGGCAGCGCGTCCATCGACACGAACTTGGTCGGGATCATGTAGTCGGGCAGCGCCGAGGCGAGCAGTTCGCGCCAGACATGCGCGTCGCCCGGGCCGACGATATAGCCGGCCAAAGCGCGTTCGCCGCTGGCATCGGGCCAGGCCCTGACCGCCGCGCCGGTGACGCCGGGCAACTTGGCCAGCGCGCCTTCGACTTCCTCGATCGCGACGCGGAAACCGCGGATCTTCTCTTCATTGTCGGTGCGGCCGAGGCATTCGAGCACGCCGTCGGCGCGCCAGCGGCCGAGGTCGCCGGTGCGGTAGAGTCGCTCGCCCTGATGGTCGATGAACTTCTCGGCGGTGAGGTCGGGGCGGCCACGATAACCCATGGCGAGCCCGCGCCCGCCGATCAGCAACTCGCCGACCGCGCCGATCGGCAGGTCGTTGCCTTCGCGATCGAGCACGCGCACGCTGGTGTTGGCGATCGGGTGGCCGATCGGGATCGGGCCTTCTGCCGGCACTTTCGCGACGGTCGACCAGATGGTGGTCTCGGTCGGGCCGTACATGTTCCACACTTCGCGCACACGCGGCAGCAGCTGGTCGGCGACCGCGCGGGGCAGCTTCTCGCCGCCGCACAGCACGCGCATGTTCGGCGCGCCCATCCAGCCGGATTCGATCAGCCCGCGCCAGGTGGCGGGGGTGGCCTGCAGCACGTCGGGCTGGACCTGATCGATCAGCGCGATGAGCAAGGCCATGTCGCTCGCCGCCTCGCGCGAGGCGATGGCGACGGTGCCGCCGGAGACGAGCGGCAGCCATAGCTCCAGCTCGGCGATGTCGAACGACAGCGTCGTCACCGCGAGCAGCGTTTCGCCCTGCTCGAAGCCCGGCGCCTGCTGCATCGCCATCAACAGATTGACCAGCGCGGCGTGCGGGATCTCGACGCCCTTGGGCTTGCCGGTCGAGCCCGAGGTGTAGAGCACATAGGCGACCGCTTCGGGGTCGATCGGCGCGGGCGTGAAGGGCGTATCCGGCCAGTCGCGCGCCAGCACCAGCAGCGGCGCGGCGCCGTGGGGCAGCGCGTCGGCGGTGTCGGGTTCGACCAGCACCAGCACCGGCCTGGCATCCTCGGCGATCAGCGCGAGGCGGCTCGGCGGGAAGCCGGGGTCGAGCGGGAGATAGGCGGCGCCGGCTTTGGCCACGCCGAGCATCGCCGCGACCATCCAGGGCGAACGGCCGAGCGCGAGCCCGACCAGCGCGCCGGGGGTGACACCCTCGGCGACCAGCCGCGCGGCGATCGTGTCGGAGGCGTTGGCGAGCGTGGCATAGGTCCAGCTCTCGTCCTCATGGACGAGCGCGGTGGCATCCGGATGCGCGGCAGCCTGTTCGGCGAACCAGTCGACGACATTGCCGTGCGGCAAGGGCTGCGCGGTGTCGTTCCACGCGTGCGTCAGCGTCTGGCGCTCATCCGCGTCCAGCATTGGCAGGTCGGCCAGCGTCGTCTCGGGGTCGGCCGCGACGCCTTCGAGCAGCCGCGTCCAATGGTCGATCATGCGGCGGATGGTCGCCACGTCGAACAGCTCGGTCGAATAGAGGAAGCGCCCGGCGAAACCCTCGGGCCGCTCGTCGAGCTCCAGATACAAATCGTATTTCGCCGCGCCGACCACGACGTCCATCTGGGTCAGGTCCCAGCCGTCGGGAAAGGGTTCGACCGGCGGCTCGATCGAGAAGAGCGTGTTGAACAGCGGGTGCGTGCCGGTGCCGCGCTTGATATCGAGCGCGCGGATCAGCCGGTCGAACGGCACATCTGTCGCGCCGAGCGCGCCGATCACGCTGGCCTTCACCTCGGCGAGATATTGGCGGAAGGTGCGCTTGCCATTGGGCCGGCTGCGCAGCGCCATGGTGTTGAGGAAATAGCCCATCAGCGGCTGCAATTCGGGCCGACGACGCGTGTCGGTCACGCCGCCGACGATGATGTCCTCATCGCCGGTGTAGCGGAACAGCATCGCCTTATAGGCGGCGAGCAGCACCATATAGAGCGTCGCGCCCTCGGCGCGGGCGAGATGGCTGAGCTTCTCGATCAGCGCGTCGGACAGGAGGAAGACCTCCATCGACCCGGCATGCGTCGGCAGCGCGGCGCGCGGCCGGTCGCTGGCGATTTCGAGGCGCGGCAGCGGCTCGGCGAGGATGGTGCGCCAGGTCTCGACCTGCTTCGCGATCGCGGCCGGGTCGGTCTGGTCGATCTGCCAGGCGGCGTAATCGGCATATTGCAGCGCCGGCTCGGCGAGCGGCGAGGGTTCGCCCTTTTCGAACGCCGCGACGAGCGCGGCCAGTTCGGGCACGAGCGTGCGATAGATCGAGACGCCGTCGAAGATGATGTGGTGCAGCGTCAGGTAGAGCCGATGGTCTTCCTCGCCGATCTTGACGACGCGGGCGCGGAACATCGGCGCACTGTCGAACGGGATCGGTGCGCGCGCATCCTCGGTGGCGAGGCGGCGAGCCTCGGCATCGCGCTCGCCTTCGGGCAGGTGGCTGATGTCGATGATCGGCAGCGTCAGCGCCATCGGCTCTGCGATCGCCTGCTGCAGCTCGCCGTCGACATCGACGAACGCGGTGCGCCAGATCGCGTGCCGCCGCACGATCTCGCTCAGCGCCATTTCCAGCGCGCGGTGGTCGTACTTGCCGAGCCGGTGGATGGTGATCGACTCGTTGTAGAGCGGCATGTCCGGCGCCATCTGCGCGTGCAGCCAGAGCTGGTTCTGCTCGGCGGTCAGCGGGATGGTGCGCGCCGGGTCGCGTGGCGGGATCGGCTCTGGCGCCGGGGCGGCGGCGGCCTTGCCGGCCTCGCCGCTCAGCATCTTCGCCATCAGCGCGCGGCGCGCCTCGGCGACGTCGATCTTGCTATGCACGGTCATGCGAAGGTCACCGGCAAAGCTTTCAGGCCGCGCAGGCCGAGATTCTCGCGCCAGCTCAATTTGCCCGCGCCCAGAGCGAGTTCGGGCAGGCGGCGCAGCAGGGTGGTGAAAGCGATACGTCCCTCCATCCGCGCCAGCGGCGCGCCGAAGCAGAAATGCGCCGCCCAGCCGAACGCCAGGTGGCGATTGTCGGTGCGGCGCAGGTCGAGCGTGTCGGGGTCGGTGAAGCGGCGCGGGTCGCGGTTGCCGGCGGCCATCACCGCCATGACCGCATCGCCCTTCTTGATCAGCTTGCCGCCCATCATCGTGTCCTCGCGGCAGATGCGGCCGGTATGCTGGCTCGGCGTCTCGAAGCGCAGCAACTCCTCGATCGCGCTTTCCGCGATATCGGGGTTGTCGCGCAGCTCGGCGAGCTTGTCGGGCTGGCGCAGCAGCGTCAGCAGGCCGTTGCCGATCAGATTGGTGGTGGTCTCCTGCCCCCCGACCATCGTCACGATGGTATTCGCGATGACTTCTTCCTCACTGAGCTTGTTGCCGTCGATCTCGGCCTCGACCAGCGAGCGGATCAGCCCTTCGGGCAGCGGCCGTTCCTCCTCGCGCACCGCGCGGCGGAAATAGGCGGTCATGTCGGCGACGCTTTTCAGCACGCGGTCGATGCGTTCCGGGTTGTGCTGGAAATTGCCCAGCATCTCGGCGAAGTCGGCCGACCACGCCTTCAATTGCGCATGGTCCTCGGCCGGCACGCCAAGCAGGTGCGCGGTGACGATCGCCGGGAAAGGCGCGGCGAAATCGGCCACCACGTCCATGCTCTTCTTGTCGACCACCTTGTCGATCAGCTCGTTGGCGATCGCCTCGACGCGCTCCTCGAGCAATTCGACGCGGCGCGGGGTGAAGGCGGTCGAGCACAGCTTGCGCAGCCTTGTGTGATCGGGCGCGTCGAGGAACAGCATCTGCTTGACCATCACCTCGGCGATCGGCTCGATATGCGCCAGGCCGAGCGCGCGCATCGCCTCGGGCGAGGGCGTGCGATCGGCCGAGAAGCTGTGCAGCACCTGGTGGACGTCGGCATAGCGCGTCACCACCCAGCAATGCAGGAACTGGTCCCAATGCACCGGGTCCTCTTCGCACAGCCGCGCGTAGAGCGGGTACGGATCGGCCAGCACCGCCGGATCGAGCAGGCGGTAGAGGCTGAGCGAGGGATCGCTCTTGGGCTGGGGCGCGATCATGTTCATCCGGCCATCCTTGCGATTTCCTCGTCCGACAGGCCGTCGAGCATCTCCATGACGAGGCCCTCGATGATCGTCGCGAGGCTGGCGACGGTGCGGCCCTCGAACAGGTGGAACAGCGTCAGCTCGACCCCGAAAGCATCGCGCGAGCGCACCACCACCTGCGTGCCGAGCAGTGAGTGGCCGCCGACGAGGAAGAAGTCGTCGTCAACGCCGATGTCGCTGCGCCCGATCACGTCGCTGACGATCTCGAGCAGGCGGCGTTCGGTCGCCGTTTCCGGCGCGCGGCCGGCGGGGGATTCGGGCAGCGCGTGCGTCGCCGGATCGGGCAAAGCCGCGACATCGAGCTTGCCATTGGCGTTGAGCGGCAGTTCAGCCAGCGCGACGAAGCGCGACGGCATCATGTAATCGGGCAGCAATTCGGCGAGCGGGCTGCGCAGCGCGACGACCGCCGGGGTCGAACCCTCGGCCGGCACGAGATAGGCGACAAGTTCGCCATTCCTCGCCACCACCGCCGACGTCTTGACCTCGGGCAGGCGGTTGAGCGCGGCGGCGATCTCCGCCGGTTCGACGCGGTGGCCGCGGATCTTGACCTGGCCATCGGCGCGGCCGCGGAACGCCAGCTCGCCATTGGGCAGCCACGCGCCGAGATCGCCGGTGCGGTAGAGCAGCCCGTGATCGGGATGGGTGAGGAACTTCGTCGCGGTCAGCGCCGGATCGCCGCGATAGCCGCGCGCGAGCTGCGCGCCGCCGATGAAGATCTCGGCTTCCTCGCCGTACGGCACGGGCTCGCCCTCTTCGTCGAACAGATAGACCTCGGTCCCCGCGATCGGCTTGCCGATCGACGGCAGGCCGGTGCCATGCGGCGAGACGACGCCTGACGTCGCGACGACGGTCGATTCGGTCGGGCCGTAATTGTTGACGAAACTGAACGGCAGATTCGGCGCCGGGCGCACGGTGAGCTTGTCGGCACCCGTCAGCAGCACGCGAAGCGCGGCACCGGCCGGCCAGGGCATCGCCACCAGCGGCTCGGCCAGCGCGGTCGGCGCAAAGGCGACCTCGATCTTCTCGGCGAGCAGCCAATCGTGCAGCGCATGGGCGTCGCGGCGGACATTCTCGTCGGCCAGCACCAGCGTGCCGCCGGCGGCGAGCGTCGGCCAGACTTCCCAGGCGGCGGCGTCGAAACCGAGCCCGGCGAGATGGCTGGTGCGCGTCCCCGCGACCACGCCGAACGCATCGAGATGCCACGACACCAGCGCGGCGAGATTGGCGTGGGTGACCTCGACCGCCTTGGGCGCCCCGGTCGAGCCCGAGGTGTAGATGACATAGGCCAGGGCGGCCGGATCGACCGGCGTGGCGGCGAGCGGCGGGAAGCCGTTCCCGGCGCATGGCGCGACGAGCGGGACGGCCCCGGCGATCGGCGTGCCGGTCGCGGCGGTGGCGATCAGCGCGGCGGCGCCGACACCCGACACGAACGAAGCGAGCCGTGCCTCGGGCCAGGCCGGGTCGAGCGGCAGATAGGCGGCACCGGCGCGCCACACCGCGCACATCGCGACGATCTGGTCGATCGAGCGCGGCAGGCAGATGGCAACGACGTCGCCCGCCGTCACGCCCTGCGCGGCGAGCGCCGCGGCCAGCGCGCCGGCGCGGTGGTCGAGCGCGGCATAATCGAGCGTCACCCCTTCCGCCGTGACGGCGACGTTTCCGGCAAAGGTCGTTGGACGGGAAATCAACTGCGCGAGACGATGAGATCCGGCACCCGGATCCTTCGCGTGAACGTCATGCATATGGTCTGCCCCGGTTTCTTGGTCGGGGGCACAAAAACAGAAAACCGTGAGATATTGCTTAACGCCGGGCCGACGTGGCACCTGGCCGGGGCCAAAAGCCGTTGCATTGCCGGGGTTTCTGCCGGGCAGCAGCCCGCGCTGCCACGGCGTTCGCCTGCCAGCAGGTGCAAGTTTTTTTATGGCGCCGCGATATCGCCCCGCGAACGACCAAGGTCGTGCTATTTCAGTGACTTGGACGAATCGCGCGATCCAACAAAACAGGTGAGGAGCAGGTGCCGAGCGGGAGCGGTAGCAGGTGCCGGAACAGGTGGGAGCAGGTGAGAACAGGACCTGCTCCACCTGTTTTGTTGGAGGGCAGTTGCGGCGAAGAATGTGGTGGTGGCGTGGGTGATCACCATCCCGGCGAGCGCCGCGGTGGGGACGTTGTTCTACGGGCTGACGAGCTTCTTCTGAGCGCGGCGCCGCTCGGGTGGGGGCGGCGCTGTTGGGGATGGCGGGCAAGTATTCGCCAAGTCGCGCGCGCCGAGAGGCGCAAATATTCGACCCCTTTTGACGACCGACGGGGGGTGTGCTTGATCGCAGCGCTATAGTTGCGGGCGCGAGATGGCGCGGCGAATTTCGGGCGATGTCCAACAGGCTATGCTTGCGCGCGACTGGGGCGAAGGGCGCGGCGAGGGCCCGCGAGGACTGGGCGTTTTCCTGACCCTTTATGGGGGAGCGTGGCATTCGTCTTTCCCTTTACGCGCGCCCCGGGGCGGCCGGGGTGGCTGGTTTTCCAACACCGTGCGCACGAGGCGGTGCGCGCGGTGCGAGCGGAGGGTGGACGGTTTTGGGGGTGGGTTGAATCAGGTTGATGGGATGCGGACGTCCTAAAGCGGCCCTTCCACAGTCGCCGCATTTGTCGACGTCGCCGCGACCACTAAGCGAGCAACGATTATGGTGACGTCACCGTAATATATAAGCTGCTTGTGCTGAGGCGCCGGATCGGAACCCCTGACCCGGCGCGGCTAAGCTTTTTGCGAGACTCCTTCCGCCCTTCCGCATAGCATAGTGCAGCTTAGGTGGGGTTGTCAGCGCGTGGCGCAGCGCGGCTTCGCGGCGGGCTTGGGCTTCTGCGGTGGAGAATGTGTCATCCTGGATGCCAGTCATGTCGGTTAAACCCGTCAGCGCGTTGCAGCTACAGCCCGAAATCGCCCGCATGGTTGGCATGGTTGTTGCGGACTACGCTCATCTCGAAATGTCGATGTATATGATTTTTGCCGCCCTCACCAATCTACAGGGCGACGAGGCATTTTCTGCGTTTTACTCCCTGCGCTCACTGCACAAACGCGAAGAGCTTTTGTGGAGGGAAGCCGAAGGGTTGAGTTTTGTGATGAAGCGCGCGCTCCGGAAACTTATCAGGCGCTTCAAAGCCGCAGCCAACCGCCGAACCGAGATCGCGCATTCTTCCTACTATGGCGATGAAGACCGTATCAGAATGATGCGTCTAGTTGGCGATAGAGCCTTCATCGCAGAAGTGAAAATCGAGATATTTGAGCGTACCTTCAATCAATATCGCAATCTTGAGATAGATCTAGAAACCTTTCTCGGATTCGTCGTGCGGGACCCAGATCGGCTAAAAGCGCTATTCCAATCACTACCTCTTTCGCGACTTTTGAACAAACCTCTGGAATGGAACAGAAATCCGGCTCCCCTACCAAAATCCAAAGAAATTGCGCTAGTCGCCTCCCGAAATCGATTGGGTCTATCGACAGACGAAACCCATGTCCGGGTTGCCGTACCACAGATCAATTCGTCTGACGGGTACCGGTAACGCCGGCCTGTTTAGAGATCCGTATAATTTCTCTCTGCTACCCAAAGTTATCGCTTCCGCTCATGAATTGGCATCAGGCATGACTCGGCTCTTCGATCATCCGAATTTTCAGTGGCCTCCGAAGGAATGCGATGCTGTTTTAGCAGCGATCGGGAGGATCGTGTTCAACTTCAACACCTGCGAACGAACGATCACGCAGATGCTCAACGTCTTGATAGGGGGCGATCACCACGCCGTTATAGTGACAGCCCATATGGGCACCAACACCCAGTTGGATGCGCTCCGCACATTGGCAGCAGAGTATCAACAGGCCGACCAGAGGGAGCATATCGCGCACTCCATCAAGTTATTCGAACGGGTAAGAGAGCGCCGTAATTATTACATCCATTCCTACGCGTTCGTTCCTGGCAATCCCGGCCCCACTGCTGGCATGCAGAGTTGGAGTGCGCGTGGCCGCCTCAAAATTCATAAGGAAGTCGTCACAGCCGAAACGCTCGAAAATGAGGCCCGCATGATTATGCGGGCTACCGAATATCTCGCACTCGTCCACAATCACTTCTCGATGCCAGATGATCTAACCTACCAAACATTGCCAGAAAGATTTCCGCTCCCGGATGCCCTGACGAAGCCATTCGAATATGCTCAGGACGCTGGATACCAGCCCCGATCATATCCTCGATGATCTCGATTCCAGCACTGGCCCGTTTCAGAAACATGTAGTATTCCTAACTCACTAAATTAGGCACATAATTCCCGGCAATCACTCGGGGATTCACCGCCCCTTGCCGACATTTTTTCTGTGATCCACGGGTGCCCGATGAAAACAGCTTCCCTGCCCGCCATCCTGCTCGCGTTCCTCGTCTGGGCGGCGCCCGCCTTCGCCCAGACGACCGCGCATTCGTCCCCCGAAGATCGGCAGCGCTTCGTCTCGGTCGTGCAACGCCTCGAACACGCTCCGCTCGACCCAAGCCTGCAGGACGATCGGGCGTGGGCGGTCCGGTGGCTGACCGATGCACCGGATGTGTCGGTCGAGGCCTGTCTGGACCCCCTCGGGGGCGTGTCCGAAAAGGACTATGCGCATGCCCCGGCGATCGTCGTCCATTACATGATCGCCATGGCCGCTTTCATCATCGAGAATCCGGCCAAGGCGAACGACCCCGACGCGCAGCAGCTGGCGGGCGTCGAGGGCGCACTGAATGCCTATCGGGCGATGCGCATCGCCCGGCCGAACGACAAATCGGCGGCGCTCGAGAAATTGCTGGAGATGCAGAGTCGAGGCGAGCTGTCGGGCTTTGTGCGGAAAGCCTATCACCGCTGCATGTCGAAAGGCGGCGAGGAGGTCCGCTTGCCCTGAGTCGTGCTCACCAGGGTGAGCCGTTGCGGCGGCCCCGATCGACGGGGCCGCGCGTCGCGGGCGATCCGCTCAGCCGATGATTTCGGAAGCGCAGGAGATGGCGATCCAGGCGAAAAAGGCGATGATGAACAGCGGCGCCAGATCGCGCTCCCGCCTCACCCCGGGCGGCATGGGCCGCGCGGCGGGTGCGCGCACCACGGGCGACCAGGGGCCGGACGGCAGCGCCTGCGCCGACATGGCGGTCTCGACGGGGATGGGGTCCGGCTCGGCGCGACGCGATGGAATGTCGGCTTCATCCACCGGCCGATGGACAAAGATCGAGTCGATAAACTGCGGCATCGCGACGTTCTCCCGCGACCTTTCCTGCAAGATATTATGGCAGCATTGGCGGCGCTGCCAAGTCGGCTTTGCGGGGAAAATTTGCGCCCCGGCCAGGCCGGCCATCGTCGGCGCTCGCCTCGCCCGATGGCTCGGTCGAGCCGCTCGAACGTCAGTCGGCCCCGGCGGTCGGCGGCGCGGGCGGCGGCTCTTCCGGCGGCGCATCGTCCGCATCGGCGGCCTTGGCCTCGTAACCGGCCGCCAGTTCCAGATGGATTGCGCGCGCGGTAGCCGTCGTGGCGTCGTCGGCCTGGCCGCGCGCCTTGGCCGCCCAGGCCAGATATTGCGCCTTGTCGGGCATTTTTCGCATATCCGGCTATGGGGTATAACCGGACCTACCGCAACCGATGCGGATCGCGACCGCGCCGCGGCCCGCCGCACGGAACCACGCCCCCTCGCCTCGCGTTGACGGCAGCGGGAACAAACAGGGGAATTGCGATGTCGTCACCGGAACCGTTCGTGTGGAGCGCCCGCATGCAAACCGGCATCGTGCTGTTCGCGCTGTCGCTGGCCGCGCTGGCGGTGGTCGCGCCCAATGAAGTGGCGATCTCCTGCGTGATCGGCGGCGGCGCCTCGCTCGCTTTGTTCGGCATCGGCGGCGGGCGCTTTCCCTTTGCCATCCTCGCGCTGCTGGCGCTGGTGACGCTCGGCTGTGCGCTGTTCTCCGCGTTCGTGCTGCACCGTTATGGCCTGCTGCCGGTGGGGTTCGGCGAGGTCGTCGCGGTCGCGCTGATCCGCCAGCCGCGCGCGCTGCGCGATTATGAGGATGACGGCGTGATCATCGGCGGCGTGTCGGCGGCGCGCTGACGCTCAGCCGCCAAAATCGGGCCGGCTGTGGCTGGCGCGCCAATATTCGTCCAGCCCGAACTGCCGCATCAGCGCAGGAAAGCGCGCATCCCCCCGCAGCGCCGCGGTGCCCGGCACCAGCAGGCAATAGGTCCCGCGGTCGCGTTGCAGCGCGTACATGCCCTGCTCGGGCGAATAACGGCGCGGCCCTACGGTGAAGCCGCGGCCGAAATAATAGGCATCGATGACGCGCCAGGCATCGTCGAGGCGGCCGACCGCGACGAGGAAGAAGATGGCGTTGACCGCGAAACCGGTGCCGCGCGCGGCCCATTCGATCATGCCTTTCGCGGCCCTGTCGATATCGGCCGGCGCGCGCGTTTCGAGGGCGCGCGCCTCGAGCTCGGCCATTGCGAAATTGTCCTCCGGAATGCCGATCGGCCGGTTGTCGCGATCCTCGAACATCGCCAGCGCCTGTGCCGCGCGCCCGGTGTAAGCGAGCAGCCGCTCGCGCTCGAACCACACGCTGTAATGGCGCGGCCAGGTCGCGAACGCCCGGTCCATCGCGCGGTCGGCCTCGTCGAGCCGGTTGGTGTGCCAATAGGTGTTGACCAGACCGACATGGATCTGCGGCCAGTCGCCGTTGATCGCGACGGCGCGGCGGACCGGCGACAGCGCATCGCGCACCCGCCCGACATTGATGAGGATCGTAGCGTAATAACGATTGAGCTCACCGTGCGCGGGAAAGCGCCTGAGCAATTTCTCACAGGCGCGTTCACGCTCCAGCCAGTGCCCGAACAGGACGCCCATGGTGGCGAGCGCAACCTGCGCATCGGCATTGTCGGGATCGATCGCCAGCGCGTGATGCGCGGCATCGCGCACGCGCGCGACGGTCTGCGCCGCGACGGCCGCGTTCTTCGAGCCGCTGCCACCGAGTTGCTGGCGATAGGCGAGCGCGAGCTGGCCCCAGGGCTCGGCGGCGTCGGGCGCCAGCACGGTCGCCTCGCGGAACGCGGCGACGGCGGCGGCGTCCTGATCGGGCATGCTGGCGCGGATTGCGTCTTTTCCGCGCCGGATCGCCGCCCGCGCCGCCGGCGGGAGCGGGTCGCGATGCGCCCACCACAGCCCGCCGCCGATCGTGGCGGCTAAAGCGGTGCCCCCGATGCCGAGCGCCAGCACCGTGCGCCGATCGGGACGCGTCGGGGCACCCTGCCCCGCTGCGACCGCGGCCTCGGTCGCCGCATCACCGAGCGGGACGAGGCGATAGCCGACACGGGTGATCGTCTCGATGCGGAAGACGTCGCCGCCGATATCCTGTGCCAGCGCGCGCAGCCGGGCGAGCACGCGGTTGATCGCGTCGTCGCCGACGATGCGCCCGTCCCAGCAGCGTTCGACCAGTTCGTCGCGCGACAGCACCGCGCCCTGCGCCTCGGCCAGCGCAACCAGGACCTGCATCACCCGTGGCTCGATCACCGTCTCGACGCCGCCGCGCGCCACGGTGCGCATCGCGGGCCGGACGGCGAGCGCGCCGATGACGAACGGCGCCGCATGCGCCAGGACGATCCGTTCCCCCACCACCACCTCCGCGAACAGCGGTATCACGGCGGCGACGGTGGTCAACATGGGTGGTGATCGCGGGTCACCGCGCGGCGAGCGCGGCGGCACCGGGCAGCGTCGCGAGGGCGCGATCGATGCGCGCGCGTGTCGCCGCGCGGCACTGGTCGATCTCGCCGGCATCGGCCGGGGCCACCGTTGCGTAGGAGCCGCACAGCGCCTCCAGCGCGCGGCCGATGCGGTGGTCGAGCGTCGCCCTGCCGTCGCGGCTGGCAAGGTCGAGATCCGCGACATGGAGGCGATAGACGGGCGTGTCGGCACCGGCGGGCGCGGCGGCAACGGCGGCGAGCAGAGCGGAGGCAATGACGATATGGCGCATGGGACGTCCCCTAAACGAGGCCGGGGCAGGGTGCCGCGGCTGGCGACGGGGATGGCCCCGCGCGGGGCGAAGCGCGCGGCGGAGCAACCGACATTTTGCCGATGAGCCGCCGATCATGTGCCGATCACGTCCCCCGGTCGCCGCGCGGAAACTTGTCCGAACGGGCGCCGCGCGAAGGTTGCGGCATCTCTCATTCATGCTGCTGCAGCTCGCCAACCCAGGGGTACGCGTCGCGCGCCTAGTCCCGCCAGCGCGCAATGGCGCGGTCGTACGCCTCCTTCACGCGTTCACGCGCGCGCATCAGTTTCTCCACCTCGCGCGCCTGCCGCTGCTCGATCGCCCGCCGCTCCTTGGCCAGCGCCTCCTCGCGGCGGCGCATCGCGGCCAGTTCCTCGCGGTGCCGCCGGTCGATGGCGTCGAGCGCCTCCTCCGCCGCATCCAGCTTCGCACGGCTGGGGCGCGGTTTGGGGCTGGGCGGCGGCCTGGATTTGGGAGGCTGGGGCGCGGCCTCGGCCTTGGCGGCGCGCGGCGTCGGCGCCGACCGGGCGGGCGCATCGTCGGCGGGCGGCTCGGCCTTGCGGGGACGCTTCGCCCTTGTCCTGGGCAAGGCGGCGAAGTGATCGTCGGCGGAACCGCGCAGCCGGCGCACCACCGTGCCCGGGCTGGCCAGCGGCTCCCTGGTCAGCGCCGGATCGGTGACCAGCTCGGCCACGCCGCGCGCGAAGAGATTCGCGTCGGTGCCCCACGCCTCGAGCGCGGCCTTCTGGCTCGGCGCCGCGACATAGGCGTCGTGAAATCCGATCGGCGTGCGATAGACTTTCAATTGGCGCGGCATGATGCGGGCTAAATGCACGGCGCGGCGATCCGGGTGCGAAATGATGCTTTCCCCAATGGCGCGAGCCTGGAGAGGCGCGCGCCGCGTTCCCATCGCCGACCGGCTCAGGGCAAAAGCTCGGGCCGATATTCGAAGTGCATCGTGTCGAAATGGCTCCAGCGCCCGCCCCAGATGAAGCCGTGCTTCTCGAACACCGCGACGATGCGCGGGTCGATGCGGTTGCGCCAGCGTGCGCCCTCGCCGCCTGCCCAGCGCCAATAATCGGAGCGCGCCGCGGCGATGTCGATCGCCACGCCATAGCCGTGCATGCTGCGCTGCGCGGTGCCGGCGATCGTGCGGCAATTATAGGTGCCGGCGCTCGGCGCGAGCTGTCGTTGCAGCGGCAAGGGCAGCGCGGCGAGGTCGCGCACCACCGCCTCGAGGCGGTCGGCGACGCCGTTGACGGTCGTCACCATCACCGTCTGGCGACCGAGCCCGGGCATCCACGCCACCGCGCGCAGATGCGGCACGACCGCGCCCTTGCGGCAATCGCCATAGATATGGTCGAAGAAAGGCGCGAACCGCGCGCGGCCCGGGTCCGCGCCGGGCGCGGGTGGCACCGCGCTGCCGGCGGGATAGGGTTGCGCGAACATGTCGGCGATGTTGCGTGCCGTCGGGTCGTCACCCGCGATCGCATGCGGCGGGCCGGGCGCGATCGGGAAATGCGTGCCGTCGCGCAGGATGACCTCGCTCGCCGTGACCTCGCTCACCTGGCCGGGATAACCGGCGAGCAGCCGTGCCGCCCAGGGCGGCGGCGCATCGGCCGCGCTCGCCGGCAACACGACCAGCGCCGCGGCCAGCGCGACGGCGCCGTACGATGCGCCATTTCGGCGCAAGGAAGGGAAGGCCAAAGCCCGCCGCCGATCGCATGTCGACGGCAGGCGAAGGGCGATCAACGAGGCGCGCTCCCGGCCGCGCCTCGCCGGTGCTTCACTTCTTGGCCTTGGCCGCGTGGTGCTTGTGATGGACGTGTTTCGTCACCTTGTGATGGACGGTCTTACCCATCCAGCCACCCTCGGTACAATGATCGGTCACCGTCGCCGTGCAGCGCGGATAGGATGCCGCGTCGCTCGCCGCCTCCTGTGCCGATGCCATGGCCGGGGCGAACATCGCCGCGGCGAGAAACAGGGAAAGCTTCTTCATCTTCGGGGCCTCCTGAGGAGATTGGACGTCGAGGTCCAACCCGTTTGCCGGGGGAAGGTTCCGCTGGCGTAACGGATGCGGTGACGAGCCTCGGGCCGTCCGTCTCCGCCGCACCAGCGGGTGCTGATTCCGCTCGCGATTGCCCGTGGAAGACGCAGCGTAGCGGAGGAAGTTTCGTTCATCGCCGCACCTTCCCTGATCCACAGCAGTCACAACAGGCTCGCCTGAAAGCTCATTGGCGTCAGCGCGAGATGCGCATCGAGTGGCGGACGGATCTCGAAGGCACGTGGCTCCCGCGCGAAGTTCCACAACCGCACCAGACACCAATCGTCGCGCCGCGCCTCGGCTACCGCCAGCTCATTGCGCGAGATGTGGAAGGGCGTGCGTTCCCAGCCATTCGTCGTCTTCACCTCGATCAACCTGGCTGCGCCGGTCGGCGTGAAACTGGCGATGTCGTAGCCGGCGCCATCGCCGTCCGCGTCGGAGACCCAGCGCACGTCGCGCGCCAGATCGACCCGGCCGGCACCGGAAAGCGCCGCGCGCTCATGCGCCAGCACGCGCTCCTCGCCCGCGCGACCGAGCGCGCGATTGCGGGCGTCGCGTTCGGCGACATCGAACCGGCGGGCAACCGCCGTCATCTGCGCAAGCTCTTCGGGAGGCGGCGCATTGCGATGCGCCGGCGGTGGACCGATCCATAACGGCGTCGCGTCGGCGACATGCGCCGTCCCGGCGATGGCCGGCGGGCGCGACAACCAACCCGGGTTGATCGCAAGCCAGCGCGCGACGGCATCTTCCAGGCTGTCCTGATAGTTGAACGCGGGCAGATAACCCGTCACCCACGCCTCCCCCAGCCCTTTCAGTACCGCGCTGACATTGCGGTGCTTGAACTCGATCGACGCATGCGGGCGACCGATCGCCGATTGCAGGGCCCGGTTGCGCGCCGCCTTGTTGTAACGCCGCCCGGCGAGATCGTCGGCGAGCATCGCGAAGTAATCAGCCACAATCGCGTCGTTCTGGGCATCGGTCCAATCGTTGCGCGACATGGCGTCAGCCTATCGACGCGAAACCGCCGTGTCACGGCGCATGCGCCATATTCCGCCGCGAAAGTCCGCGCCTCGTTGCCGGCATCGCGATCGATTTTGGCGCGGAAGCGGTGGAGATTAATGCAGTGTCACCGGGATTCGCCAAACGACGTGACCATCAGCGGATTGAGAGCGCCCTCATCTTCAAACCGGCGTTGTAGCTTCAACGAGATCGACCTTCCCAAGGTCAATGAACATCACCGGCTCGTCACGCTCTTTATTTTCCGCGGTATCAAGGATGGTAAATCCGCACTTGCTGTAAAATTCGACCGAAGCTTTTTTGGAATCAACCATCATAAAGCGGCAGCCTACCGCAGGGCATATCGTCCCCTTCGCGATACCAAGCGCCAATTCAACGAGGGATCGGCCTACGCCACTCCCCCGCAGCGATACGTCCACTGCCAGGCGAGCGATCTTCACTGCTGGATACTGCTTATAGCCGTATTTTAGGCCCTCTTCCTTGATCGGACGGTCATCATGTTCACCAATGACGACCTCGCCGCAAACGAGTGTCATATATGCCTTGAGTTTCCGAGGCTCATTCCGGAACACGCCATATGTGCGAGCGAGGCTCTGTCGCTCATACATATGCGCATCACGACGCAAAAAAGCTTTTAGAGGAGCGAAATCAGCGTGGCCAAGCGAGAGCCCGGCAAGGCGGTCGCCGGGCTCGATCTGTTTCAAAACGAGGTCCGCCAAATCGTCAGCGGCCAAATCTATGCGTGCTCTTTTGGAAAGAGACGGACGAACCCGCCTTCTCGCAGTTGTCTTGAAAGCTTCAGCCCTGCCGCTACGCTATCATACGCAGCCGATTTCGGGCGACCGTACGAAACCTGATTGCTAAACTTCTTCGCGTCGGCGTCCGTGAGCACGACGCGACCAAACGCTGTCGATTTAATGCTCATCTGAGCCTCCAAAAAATTCGAGCGATGTGCTCCGAGCCGCAACCAAAACGGCCCGCACCGGGTATAGGGTGCGAGAGGTTGTTAAAAACAAGGCAGGGCAGGCGCCTAGAGCGCAATTCGACGCAGATGTGTTAGCGACGCAACCGAACTTCGGTCGCGTCGCTAACACATCTGCGGCATATTTACAACCCTCTCGTGGCGTGCTTTGCTCTTGGTGAGCGTATATGGGAACGTTGCACAAAATTGCAAAATATGCTTTTGCAACGTTATGCAAAGAACTAATTCCAGCACGCTTGAGCAGCAACTCACTTCCGAGATAGCGACCAAAGAGCGAACGATTCGGAACCTGCAGCAGGAGATCGAAGCTCTCAAACGAGTCCTGATCGATGTCCGAAAGCGGGAAATTGGCACACGGCAGGTCATACGTGCCAACAGCGTGAATCGCGTTATGGCCGAGGAGGCCATTTTGCAGCGTCTTCGACAGAATGTGCCACCAGAAACCGCTACCGAACAATTGTGGAACGCGGCTCAGCATATCGGGCTGAAGAGCAAGGCCACTTTTCGATCTCATCTGCATCGTTTGAAAGAACGGGGTTTGATTGAGCAGATTGAGCGCGGGAAATGGCGCCTCGCACCCGACGCCGATCGAGCGAAGGTGAAACCGCCAAATATCCCGTGAGACCTCATAGGTTTCAGACATCGTTTCCCCGCAACTCCGCATACAAATCCCCCTCCCCGCCCCGCTCGCGCCCCGCCGGCCACCGCGTCCGGTCCAGCCACATCGGCTTCTCGCGCGGCAGCACCGGCTCGGCGAAGGTGCAGGCCAGCGCGTCGGCGTCGTCGGGCGAGGCCAGACCGCGCGCCTTCATGTGCTTCTTCTCTTCCAGCAGCACCGCCTGGTCGGCATTGAAGCCGTAATGTGGGCCGGTCAGGTCGTCGGCCAGCCCCTGATGGTCGGGGATGCAGCCGCCCGCGCCACCCTCCCCCGCGCTGTCGAAATCCTCCCACGCGCCCGCCCCTGCCCCGCCGAGCCAGGCGCGCATATTGGTCCACATCTCGGCGCGCTTGTTGGCGACGCGGACGCGGGTCTCTCCGGCCCAGCGTGCCTCGCGCACCCGTGTGCTGCCGAACCACACTTCGGCGACCAACGTATCGGGCAGTAGTTGCCGCAGCCGGTCGATCACCGCCGCACCGATATTGCCGGCGTCGACGAAGATCGCGTCGGGGTGCCAGCGCGCCGCCTCCAGCGCGACGTCGCCGGCCAGCGTCATCGCGTCCTGGTGAAACCAGCGCTTCCACGGCCGGCTGCGCGCATCGCGGCCGCAGCGGATCGCCAGCGTCGAATGGTCGTCGCCGAAGCGCGCGCAATCGACCCCGAAGATCACCGGGTCGCCGGTCAGCGTCGGCGGCAGGCTTCGCGTGCGTGCCGCGGACACCGCCGCGGCGGGGATGAACTGCATCGACGAGGCACTGGGAAATTGCCCGAGCACGCGCACCCGCACGATGTCGCTGTCCTCGCCATAAGTCGCGACCAGCTCGTCGAGATAGGGTTTGTTGGTGCCCTCGACGGTACGGCTGTCGATCTGCCCGGCATTCCACAAATGGCGGTGCTTGCCGAAGATCTCGCGGAACGGGCCGGTGTTGATGGTCGGGTTGCCGAAGGCGAGGAAGATGATCTCGGTGCCCGCGTCGGTCAGCGCGCCGAGCGCCACCTCCCACACCCGCGCGTCGATGCCGCTGGCCTCGTCGAACACCAGCACCAGCCGCCGCCCCTTGTTGTGCAGCCCGGCGAACGCCTCGGTGTTGGTCGCCGACCAGGTGACGAGATCCGCCCGCCACGCCTTGTCGCGGCCCGGCACGGTCGAGATCAGCGCGGTCGCGGTCGGGCGGAACCAGTCGGCGGTGACCGACAGGTTGGACCATTTGGCCAGTTCGGGCGCGGTCTTGGTCAGCAGCTGGCTCTCGGTATTGGCGGTGATGACGATGCGCGTGTCCTCGCAGGTGTCGAGCGCCCATTTGACGATCATCGCGATCAGCGCCGACTTGCCGATGCCGTGGCCCGAGGCGCGCGCGACACGGCACGGCACGAAGCGCCGCGCCGGGTCGGCGAGGTGCGCGCCGATCGCGGCGAGCACGTCGCACTGCCATTGGCGCGGGCCCTTCTCCCCGGCGAGTGCGCCTTTCCCCCAAGGGTAGGCGTAGAGCGCATGGCCGAGCGGGCTATGGGTATAGCCGGCAATATCGCGCGCGATGCTGGCGGGGGGCCGGCTCATGCGTCCTTCATCCCCTCGGCCACCTGGCGCCGGCGTTCGGCGATGATCGCGGCGATATCCTCGGCCGGCTCGGCCCCGACCTCGCCGCGCGGGCGGCCCCAACCGCGGTCGAGCAGCGCATTGGCGGCGGCGATGCGCGAGGGCAGGCTGTCCGTGCCGTTCATGATCTCGACCAGCACCCCGACCGCGGCCTCGGTCTGGGCGCGGGCAAGGTCGCTGAGCTGGCGGGCGGACGGGCGTTTGGTTGTCATGGCTTGGTGTCCTTCTTCTCCACCCCGGCGAAGGCCGGGGCCCGGTTGGGTGGATGATGATGGCAAGGGGCGGCGCGCACTTGCTTCTGCCTTTCCGGCTGGGCCCCGGCCTTCGCCGGGGTGGACGGAAAGAGAGCTGCGCGAAGCCACCCTCACCGCCCCTTGTTCCGCGCGCGCCAGCCGACCCAGACCAGTTCGAGCAGGAATTGCGGCAGACTCATGCCTTCCTCGCGTGCGGCGACGAGCATCTGCTGGGCGAGATCGGGGTCGCTGCGCCGCACCGCCGCCGGCGAGATGCCGGGCAGCTTCCTGGGCGGCGGCAGGGTGCGCCAGTGCGGCGTCGTGTTGCGCGGCGCGGCGGTCTTCGCGCCGGTGGCGAGGATGGTGAATTGTCGCCCGCGCTGGAACCTGGCCGTCGCGATCAGCCCCCAGCGCTCCAGCGCGCGACAGATCCCGGCCTGGGTCGAACCCGAGACATTGGTCGTGCCGATGACGTTGTCGAGCTCGGCGGCGGTGACGTAGCGCCCGCCATTTGCCGCGGATTCGATGAAGCGGAACGCCGCGATGTGCGACGGGAACAGCGTGCCGGGAAGCGGCACGGGGTCGGGGATCGGTTCGGTCATGCGGCAGCTCCGGCAGCGGGGGATCGGATGGCCGCGGCCCAGGGCTGGGCGGCGAGCCGGTCGAGATAGGCGGCGCGATCGGCCACGCTCATCGCCGGGCGGGCCGGCGCGGCATCGGCGTCGGGCGGGGCGCGACCGAACTTCTCGTCGCGCATCACCAGCCCGTGGATCGCCACCACGCGGTTGGCCCAGGTCGCGCGCCAGTCGGCGTTGCGGCCGCGCCGCCCACGCCAGTAACCGACGAACGCCTCGGCATGCGCGGCATAGCTGGCGGCGCTCCACAGCGCGGCACAGGCGCGCGCCGCCGGCGGCAGGTCGGCGACCGGCGGGGGCGCCCAGTCTTCCGGCAGATAGTGCCGGGCGAGCACACCCGCTGGCTTCAGCGGGAGATTCCGATTCTTTGATTCTTCCCCTTCTTGTTCTGTGTCGTGCGCCTGTCGCGCGGCTGTCGCGGCCGGTGTCGCGCCACCCTCGCGCTCGGCCTGATAAAGGTCGTAATTGCAGATCGTTATGACGAGCACGCCGACGCCCGCCGCTGTCGCGATCATGTGTTCGTTTTTGAGGCGCCGGATCAGGCGCTCGGTCCAGCCGCGATCGCGGTCCATCGCCGCAGCAAAATCGCGCACCGATACCGCGAGCTGGCCGCGCTGCAGCTCCAGCGCGCGATCCTTGTAGCGCACCCTGACCGGCCGCCACGCCGCGCGCAGCACCAGCCAGGCAAACGCCATCGCCTCGGCATCGTTGCGGAAAGCGGGATGGTCGAGCAGCGTGCGGTGCACGCGGGCATAGCCGCTCATCTCTCAATCCTCCCCGGCACGGGGAGGGGAACCGCCGAAGGCGGTGGAGGGGGCGGGCCGCGAGCGGCACCTTTGTGGAAAAAATGGGACGTATCGTTTGGGGCTCGCCCCCTCCACCAGCTTCGCTGGTCCCCCTCCCCGTGCCGGGGAGGATTTAATTGAGTCACGATTCCGCATCTCGTCTTTGTATTGAGATATTTCTCACATTGCAACGATAATATGCGAAATATCTCAAATAGCGTACCGGCTTGCGATGTGCGATACTTCGCACATGTCGACCACGCCCGCCGCCAATATCGTCGCCCTGCTCGAGGCGGTCCGCCCGCGTGACGAGGCCGGCAAATCGCTATCCGACCGCCGCTGGTGTCTCGATGCCGGGGTCAACACAGGTTTCTGGCGCGACCTGCGCAAGGGCACGATGCCGCGCATCGACACGGTCGAGGCGCTGGCGCGCACCGCGGGCCTCACGCTCTCCGCACTACTCGCCGGCGAAGAGCACCCCGCGGCAGTCGACACGCTGCCTAGTGCAGACGACCTCGCCCGGATGCTGGCCGATGTTCAGGCCGAGTTGCCGGCGGGCACCGCCCTCGTGGACTATCCGCCATTCGTCGGGCCAGCGTTGCTGACGCGGCTTCGGCGATACGCAGCGGGGCATCGTACAGCCGGCGATCCGCCGCCAATGCCCGCTCGCGGTAAAGCCGCTCGATCTCGCCGTTCCACCACGCCAGCCGCTCGGGAATGATCGCGCATTCGAGCAGGCAGGTACGGCACCCGATGTCGCACGCCGGCTCCTGAAGCACGATCGGTTCGAGTCGCGGCGCGGATTTCATGTTCCTGTTGTGTTCCGGATTATCCTACGTGTCTAGGACTTTTCCTATTATTAGATTGCTAGGATGTTTCACCGCCACAGAATATGATCATCCGTCGCCAACGCCGCAGGAGTGACGTCAAGATGCACAACAGGTTGGTCGTTGCCTTGACCGCAATGTTTGTTGTTTTCGTCGCGCAGCCCGCGGAGGCGCAGCAATGTGTCTTTCCCCATGGCGACGCAACCAGTCTCGACGAAATGCTTCATTCCATCGCTGGGAGCCGGACGTCTTGCGCCTTGCCTTGGCGCGCGTTGAAGCGAGTGGCGGCAAATCCGGCGTCGGCGGCGCGTTTGCGTGCCGCTTATACTGATGTGGCGAAGCGGGAGCCGAGCAGGGCCTTCGGCGCCCGGGCGATGAGCGCCCGGGTTGACGCGGCCATCGGTCACCCGGAAATGATGCTCGCGATCGCGGATGACAATGTCGCGGCCCACCCCGCGGACAAGACGTTGCCTAACATGTCGTGTTACGCGCGCGGCGCCTATGGCATCGACCTCGTCCATGCCATGCCCTATTGCGACGCCGCGGTCACGTCGGGTCAGCGCTTTCCGGGTCTCGTCAATCGCGGTCGCGTTGAGCTCGGGCTAGGCCGCAATCGCGAGGCGCTTGCCGACTTTGAAGACGCGATCAAGGACTCGATGTTCCGCACCCACTTCTTCAACGCCCACGCGATCTATGGCCGCGGCATCGCGCGCCTTCGCCTGGGCGACACGGGCGGCAAGAGCGATCTGCAGCGCGCCATCTCGATGCAGGCCGATATCGCGGCGGTCTTTGCCGATGCGGGCATCACGCCCTGAAGCCTTGTGAAACGCGAATCCACGGTGCGGAGGCCGCCCCTGACAATCGATCGCGCCCGTCCCTGAACGGGTGGGAACCTGGGTCAAGTTCGAGAACGACATTCACCACCGCGCCGTCGTGATTGGTGACTGTAATCCGAATAGTGCCAGCGCCGCGATCCAGCTTGCTGCGCGACGACACGTTGGCCACGATCCCGCGCTCTATGCGACCGCAATCAACGCCCGCCCCGTGCCGGGTACACACTCGGATTTGAACCCGGAGCGAACAAGGGCGGCGGGCCGACATACCGTTCGCGGGGCGGCGTGGACATCGGGCCGGACAGGCTGATGCGATGGCCCGGGAACCAGGTAATGGTGCAATCGCCCGCGCAGAGCAGCCGCCCGCGCATCGACGTCCAATCGCTCCACACGAAACCCCGGCCATCGGCAAACAGCCGCAAGTCGGCCAGGTCGGCGAAAGCGCGATTGGGTGCCAGCGTTCGGGTTTCGCCCGCCGCGACGTCGACGCTGCGCGTCAAGCCATCGCGCGCTTCGACATAGGTCACCGTCACAGGCGCAGATGACCGATTGACGACACGCGTCGCGTGATCGGCGCGCGAGCAGTCCGCCAGGGAGATCATGGCGACAAGGGAAAGCATCGCGCGCATCATCGGCGATGTACATCACGTTACATTATCACATGCAAGTTTGGTGGCGGTCCCGCGCCGGTCGGCTCGGCAATAGCCAAGCACGCGCCGACCCGCTATTCTTGCTGCAGGGGACACAGGGGGAGGCCGCCACATGGCGCTATCGGTCATCGGCTCCGGCTTCGGCCGCACCGGCACGCGTTCGCTCAAGGATGCGCTGGAACTGCTCGGCTTCGGGCCGTGCCATCATATGGAGGAGGTCTTTCCCAACCAGGTTCAGATCGATCACTGGTGCGCCGTCGCGCGCGGCGAGCCGGTCGACTGGGCCGCGGTGTTCGATGGTTACGGGTCGCAGATCGACTGGCCCGGTGCGCATGTCTGGCGCGAACTCGCCGCGGCCTATCCCAACGCGAAGGTGATCCACAGCGTCCGGCCCGAGGAATCCTGGTGGAACAGCTTCAACGGCACGATCGGCAAGTTTCTCGTCGTCGGCGACACCATCCCGCTGCCGCCGCCGGTCGCCATGATGGGCGCCGCGGTCGGCGAGATCGTCGGGGCACAGACCTTTGGCGGCCGTGCTGCCGACAAGGACCATGCGATCGCCACCTATCGCGCCCGCGAGGCGGAGGTGCGCGCCGCCATCGCACCCGAACGATTGCTGGTGTTCGACGTGGCGGACGGGTGGGAGCCGCTCTGCGCCTTCCTCAACGTGCCGGTGCCCGACGCGCCCTTCCCGCGTACCAACGACCGCGAGGCATTCTGGGCGAAACTCGGCGGCGAACCCGCCTGAGCCGGCCTTCCCGTCACCCCGGACGGTTCCGGGGTGACCAGGAAGGACGCTACCGCTTCTTGCCCATCGACCCGTCGACGCTCCACGCCCCCGGTCCGGCTGCGGCGAGCCACAGGAAGATGAAGGTGAACAGGATCGCGCCTTCGCCGCCATTGAGCGCCGGCCAGAAACCCTTGGGCGCATGCGCCATGAAATAGGCCACCGCCATCTCACCGGCGCAGATGAACGCGGCGAGACGCGTGAACAGCCCGAGCGCGATCAGCGCGCCGCCGCCGACCTCGATCACCGCCGCGACGACCAGCATCAGCGGTAGAGGCGTCGGCGCACCGGGTTGTGCGGCGGGAAAGTGAAACAACTTCATCAGGCCATGTTCCATGAACAGCAACGCGGCGATGATGCGCAGCGCGGCGTGAAGCTGCGGCGCCCAGCGGTCGAGAAACGTCATCGGTCAACCTCTCGATTGTTGTACCATATAGTTACTAGCCGGTCGTTACGCGACGTCAACATCTAGATGATCGCGCTGCCGGGTCATTCTTCTTGTATCCGACCGCGGGCGCAAGCGCGGTCGGCGCTCGGGATTGTCCTCGCATCAACCGATCTGCGCGAGCGCGTGCGCCAAGGTCGAATAGTGCGACAAGCCGTCAAGCCGATGGAAAGCAACCACCTTCGGCATCTGTGCCGCCAGAGTCTCGGCCATCGCGATCGGCGCCCAATTGTCGTCGGTCCCATGCCACAGGGTCACCGGCGCGATGACCTGCGCCAGGCAATCGGACCAAGGCGCGACATAGGCGGCAAGGTCGCGTCGATACCCCGGCGCTCCGTCACGCAGCGCGGAGGCGAGAAGCCCGCGCATCACGCTGCGAAAATGCGGTTGCGCGGCGAGCGAAGCGTCGTTGCCGCGCGCACTGGCAAACAGCACGCGGTGTAGCATATCCGGCGCGATCCGGCCCAGCAGCGCCTGCCCCCGCACCATAGCGGCCAGCCGCCACGGCGCGTCACGCGCCGCGCGGAACACGGCCGCGCCGGCCATGGTCGCCAGATCACTCTCGCTTTCGAGCGGTGCGGCCACCGCGACGAGATCGATCCGCGCCACCTGTGCGCCGAGCCGCGCCGCGACCTCCAGCGCGACGAAGCCACCGAGCGAGAATCCGACCAGATCGAACGCCTGTCCGGCAAAGTGCGCGCCAATCCCCGCCGCAAGCGCGTTCATGTCCTTCGACCCGGCGCCGGTGCGGTCGGGAACGTAAAGGTCGCATCCCGCAAACGGCGCGCCGCCGAACAACGCCAGTTCGTTCGGCCCGCCGGGCACGCCGTGCAGATAGGCGATACGACGCAAGATCAGCGCGGCGGCTCCGGCGCGGCTGCCTCGTTGCCGATGAGTCCCATGTTCAATCCGGCCACGGCAGCGACGTTGAGGACGCACAGCCAGGTTTCGTCTGACACCCTGGGAATGACCGGGGGCTTCGTCGGATCCGGTAGGAACAGGTCGTGGAAGCTGCCGGAAGGCGCTCCGCACAGCGCCTCGATCCTGGCCGCCGTCGCGGCGCGATCGTCTCGGCCTACATCGTGATGTGGCACGCGCGATGCCAGGCCATGCGCTGCGACCCATGCCTGCGCTCGCGCCAGACTTACCGCCTCGTTCACCCGGGAATAGAGCGGCTCGAAGCGGGCCTGCGTGGCCGCATCGAAGACCAGGAACCAATATGTTTCGGCCGATGCCTGCGCCAGACAGGTCAGCTGCGTGTCGGACGGCGTGGTGGCGAGGCGTATATCCACCACCGCTTCCTGCAGCGTGTCGTCCGCCCTGATATGAACCTCACGCCGCTTCACCCCGCACGCCGCCACGCGCGCGAGCACGGCGCCGGGCGCGGATCTCGACGGCATCTCATCGGATGGGGCGGCCTGCGCAGCCATGGCGAGGGACAGGAAGGCGGCGAACATGCCGGCCTTCTAACAGAACCGCCCCGCCACGCCATCGCCGGCAGCCCAGCCCATCCGGGAAACCCCGTAACGACACCCTGTCCGCCGGCTGCCACATCATTCGGCAGCCGCGGCAAGCGACCGACGACTGTAAAACGAAGAAACAAGGATCCGTGATGAGCGAACAAGGACATGACCTGCACAGCGCCTTCCCAGCGGACGGTGCCATTCTCCAGGCGCTGAAGGTGCAGGACGGACATTTCCGGACCCTTGCCGGCCAATATCACGACCTGACCCAGGAAATCCTCCGGGTCGAAAGCGGCCTCGAAGCGGCGTCCGACGTGCGGCTCGAGGCGCTCAAGAAACAGCGGCTGGGCATGCTCGACGAGGTCGCCACGCTGATCGAAGCGCGAAAGGCAGCATGATGATCGATCACGACACCGTACATGATCTGCTGACGCAGCGGCTGGTCTCGCTCAAGGAGCGCGTCGGACACATCGAGGCCGATATGAGCCAGCCGCTCGACGACGACAGCGAGGAGCAGGTCAGCGATCGCGCCGGCTTCGAGGCGCTGGGCGCGGTCGAGGACGCCGCGCTTTCCGACATCGCGACGACCGAGGCGGCGCTGCGGCGGCTCGAGCTGGGCACTTATGGCATCTGTACCGGCTGCGGCGATCCGATCGCGCCGGAACGGCTCGCGGCACTGCCGGCGGCGGCGTTGTGCATCACCTGCGCAAGGCAGGCCGCCCACGCCTGACCCGGGCGACCGGGCGCAGCCGAGCGGCGGCATGATTCACCGCACGCCACTGGACAGCCGCGCCCCGCCATCGCTATCGCCCGCGCCATGGCCGTTATCGCAACCATCATGAACACGGCCACCGGCCAGCCCATCCAGAAGATGACCTTCGGGCGCATGCCGAAACCGTGGGCGTCGTTCAACCTGGCGAGCGGCGAGCTGGTCACCGCCGACCGCGTCGATGTCGGCAAGCCCGCGCCGGGCAAGTTCGTCGCGCCGGTGTCGGTGTGGGTGACCCCGAAGCAATAGGGCTGTTAACGGGCCGGCGCGAGCAGGTCGATCTTGTTGCCGCGGAGACGGAAGATGCCGCCCGCCCGGCCCGCCAGCGCTTCGGCCATGTCGTGCTTGAGCATTTCGGGCGCCGGCATCCCGGTATAATAACGCACGCCGGTGAAGTCCCCGTTCTTGCTTATCAGCGCCAGCAGATAGCCCTCGGTCTGTGCCGTCTTTTGGGTGCCCGGCGTGGCGAGCGCCTTCATGATGTCGATGACGGGCAGGATCATCGCAACCGGCGCGCCTTTGGTTGCCGGCAGCGCCTTGCGTTGCCGGCCGCCCGCATCGTCGCCCCACAATTCATAGCCCGCATCGCCTGCCGCCAGTTGCCCCAGGTCGCAGCCCGATTGCCTGGCCGCACCGGCATAATCGATATGCATCAGCTTGGGCAGCAAGGTCATCGCAACGAGCAAATCGGCGTCGGCCGGCACCGTCATATCGATGGGACGCACGACCGCGCCGGCATCCGACGCCACGACGCATTCCGCCCGGGCCGTACCTGCCGCGAACAAGGAAGCCGCGATCAGCCCGCTTCGCCAAAGCCTATCCACGCTCATCTCTCCTGCCCGTTCGGCAGGCAGGCTCGGCCAGCCGGCGTCAGCCGTCAAGCGCAAGATTTTACAGGCTTATCGGCGCAGCCTGGCGCCTCACTCCCGTCGCAGCAGCCACATCCGGTCGGTCGTCTCCGCCGACAGGCGCAGCGCGACCCTGATCGTCCGCCCGTCCGGCAGCAAGGTCATGGTCTTTGTCGTCTTCAGCACACCATCGACATAGTTGCGCTCGACGATGGTGTGGTCGTCCGGCATGGCCACCGCCGATCGCGCCGTCGCCGCGTCGCCGCTGACCGCTGCGGGTGGCCCGCCGATCACCGCCTCATAACCGTCACCGCCCGAGCCCGTATTGCTGAACCGGTTGCCGACCAGCCGGAACCGCCGCGTCAGATGGGCGTGCGTGGTGGTCATCCCACCCGCCTGCCACCGCCCGTCGAACGGCGCGCCCGGCCTGGCCTTGTCGATCCGGGTGCGCGTCACGACGGTCGGGATCGGCTTGTGATCGGGCCGGCCATAGTCGACCACCCGCGCGGTCATCGTCCTTCCATCCACCGACACGTCATAAGTCACGACATAGATGGTCCTGCCGCCCAGGCGGTCGGTCTCGCGTACGCGGCGCGGGCCAAGCACCGTCACGGCCACCGCATCGACATAACCGTCACTCGCGATGCGATGGAAGCGGCCATCGGCTTTCACCGCGAAGCCCGGCCCGATCGTGGCGCGCGAGAAGTTGCCGCGCCCGAGCGAGAAGACGCTGATCTCGGGCGGCAGCTGCAGCGATGCGATGTCCATCACCCAGTTGCCGTTGAACGGGCTGTCCGCGACGGCCGGCTGGGCTACAAGCAGGGCCAGCGACAAGGGCAACAGGTTCATGCCGCCTACCAACGCCGGTTTTGCGCGCGGGTCAATCGTCGCCGCGCCGGCGAGACAGGAGCCGCGGCAGCCATCACTTCCCGCTTGGCAGACACAGCTCGCGGCAAGCGGTCGCACCGGGCGCCGCCTTGTGCCGCGCCCTGTACTTTTCCGTTCATTTGGCGGTCAGGTCGATCCGTTCTATAGTCGGTCATGATCCATGTGACCCTGCGGCTCCGTGCCTTTCCGATCGCGCTTGCGCTTGTCGCCGGGGCTTCCTGCTGGTCGACCGCATCGTTTGCGCAAACGGCGGCATCGCCGGCACCCGCCACGAGCGGCGACAGCATCCGCCTGACCGACGAGCAGCGTATGGCGATCCTCGACAGCAACACGGTGGAGAGCGCCGCCGCCGCCCGCGGCGAGCTGCCCGAATCGCGCTATGGCGACCGCCGCATCCATGGCGAGATCGGCGCGATGATCGGCACCAACGGCACGCGCGGCATCTATGGCGTGGCGGAGATTCCGCTGGGTGACAGGGCATCGGCCGTGCTGTCGTTCGAGAACAGTCGCTACGGATATCGCCGCTAGCGCCTGATTGGCCGGTACTGGCCGATCGCCGCGGCGACCCGTCCGCTTCCCGCAACCGGGAGGGGACAGGCCGCGCTCCTGCCGCACTATTTCAGCGGCAGAAAGAGTTCGAGCACCACCTCGGGCACCTGCACCTCAGGCAGGAGCGACATCCGCCGCTGACTGTAGATCGGAAAGTCGCGTGCTTCCTCGCCGCTGGCCGGAAGCCAGTCGCGATAGAGATAGAGCGCGGCGGGCTCAAGATTGTTGGTATTGCCGGGGTAGCGCAGCACCGCGCAGCGCCCGCCGGGGATCACGCCCGCCTTCATCGGCGCGTCGTTCGCCGTGATCGGCCGGTCGGTGCCGGCGCACAGGTCCATGCTGTAATCGGCGGGGTTGTCGGGACAGCGTTCGGAACGGAACACCATGAAGGTCGGGCTCGTCTCGGGCGACAGGTCGGCAGCCTTGCGCCAGTCGATGAACCGCTGGATCGTTTCGCCGAGCGTCGCCCGGTCGCCGCGATGCTCCAGCATCGCCACCGGCGTCGGGGGCACGTCGCGGATCGTCACGTCGTCGGGGGTGAAGATAATCTGCATCAGCTTGCTCCTGGCTTTGTCGTACGGCCCGAAGGCCATCAGCCACGTTCCCCAGTCGGGAGACTTGCGGAACGACGAGGGCGATTGCCCGAACCGTCGCCGAAAGGCGCGGGCGAAGGCATCCGGCGCGTCGTAACCGGCATCCATCGCTATGTCGGTGACGCTCTGGGCGTCACCATCGGCCAGCCGGTGCGAAGCGCGCTTCATGCGGGCGAGCTGGACATAGCGATGCACGGACAACCCGAAGGTCGACGTGAATTGCCGGTGGAAATGATATTTCGAGAACGCCGCGACGCCGCTCACCGCCTCCAGGTCCAGATCGCCGTCGAGATGCCGGTCGATGTGATCCAGCACCCGCTGCATCCGGGCATGGTAGGTTTCGATTGCCGCCTTCATCGTCATGTCCTTTGCGTGGCGGCGCCAGTTAGGCGCTCCCCAACATGGCGCGCTCGACCGATCTTGCGGTTTGACGTGCGTCGCCCGCAATCGCCGCGAAACTGGCTTTCATCAGCGCTTTACCCGTCACCGGTATCGCCGCCGTGCATGATCGAAAAGGAGCTGGCATGAGCGCAACTGTTACCCTGGCGACAGGTCGCGCTCGCCGGCTTGGCCGAACCGCGCCGCTGCTCGCCTTGTGCGCACTGCTCGCCAGTTCCTGTTCGGGCGCGAATGCCCAGTCCTGGCAATGCCGCGCGCCGGAGGGCACCTTCGCCGACCATGATGTCGCGGTACCGCCGAACGTGACGCAGCTCACCGGCGAGATGATGATCCGCAAGTCGAACGGGCTCAGCCAGTGGCATCCGACCGCCAAGGTCGCCTTCAATGACAGCGCGCTCGCCGGGTCTGCGTGCCATTGCAACGGCATCGTCGCCACCTGGTATCCGGAGCATCCCGATTCCTACCTCGTCTCGCTGTCGGTCGATGGCAAGGAAATCCCGGCCGGTCGCGTGCCCTATGACCAGCCGGTAAAGTTCGCGCTCACCTTCACCTGGGACGGCGAGCTGAAGCTCGAGGTCGGAGACCAGGTGACGACCGCCACGGCGCCGGACCCGATACGCAACAACCTGCATTTCAGCTGCTCGACCGCCGATGTCGATTTCAACGTCACCGTCGTCCCACCGCCGCCGCCTTCGACGGAGCGATGCGCGTTCGCCGCGCGCGAGCAATGGAGCGGGGCGGATTTCGAACGTTATTGCAAGGTTCGCAGGTAAGGGGTCGTCGGTTCCTGGTTACCGCGCCAGCAGCTGCGGGAAAACCGCCTCGAGTGCCTTGGTGTCGGGCAGCACATAGACATAGCCGCCCTTCTTCTGGAACAGCGGACGCACGCTGCGGCTGTAAAAGGCCGAGGGCACGTTGATGCACCCGAAGGTGATGCGGTTGTCGTCGGGGGTCGGCGACAGCATGCGCTGGCGGCGGCGTTCCTTCGGGCTGGCGCCGGGCGGGATCGGGTGGAGCGCCACCGAGGTGGCAAAATCGACCCACAGAATCCTCTCTCGTCCAAAGGCCAGGCCGAATTTCGCCAGGAAACGCCCGGCCGGCGTGGTCTTCTCGGCCGGACCGATCTGGGCGAGGTTCTTGCTGCCGATGCCGGGCGTGGCATCGTCGCCGACGGCGACGCCGATCAGCACCGGCGCACGGCCAAGCGGCTTGCCCTGCGCATCGAACAGCAACGCCGAGGCGGCCTGCTTGTCGACGATGATATAAGGCAGCGCGCGATTGTCGCCCGACGCCGCGACCCAGTCGGCCACGCGCGTCGCTGCCGCCGATGGCGCCGGGTCCTCGGGCGCCACGCGTGGCGCGAGCACGGGCGCCGCGGCGCGGTGCTTCGCGGTCCTCGGGCCGTCTGCGGGCCGTGCCGGCACGGCAACAGGCAGCGCCACCCCGGCAAGCGCCACGAGTACGGGAACCAGCGCCCGCCGAGGCGAACCAAAGGGCGCACTCACAGTCGGATCAGCCTCGGATATGTCCTGTTCGGGCAAGGCCCTTCCCCGGCAAGGGCCGGGAAAGGAACCCAGTTTGCCGTGCCCGAACCGATCCGGCACGACCCGCCTCTGCGTAGCGCCATCAATTGCGCGGACGCTTCGGCTTCCTTTCCTGCGCCTGCAGCCGCTGATCGATATTATCCACCCGCGCATTGAGCTGATCGATCCGCTGGCCATTATTCTGCGCCTGGCCCGCCGCAGCTTGCGCGGTGGACAAGGCCGACTTCGCCGTGCCGTCCGTCTCCGTCAATCTCGCCTCGAGCGCGTCGACGCGCTGGCTTACCGGTGCGATCTGCTCTCGCACATAGCCTTTGGTGGCACAGCCACCCAACCCCAGCGCACCGGCCATGATAACAACGGCAGGCACAATTTTCGTCACGGACGGCATCATCGCATTCTCCTAAGCGACCAACGCGCTGTGCAATCCGGGCCGGGTTCCATGGGTTCCATCACTTCTGCCGGGCCGTGCGTCAGCTCCGACGAACGGTTGATATGGATCAATCCGGGACCAAATCCGGCGACAATGTCGGCCATGCGAAAGCTGTTGACCCTGACGCGGCGTCAGGGACTATCGGCCGGCCCTGCGGACACACGCGGGAGAAGGTCATGGCAAGATACACGGTGAGCGAGGTGGCAGCGATGGCGCGGATATCCGTGCGCGCTCTGCACCATTATCACGAGATCGGCCTGCTCGACCCCGCCTGTGTCGGCGCGAACGGCTATCGCTATTATGGCCGCGAGGAGTTGCTGCGCCTGCAACAGATCCTGATCAACCGCGCGCTGGGCATGCCGCTCGGCGAGATCGCGGCGATCCTCGACGCCCCCGATCACGATCGCCTCGCGGCGCTCCGGGCGCAGCGCGCGCGCATTGCCGCCCAAGCCGCCCGTTCCGCCGAGATGCTCAGGACGATCGACCGCACGATCGCCGACCTCGAAGGAGATAGCGCCATGAAGGACGCAGACCTGTACACCGGCATCGTCGATCCGCAGACGCAAGCGGAGTATGAAGGCTGGCTGGAACGACGCCACGGCACCGGCATCCGCGACGACATCGCCACCGGCCGCCGGCGCACGGAACGGCTGAGCCCCGCCGACCGCCAGGCGATGATGGCCGAGCTCGCGGCGATCGAACAGGCGCTCGCCGCGGCGATGTGCGACGGCAGCGCCCCCGACGCGCTCCCGCTCGATCCGTTGATCGCGCGCCACTTCGCCTGGGTGACGTCGCGCTGGGGCCACGACGCCCCTGCCGACGCCTATGCCGGGCTGGCCGACACCTATCTCGCCCATCCCGACTTCGTCGCGCGCTACGAACGCATCGCGCCCGGCTTTGCCGAGTTCCTCGCCGCGGCGATGCGCAGTTGGGCGGCGCGACGGTGAAACGCGGGGCGAGCGCTCCTGGATCGAGAACTTCCAACCTGGAACCGCCGAGATTGATCTAAAACCGACCTTGGCAACGGATCCGATCAGTCCGCATTGTCGAATTTCCGCACCTCGACGGCGCTTTCATCGAACGTGTCGAGCAAGCGTGCATTGATGCCCATCTTGCCGAAATCCTCGCCGAGCGTCGCCCAATGGGTGCCGCAGCCGCAGACCGGACAGTGGTGAATGCCGATCATGCGATCGCCCCAGACATAGGCCGTCGTCTCGCCGGAAATGCGCACCTGCTCCGGCGGGAAATAGGCGACGCGCCATGCGAGCTTGCGGCACAGCGAGCAGTTGCAATCCGCGACCCATAGCGGCTCGCTCGGAAGCTCGATCCGCACATTGCCGCAGTGACAGCTTCCGTGAACGCTCATGGCCATTTCCTATGGCGATTTGGGACGGTCCGCAATCGGGCGACAGGACTGACCGCTTTGTCAGGCGGCGCCCCGCGATCCCTTCGCCGGCGACCGGCCGATTGAAGCCAATCATATACCAATTCTCCACCCTCGCCCGGCAAAAAAGTTCCTCGGAACATCCCGCCGCGCGGACCGTTCACCGCGACAGGGATGATAAATGGGGAAATATCGATGCCGCCGCGCGACGTCTTCGTCTGGTCCAACCGAATGCAGACCGGGGTCGGTCTCTATGCCCTGGCGCTGATCTGCCTCGTCATCGTCGCACCCAACGGGGTCGGTATTTCCTGCGCGGTCGGCGGCGGCGCGACGCTGGCGCTGTTCGGGGTGACCGGATCGCGCCTGCTGCTCGTCGCACTGACGCTCATCATGCTGGCGGTGTTCGCCTGCGGCCTGTTCGCGGCGATGACGCTGCACAGCTTCGTGCTGCTGCCGGTCGCGGCGGTGCAGATTGCCGCAGTGGCGCTGATGGACGAACGCGAGCGCCGCGCCTGGCTGTACGCCGCCGCAAGCTGACATCGCCCCGATTCCGCCCCGCGCCCTGTCATCCGATGGCAGGGCTCCCCATATCGGCGGGGACAGGAGAGAGTGATGAAGAGGCAGGTGCCAGCAGAGATCATCGAGCAATGGATGACGCATCTGCGCCTCCAGCGCACCCGCGCGCGCGACATGATCTGGCTGATCGAACAGGGCGCGACGCTGCATGACGGCCGCAAGGGCGAGCCGATGCACGACGCCACTGCACGCTGGCTGGCCGAACAGAAGACCGTGGTCGCCGATGTCGACCGGCTCGAGGCGCTGTACGACGGGATCAATCGCTAGGCGGGAAGAGACGCGCCTCCCCTGTGTCGCTCACAATCCCATTGCATGATACAATATAACCCAATACGCTGACCCACAGCACGTTGGGGAGGGTAGGCTGATGTCGGGCTGGTCGCGGATCGTCGGCGTGGTAGCGCTGCTGCTGTTCCCTTTCGCCGGCGCCGCACCCGCCGAGGAAGCGCCCGCCGCCGCCAACCCGAGCCTCATCGCCCATGTCCGCGGCGTCGACGATGCCGCGCATGCCCGGGCGCTCAAGCTCGACCGTTTCGCGCTCGACGTGCGGCTGCGCGGCAGCGTGGCCGAGACGACCGTCACCGCGACCTTCGCCAACCCGCTGTCGGAAACCCTCGAGGGCGACTTCCGCTTCCAGCTGCCGGCCGGCGCGGTCGTCACCGGCTATGCGCTCGATATCGGCGGCAAGCTGGTCGACGGCGTGCTGGTCGACCGGCCCCGCGCCCGCGCCGTCTATGCCGAACGCGTCCGCGCCGGTGTCGACCCGGGCCTCGCCGAGGTGCGCCGCGACGGGCTGTTCGAGACTCATGTCTTCCCGATCCCGCCGGGCGGCGGGCGGACGATCCGCCTGCGCTTCGTCACGGCGATCGGCCCGGCCGGCTATGCCTTGCCGCTGGCGCTCGACGCGCCGGCGCATGGCTGGACGATGAGCGCCACCGCCAGCGGCGCGACCGCCGCACCCGCCGTCACCCTGCCCGAGGGCAAGAGCCTCGCGCTCGCCGCCGGTGCGGACGGCTTCGCCGCGCGGGCGGACGGCACCGCGCCGATTGCCGGCACCCTCACCATCGCCGCGCCGGGCACGACCGACCTTGTGGTCAGCCGCCACGCCAGCGGCGAACGCGACGTCGAGCTGGGCGGCGCGCTGCCCGCCGGCGCCGCCACGCGCCCGGCCAGCGTGCGGGTCTATTGGGACCGCGCCCGCGCCCGCAAGGACAGCCGCCACGACGCCGAGATCGCGCTGGTCGCGCGCTGGCTCGACACGGTGCGCCCGCAGGCGATCGAGCTGGTCGTGTTCAACAGCAGCGGCGCGGTGCGTCACAGCGTCGCCAGCGGCGCGGAAGCGGCGGCGTGGCTCGGCGCGCTGAGCTATCGCGGCGCGACCAGCCTCGCCGCCATCGCCCATGACGGCCCGGCCGACCGCTGCCTGCTGGTCGGCGCCAGCGCCCCGGCGATCGACCGCGACGCGGCCTTCGCCGCCGCCTGCCGGCTCGATGTGCTGAGCAGCGCCGCGACCGCCGATACCGGCTGGCTGGCGCATCTCGCCACCGCGCATGGCGGTCGCGCTTTCCGCCTGGCCGGCGATGCGGATGCCGCCGCGGTGCTGCGCGGCCTGACCGACGCAGCCCCCGGGGTCCGCGCGGTGACCGACCAGGACGGCGCCGCGCTGCCGTTCGTCGCACTCGACGCCGCACCCGGCGGCTGGCGCATCCTCGCCCGCGCGCCCGAGGGCGGGCCGCTGCTGGTGCGCATCGGCGGCGAGACGCGCCGCGTGACGATCGACGGCGACGGCGCCTCGTTCGACGGCGCCGGCGCGCTGATCGCCAGCGACCAGCTCGCCACGCTGACCGCGACCGAGCGCCGTGCCGACTATCTCAGCCTCAGCCGGCGCTACGGCATCGCCAGCCCGAGCCTGTCGTTCCTCGTGCTCGAAGTACCGCAGGACTATCTCGACGCCGACGTCGCGCCGCCGGACAATTATCCGGCCGCGTTGCGTACCACCTACAACCTCGCCTTCAAGGCCCGCGCCAGCGAGCTCGGCGACGCGAAGCGTGAGCGGCTGGCCCGCGTGGTGCATGACTGGGGCGAGGAGGTCGCGTGGTGGAAGAAGCCTTTCAACCTCGATGCGCGGCCGAAACGCGTCACCACGTCGCGCAACTTCGACCGCACCGAAGCGGCGGCACCACCACCACCACCGCCGCCGCCGCCACCGCCGCCAGCGGTGATGATGCCGTCTCCGCCGGCGCTCGCCAGGATGGCGCCGAACGCCCCCACCGCCGGTCTCGTCACCACCACCACATCAGCGGATGTCGTGGTCGTCACCGGCAGCAGGCGGCGCGGCGTTGGCGATGCCGAGGACGGCCCGGCGATCCAGATCGACGCGTGGCAGCCCAATCGCCCCTATCTCGAACTGTACGACGGCAAGCCCGCGGCGTTCGACGAGCGTTTCCTCGAGGCCGAGGCGCGGCATGGCGGCATCCCTGCTTTCTACCTCGACACCGCCGAATGGCTGCGCAAGCACGGCCGCGCCGCCGACGCCGCCGAGATGGTGCTGTCCGCGCTCGACCTGCCCAGCGCCAATGAGGTGACGCTCGGCATCGTCGCCGACCGGCTCGAACGCTATGGCCAGATCGACCGGGCGATCGAGCTGCGCACCCGCCAGGCCGCGCTCGACCCCGACCGGCCCCAGCCCAAGCGCCTGCTCGCGCTCGCGCTGGCCCGCCGCGCCGCGCTCCAGCCCGCGCATGCCAGGGCCGACCTGACCCGCGCGATCCGCCTGCTCGGCGAGGTCGCGGTGGCGCCCAACGACACGCGCTGGGACGGCATCGACATGATCTCGCTGGTCGAGGCCAATGCGCTGGTGCCCAAGCTCAGGGCGCTGGGCGGTACGCCCGACCTCGACCCGCGGCTGATCGCGCTGCTCGATACCGATATCCGCGTCGTGGTCGACTGGACGACCGATGCCAGCGACCTCGATCTGTGGGTCGACGAGCCGACCGGCGAACGCTCGATCTACAACAACCCGCTGACCGCGATCGGCGGCCATCTGTCGAACGACATGACGCAAGGGTACGGGCCGGAGGAATATCTCCTCCACCGCGCCAAGGCCGGCACCTATACCGTGCAGGCCAATGTCTTCGCGCCCGACCGGCTCGACCCCAATGGCGCCTCGGTGTTGACCGCGCACCTGTTCCGCAATTTCGGCCGGCCCAACCAGCAGGAGCAGGTCGTCGATGTCGAACTGACCGAGGATTCGGAAGGATCGAAGATGCTCGGGCGGATCGTGGTGCCGGCGGCGCCCAGGCCGAAGAGGTGAAGCGATGCCCGCAAACTGTCTGCAACCGCGCACGCCCGCGGAGGGCGCCGTGACCATGCGGCATGAGGAAGATCGGCCATGAAGCACGATATCGTCCCCGTCGAGCGTGCCGGGCGCGGCATCTTCACCCGCCGCTGGTCGCCCGAGGGAAGCCCGCGTGCGGCGCTGATGGTTGCGCACGGCTTGGCCGAACATGGCGCGCGCTATGCCCGGCTGGCCGAGGCGCTGACCGCCGCCGGCATCGTGGTCTATGCCCATGACCATCGCGGCCATGGCCCGGCCTGCCCGCCGGCCGATCTCGCCTTTTTCGCCGAACGCGACGGCTGGCGCGCATGCCTCGACGATATCGATGCCGTGGCGCAGACGATCCGCGCCGCGCATCCCGGCGTGCCGCTGATCTTCCTCGGCCATTCGATGGGCTCGTTCATGGGGCAGACCTATATCGCCGAGCATGGCGACGACCTTGCCGGCGCGGTGCTGTCGGGCAGCGCGGGGCCGCCGCCCGCTATCCTGCGCGTGGGCAAGCTGCTGCTGGCGATCGAGCGGCTGCGCGTCGGCAAGCGCGGCCATAGCAAGTTGATCCAGGCGCTGATGTTCGACGGGCTCAACAAGCCGTTCGAACCGGCGCGCACGCCCTATGACTGGCTGTCGCGCGATCCGGCCGAGGTCGACAAATATGCCGCGGATCCGCTGTGCGGATTCCCGCTGACCGCGCAGATCGCGCGCGACGTGGCGGGCGCGTTGGGCGAGCTCGGTTCGGACCGACTGGCCGCGCGGGTGCGCAAGGATCTGCCGCTTTACCTGTTCAGCGGTGAGCGCGATCCGGTCGGGGCGAAGTTGCAGGGGCTGATAGACAGCTATCGTGAGGCAGGGCTGACCCGGCTGACCACGCGCATCTACCCGGACGGACGGCACGAGATGCTCAACGAGATCAATCGCGACGAAGTGACGCGCGATCTGCTGGCCTGGATCGAGGAGGTTCTCACTTGATACCTACCCGGCACGGGGAGGATTTTATGGGCAGTCTCAGGTGATCAGGCAGCTGCGTCCGATCGGGTTCTGCCGTTCCAGCGCGATGCGCTTGGCGATTTCGCGGTTCAGTTCGGTCGGCTGCTCGGCGAAGACGCGCGGGGTCATGCCCGTGAAATGCTTGATTTCGCGGATCAGGTGCGACTGATCGTAGAAACTCTCGAGCAGCAGATCGTCGAGACCGGCATCGTCATGCGTCATCGCCACGGCCGCGCGCAGCGCGCGGTATTTGCGCACCAGTTCCTTGGGCGGGGAACCGAAATAGCGCTTGCAGCCGCGCTGGACCTGCCGCAGCGACAAGCCTGTCCGCGCCACAAGCTCTGCGATGTCGGGCGCGGTCGTATCGGCGAGCCATGCGTTCACCTCGGCGACGAACGGCTGATAGGACGGTTGCTGCCGTGCCATCAGCGTGACCAGCATCTGCTCGAAAATCGCGACCCTCGTGGCGAAATCCTGCGTGGCGCGCAGGTCGCGATAAACCTCGCTGACGATGTCGCCGAACAGGTCCCTCGCGTCGAACAACCGGTTGGCCGCCGCCGAGGCGTCCATCGGCACCAGCGCCGCCCAGCCATGCGGCATCAGCCCGACGCCGACCGCCTCGGCCGCGCCGTCACAACTCAGTTGCGAGGAGCCCGTGGTCGGGCCGAGGATGTAGATCTCCGGCATCGCCTGTTCGGTGCCGTCGACGAAGCGGTAGCGCGCGTTGCGCCCGCGCAGGATGAAGCGGAGCTGCGCATAATCGGCGCGGTCGACACCCTCGAAATGATCGTCGCTTTGCCGGAAATGATAGAAGAAGGAGAAGTGGTCGGCCAGCCGCTCGGACGGCTGGAGGAAATCGATCGTAAGGTTCGACATCTTCGCACCCCGGTCGATGATGGTCCCTATCCTGTTTCGCTAAGGGGTATCGTCTTTCATCACAACATAATAACGGGAATGAAACGAGATTCCGCGGGCGACTTTCTTCTAATACGTTCGCCAACTCGCTGGCGCTCGGCCGTGTCTGGCTCTCAAGCGCATCACCGGCATCGCCCTTCAAAAGCCGCCGCCAAGCGTCGCCTTCTCGATCGTCCGGCCCTGCCGGTCGCGGCATTCGCGGAAGCCGCGCCAATCGGACCCGAGCGGCCGAAGCTCGACACAGGTGCGATCGGCCAGTGTGAGGGAGAGCGGAAAGGTGTATTTGTCGATCGAGCCGCGGAAAAACACGGCAGCATCCCGCTGAACCTCTGCCACGAGCGGCGCGGTGCCCGGCGCAACCAACGGTCGCGTGGCGCGACGGTAGAGCAGCACATCGCCCGCAAACGCGCCGAACAGCAGGACTCCCAGGACGAAGGCGGCGACCTTCCAGCGGTTCGGCTCGTCCGTGACGTCACTGCGCATCGGCATACACCCGCACCAGTTCGGTCAGCAGCGCGCGCCCGGTGAACACCGCCTTCACCGCCTCACGTTCGTTGAGGCCGTGCGTGCCGTTGCCGTCCGGGTCGCCGAACAGGCCGGGCGGGCCGTAGGACGGGATGCCGATCGCCTCGAGATAGACGCCATCGGTTGCACCGGTCGACATGGTCGGGATCAGCGGCACGCCGGGATAATATTTCGCCACGAGCTTCTCCGCCGGGCCGATCACTTTCGGGTCGAGCGGCGGCGGCACCGCAAGGGGGCCGCGCTCGCCCAGTGGCGTGACCGTCACGCCGGGGTCGCCGATCGCCGCGACCAGGGCGGCGCGGGTCGACTCGAGCGTCTCGCCGGGGATGATACGGCAGTTGATGTTGGCACCGGCCCGCTGCGGCAGCGCGTTGGGGGCGTGGCCGCCGTCGATCAGCGTCGCGACGCAGGTGGTGCGCAGCATCGAGTGATAGCTCTTGTCGCGGTTGACCACCGCTTCCGCCGCGGCGTCGGCGGGGTTCTTCGACAAGGCGATCATCGCCGCGCCGAGATCGTCGCCCCGCGCCGCGCCGGCCCGCGCGAAGAAGGCCCGCGTCGTCGGGTTGAAATGGATCGGAAATTCCAGCCCGCGGACCTTGGCCAGCGCATCGGCCAACTGGTAGATGGCATTGTCGCGCACCGGCGCCGAGCTGTGGCCCCCGGGATTGGTCGTCTCGATGCGGTAATGCTGCGAGGCCTTCTCGCCGACATGGATGCTGGCGGTGACCAGCCGCCCCTGCCCGTCGGTGCGCCCGCCGCCGCCCTCGTTGAGCGCGAAGCCGGCTGCGATCAGCTCCGGCCGGTTGGTCGCCAGCCACTGCGCGCCGTTGAACGGCGAGCCGCCCTCTTCACCACAGGTCAGCGCCAGCTTGATCGTGCGCTTCGGGTGATAACCGCTCTCGCGGAAACGGCGCATCGCGTCGATCCAGATCGCGTCCATCGCCTTCATGTCGGCGGTGCCGCGGCCGTAGAAATAGCCATTTTCCTCGACCATCACATAGGGGTCGCGGGTCCAGTCGGCGCGCTTCGCTGCGACCACGTCGATATGGCCGAGCAGCAGCAGCGGCTTCAGCGTCTTCGAGCTGCCCGGAAGGATGACGACCAGCCCGCCCTCTTTCGGCCGCTCGGGGATGGCGAAGCGGGTGATGTCGGCGTCGCCATAGCCGGAGTCGCGCAGATGCCGCTCGACCTTGTCGGCCAGCGCGGTGCAGCTGCCGGTGGTGGCGCTGGTGTCGGTCTCGACCAGCTCGCGATAAAGATCGCGGAAGCGCGTCTCGTCGGGCGTCAGCGGATTGCTCTGCGCCTGCGCCGCCAGCGGGAGGGCGAGCGCTGCGATTCCGGCCAGCCATGTCGATGTGCGCATCATTGCCCCTTTGCCTGCGTGATGCGGGATTGGAGCATGACCCGCGGCGAATGGGAAGCGGCTATGGAGCGCGGCTGCGCGTGGCGATATGATCGGCGTCGGCCAGCCCGGGACAAGCCATGACGAAACACCGCATCTGTTCAGCCAGCTTCGCCAGCGTGTATCCCTATCTTATCGCCAAGGCGGAGAAGAAGGGCCGGACAAAGGCGGAGGTCGACGAGATCATCTGCTGGCTGACGGGACATAACCGGGAGACGCTCGACCGCGAGCTGGAGAAGAAGACGACGTTCGAGGATTTCTTCGCCCAGGCGCCGCGGATGAACCCCGCGCGGTCGCTGATCACCGGCGTGGTCTGCGGCGTCCGCGTCGAGGATGTCGAGGAGCCGACGATGCGGGAAATCCGCTATCTCGACAAGCTGGTCGACGAACTTGCCAAAGGACGGGCGATGGAGCGGATATTGCGCAGCAGCGCTGCCGGGTGACCCGGCACCACCGGCGCCATCCCTGAACAGTCGCGCTGTCAACTTTGCCTCGTCCGCTCCTCAGGCCGACGTGTCGCGACACCAGTGCCTGCTCGAAAAACATTCCTTTTTTTCAACATCTAGTTTGACGACGAACGCCAAATCGGTCTTGATCGCGGCACGACTCAGGGGCGAGTCGGCCATATGGGGGATCGCAATGAAGGTCATGTTTTTCGGCGCACTCGCAGGTGCGCTGTTTCTGGCGGCACCAGCACAGGCTGAGACGGTATTGCCGGCTGACACCACAATCACGGTTGCGCCGGTCAACGACATTACATCGAAGAAGATGAAGGAAGGCGATGAAGAGCTGTTCCAGGTCGTCAACGATGTGACGCAGAACGGCGTTGTCGTGATTCCGCGCGGGGCGAGCGTGAAGGGCAAGATCATCTGGCGGACCGGCAGGGGCATCGTCGGCAAATCGGCCAAGTTCGAAGTCGCATTTGTTTCGGTCGACGTCGGCGGTCATGCCTGGGCGTTGAAGGGCAAGCATCGCCAGGAAGGCAGGGGCAACACTGTCGCCGCACTGCTGGGCTCGATGCTTGTCAGCGGCCATTCCGCCGTGATGCTCCAGGGGCAGGCCGTTCCTGCGCTCACGGCCGAACCAATCACGATTTCGTAAAGGGTCACGGTTTCGGAACTGCGCCGCGGCAACGAGGCGCGACGGGCCGTCCTTATCGGGCGGCCCGTTTCCTTTTTTGCGGGCGATCAGTCGATCGCCTCGACGCCCTGCGCCTTCAGCCGCGCGATGTGGTCTTTCATTTCCTGCAGCCGTTCGGAGGCATGGCCCTGCCATTGCGCCACCTCGCCGGTGACGCGCAACGGCTCGCGCGAGCGGTATGACCGCGTCGGGTTGCCGGGAAATTTCCGGTCCGTCACATTGGGGTCATCAAAGGCCTCGCCGGTCGGCTCGACGATGTAGATCCGTTCCCGCCCCTCGCCGACCGCCAGCTCGGCGCCCCAGATCGCCGCCTCCAGCGTGGCGCTGAAATAAACCCAGCTCGCCTGTTTCCGCGCGCCGTAATTGGAGCTGAAGCCGGCTGCGATCAGGTCGCCCGCTTTCAGGTCGGCGCGGGTGCCGTGGTAGAATATCTGCGGGGTCGCGCTATCGGTGGCCGTCATCGGGTCGCTGCGCATCCAACTGTTCCGAGCGACAGGGTATCGTGACGCCGGCAGCGATATTCAAGGCTGACCATCGCGGACCAGCCTTCGCCGGCCCGGTCTCCGACGCGGGCGCGGCGATGGTTGCCCGCCGGCGAAGAACGGGCGACTGGCGTGGAGCGACAAGGTGAAGTGGGCGGAGCACGGCCTCACCCCGCCTGCGCCCGGCAGCGCCAGGAATGGCCGAATGCGGCCGATAGACGGCGAGACCTATCATCCGTGACGGGACGCTACTGGAACAAACCGCGATCATGCGATAAGTTCGATGGCGACGCATGTTGCGGCCATTGGGAGACCGGCCTTGTCTCGCAGAACTATTGCAGCCGGCCTCGTGCTGTTCCTGTCGGTAGCCCTGTCGGGATATCTACTGTCCGAACGGGCGCCTCGTCAGCGGGGTGGACGGCCCTGGTCGACGCACGATTATATCGCGGCTTCCACCCGAATCGACACCGGCATGCCGTATCGGGAGGTCGTCGCACGCATCGGCAAGCCGCGCTTGAACAGCGTGACGATCGACGAGGATGGAGCACGCATGCGCTATACCGAGTGGGATATCGGCAAGGAAGGTGAAGGCGATTTCTGGACGCGCGTGTTTCCGCGCGACGATCCGCAGGATCAGCACCTGAGCGTGACTTTCGATCGCGATGATCGCGTCCAGTCGAAGTCCATCTGGACCGTCAGGGATCTCATCTACCAGGACTAAAGCTCGTGCCGAACAGCGGCGCGATTTTCCCCGGCGGGACGGACCGAACCCGCTCCAGATTCTTTGTGGTCGCGTGCTTGTTTGCGAATAGCCGGATTCCACCTATTCGCAGCACGCGCTAGAAATCCACCCCGAACGATAACATCCCGGTCCGCGGCCGGGTCGGCGTGTACTGTGACTCCGTCCGCACCGAAAACGGGTTGCCGAAGGCGAAGCTGTCGCCGCGCGCGTCGAACAGATTGTCGATCGACAGCGCAACCCGCATCCGCCCGCGCGTCGCGGCAAGCGTCAGGTCGGCCTCGCCGAACCCGCCCATGAGGCGATCGAGCCCGGGGTCGAAGCTCAGCCGCGATGGCCCGCCATAACGCGCGGCGAGGCTCGGCTCGATGCTCCAGCCATGCCAGTCGTGGCGCCAGGCCAGCGCGATGCGCCCGGCAATGTCGGGCACCACCGGCAGGCGCAGGTCGGTCGCCAGTTTCGTGCCGTCCTCCGCCCGGGTCAGCCGCGCATGCTGCAGCGTACCGCCGGCGCTCAGCGTCCATCCGCCGCCGGCATGCCAGGCGAGCGAGCCTTCCACCCCATAGATCAACGCGTCGCCGACATTGTGCGTGGCGAGCAGGCCATTGGGCAGCAGATAGTCGGACTGCACGTGCAGCCAGCGCGTGCGATAGGCCGCGAAATCCACCGTCAGCGACCCGCGCAGCGCGGTGCCGCGCACGCCGAGGTCGAAATTGCCGAGCTGGTCGGCGTCGTAGCGGCGGGTCACGCTGTTCGCCGGATCGAGGCCGCCGGGGCGAAAGGCGGTGGCGTAGCGCAGATAGACGATGCCGCCGCCCGACGTCTCATAGGCGAGCGAGGCGCTGGGCGTGACGCCGAGCGTCGAGCCCGAATTGGCGTTGGACTGCGCCAGTGTCTGGGCCTTGTCGGCGCGGCCGTCCTCGACGGTGGAGAGGAACAGCCGCGCACCCAGCGCGGCGCGCAGCCGCGGCGCGAGGCGCAGCGTGCCCTCGCCATAGACCGAGAATTCCTTGACGAAGCGTTTGAGGTCGAGCGCTTCGATCACCGCGCCGCCCGGCGGGATCAGCCGCCCCGCCACTGTCGTGGTTGAATGGATATAGGACAGGCCGGCGATCCAGCTCAGCCGCCGGTCGGCGGTGCTGGCGATGCGCAGCTCCTCGTCGAGCAACTGGTAGCTGCGCGCCTCATGATAGGCGAGCGGCGCCGCCGCGCCGAGCAGGGCAGCGGAGGCCGAGGCGTCGTCGGTGCGCGCGACCCGCTGCCCGGTGATGCTCGAGGCAAAGGTCAGCGTGGCGGCGCCGACCGGGCCGGTCAGCACCGCGGCAGCCTGGCTGATGTCGCCCTGGCGCGGCTCGCGCAACCGCGCGGTGCGCACCAGATCCTCGCCGCCGCGGTCGATATAGCGGCTGTCGCGCGCGGCGACCGACTGGGTCAGCCCGGTCAGCGTGACGCGCCATTCGCCGAGATCGTAACGCCCGGCCAGCCGCGCGCCCCAGCTACGCGTCTGGTTGAGCGTGCCGGGGCGGCCGACATCCCTGATCCAGCCCGGGGCGAGCTCGCCATAGGCCACCGCGCGCACCGCGCCCTGTCCGTTCGCCACCGGCACATTGACCATCGCCTCGGCCGAAGCGCCCGGCCCGCCTTGCTGCACGCCGCCGAGATCGAAGCGGAAATGCGCCGCCGGTGCTGCCGGATTGGGCGGGTTGAGCACCACGCGGTACACCCCGCCCAGCGCACCGGTGCCGTAGAGCGGCCCTTGCGGCCCCTTCAGCAGCTCGACCCGCGCGACATCGACCATGCGCAGATCGGGGTCGGGCGCGTCGAACGTGGCGCGCGCCTCGTCGATCTCGACGCTGACCGGCGACTGGCCATAGCCGCTGAACGGCGTATCGGCGACGCCGCGGATGAACAGCCGGCCGGCATCGGGCCCGGTGTCGATCGCGGTCAGCCCCTCGACCGTGCGCGCCACTGCGCGCGAACCGGCGCTCGCCCCGCTGCGGTCGGCGTGCGACGGGGTATAGACCGCGACCGGCCCGGGCAGGCTCGATTCCGCCTCGGCGAGCTTGCGCGCGGTGACCACCACGTCGGGGATCGGCACGGGAAAGGCGTCATTCTCGGTGACGCGCGGCGGCGGCGGGGGCGCCCCCCGTGCGTGGCTGCGCATGACGATACGCCAGGCAAAGGGCGATACCCGCTTCGCCTTCCACGCCGTGCCGGCGAGCAGGCGGTCGAGCGCCCTGTCCGGGCTGATATGGCCGTGCACCGCCGGCGTGCGCAGCTCGGGCAGCGCGCCCTCGGTGCCGATGCTGATCCCGGCCTGGGTCGACAGCGCGGCGATCGCCTGGCCCAATGTCGCCGCGGGCAGGTTGATGTCGATATCGCGGTCGCGGGCATGCGCCGCGACCGGCGCGAAGGTGAAGAATGCTGCGAGAGTGACGGCGCGAATACTTGGCCGCACCTTTAGCCCCTCCCCTTCAGGGGCGGGGTTGGGGTGGGGGCTCTCCCCAGGCGCGGCGTCTGAGGCACGGCCCCACCCCCAGCCCCTCCCCTGAAGGGGAGGGGAGCAGTCGCTAACGCCCGCTGCGACCGCCCAGCACCACCGTCTGACCATCGATCTTGGCATCGAGTCCCATCAGCACCGCCAGCGACCTGGCCATCGTCACGCGGTCGCCGATCGCCATCGCGCCCGAAAAGCGCCGATCGGCATCGCCCGGATCGACCGTGACCCGGCCGCCCGCGTAGCGTGCGATATCGGCCGCGACCAGTGACAACGGCACACGGTCATAGACCAGCCGACCGCCACGCCATGCCGCGACATCGCCCGCCACCGTGACGCCGGTCTCGATCCGGTTTCCGGCAATCAGGATGCGGTGCCCCGCCGCGACCGGCACCGCGGCCTGTCCGCCGCGCGCGACGGCGACTTCGCCCTCCGCCACCGCGACGCGGATGCCGTCCTTGTCCGCCGCCATGTCGAAACGCGTGCCGACATCGCTGACCGTCACGCCGTTCGCGGCGATCGTCACCGGGCGCGACGGGTCATGCCGGATCGCGAAGAAGGCGGTGCCCTCGAGTGTCAGCCTGCCCCCGGTCGCGGCGAGTTTCGTGCCCGGCGCCAGCGTCGCCTCGGCACCGTCGGCAAAGGCGATGGTGCGGCTCTCGCCTGCGCCGGTCTGCCAGTGCCGCGTCTCGGGGCCGCGCACCGCCGGCACGACGAGCAAGGCGGTCAGCGACGCCGCGATCGCCCCGCCCAGCGCGCTCGACAGCACGGTGCGCCGGCGCCACCACGGCGCGGGTGCCGGCGCGGCAAGCAGGTCGATCAGCGTGTCGCGATGTTCGTCGACCAGCGCATCGCCGAGCGCGACGGCATCATAGGCGGCGTGGTTGGCGGGATCGGCCTCGAGCCAGGCGGTGAAGCCGTCCCAGTCGGCGTCATCATGCGCAAGCGCCGCGTGCCACGCCACCGCCTCCCGCATCTGATCGTCCTGGTTCATGTCATCCACCCCGGTAGGCCGATGTCCCTTTCCGTCACCCCGGACTTGTTCCGGGGTCCAAGGTTCCACGAGCGCAACCACTGTTGCGTGTGCGGGACGTTGGATGCCGGGACAAGCCCGGCATGACGACGGAAATCCATCGTCTTAATTCCTAGATGCCACCGCCCCCGCATCACCGCAGTTGCTCCACATCGGATGCAAGCGCCCGCCGCAGGTGGGTCATGGCCAGCGCGATATGTTTTTCGACCCCCGATCGGCTGATGCCGAGTTCGGCCGCGACCTGTTCGTGCGACAGGCCGTCGAACTTGTGCAGCCGAAAGGCGCGCCCCGCGGCCGGCGGCAGATTGGCGATCGCCGAGGCGAGCGCGGCCGCCTCCTCGCGTTCGATCATCGCCGCGTCGGCGGTCGGCGCATCGTCCGCCGGTTCCGCGACAGCGCCGTGGCGCAGCTCGATCCACGCCCGCTCGCGCGCCGCGCCGCGCAAGGCCGCCCGCCGGCGCGCCAGCACGAGATTGTTCGCGGTCCGGAACAGATAGGCGCGCGGGTGCGCCACCGGCCCGCCGGCCCCCTGATGCGCGGCGAGCCACAATTCCTGCATCAGGTCCTCGGCCTCGCCGGCATCGCCGCAGCGTGCGACGAGGAAGCGGCGCAACGCCGCGCGATGCGCATCATAGGCGGCGAGCAGGCCGCCCGGCGGGGCTGAGACGGGGCTGTCCATCGCGTCGCCGCTGCTTGCCCGAGCGGCGCGCCGCCGACAAGCGCCGCCTCATTTCGGCCGCGAAGCGAGCAAGGGGCGAGCATTATTTCTCGCCAGGGCCAACTGCGGTTTCGCTGCACTGCGGCGTCTAACCAATGACAGGACCGAAAAGCGGGCCGGGGGCACCGCTTGTCTGGGGAACGTATTTTGCGGATTGTCGATGTCTGTGCCTTTTACGCCCCCCGCGGTGGCGGCGTAAAAACCTATGTCGAGCGCAAGCTGCGCGCGGCACCGGCGCTGGGCCATGAAATGATCATCCTCGCCCCCGGCGAGAGCGACAGCGTGACCGAGATCGGCCGCGGCGGCCGTCTCGTGACCATCGCCGCCCCCAAATTCCCGCTCGACCGCAATTATCGCTGGTTCGACGACGAGCGCGCGCTGCACGCCAAGCTCGACGAATTGCAGCCCGACCTGGTCGAGGCGAGCTCGCCCTGGTCGAGCGCCGCGATGGTCGGCCGCTGGCAGGGTTCGGCGCCGCGCGCGCTGGTCATGCACTGCGATCCGCTCGCCGCCTATGCCTATCGCTGGTTCGGTCGCGTCGCCAGCGTGGCCGTGATCGACAAGGGCTTCGACCGCTTCTGGCGCCACCTGCGCGCGCTCGACCAGCAGTTCGACGTGGTGGTCAGCGCCAGCGGCGGCCTGTCGGAACGGCTCACCGCCGGCGGGCTGAACAAGGTCGCGACCATCCCGATGGGCGTCGAACCCGGCATCTTCTCGCCCGCGCGCCGCTCCGCCGCGCTGCGCCGCGAGATGCTCGCGCGCTGCGGCCTGGGCGAGGACGCGACCTTGCTGCTCGGCGTCGGCCGCTTCGCCGCCGAGAAGCGCTGGCCGATGGTCGTGCGCGCCGCCGCCGAAGCCGGCCGCGGCCGCGACATCGGCCTGATGCTGATCGGCAATGGCAGCGACCGCGCGCGCGGCCGGCTGGAAAAGATCGCCGCCGGCCCCGGCCATGTGGCGATCGGCGGCCCCTTGAGCGACCGCGCCGAACTCGCTGCGGTGCTGGCGAGCGGCGATGCCCTCGTCCATGGCTGCGAGGCCGAGACCTTCTGCATGGTGGCGAGCGAGGCGCGTGCCAGCGGCCTGCCGCTGATCGTCCCCGATCGCGGCGGCGCGCACGACCAGCGCCTGGCGGGTTCCGGCCTGGCCTATAAATCGGGCGACGAACGTGCGCTGACCAATGCGATCAGGATCTTCGCCGATCGCGGCGTCGAGCTGCAACGCCACCGCGCCATCGCCGCCGCCGACGTGCGCACGATGGACCAGCACTTCGCCGCCTTGTTCGCGCGCTACGAAGCGCTGGTGCCGGCGGACAAGTTGCTGGTCGCGGCGTAAACAGGGCCTTTGCGCTGTCAGTCCGATGCGCCAGCGCCAACCCGAAAACTGCGCGCTAACAGCGCGATCTGCCACAGCAACCAAAGCGCGATCCAACCCAAATTCCAGGTAAACGCGCTGCCCCTCCAGAAGCGCGCCGCTTCATCGTCGGCGGTCACGAAGATTAGATAGACATCCGCAAGCGCGCCCATCGCCAGCAGCGAGGCCGCGACGCGCGGCCGCGACCGCTCGTCAAAGGCTATACCCAACGCGACCGGATTGAGGACGAACAGAAGCGGCGAGAGGAAGAAGGGGCTGATCCAGCCATCGCCGCCGGCACCGATGCAGAAGGCCCAATATTGCGTGAAGGCGGCGAGGCCCAGGCCAACAGCCCATAGCGCCACTCTTCGCGCCCAACTCACGCACAAACCCCCGGCCGCCGTCCCGCCCAGGGCCGCGCCGCCTCGATCTCATAGGCCAGCGCGAGCAGCGCCGCCTCGTCGCCGACCGCGGCCTGGAACTGCGCGCCGATCGGCAGGCCCGCCGCGCTCCATGCGCCCGGCACGCTCATCGCCGGGGCGCCGACGACATTGGCCGGCGTGGTGTAGCCAACATAGGCCGGCAGGCGCTCGGCCATCGTCTCGACCGGCAAGTCGGGCGCGAGCCAGCCCAGCTCGACCGGCGGCAGCGATAGCACCGGCGACAGGATCACGTCGAACTGCCCCAGCCATGCAGCATAAGCGCCGCCCAGCCCGTTGAGATACGCCACCGCCTGATCGACCGCCTCGGGCGGTGCCATCGCCACGATGCCCGCCATGGCGAGGCTGAACGGCTCGACCTCGTCAGCCCCGGGGGCATGGCCGAGCCGCGCACCCGTCTCGGCGAGGATGTTCGCCGCGCCTTTCGACCAGGCGAGCAGGAACGGATCACTCATGCCGACCAGGGCGGCCGGCCATGATGTCGGCGCGACATGGTGCCCGAGATCCTCGAGCAGCGCCGCCATCGCCTCGGTCGCCGCCGCCACCTCGGGGTCGGGCTTGCCGCCCGTCACGCTGTCGATCACCAGCCCGATGCGCAGCCGCCTGGCCGACGGCCCGCCGACCAGGCCGACCGGCGGCAGTCCCGCGCCTGTCCCTTCGACCGCCGCGAGCAGGCCCGCGCTGTCGCGCACGCTGCGCGACACGCACAGCTGCACGCTGAGCGGAATGGGGAAGCTCCCCGGGTCGGTCGCCAGCGTGCGTCCCCGCGACACCTTCAGCCCGAACAGCCCGCAGCATGAGGCCGGGATGCGAATCGATCCGCCGCCGTCCGAGGCATGGGCGAAGGGCACGACATGCGCCGCCGTGGCCGCGCCCGCGCCGCCCGACGATCCGCCCGAAGACCGCGTCGGATTCCACGGATTGCGCGTCGGCCCGAAGGCGAGCGGCTCGGTGGTCGGCAGGAAGCCATGTTCGGGCGTCGAGCTCTTGCCGATCGGGTTGAGCCCCGCGGCGAGCATCCCTGCGACCAGCGGCGACTGCCGCGTCGCGGGGCCGAGATCAGCGGTCGAGCGCGAGCCCGACCGCGTCGGCAGGCCCGTCATGTCGTCGAGGTCCTTGATCAGATAGGGCACGCCGGCAAACGGCCCGTCGCCGAGCGGTCCTTTCGCCCGCTCCCGCGCCCGCTCGAAATCGTCGGCGACGAGAAAGTTGAGCTGCGGGTCGAGCGCCTCGGCCCGCGCGATCGCCGCATCGACCATCTCCAGCGCGGACACCGTGCCGGCGCGGATCTGCGCGGCGGTTTCGGTGGCATCCCAGTTCGCGCTCTCGTCCAGGGCCATGCGGGCCTCTCCCTATGGATTATCGTTGGTGCGGGTTGTGGCGTGGATGGCGTGGTGGGGCAATGCGTTGGAACCCGCGACTTGCTCAGATCGGGCGAACGATCAGATCACATGCATCTGCGTGTCGCCGCATAAACGCGCCAGCCGGCCACTGCTGACGTCCGCTCGCGGTTAGAGCCGCCGTTCTCGATCGAACCGAAGCTTTCGCCCGTGATCTGGTTGAGGATCGCGTCCAGCGCGTCGACAACTTGTTCCGGTCCATAGAATCGCTGCGGTTCAAAGGCGTCGCCGGCAGTGTTTTTCAGTGTGATTTGCTGGTCGAGCAGCCGGCGTCGGTCATCCATCTGCGCGACGATTGCGGGGACGGCGCTGTCACCCAGCGCGATGACGCGATCGAACAGCGCCTGTTGCGCGCGCCCGCGCACATGGCCGAGGTGCGCGATGATCTCTTGGACCTCGCGGTAGTGGGGCAGGTTCGGGTCGGGTCGCCAACCATTCAGGATACCGGATTGCCGGGAGGCCTCGGCTTCCGCCAGCGCGATGTTGTCCGACGACGCCGGCTGGAGTGCGCGCGGCGTATTGCCCGCAAAATATAATCCCCGCTCTGCCCCGTCCACCTGCTGCAGAAAGAACAGGGCCGGCTTTCCGGCAAGTGCGGCCATGGCAGCGTTACCGGGTTTGTAGATGGCGTCCTTGGCGTAGAAGCGGATCACCGCCTGGCCGGACATCGTACCCTTGACGGCGCGGTCGATCGTCACTGCGATGTCGATATAGTTCGGGGACGGTAATGCTGCCTGCCGGCCAAGCTCATCGGCGGCGAAAATCATCGTACCGACCACCACATCATCGGAGGCCGCGACGAGCTTCGATAGCGCCGGGTCGGCGGGGCACGATCGCGGCGTGGGCCGGTGTTGCGCCGTGACGCCTTGCGTTGCGCCGAGCGACAGGCTTGTCATGACCAGCAAAAGGCCAATGCACTTCATTCCGCTACCATCACCTCGGTACCGCCCGACGGGGGAATGTCCGGCTTCAATTCATGCTCATAATGGATGAGGCCTCGCAGGACGAGTGCATGCCGCCGCCCGCGGATTTTGGGTCACGCTGCACAACCCGCATGCCGGGTGCTTTCGAGAGGCGGCGCGATCATCGAGGAATCGCGGCCGAAATAGCCGCGGCATCAGCGTTGCGCGAGGACCCGCGCCGGAGCCGCCGGCTTCGCCGCGGCAGGCGCATGATCGGTCATGAACTGCGCGATGATCTGCAGCATCGCCTGGTTGGTGATGCTGCCATAGGTCGTGTTGAAGTCATGGCCCGAATAGGGAAACAGGATCAGCCGGGCATTGTTGCCCGCTGCCGTCGCGCGGCGAGTGAAGTCCCGCGCCGGCTCGGGCGAGACGAGCGGATCGTTGGCGCCGCCGAGGATCAGCGTGGGCGGATTGCCCGGCGCGATCAGCCGGCGCAGATCGACCGTGGCATAGCGCGCCGGATATTGCTGCGGCGACCCGCCGAGATAGCGCGTCAGATAGGAGCGCTGCAGGTCGCGCAATTCGCCGGGCCGGTTCCAGGAATCGACCGCATCGATCAGCGGCACCTTGACCACCACCGCCGCGACGCGTGGCACGCGCGGACCGCAGCTCGGGTCGGGGCGCGCCGCGTCGGGCGCATAGGCGGCGGCGAGCGACAGGCTGCCGCCGGCCGAGCCGCCGCTCAGCGTCAGGCGGTTGATGTCGACGCCCAGTTCGCCGGCGTGCGCCGCGGTCCAGGCCAGCGCGCACCGTACGTCGTTGGCGGCCACGTCCCAGGTCGGGTGCGTCGCGTCGGCGAGGCGGTAGTCGATACTGATCACGGTCCAGCCGCGATCGGCATACCAGCGCAGATTGGCCGCGCCGAAGGTCCGGCTGCCCTCGAAGAAGCCGCCGCCATGGACCGCGACCATCACCGGGCTGAGCGTGCCGGGCGCGCTGCCCGCCGGGCGGTAGATGTCGAGCGACAGCGGCACGCCGTCGGGGCGGGCATAGACGCGGCTTTCGTCCGGCGCGGCGCCCTCGCCGAAATCGCGCAACGACAGCGCCTGGATCGGATAGGACCATACGCCGTTGCGATACCCCACCGCGAACAGATGCAGCATGACCGCCGCCGCCGCGACGGTGGCGATCCCGCCCACGCCGACCAGCGCGAGGCTGATCGGCGTGCGCCGCCTGATATGCGCCAGCATCCCGATGAAGATGCCGGCGAGCGAGCAGAAGGCCAGCCATGGCGAGTGATTGGGGATGATGCTGACCGCATAGATGCGCAGCCACGGCACGACCGGCACTATCGCCCCGAACAGGATGACGAGGCACGGCACGATCAGCAGCCAGGCGATCGTCATCGATCCGGTGCGGAAGAGCTGCGCGATCACAGCGGCTGCTCCGCCGGTGCGAGGTCGAGCGGCGCGCCACGTGGCGGGATCGCCGCCGTCTCGGGGGGTTGCACGCCGAAGATGCCGCGCAGCCGCGCATGGGGCGCGACGACACTGCGGAACAACGTCATCGACAGCAACGACAGGAGCAGCATGATGGAGCCGGTAAAGCCGAGACTCGCCCACAGCCCGAAGGCAAGCGGATGCCACAGATAGAAGAACAGGCTGTCGCGCCCGATGCCGGAGATGATCGGTAGGTCGATGCTCAGCTCGCGCACCCAGGGCAGGAAGCCGAGCAGCGGGATGCACAGCGTCAGCTCGGCCGCCACTTCGGCCAAAGGCAGGCTCTGATTGTAGAGCCTGGCCCACCAGAACAGCCCGATCATCGCGACGCACAGCGCCAGCCAGCGCTTCGACGGATCGCCCTGATGCTTGGCGAGGAACATGCCGAAGGTGAAATAGATCGGGTAGATGAAATAGCGCCGGTCGGGCATCCAGGGTTGATATTGCTGGACCATGTGCGCCACGCCGAAGGTGTACATCGCCGCGATGCTCGCCGGAATCGCCAGCGCAAGCAGCATCCCGCGGTCGAGGCTGGAAATCCGCGCGCAGAAGATGAACGCCAGCATCACCGGCACGAACCACATGTGGAAAGGCGGCCACAGGATGATGATCAGCGGCGAGAACCAGCTCCATTGCTGGGTCAGCGTCAGATGCACCGCGCAGGCCACCAGCCAGGGGAAGATCAGCCGGCGATAATATTTGCGCCCGAGCGCCATGAGCGGCATTTCGCGGGCGCGTTCGAGGTTGAACAGGTAGCCGGTCAGCCCGATGAACAGCGGCATGCGGAAGCCGAAGCCCATCCAGGTGAGCAGGTTCTGCCGCTGCATCAGCTCGGAAAAATGCCCGAGGATGACGAGCAGGACCAGGACGCCGCGGAAGATATCGATGCCGCTGTTGCGCGGCGCGCGCGTCGTCGGAGAATCGATATGCAACGCGCCGGGCCCTGTCCTTGTGACGGGCGACCTTAACAGCGTGATGATCAGGAACCCGTTAACGCGCCTCGCTCCCGGTGCGCCGCGCGTCGTTAACCCGATCCGGCGCCCGTGCCGCTACAAGGGTGCCGGTCAGGAGACATCGTCATGAAGTTCATCGAATTCCACTCGCGCGGCGGGGACTATTTCGTCGTCGCGGCGAACATCGCCTATCTCCGCGCCGACGAGAACGGCCAGACCAAGATCGGCCTGGTCGGCGGCGACTCGCTGCTCGTCGTCGGCAGCGTGGCGGAAACGGCGGCGGCGGTGCTGGCGGGGTGAGGCGCGGCGGATAAACAGGAGCGAGGCGTCCTCCTTCTCACTTCCCTGCACGAAGAAGGACTCGCCTCACCCGGCCCGCCCCTTTCCCAGCCTCACCCACACCGGCGCATGGTCGCTCGTTTTCTCCCAGCCGCGGACATGGACATCGACCTCCGCCGCCTCCAGCCGCCCAGCGAGCGCCGGCGCGAGCAGGATATGGTCGATGCGCAGCCCCGCGTTGCGGCGATAGGCGTTCCGGAAATAATCCCAGAAGGTGTAGATCGTCTCGTCGGGGTGCATGGTGCGCAGCGCATCGGTCCAGCCCTGGTCGAGCAGGCGGAAGAACGCCGCGCGGACCTCGGGCGCGAACAGCGCGTCGTCCAGCCAGCGTTCGGGTTTGTAGACGTCGCGCTCGGTCGGCATGACGTTGAAGTCGCCCGCCAGCACCACCGGCAGGCCGCTCGCCAGCAGCGCGGCGCCATGCTCGATCAGCCGGTCGAACCAGGCCAGCTTGTACGCAAACTTCGGCCCCGGCCGCGGGTTGCCGTTGGGCAAATACAGGCCGGCGATCAGCACGCCGTCGACCGCCGCCTCGATATAGCGGCTCTGCGCCGGGTCGGGGTCGCCGGGCAGACCGCGTCCGGTCTCGACCGGCACGCCGCCGCAGCTGAGGATGGCGACGCCGTTCCAGCTCTTCTGGCCGTGCCAGATGGCGTGATAGCCCGCCGCCTCGATCGCCGCGGCGGGAAACTTCTCGTCGGGCGCCTTCAGTTCCTGCAGGCACACCACATCCGGCTCGGCCTCGGCCAGCCAGCGCAGCAGCACCGGCAGCCGCCCGTTGATGCCGTTCACATTATAGGTCGCGATCTTCATGGCCGCCTTTCGGGCCCACCGGGCCCAATTACGTGTTATGAGGCCCAACGCACCACGGAGGCAGTCGATGCTCGAACATGTTCCCCAATGGCTCGGCGCCATGCTGCGCAACGTCCGCGCCGGCCATGCGCGGCTCGCCGCGGTCGATCCCGACCTGACCAGCGACACGGTGATCGAACTGTCGAGCCCGGCCTTTGCCAGCGGCGCGCGGCTGCCGCAGCGCTTCACCGCGGACGGCGCCGGCGTCTCGCCGCCGCTGATCTGGGGCGATGTCCCGGCCGGCACGCAGTCGCTGGTGCTGATCGTCGAGGACCCCGACGCCCCCGCACCGCGCCCGCTGGTCCATGCGCTCGTCGCGGGCATCTCGCCCGAAATTCGCCAGCTCGCCGAGGGCACGATCGTCCCTGACGGGGCGGGCGACCCGGTCAGCGGCGATGTCGGGCGCAACAGCTATTTCGTCGAGGGCTGGCTGCCGCCCGATCCGCCGAGCGGGCATGGCGAGCATGATTATGCCTTCCAGCTGTTCGCGCTGTCGGCGGAACTCGATCTCGACGCCAATCCGGGGCGCAGCGCGCTGGTCGCGGCGATGGCCGGCAAGGTGATCGGGCTGGGGCTGCTGATCGGCACCTATTCGCGCGGCGAGACGGCCACCGCCGCGCCCGGCACGAGCGGCGCGGCGCTGGCCTGAACGGGTGTCGGCGACAGGGCGGCGGGAGCGGGTGACCGTACTGACATAATTCGCGGCCGGCGCTCCCTGCCCGGGCGGCGAAATCGCGCCAGACAGGCGGCCTCGCGGCAGGGTAATTATGTCAGGGGTCATCAGTGCCGGGGGTGCTCGAATAGCACGCTCACGGACAGGGCATGGCTGGCCACCACTATGATCAGCGCCAAAAAGACGATGAGGCACTACAACACCCATCCCGGCGCCTGGGACAGAGGCACGCACATGAAGTTGCGATAGCCAAATTCACTGGTTACCGGCCCTGCCCTATCCCGCCGCCGCCAGCGCCTCGCGCACGCGGGCCAGCGCCGCCGCCTCGGGCGCGGTTTCGCCCATCAGCGCCCAGCTGCCGGCGAGCAGGAAGGCGCAGTGGCCATGGACCACGGCGACCAGCGAGCGCGCCAGCGCGGCGACCGCGGCGTCGGGCTCGCGGTGCAGCGCGGTCGCCACCTCGCGCACGACGATCTTGGTCAGCTCGGCGCGTGCGGCATCGTCCTCGTCGGGCATCTTCTCGCCCTCGGGCAGGCGGTGATCGTAGATCGCGGTCCACAAATTGGTGTGCTCGCGCGCGAAATCGAAATAACCCGCGACCAAAGCGGCGATGCGATCCTCGCCGCCCGCCGCCAGCGCGGCGCGCAGATGCGCCGCCCACAGCGCGAAGGTGCGGGTGTTGATCGCCAGCACCAGCCGATCGTGGCTGCCGAAGACATTGTGCACCGTGCCGATCGAATAGCCGATGCGCTTGGCCACCTCGCGCGCCGAGAAGCGGGCATAGCCGGTCTCGGCCATCACCTGATGGCCCGCCTCGAGGATCAGCGCCTGCAGCTCGGCGCGGCTATGGTCGGATCGCCTGCCCATGCTTCCCGCTATCGCCTCAATTGAACGGTGTCCAATTTTTTAATTGAACAGCGCTCATTTCTCTGTCATATGACACGATGAAAAGGCGCGGGAGTGGCGTGGATGGGCGGTCTGGTGACGTTTCTCGTGATCCTCGTGCTGGCGCCGTTCGTCGCGCTGATCTGGCTGATCGTCAGCGTGATCGGGCTTTCCGGCAAGCTGCGCGAGTTGCGCGCGCAGATGGGCGAACTGGCCGGGCGGCTGGCGCTCATCGAGCGGCATGGTGTCGCGGCAGCGGCGGAGAAGCCGCGGGCGGCAGCGGCACGAGCGGCTGCGGCGACTCCGGTGACGGTGGCAATGCCGATTGTCGACGAGCCGGTGGTTGAACCTACGCCGGTGGAAGCCGAGACGGCGGCAAAAAACGCAGCCCCGCCCCTTCAGGGGAGGCGTGGGGGTGGGGGAGTGCCGCACACTCCTCCATCGCCGGATATGCAGCCAGCCCTCGCCCCCAACCCCTCCCCTGAAGGGGAGGGGCTTGAGAAGGGCACCGTCACGCCCGAAACGCCTACGGAGCAACCCGCCACCCCCCGCCCCGGCATCGCCTTCGAGGACCTGTTCGGCCGCCGCCTGCCGATCTGGCTCGGCGGCATCACGCTGGCCGTCGCCGGCCTGCTGATCGTCAAATATTCGATCGACGCCGGGCTGCTTTCGCCGCTCGTCCGCGTGATCTGCGGCTGGCTGTTCGGCATGGGCCTGATCGCCGGGGCGGAGCTCGCGCTGCGCAACCCCGCGCGCGTGGTCGATCCGCGCATCCGCCAGGCGCTGGCCGGCGCCGGCGTCGCCTCGCTCTATGCCGCGATCCTTGCCGCGGTCGATCTCTACCATCTGATCGGGCCGTTCAGCGCGCTCGCCGGCATGGCGGGCGTGACCTTGCTCGCCGGCCTGCTGTCGCTGCGCTTCGGCGCGCCCAGCGCGGTGCTCGGGCTGCTCGGCGGCCTGACCGCACCGGCGCTGATCCATAGTGGCGCGCCGCACATCCCCGCGCTCGCCGGCTATCTCGCGCTGGCGATCGCCGGGCTGACCGTGCTGGCGCGCGGCCAGCGCTGGTGGTGGCTCGGCGCCGCCTCGCTGACCGGCGGGTTCCTGTGGGGCGTGGCGATGCTCGCCTTCAGCCGGTTCGACACGCCCGACACGCTGGCGATCGGCGGCTTCGCGCTGCTGCTCGGCATCCTCCTGCCGCTGCTGATCCCCGGCGAGCAATCGCGCTTCATCCGCCTCGCCGGCCAGTTCGCCGCCTGCGTGCAGGTCGGCGCGATCGTCGCGCTGGGCGGCTTCGCACCGCTCGACTGGGCGCTGTTCGGCCTGATCTCGGCGGCGGCGCTGTGGCTGGCGCAGCGCGAGCCGGGGCTGAAGCTGATCCCGCCCGCCGCTTTGGTCATCACGCTGACCTTGCTGCTCGCCTGGCAGCATCCCGGCGCCACCTTGTTCGCCGCAGTGCTCGCCGGCCTCGCCGCGCTGCACGGCGCGCCCGGCCTGTGGCGCCTCGCCAGGCGAAGCGGCGAGATCGTCGACGTGGCGATGGTGGTGACCGTCGCCGGCGCACTGGCGCTGTTCCCGCCCTTCCACTTCCCCGGCGCCACCCCCGTCCTCCTCGCCGCCATGGCGCTGATCGGCGCCGGCCTCGCCGCACTCGCCGCCTGGCTCGCCGCGCGCGACGAGATGTCGGGCGCGGACATGATCGCCCAACCCGTCGCCGTCGTGCTGGCCTATCTCGCCGCCGATCGCCTGCTGGTCGACGACGTGCTGCCGCTGGTGCCGTTCGTGATGATCGCGGGGATCGCGCTGGCCGGTCGTCGCTGGTGGCCGGCGCTGGTCACCGCCGGACTGATCGCGCTGGCCTGGGCGGCCGAGCCGGTGCTGGACTGGTGCTTCTTCGCCGGGCGCGCGCTGTTCGGCGATCCGGCCTGGGTCGACATGGCGCCGACGCTGCGCACGATCGCGACCCGCCTGCTGCCTGCCGCGGCGGCGGCGATGCTGGTGGCGTGGCGCCTGCCGCTCGACCCGCGCGTGCGGCGCGGGGTCATCGCGCTGGCCGCCGCGCTCGGCACGATCGCCGCGCATGTCGCGTGGAAACACGTCTTCGCGATCGGCGACCAGCAGGATTTCATCGCTTATGCGCTGGCCGAGCGCACCTGCTGGGAGCTGCTGCTCGCGGCAATCGCCGCCGGCGCTTGGCGGTTCGGCCAGCGCGGCGTGGCGATCGGCCTCGGCGTGGCGAGCTTCGCGCATTTCGTCTGGTTCACACTCCTCCTCCACAACCCGTTGCTGGTCGACCAGGCCGGCCCGGCCTGGCTGATCCCGTCTTATGCCTGCGCCTTCGCGCTGGTCTGGTGGAGCGACCGCGCTGCGCCCGCCGGCTGGCCGGTGGCGCGCCCGCGCGGCATCGCGATGATGGCGCTGATCCTGCTGTTCGCCTGGACCGCGCTGCGCTGGGTTGCGCACGGCCCCGACCTCGCCACGCCCGGCGTGACGGCGGCGGAGGACATCGCCCGCTCGGTGCTCGCCCTGGTGCTCGCCGCGGCGTTCCTGATCGGCGGCATCCGCGCCCGCGCGCAGGACTGGCGCATCGCCTCGCTGGTGCTGATGGTCGCGGCGGTGGGCAAGGTGTTCATCCACGACGCCGCCGGGCTCGACGGGCTGGCACGCATCGCCAGCTTCGCCGCGCTGGGGTTCAGCCTGATCGGCGTGGGGTGGCTCTATGCGAAATATCTGCCGGAGAAGTGAGGGGGCAGGCTAGTCTCTCGATGCCGATTGCACCACTGTGCCTGCGATGTCCTCAAGCGATGCTCTCGAAGCCGCGATCGAGCGCGCCTATGCTGCCTTCGCTCATGTGCCGTGCCCGACCAAGCTGCACGCCTCGCCGTTGCGCAACGCGAAGGCGATCTTGCGCGACCTGACCGTAGCGCCCCTGCGCGAACTCGGCGCGGAGCACATCCAGGGTTATGCCAGTTACGCCATGACGACGGTCGGCACACACGATGATTATCGGCATTTTCTGCCCCGCCTGCTCGAACTCGCCGTACATGATGCCTCCGCCTTCGGCACCGAGCCGCAGGTCATCGCGGGCAAGCTGGTTTATGGCGAATGGACGACCTGGGCACCGGCGGAGCGCGGCGCGGTGGCCGGTCTGTTCGGTGCGGCGATGGATGCTGCGATCGAATGGCCGCTTCACCACCGCCACAATGCGGAAGACTGGCTCTGCGGGCTCGCCCGCCTTGATATAGCGCCCGACCCGTGGCTGGCGCGCTGGCGCACGGCGGCGCTGCCTAACGCCGGGGTGCAGCTTGCCGAACTGGTGACCGGCATCATCGATGGAAAGGGCGAAATGTTCGGCGCCTATTGGGAAGAGGTGGCGCCGGCTATCAAGACGGTGGTCGCCGACTGGGTGTTCGACCGAGCCACACATGATCGGTTGCTCGCGACGCGGCCACTCGTGGCCGCGGAAGAGGAATGGCATATCGATCAGGCCCTGACCGCGCTCAGCCGTGGCCAGCGGCCGACGACGAGGCACTGATGGACGACACCGCCCTGCGGCACCTGATGGCGACGATCGCGGCGGGCGACGAGACGGCAGCGCTCGCCCTGCTGGCCTCCTCTCCCGACCTCGCCACGGCGGCGCTGCAGCAGGGCGCGACGCGGGCGGCGGCAACGGAAAACTTCCTCCCCGACATCGCGCACCATCTCTATGCCGGCGACACCGCGCTGCACGTCGCGGCGGCGGCGCACCGGCCCGCCATGCTGCGCGCGTTGATCGAACGAGGCGCGGATGTCGGTGCGCGAAACCGGCGCGGCGCCACGCCGCTGCATTATGCCGCCGACGGCAGCCCCGGCGCGTCGCGCTGGAACCCGGCCGGCCAGGCCGCGACCATCGCCATGCTCATCGCGGCCGGCGCCGACCCGAATGCGACCGCCAAGGACGACGTGACCCCGCTGCACCGCGCGGTGCGGACACGCTGCGCCGCCGCCGTGGCCGCACTGTTGGAGGGCGGCGCCGACCCCCGGCGCACCAATAAAAACGGCTCGACACCGGCGATGCTGGCGACGCGGCAGACGGGCAAAAGCGGCAGCGGCACGCCGGAGGCGAAGGCGCAGCAGGCCGAGATCCTCGACCTGTTCGCACGGCTCGACCTGTAGAGGCCCGGGCGCCGCGCCTATCAACCTTCGTAGCGCCTGCCTTCTCTCTTGGAAGGGAGACACTGGAGGTGGGTGCCGCCGAGGCACTCGGCGGCTTACCGCGGGGGTAGCGTTCTCTCCCGATACCCGTCGGTCCGCTTTCAGGCGGGTCACGTCGATCGACAGGCCCGGAACGGCTCGACTTGGTGGAAGGCGGTCGTTCGTTGCGCCGCCAACCATACGCAGCCAAAGTGCGAAGATGGAAAACAATCAGGTCCGCGTAGAAGCCCGCATCCACTTCCTATCGACACAGGAAGGTGGTCGAAGCTCGCCATTGGAAGGTGGGGGAAGTTACCGACCCAACCACAACTTTTTGGCCCTGATGATCGCGATATGTGCATGGGTTCCATCGACTTAGCCGATGGCGAGTGCGTAGCTCCCGGTGACACGGTTGATAAAGCCATTACCCTTTGGATTTTCCCGGCTGTCGAGCCCGAAATCCGCGAAGGACGCGAGTGGCGTATTCAAGAAGGCCCTAAGCTGGTTGCAATCGGCACGATTTTGAAGGTGCTCGATCCATATAGCTGAACGACCGCTACTGGGGCGTTTGCCGCCGGGCTGCTTTCCGTCCCGAAACTGCCAGTCGCCTTTTAGGCGCGTCGCGTTGGTCGATGGCGCTTGAACGGGGAAAAGTGGTGGAAAGGGGACATTGACGGGTGGAGTGATTCGACCATTTATCTCCCGGTTAGACAGGAGGGGTCATGAACATCTACAAGTGGTCAATGAGGCATGCATCGATGATCCTGTTTGTGATCAGCGCAGTCATTTTTCTCATTGGTTTGGGGCAAGCGATCCTCGCACTAAAGAACACCGGGGGTAATGCCATCGTTAGTGGAGAGCCGATCAGCGCGGGACTGATGTCCTTCCTCATGTTGCTGACCGGAACATTCACTGCGCTAAGCTCGGCTGCCATCCCGTTCATTGGCGCTGTCGTCATCAATCGATGGGATCGCCGAAACTCCTAGTGGCAGCTATTAGGGCGACTTTAGCCAGTCAACTTGTCGTCCCGCGCCCCACCCTCACCAGCAAGATCGAGAAACCGCCCGAACACCTGCTCCGCATCGCGGTGAAAGCCCTGCATCGCTGCCGCCGCCTCCGCATCGAACGCCGCGTCCGCGCCCGCACCGTTGCCGGCCGCCAGCGCCTCGGCAAAGCCCGGCTGCGTCCGCCACTGCGCCAGCGTCTCGCCGGTCACCTCGGGATGATATTGAAAGCCCCAGGCCTGCGCGCCGATGCGCATCGCCTGCACCGCGCAATCGGCCGAGCGCGCGAGCGCGACCGCATCCTCGGGCAGGCGCGTCACTTCCGCACCGTGCCAGTGCATCGTCGCGAGCGGTGACGACAAGCCACCCAGCAGCGGATCGGCGCCCGCCGCCGGCAACAGCTCGACCGCGACGATCCCCGTTTCCGGCCGCGCCGCCGGGCCGACCTCGCCGCCCAGCGCCGCCGCCAGCAGCTGATGGCCGAGACACACGCCGAAACAGGGCCGCGCGAGGCCCCGCACCCAGCGCCGGATCGCGGCCTTTTCGGTAGCCAGCCAGGGATGGGCGTCCTCCTCCCACACGTTCATCGCCCCGCCCATCACGAGCAATGCGTCGAAGCGAGCGAGGTCGGGGATGGCCTCGCCGGCGTCGAGCCGCACCGTCACCCACGCCACGCCGCGGCGCGCCATGATCTCGCCGAGCCAGGCGGGATGCTCGCTCGCCATGTGCTGGAAGACGAGGACGTTCATGGCGAGCCCCTAGCCGGGCAGGCCGAGCAACGACAGCGTCCGCGCGTCGGCCCGCCCGCACCAGCGCTCGATCGCAGCATCCAGCGTTACCGATGGCCGCGCGGCCGCAAACAGCGTGAGCGACGAACACAGCTTCATCGCATCGATGTCGCCGAACACGCCGCGCGCCGTCGCCGCGGGCGGCAACGCCATCAACGCCGCCACGCACGCGGCATAGCGCGGCCCGAGCACCGCATGGTCGAGATAGGCGCGCGCCTCGTCGAGCGAGCGGATCGCATAGCGCATCGCCATCGGGCTCGATCCCAGCCCGGCGAGCTGGGGAAAGACGTACCACATCCAGTGGCTGCGCTTGTGCCCGGCGGCGATCTCGGCCAGCGCGCTGTCGTAGCTGCCGGCCTGGGCGATGACGAAGCGGTTGAGGTCGAACGGATCTTCCATCCCCGCCTCATGCCACGGGCGCCGCCCGCATGCCACGCCCGGCGGCGTTACCGCCGGTTGCGGGGCGGGTTGATGTGCCGCTCGGCGTCGGGTTCCGGCAGGTCGGTCAGCAGCAGGTAACCGCGCTGCTTCACATCGAGGATGGCGAAGCGCCGCGCCGCCGCGCGGTGCAGTTCCAGCCGCGTCACCGTGCCGCTGAGATCGGTGTCCATCGCCGAGACCGGCTCGGGAATCGAGATCAGCTCGTAGCGCGTCGCACTGCCGGTCGGGACATAGGGCGGCGGTGCGTGGTTCTCCCCGCTGCTCTGTTCTTCCTGGCCGTCCTGCGCGGTGCCGGCCGCTGCCCCGCCGTCGTCGCCATGATAGCCGCCGGCCCCGCCGACGCCGCCAAAGTCTGCACCGCCGGTGCCGCCGCCACGGCCACCGCCGCCACCGCCGCGATGATGACCGCCACCGCCCCTGCCCCGGCCGCCACCGCCGAAGTTTCCGCCGCCGGCAAAGCCGGTGTGCAGCTCGGGCACCATGCGCTCGTAGCGCTCGATCTCGTCGTTGCGCAGCGTGCCGTCATGATCGGTGTCGAGCGAATCGAAGAAGCGGTCGAAATCCCACGTCATCTCGGTCAGGTCGATCTTGCCGTCATGGTTGTGATCGGCCCCGGCGAACCACGTCGCCAGCGGATAGGGCGCGTCGACCGGCGCGCGGAACGGCTCGCCCGCGGGCGAGATGAACAGCCGGCCGGGCATGGCGCGCGGCGCCGGTGGCGGCGGCGGCAGCCCGCCGCTCAGCGCCGCCGGCGGCCCGCCATTCCCCGTCGGCCGCGGCGGCGCGTCCTGCGCGATGGCGCCGGCGGGGAGGAGCAGCAGGAACAGCGGCAGAGACCGGGGCAACAGGCGCATGGGCAAATCCTTGCGGACATGTCCGCGCGGGAGGAAGGCGAGGGCGACGGCCCGAAGGGTTACGGGCCGCCATCCGTGCCCGGCTCTATAGTAGGCGGATCAAGCTGACGCCAACATGACAATGGGGTGCGCGCGCAACAACTGTCCCGCGATCTTGACTATGAGATATTTCTCATATACGGATACGGCATGCCGATCGCCGCCGCCTCGCCCCAGTCCGTCCGGATCGAGGCGTTGCGCGCGGCGTGCGAGCGCGCCCTGCCCGATGCGGCGCGCGGCGCGGTGTTCGACGGGCTCGCCGGGGTACGGCTGTGCAATGCCGCCTATGACCTGTTCGAATGCGACGCGCTGTACGACATGGCGCAGGAACTGGCCGCGCCGTTCGGCGTGGCGGCGAGCGGGGCGCCGGTGCTGCATCTCGCCGACCGGGCCTTGCCGCTGGAGCAGGCGCTGGCCGATTGCTGTCGTCGCGATCCGGTTGCTCCGGGCGTGGACACGCCTTAGGCAAGATCGCGATCGAGGGCGCCTTGCCCTCACCTGCGCGACGAAAGAGTGACGCGAACATGGCCTATTGGTTGCTGCGATCGGAGCCCGACGTTTACGGCTGGGATCATCTGGTGCGCGACGGCGGCACCGAATGGGACGGCGTGCGCAACTATACCGCGCGCAATTTCCTCAAGGACATGGCGGTCGGCGACCAGGCGCTGTTCTACCATTCGAACACCGAAAAGGCCGCGGTCGGCATCATGGAGATCACCCGCGCCTGGAAGCCCGACGGCGACAAGGACCAATGGGCCAGCGTCCAGGTCAAGCCGGTGAAGAAGTTGCCCAAGCCGGTAACGCTCGCCCAGCTCAAGGCCGAACCGCGCCTCGCCAAGCTCGAGGTGCTGCGCCAGAGCCGCTTGTCGGTGACGCCCGTGCGCGACGAGGAATGGCCGGTACTGATGGAGCTGGCGGGGCTTTAGCCCAAAGCCGTTGCCGGCGCCGCGCCATGTCGTGATCGACGATACCGCCCGGCCGGCGGATCAGCGCAGCAGCGCGCTCAACCGCCGGTTGGTCGCCGCGTCGGTCGGTACGCGCGCATTGGCGCCGTGCGCCATCCGGCCGTCCTGGCTCTTCCAGCTGCCGGACTTGACCGCGTTGTGCACGCCGATGTGGATGTGCCATTCCGGGTTCACCCGCTCGTCGAGATGGACGAAGCTGAAGACATAATAGGCGCCGGCCTCGCGGGCGTCCGCCTGATATTCGGTCTCGTGATAACCGAGCACGCCTTCGCCGATCAGCTCTTCGAGCGCATCGACGTCGATCGTATATTTGCTCCACGCCCTGACCGTGTCGTACACGCCGGCGATCCGCGTCGCCTGGGCCTGGTTCGCCCCCCGGCCATAGGCGATCAGTGCTTTCTTGGCGGCGGCATCGCTTTGCCCGGCGGCAACGATCGCAGCGCATGCCGCCGCGGCATTGGCCCCACCGGCGATGAAGAAGGCGGCTTTCTCGGCGCGCCGCAGGTTGCGTGCCGTCAGGATCTGATAGGTCGGGTAATCGAAGGCGGCAGCGGGGACCTGGTCGGCGGTCATCTCCGCCTGCGCGGCCTGTTGCGCGGCAAGGGCGGCGGCGGCGGCCTGTTGCTGGGCGAGCGCCGCGGCTGCCGCAGCCGCCTGCTGTTGCGCGGCTTGCGCGGCCGCCGCCTGCTGCTGGGCGGCGGCGGCCTGCAGCACGCCGATCCGCGCCGCGATGAGCACGCCCATCTCGTGCTCCGCCCAATCGTCGTCGGCCAGATCCTTCCACCGCTGCAGCGTCGCGAGGTTGTTCTCCGCGGCGACCATGGCGGTGGTGACGGGATTGCCGCCATCGGTCAGCCGCTGCACCACCGCGACCGCGCGCTGCACCGGCGCGGGAGGGTGGCCGGCATTGAGCACCGCGCCGAGGCGCCTGAGGCGCTGCACCGGCGGCGCGGCGTCAAGCAGTGTCGCGAGCGACGAATCCGCCGCACGCGCACCCGCCTCGGCCGATGGTCCGGTCTTCAGCTGGGCCGGCCGTGGCTCCGGTGCCGCAAGCATCGCGCTTCCCCCCACGATGCATCATGCATCGTCGGCGGCATGCTGCCGCTGAGGTGAAGAATAACCGGCCGCCGGTCGCCGTCAACGCGACGACTCGGCGCCGCGCGCGCGTCAAGAAAACACCGATCCCAGCATTGCGGTGGACACCGGCTCGGGCTGGCGCGGGTCATGGCCGTAATCGTTCTCGCCATCGGTGCCTCGTGCGAGCACCAATGGCGCCCAGAAGAAGATGCCGACGATCGGGATGAGCGTGAACAGATAGGCCGGCCACGGCTCGTTCCGGTCGTGCAGCCGGCGGATCGACACCGACACATGCCCGATCAGGAAGACCAGCAGGAACAGGCCGAGTTCCCCGACCCAGGCCACGGCCAGGATCGTACCGCCGCCATCGCCGGGCTGGCCGAAAAACGCGAACCCAAGCGCCAGCCCGACGCCTGTCAGCGTCGTCACCACGAAATAGAGCAGCACGATGCCGAGGTGGAACAGCGCATATTCCCGCCGCGACGCCCGGCCGCGGAAATCGAACAGGTGGCGCCAGGGGCGGGTCAACGGGTTGATATGCTTCGGCGCGGCCATTGGAATCAGGAGAACACCGATCCCAGCGTCTCGACCGACTCCTGCTCCCCCAGACGCGGATCGGGGCCATAGTCGTTTTCGAAATCGTCACCGGGCTTGAACACCATGATCAGCCAGAAGACGAAGCCGATGAACGGGATGAAGGTCAGCAGGTATTTGATCCAGGGGTCTCCCTGGTCGTGCAGGCGCCTGACCGTGACCGAGAGGTGGCCGATCAGCGCCGCGAAGAACAGTGCCATCGATAGCAGCCCCAGGATGACCATGATGCCAACCGCCAGCGCGCCGGGATCCGCGTGGTGTCCGCTTGCGCTTCCACGGACGTCGAGCATCGCCACCGGCAGAATGCCTATCACGATGTAAGCGACGACCGCGGTGATGTGGAACAGGCCATATTCGGTGCGCGAGGCGCGGCCGTTGAAATCGAACAGATGGCGCCACGGCCGCACGAATGGATTCACGTGATTCTCCCCCCGGATTCAGTGAGATGCTAGCGCGACCGGAAAGGAAGGGGAAGCGCGGCTTCGGTCGACCTCGCGGCCGGCGGTGTCTCGGCCTAGTTGCGCCGGATCACGCGCAAGGCCCGGATGGTCGGGCCGGCGCGCAGCGCCGCGCTTTGCCCTGTTCGATTCAACGCGCCGTACATTCTGGCACACTCGCCGCACGCCCCGGCCCTCCGCGCATCGCGCATGTTGGATCGGCGGCGCCCAACGAGACGGAAGCGAGCAATGCCTGCCGAGATGAAATCCCCGCGCTTTCATAACTATTCGAAAAACGAGGCTATTCGCGACGCGAATCCGGCGCGCAGGTCAGGATCAGCGCCACTAACCCCTGTTGGCTTTCGCCCGAATTTCGTCGCGCGACTTGGCGGGGGCCGCTCCGCCCAAGACGAGCAAAAACGCCCCATGACGGTCGTCAAAAGTCCTGAATACTTGCGATTTCCAACGACGAGGACTTGGCCGTTACTCGAACGAAGAAGCGCGCCGGGTCCAACACCCGACGCGCTTCTCGCAATTGCAGTCGTCGGAAGCGCAGGCCAGGCCCTCTCCCCGACCCTCTCCCGCAAGCGGGAGAGGGAGAAGAAGTTACGCCGCCAGCTTGGCGCGGCTCGCCTTCTTGCGCTCGTGCGGATCGAGGTAGCGCTTGCGCAGGCGGATCGACTTGGGCGTCACCTCGACCATCTCGTCGTCGTCGATATACGCGATGGCCTGTTCCAGCGTCATCTTCTTCGGCGGGGTCAGGCGGATCGCGTCATCCTTGCCGCCGCTGGCGCGGAAGTTGGTGAGCTGCTTGGCCTTCATCGGGTTGACTTCGAGGTCGTCCGGCTTGGCGTTCTCGCCGATCACCATGCCCTCGTACAGCGCCTCGCCATGCCCGACGAACAGGATGCCGCGCTCCTCCAAAGGTCCAAGCGCATAGCTGTTGGCTTCGCCCGAGCCGTTGGAGATCAGCACGCCGTTCTTGCGGCCCTCGATATTGCCCTTGTGCGGGCCATAGCGCTCGAACAGCCGGTTCATGATGCCGGTGCCGCGCGTGTCCGACAGGAACTCGCCATGATAGCCGATCATCCCGCGGCTCGGCGCCGAGAAGGTGATGCGGGTCTTGCCGCCGCCCGAGGGGCGCATGTCGGTCAGCTCGGCCTTGCGCAGGTTCATCTTCTCGACGACCGTGCCCGAATATTCCTCGTCGACGTCGATGATGACGGTTTCGTACGGCTCGGTCTTCTTGCCGCTCTCGTCCTCGCCGAACAACACGCGCGGGCGGCTGATGCCGAGCTCGAAGCCCTCGCGGCGCATCGTCTCGATCAGCACGCCGAGCTGGAGCTCGCCGCGCCCGGCGACTTCGTAGCTGTCGCGGTCGGCGGCCTCGGTCACCTTGATCGCGACGTTCGATTCGGCTTCGCGGAACAGGCGGTCGCGGATCATGCGGCTGGTTACCTTGGTGCCCTCGCGGCCGGCCATCGGCGAATCGTTGACCGAGAAGCGCATCGACAGCGTCGGCGGATCGATCGGCTGGGCGTGGAGCGGCTCGGTGACCGTCGGGTCGCAGATCGTGTTCGACACCGTCGTCGTGGTCAGGCCCGCGATCGAGATGATGTCGCCGGCCTGCGCCTCGTCGGTCGGCACGCGCTCGAGGCCGCGGAAGGTCATGATCTTCGACGCGCGGCCGGTCTCGACGATCTTGCCGTCATTGTCGAGCGAGTGGATCTGCTGGTTGGTCTTGACCGAGCCCGAAAACACCAGGCCGGTCAGGATGCGGCCGAGGAAATTGTCGCGGTCGAGCAGCGTCACCAGGAACTTGAACGGGCCGTCGGGGTCGGCCGAGGGCGGCGGGACATGGTCGACGATCTTCTGGAACAGCGGCTTCAGCGTGCCTTCGCGCGCATGATGGTCCTCATTGGCATAGCCGTTGCGGCCCGAGGCGTAGAGCACCGGGAAATCGAGCTGGTCGTCGCTCGCCTCGAGGCTGACGAACAGGTCGAACACCTCGTCCAGCACTTCCTGGATGCGCTCATCCGGACGGTCGACCTTGTTGACCACGACGATCGGACGCAGGCCCAGCGCCAGCGCCTTGCCGGTGACGAACTTGGTCTGCGGCATGGCGCCTTCCGACGCATCGACCAGCAGGATCACGCCGTCGACCATCGACAGGATGCGCTCCACCTCGCCGCCGAAATCGGCGTGGCCGGGCGTGTCGACGATGTTGATGCGGGTGCCTTCCCACTCGACCGAGGTGCACTTGGCCAGGATCGTGATCCCGCGCTCTTTCTCGAGGTCGTTCGAATCCATCGCACGCTCTTCCACGCGCTGGTTGTCGCGGAAGGTGCCGGATTGACGGAACAGCTGGTCGACGAGGGTCGTCTTGCCGTGATCGACGTGGGCGATGATCGCCACGTTACGGAGGTTCATTGTATATCCTGATTGTCGCGGGTGAGCGGGTTGGCGGCGCCCTTAGCCGAATTTGTGCGTTGCGGAAAGGGGCCGCGCGCGGCGTTGACCCGACTGGCCCTTCATGGGACCAGCGGGATGGGAGATTCACATGACCGAACGGCTGGACATCAAGGTTATCGTCGGCAGCGTGCGCGAGGGGCGCATCTCGCTCCCGATCGCCAACTGGGTGATGGACCGCGCGCGCGGCCGCGACGATCTGGCGGTGGAGCTGCTCGATCTCGCCGGGTGGAATCTGCCGATGTTCGTCGAGCCCAATCCACCGGCGACGGGCAAATACAGCGAGGTGCAGCGCGCCTGGGCGGCGGTGATCGGCCCGGCCGACGGCTATATCCTCGTCGCGCCGGAATATAATCACGGCATGAGCGCGGTGCTCAAGAACGCGCTCGATACGGTATTTGCCGAATGGGCGCGCAAGCCGGTCGCCTTCGTCGGGCATGGCGGCATGGGCGGCGCACGGTCGGTCGAGCAGCTCCGCGCGGTCACCGCCGGCATGGCGATGGCGCCACTGATGCAGGCGGTCCACCTGCAGGGCGCGGCGAAGATGCGCGACGGCGACCATTTCTATGCCGGGGAGATCGAAAACCGCCGGCTGGCGACCCTGTTCGACGAGCTGGCCTGGTGGGGCAAGGCGCTGAAGGCGGCGCGCGCGGCCACGACCTGATTCAACGGGCGTGCAGGGTGCTCTATGGGAACGCTCATCACCTTCCCGTCATGCCGGAACAAGTCCGGGGTGACGGATAAAGAGTGACCGCGGCTGGACGCGCCCGTTCAGCGTGTTATGTAACTAGTACAGTTTCCGGAGACACGCTCATGCGCCCGATCCTTGCCCTCACGACTGTCGCTTTGACCCTCGCAGCCTGCGGCAAAAGCGAGCGCAGCGCGGTGTCGCTCGAGGTCAACGGCGATTTCGCCAACCGCGCGGCGACGATCACCTGCAGGGAATCGACCACCGGCACCTGCCATGTGCTGTTCCAGAGCGGCACGATGACCAAAAGCGCGTCCGCCGCGGTCGGTCGCACCACCACCGTCTCCGGCCTGCCCGCGGGCACGGGCTTCTGCGGCGGCTACACACCGCCGGAGCTGGCGAGCTGCAAGCCGATCCTGCTGGTCGATGGCCGTCAGGTCGTCCGCCACGAGCGCAACGTCCGCAGCTAGGGCTGTTTCGCGCTAACCGTTGGGGTAGAGTTCGAATTCGTGCAGCTGCGACAGCAGTTTGAGATATTCCATCTCGGTGATCATGCCTTGTTTATAGGCATATTCGACGCCCGGCTGCAGCAGGCTGTTGAAGGCAGCGCGGCTCTTGTGCTGGTGCAGCGCGACATTGGACTTGTCGATCATGTCCTTGTGCATCGCCGAGAAGAAATCGCCCTTCTTCAAGTGCTGGTTGAGTTCGGGCGTGAAGCCCTTCTGTACGAAGGTCGAGTTGGTCGTGCTGACATGGCCGCCGAAACCATAAGGTTCGCCCTGCGCCGGACGGTGGCCTTCGCGATTGCGGATCGGGAAGGCAGGCCGGTCGCCATAGGAGATGTTGGCGAATTTGGTGCCGGTATAGGCCGCGTTGGGCGGATAGTGATCGACCTGCTCGTCGGGGCGGACAACCTTCCGCCAGTCCTTGTAGGTGCCGGAAAACGCGTTCGGTTCGGTGAAGCTGTCGTCGGTATCCTCATGGATCGTGCCAACCGGCCGCGTGCCCGAGGCGCTGGTCTTCGGCGTGCCGCGATTCTCCGGGTCGATGCCGACCCATGTGTCCTGCGCCGTCAGCCGCCAGCGCGCCAGCTGCGCGACGGCACCGGCGTTGGCCGAGGTCGACAGCACGGCCAGCCGCTGCACCGGCCCCGCACCCCCGAGTTGCGCGCGCACCGCGTCGAGACGCCCGACATTCGGCCCGGGCGCCGCCCGCGCGAGACGGTCGGCGCGGGTCGCCGGCCCCGTGCTGCGATGGCCATGCTCCGCCATGGCGCAATGCTACCATCCCGCCACCGCCCGGCAACCGGAAGCGACTCCTGTTTCGGTGCGATCCGGCGCCCGGCCCCTTTTGCGACATGGCGCTACGTATCTTCACCAATGTCGCGCGGGGGATCACCCTTTCATGGTCGGCGGGGCTTCCAACCGCGCAGGAACAATCCATGACCGATCGTACGACTCCGCCGGCCGCCCTGTCGCGCCGCTCGGTGCTCCACCTCGCCATCGCCGGCGGCGGCGTGTTGCTGGCCGGCACGGTCGCGACGCCGGCCGCCGCCGCCAAGATCGCGCAGAAGAGCGCCCACTATCAGGGTACGCCCAAGGGCAAGGCGCGCTGCGATGGTTGCCGCCAGTGGCAGGCGCCGGCGGCCTGCAAGGTGGTCGATGGCGCGATCAGCCCGGCGGGCTGGTGCATGCTCTACGCGCCGAAATAGCGGGGAGCTGCGCGCTTCCCAATGGAAGAGGAGATTCTGCGATGATCGACCATTTGGGTATCGGCGCGAGCGATTTCGCGGCGTCGACGCGTTTTTACGATGCCGCACTGGCGACGCTGGGCGCCGCGCGGATCATGGAAGTGACGCCGGAACAGAGCGGCGGCTATCACGGCATCGGCTATGGCAAGGACGGCAAGCCGTGCTTCTGGCTGGGCAATGACGGGCCGCGCGGGCCGGGAATCCATATCGCCTTTTCGGCGCCGTCGCGGGCGCAGGTCGATGCGTTCTACACTGCGGCACTCGGCGCCGGCGGCAAGGACAATGGCCCTCCCGGCCTGCGCCCGCATTATCACCCCTTTTATTATGCCGCGTTCGTGCTCGATCCCGACGGCATCAACGTCGAAGCGGTGTGCCACACGCCCGCGTGAACCTCCGCTGATTACCGGCGGAAGACGCCTACCTTGCACACCCGCCTCCGCCGCCGCATATCGCCCTTCCCGCAAGCGCATGGAGGTCATCATGGACGATCGGACGAACGCCGCTTTCCCGTTCCCCGCATCCCAGGTGACCCATGTCCGCGCGCCTTACCCTCGATCGTCTTTGCGCCGCCGCGCCTGACGGGCGTGCCCTGTTCCATGACCTGACGCTGTCGGTCGGCGCGCAGGAGCGTGTCGGGCTGGTCGGGCGCAACGGCAGCGGCAAGTCGACATTGCTCGCGATAGTCGCCGGGAGCGTGGCGCCCGCCGCCGGCCATGTCGCCCGCACGGGACGCGTCGGCGTGCTCGCCCAGGATTGGCCGCACGCGCTTGGCGTCGCCGAGGCGCTGGGCATCGCCGACGTGCGCGCGGCGATGGCGCGGATCGAGCGCGGCGAGGGCAGCGAGGACGACTTCACGCTCGCCGACTGGACGCTCGAAGCGCGCGTCGCAGAGGCGCTCGCCGATGTCGGGCTCACCGACATGGATCTCGACCGCCGCATCGCGACGCTGTCAGGCGGCGAGCGGACGCGCGTCGGCCTCGCCCGGCTGCTGATCGAGGCGCCCGAGCTGATACTGCTCGACGAGCCGACCAACAATCTCGACGCCGAAGGCCGCACCGCGGTGGCACAACTGCTCGCCCGCTGGCGCGGCGCGGCGATCGTCGCGAGCCACGACCGGCAGTTGCTCGAGGCGGTCGATCGCATCGTCGAGTTGCGCGCCATCGGCGTGCGCCAGGTCGGTGGCGGCTGGTCGGCCTATGTCGCCGAGCGCGATGCCGAGCGCGCCCGCGCCGATGCCGCGCTGGAAGCGGCGCAGCGCGGCGCCAGGGCCGCCGACCGCGCGGCGCAGGATCGGCGCGAGACCAAGGCCAGGCGCGACAAGGCCGGCCGCGCTTATGCCGCGAGCGGCAGCGCACCGAAGATCCTGCTCGGCGCCCAGGCCGAGCGCGCCGAAAACAGCAGCGCGCGCGACAATCGCCTCGCCGCGGCCCAGGCCGAAGCGGCGAGCGAAAAACTTGCCGCAGCGCGCGCCGAGGTCGAAGTGATCGCCCCGCTCACCATCGACCTGCCGCCGACCGGCCTCCCGGCCAATAGCGAGTTGCTGACGATGGAGGACGCGCGGCTGACGATCGGCGAGCGCGCGCTCGGCCCATGGACGCTGACCATCCGCGGCCCGGAACGCGTCGCCGTCACAGGACCAAATGGCGCCGGCAAGTCGAGCCTGTTGCGCGTCGCGCTGGGCAGCGCCGCGCCTTCATCGGGCAGCGTGCGCCGCGCCGAAGGGCGGCTGGCGATGCTCGACCAGCATGTCGCCCTGCTCGACCCCGCGGCGACGATCCTCGCCAATTTCCTCGCCCGCCATCCCGGGCTCGGCGCGCGGGAGGCCCATGCCGCGCTCGCCCGCTTCGCCTTCCGGAACCGCGATGCCGAGCGCATCGTCGCCACCCTGTCGGGCGGCGAACGGCTGCGTGCCGGCCTCGCCTGCGTGCTCGGCGGGCCCGAGCCGGCGCGGCTGTTGCTGCTCGATGAGCCGACCAACCATCTCGACCTCGCCTCGATCGAGGTGCTGGAAACCGCGCTTGCGCGTTATGACGGCGCGCTGCTGGTGGTGAGCCATGACCGGCGTTTCCTGGAGGCGATCGGCGTGATGCGCGAGGTATCGCTGGCGACCATTTGAGCCACCCAAATTGGGCAGGATAAAAGCGACGAGGCCGTAACGAAGTATCGGCACGTTGAGTGCATATTTACCAACGGCGTCTATCCCGATGTCGGAAGGATGACGCCGATTTTCATCATGAGCCATGAACGTGCATCAGTCATTTGACGATCCCCAGGCCGCGCGTGCCATCGCGCGGCACGGCGCGCGCGCCTGCCCGCCGGGCGGCGAGATGTCGCGGGTGGTTCAGGGCCACTTGCTGTTCGACGAGATCGGCACGTTCCTGTTCGCCAACGGCCTCGACCTGACCGCCCTGAACCTGATGTGCGCGCACGACTATCTGTCGCACACCAACCAGAAGCTGGTGTTGGCGATCGAGGAAACACTTGCCGCGCGGACGCCCTTGTCGAACGACTGGGTGGAGACATTCTACGCCGAGAGCCCGGCGACCGAACGGCGCGCCGCACGGATCGCCTCGACCACCGAACAGGTCGAGGTTGTGCTGGGGCAATGCCTCGAACTGGTCGAGCGCTCGCGCGGTTCGGCGCATATCTATAGCGACGCGTTGCAGGCCGAGGCCGACGAGCTGAGCTCGGCCGAAGCGCTGCCTGCGGTGGAGCGGTTGATCGGGCTGACCCGGGCAATGATGGCCCAGACGCGCGACATCCAGGAAGAGCTTCGCCAGCGATCGATCGAAACGACGCAGCTGCGTACCGTCCTGCAAAGCGCCCAGCGCGAAGCCCATATCGATCACCTGACCGGCCTGCCCAACCGCCGCGCCTTCGACGCGCGCCTGCGCCAGGCCGCCGACGCGGTGGGGGACAGCCCCCCGGCGGCAATCGCGCTGTGCGACATCGATCATTTCAAGGCGGTCAACGACGCCCATGGTCACGACACCGGCGACCGCGTGCTCGGCCTGGTCGCCTCGGCCCTGCAAAAGGCGGCGGAAGATCGCTTCTACGTTGCGCGCTTCGGGGGCGAGGAATTCGCGCTGATCTTCGAGGGCTGCACGGTCGATGCCGCCGCCGCGATCGTCGACGAATTGCGCCGCTCGCTCGGCGCGCGCCGGCTGATCAACCAGGCGACGCACGAACCGATCGGCCATGTCACCTTCTCCGCCGGCGTCGCCCCGCTCGAACCTGCCGAGGGCGGCACCGTGTCGCTGAAGCGTGCCGACAAGGCCCTCTATGCCGCGAAGCAGAACGGACGAAACCGCGTGCTGACCGACGAAGCCGGGACGGAAATCCGCTCGGCCGCCTGATGTTGCACGGCGCCGCGCCGCTGCTGGCGCGCGACGTTACTGACCTGCGAGAGGACATTGGTCCTGTCCATGATGCCCGAACTGGACCGAGGCAGGGTACCGCGTCGTCGATAGGCGCTTATTGTTCGCGCTCGGCCCTTCACGCAATGTATTGTGGTTTTCTATAGTACATTCTACGAGGCGTCGGCCAAGCCCCGGGGAACGTCGCAGCGCTCATGCCATGCCTGAAAAGCCTGATCTGCGGCATGGCCGCGCTTCTCGCGCCGCTCTCTGCCCGGGCTGACGAGCACAAGGCGTCAGCCGGCATCCGCTATACCACCGACATCATCGGCAATGTCGCCGGCGGAGAGCGGCGCGACACGCACTGGATCGGGCGGCTCGATCTGGACCTCGACAGCGGCACCGGCCTGTTCGGCGTGGATGGCGCACATGCCCATGCCGACATCTTCCTGCTCCATGGCGGCGGCTTTTCCGAGCGCGTGGTCGGCGACGCGCAGGTGGTGAGCAACGTCGACGCGCCCCACGCGATCCGCCCGTTCGAAGCGTGGATCGAGGCGCCGCTCGGCGGCGGCGTCCGCGCCAAGGCGGGGCTGGTCGATCTCAACAGCGAGTTCGACCTGCAATCGGTCGGCGCGCTGTTCCTCAACAGCTCGTTCGGCATCGCGCCGGATTATTCGCAGTCCGGCCTGAACGGCCCATCGATCTTCCCGATCACCTCGCCCGGCCTGCTGGTCGCGATCGAGAAGCCGCGCTGGACGCTGCGCATCGCGGCATTCGACGCGCTGCCCGGCGACCCCGACCATCAGCACCGCACCCTGCCCGGCCCGTTCTTCCGCCGCGGCGCGCTACTGGCGGTCGAGGGCGACGTGCGGATCGGCTCGGGCGGGGAGCTTCAGGCCGGCGCCTGGGTTTATACCGACCGCTTCGACCGGCTCGACGGCATGGGGCGCGGCCGCAGCGCGGGCGCCTATGTGCAATATGAGCAGACGCTGGCCGGCGACGAGGAAAAGGGCATGCTGCGCGGCTGGGTCCGCGCCGGCCGTGCGACGTCGAACGTCAACCAGATCGGCCTGTACGCCGGCGGCGGGCTGAGCTGGGGCACGAAGGACCGAGATTATGGCATCGCCATCGCCCATGCCCGGCTCGGCGACCCCGCGCTGCGGGCTTTCGCGCTTGCCCTCACCCCACGCGGCCGCGCGGAAACGACGCTCGAGCTCACCGCGCGGCGCCGCCTGGCGCACTGGATGGTGGTGCAGCCGGACGTGCAATATGTCCGGCATCCGAGCTGGGGCGCGGTGCCGGATGCGCTGGTGGTCGGGCTGCGGCTGCATTTCCGGGCGGGGAAGACGGACTAGCCGTTGCCGATTGCCGATTTTGCCGATCACAGGTAGGCTGCATCCATGAACGCCAGCCTCCTCAGCCTGTTGCTCGCGATGAGCGCTATCTGTGACGGAGCGGGACCCGCAAAGCCTGTTCCATGACCCGGTGCGCGATATCGATATCCGCTATGACATGGCGGCCAGATAGGTCTCAGCCGCCCCGCGCCAGCGGGTCCGGCCCGTAACGATTGCCGCCCTTCGTCCCGGGCAGGCACATGAGCACCAGCACCACGACGTTGCCGATCGTCGGTATCAGGTTCAGCAGCACCAGTGCGCCGGGCCTGTCCTGATCGTGAAAGCGCCGCACCTCCAGCGCGATGGTCGGAACCAGGGTGGTGAGCAGCACGACGCCGACCAGGCCGATGGGGGTGCCGAGATCGTCCGCCATAGTGTCGATAAGCACCGGATGCCCAGCCTCGGCGGCCACCCCGGCCCTGACGAAGACGCTGTAGATCCACAGCAGGATCCAGAGATAGGCAAGCAACTGGAGCAGCATGAACAGCCAGAATTCCTTCCGGCATGATCGGCCGGAAAAATCGAAACAACGCCGCCACGGCATGATGATCCAACGCATGGGTGCCTCGTCGATGCGAATGAAATATCGTGTCCTAAGCTACAATCGTCGAATTCAATTCCCGGATGATTCGACCGCCCAAATTGTCGAGCCTTTGGGGTCATCCCGGAGCAAGACGGTCAAAAACGTGAACCCTTTGGCATAATATGACTTCCTGTTGGCCAGCCTGTCATCCTTGATCCACCAGGACTCATTCAGATTCGCATAAACCCTGAATTTTTCTTCCGAAAGATTGACGGTATTTGCCTTGATGAATTTGTCGATGTTCAAGCGCGAATCCCGGAAGGAGATAAATTCTCTGTCCGACTGCCAACTCAGATAATTATCGTGAAACTGCGTCGCGGTACCCGGGATATCCAGGAACCGCGTGTATCCTTTCACCTTGTCGATGTCCGTCTCGCTGTCGCCTTCGAAAATGCACGACGTCAGCAGCAGCGCCAGTAAAATCGTTGAGCGCATCCATCCTGGCTGCCGCACTACCGCACCCCCTTCACCACCTCGCCGCCCTTCATCACGAACGCCACATGCTGCAGCGCCCGCACATCGGCCAGCGGGTCGCCGTCGACCGCGATCAGGTCGCCGTAACGCCCGGTCGCGATCGCCCCGACATCGCCGGTCCTGCCCAGCGCCTCGGCCGCGCTGCGCGTCGCCGCCTGGATCGCCTCGATCGGGGTCATGCCCCATTGCACCATGGTGGCGAACTGCAGCGCATTGTCGCCATTGGGGTAGACCCCGGCATCGGTACCGAACAGCATCTTAACGCCCGCCGCATGTGCCGCGCGGAAGGTCTCGCGCTGCAGCCGGCCGATCGCGCGCTCCTTGTCGAGGCTCTCCTGGAAGACGCCGTTCTTCGCGCCCTCGGCGAGGATATAGTCGTCGTCATAGATATCCATGTCGAACCATGCGCCGCTCGCTTTGGCGAGCTTGAACGATTCGGCATTCGCCAGGCTGGCATGCTCGATCGTGTCGACCCCGGCGCGCAGCGCGGTGTTGATGCCGTCGGCACCATGCGCGTGCACCGCGACCTTCATGCCCAGCATATGCGCCTCCTCGACGATCGCCCTGATCTCGTCGAAGCTCAATTGCTGCGCGCCGACCGAGTCGGTCTTCGACAGCACGCCGCCGGTCATGCACACCTTGACCACCTGCGCGCCGTACTTGCGCACCCAGCGTACCAGCGCGCGGAATTCCTGCGGCGAATTGGCGATCTGCGGATGCGGCACGCTGACCGAGGGCGGGAATTCGGTCGCGTCGCAATGCCCGCCGGTCACGCCCAGCGCATAGGTCGCCGGCACGATGCGCGGGCCGGGAATATAGCCGCCCTCCACGCCCTGCTTCAGCGCGACATCGTCGAAATTGGCCGAACCGACATTGCGCACCGTGGTGAAGCCGGCCTCGACCGTGCGCCGCGCATTGGCCACGCCGATGACGGTGGCGAGATTGTCGGTGAACTCCAGCGCGCGATAGCCGCTGAGATGCGGGTCGCTGGTCAGGTGGACGTGCATGTCGATGAGGCCCGGCAGCAAGGTGCGCGTGCCGAGGTCGATCGCGTCGGCGCCCGCGGGCACGGCGTCACCGCGATGCCCTACCTTGGTGATCCGCCCATCGACGATCGTCACCTGGACATTGTCGACCCGCGCGCCGGCCAGCACGTCGATCATATGGTCGGCGCTGACCACCACCGTCTTCGCGGTCGCGGCGGTCGCGGTGAGCAGGGCGAGGGCGAGGAGCAGCGCGTGGCGCATCGGGAATCGTGTCATGGACGAAACATGCCGCAGCGCGCGGCGATGCGACAGGGTTTTGTTGCCATAGGCTTGGTGCGGTATCCTCCATATCCAACCGTCACCCCGGACTTGTTCCGGGGTCCACCGTGCCGCGCGAGCATCGATCGCCGCGCTTGCGGAACGGTGGATGCCGGAACAAGTCCGGCATGACGGAAAGGGTACTGGCGTAAACGGCGCAAGCGTATTACATATATGACACACTTGAACGCGCCCGCGACGACACTAGACTCGTTGTCACGCACCGCATCGGAGACTGGCATGGCCACGACGCCTGAGACGATTACCGCCCCGACCGAGCCGCCGCTCGTGCTGACCCCGCCCGAGCCGGTGCGCAATGTCACGCCGACCCAGGCCGTCGGCCTGGTGCCGGTCGATGACGAGAAGCGCACCCAGCTCGAGGCCAAGGTCGACAGCTTCGTCGACGATCTCGTCGCGCAGGACGTCAATTCGCCCGAATTCGGCAAGCGCGTCGATGCCATCGCCGCGATGGGCCAGAAGGAAATCCGCGATGCCGCCGGCCAGTCGAACCGTTTCCTCGACAGACCCGTAAAGGCGATGGACCAGGAGACTGGCGTCGGCGCCGACCTGATCGAGCTGCGCCGCACGGTCGAAAAGCTCGACCCGTCGGGCGCGCTGACCTCGCGCGGTTTCTTCGACAAGATCTTCGGCAACAAGATCACCGGCTATTTCGACAAGTACAAATCGTCGCAATCGCATATCAACTCGATCCTCAAGGCGCTCGGGCGCGGCAAGGATGAGCTGCTGATGGACAATGCCGCGATCGACGTCGAGCGCGCCAATCTGTGGACCTCGATGGGCAAGCTCGAACAGATGATCGTGCTGTCCAAGACGATGGACACACGCATCGAGGACAAGGCCAACGAGCTCGACCATAGCGACCCGGCCAAGGCCAAGGCGCTGCGCGAAACCGCGCTCTTCTATGTCCGACAGCGTACCCAGGATCTGCTCACCCAGATGGCGGTGACGGTGCAGGGGTATCTCGCGCTCGACCTGGTCAAGAAGAACAACGTCGAGCTCGTGAAGGGCGTCGACCGCGCCTCGACCACGACCGTGTCCGCATTGCGCACCGCGGTGACGGTGGCGCAGGCGCTGACCAACCAGAAGCTGGTGCTCGACCAGGTGACGGCGCTCAACACCACCACCGCCGGGCTGATCGATTCGACCGGCAAGCTGCTGAAGAGCCAGAGCGCCGCGATCCACGAACAGGCCGCCAGCGCGACCATTCCGGTCGAGGTGCTGCAGCGCGCCTTCCAGAATATCTACGACACGATGGACGCGATCGACGTGTTCAAGCTGAAGGCGCTCGATTCGATGAAGACGACGGTCGGCGCGCTGACCACCGAGGTCGAAAAGTCGAAGGGCTATATCGCCCGGGCGGAAGGCCAGGCGCAGAATGCCGGCAAGCCCGCGACCGACCAGTTCAAGCTGGAGTCCATATAGGGTGAGCGAAGTCGATCAGGCGGTCGCGCGGGCCAGCGAACTGCTCCACCGCGTGTCGGACGAGCGCCGCATGGGCGCCCGCCAGCGCGCCCGCGTCGGCGAGGCCGGCGCGCGGCTGACGCGGGTCGCGGTGGCCGACGGGCTGATCATCGCCGTGGCGGTGGCGATCGGCCTGTTCGTGCCGCTCGGCATCCTCGGCTTTACGGCGGTGATCGGCCTGCTGATCCTCGCCACCCTGGTCTTCGCGCTGATGCCGGCCGGCCCCGAGCCGACGCCCGAACGGCTGCGCGAGGTGCCCTTGAAGGCCCTGCCCGGCCAGACCGCGCGTTTCCTCGACACGCAGCGCCCGGCGCTGCCGGCGCCGGCACGTACCTTGCTCGACGGCATCGGCGTGCGGCTCGACACGCTTGCCCCGCAACTCGCCACGCTCGGCGAGGACGACCCGGCGGCGGTCGAGGTGCGCAAGCTGGTCGGCGAGCAGTTGCCCGAATTCCTCAAGGGCTATGCCCGCGTCCCCGAACCGCTGCGCAAGGTCGAACGCAACGGCAAGACCCCCGACGCCGAACTGGCCGACGGCCTCAAGGTGATCGACCAGGAAATCGCCGAGATGACCGCCAAGCTGGCGCAGGGCGACCTTGACAGCCTGTCAACGCGCGGGCGCTTCCTTGAAATCAAATATCGCGACGACGGGGTGGCTTCCTGACTCCCCTCCCGCTGGGAGGGTTGGGGAGGACAGCCCCGACGCCGTCGGCTGACCGCGCAGAATAAAGAAGAATTTTTTCACGCGGAGGCGCGGAGGCGCGGAGATGTTTCGCATTGGGCTGGCGCCCCGCGCCCCAATGAACCGGGTGCAGCGGGCGCGAGATTGATTGGCTGACGCCACCATTGCTACGGGCGCAATCCCTCCGCGTCTCCGCGCCTCCGCGCGACCAAATTCCTTCTTCTTTCTCGACCGCAGCTACTTCCCCGGCTTGTCCAAAGCGGCGACCGTCGCCGTCGCCGGCAATTCTCCGCGCATCGACGCCGCCACCGCCTCGGCGCGCTCCATCACGCGCAGCACGTTGCCGCCGGCGAGTTTGGCCACATCGGCATCGCTCCACCCGCGCCGCATCAGTTCGGCGAGCAAGGCGGGATAGGTATCGACATTCTCCAGGCCCTGCGGCAGCTCGTTGCCCACGCCGTCGTAATCCGAGCCGATGCCGACATGGTCGACGCCCGCCACCTTGGCGACGTGCTCGATATGGTCGGCGACCATCGCCAGCGTCACCACCGGCCGCGGGTGCTCGGCCTCCCATTGCTTCATCGCCGCCGCTGCCTTGTCGGGTTGGCCGATCAACAGTCCGCCATAAGGCGGCGCGTTGAGCCGGGCGCGCTCCGCCGCGCGGTCGGCGCTCCAGCGGCGCATCGCCTCGGACACGTAATTGGGCGCGTAATTGACCATCACCACGCCGCCATTGGCCGCGACCAGCTTGAGCACGTCATCCGACACGTCGCGCGGATGATCGACCAGCGCCCGCGCGCTCGAATGCGAGAAGATCACCGGCGCCTTCGACACACGCAACGCGTCGCGCATCGTGTCCTCGCTGACATGGCTCAGGTCGACCAGCATGCCGATGCGGTTGAGCTCATGCACTACCGCCTCGCCGAACTTGGTGAGACCGTCATGCCTGGGGTTGTCGGTCGCCGAATCCGCCCAGTCGATGGTCAGCACATGGGTCAGCGTGAGATAGCCCGCGCCGAGGCCCTGGTAGGAACGCAGCACCGACAGGTCGTTGGCGATCTGCCCGCCGCCCTCGACGCCCATCATCGAGGCGATCCGCCCGGCCTTGTGAATGCGCCGCACATCCGCCGCGGTGCGCGCCAGTTCGAACGTCTCGGGGTAACGCGCGACGATGTCGCGGACGAGATCGATCTGGTCGAGCGTCTGCTTGACCTGCTCGAGCGGCGGCAGGTCCGCCGAGACATAGACCGACCAGAATTGCCCGCCGACCATACCCTTGCGCAGTCGCTCGATATCGGTGTTGTAGCGGTCCGGCCCGGTCGCGGTGAGGCGGCGCAGATCGATCGTCCAGCGCTTCTCGCCCTCGCGCTCGGCCAGCGTCTCGGCCCAGTCGTTATGGCCGTCGATCAACGGCGTGTCCTTCAGCACGCGCGCGACGCGGGCGGCATAGTCGGTGCCGGCGGGCGCGGCGCCCTTGGCGACTACGGGGTTGATGGAGAGCGCGACGAACGCGGCAGTGGCGAGCAGGAGCGGCTTGTGCATGACCGATACGCTAATGTGCCAACCCGACGGCCGCAATCCGGCATCGTGACGCCGGAACGTGCGTTGGATCGCTCAGCGCACGCCTCCGCCGGCCGCCCAGGCACGACCGGTCAGTGCGAGCCACTCGCGACGATGCGGCTGTAATGCGTCTTGAGATATTCCTCATCGATGAACTGGCCGTGGCCGTTGTCGCAGAAGCGCCAGGAGTCTGCCCAGTCGCCTTTGTTGCTACTGCATGGCAGCCCAAGCGGCCCTGTTGCGGATTCGCAAATGCCGCATTAGAACAAGACAGGAACATATATTCCGGCAATGCGATTCGGCAGCGCCGTCGTAAAGGGAGCGTGCGGTATGACCTTGATCCTTTCCGCCCTGCTCCTGACCCTGGTGCCTGCGCACCAAACGGACCAGGCCTTCACGGTTGACGGAACGCTTGGCACTTCATCGCAATATGGCGTTTGCATGATGAGCGGCGACGCCGCGCGCGGGACGATCGCCGGCCAGACGAAGTGCATGCGCGACGAAATCGATCGGCAGCGCGAACGTTTGAATCGGTCCTACCGTGTCTTGCTGACGCGACTTGGGCCGGCGCGACGTCAAAAATTGAAAATCGCCGAGGGTCGATGGGAAAAATCTCATGACAAGGTCTGCCAGCGGGAGATCCATAGTGAGGAAGGTGAGGCGTCATCATTATTGATTTACAACGGCTGCATTCTCGACGCGGTCACGGCGCGCGCTGATTTCATGATACGTTATCAGCGCGCCGTCCGCGCCGCAAAATGACGGATCCTTCTGCCGGCACCGGGCCCAGCGACGCGGCGTTCGGTGACATTTCCCTTGCGCGCGCAGGCGCTGGGTATTGATCGAAAGACCAACCTATTTCCGTCTCACGTCATACAGGACAGTATAGCTGCGTTGCGCAGTTGGCGACGGAATGCCGCGCACGTTGGGAATACCAAGCGACGACGAAATGCCCGAATAGGTCAGCGAATGCCTCCCGGGGTCATAAGAATAGGACCGACTGAAACTGACGCCGTTCATACCGAAGGATGCGGTCACGCCATGCGCGGAAAACAGGCCGACATTTTCAAATTGCCCCATCGCGGCCACACCGGTCTTCAACGTTCTAGCGAGCGCGATCATCCGGCCGATATCCCGCCTGTTCGGAAATTTCTGCGAGGCCAACGCAAAGGTGACGTACCGACCCGACAATTGATCGGTTGCGAAGCGACCTGCGTCGAGCACGCCCGGAGCCGGATTGAAGCCGACAGAGTAGGTCAATACCTTGCCAGGGAATTCCCGGGGGTGCGCCAACACATAGTCGGATGATATCTGGGTCTTGCCGTCCTGCCATAACAAATCCCACCCCTTTTTTGCGTCGCGCCAGCCGGTAATCCTGTTTGCGAGATCGCTGAGGTTTTGACGGGCCTCGTCCCCGGCATCGGCAAATGCGTCGTATATCGCCTGCGAAACGGAATCTCCGTTGTCCCCACGCGTCGGCCTGCCATGTTGATCAAACGTGATCGCCTGACCTGCCGGCTGTAATGAAAATCCGTCGGCGCGGGGGCCATCGAACGACTCAACATCAATGATAGGCGCGTTCAAGGCGAGCGACGACGACGACACGTCCGAAGAAGACCACGACGGGCTTGGCGATCCATTCACCGCGTTCGACGAAGTGAACTGCGGATTCGTCTGGGTTTGAGGAACGGACGCGATGTCCACCGTTGCGGATGACGGCGGCGATGAACTACCTGCCTCGGACACTGCGTCAGCCCACTGCGTCGATCGCTCCTCGCCCGAGCGACCCTGATTCCCGGCCAGGACGGCACCCAGCTTTGCCTCGACGCGCAGCTTGTCGCGCCGATTGAGGGTATCGCCATTACGCGCATACCAGCTCGCCGCGCGCACCGGATCGCGCTGCGTCAGCGTCTCGATCGTGTCGGCCTGGACCCCAGACTTGTAATCGGCGATCTGCTTGGCGAGCAGCTTGTCCCCCACCTTGTCGATCTTCGCCTGCTGGCGGATCGTCTTCTCACCGGTCGCCAGATGGTGGTCGAACAGGTCGGGATCGTCGGCGTGGTTCACCGCGTCGCGCGCCGCGGTTTTTTGCAATTGCTCGCTCTGCCACTTCTGTTCGGCCGCGCCCTGCTGACGAACATAGTCCGCGGCACGATCGACATCGTTGCGCAGCCGCTCGTTCATGGCCGGCGCGATGGCAGCGCGCTGGACATCGTCGAGCTTCGACAGCGCCTTGTCATGATTGTCGACCAACGTTTCCACCAGGCCGGGGAAAGCGGCATGGGCACCGGCACCCTGTCGGTTGAACAGGCCGTCTTCGCCGTGCAACGCCTCGTGCGTCGGGTCGCTGTAATCGACATAGGCCTGCTTCACGGCGGCATCGTCGATATTGCTCTGATGCCGGTCGTCGAGCATCGCTGCAGCGATCGCCTCGGCCGCGCGGCGGCGCCGTTCCTCGATGCTGCTGGCGAGTTGTTGACCACCACCGCCCAGCTGGGCGAGTTCGGCGCCCAGCGCTTCCAGTCCGCTGCCCGAATAGTCCGGCGCGCGAAACTTCGCATCGGTCGCCGTCGCCAGGCCGACCTTGTTGTCTTCGATGGGCACGATGATCGGCATGAGCCACTCCTTTCCATGCCCGCATGTGCGCGGGCACGACCGGAATAGGCCGTGCTCGAAAATGTTGAATCAGGCTGGCTGCGACCCCATCACTCTCAGCACTCCACGACGTTGACCGCCAGCCCGCCGAGGCTGGTCTCCTTGTATTTCGACCGCATGTCCTCGCCGGTCTGGCGCATCGTCTCGATCACCGCGTCAAGCGAGACGATGTGCTGCCCGTCACCTTGCAACGCGAGGTACGCCGCATTGATCGCCTTCACCGCGCCCATCGTGTTGCGCTCGATGCAGGGGATCTGGACCAGCCCGCCGATCGGGTCGCAGGTCAGGCCGAGATTATGCTCCATGCCGATCTCGGCGGCGTTCTCGACCTGCTCGTTGCTGCCGCCCAGCGCCGCGACCAGCCCCGCCGCGGCCATCGAGCAGGCCACCCCGACCTCGCCCTGGCAGCCCATTTCGGCGGCCGAGATCGAGGCGTTGGTCTTGTAGAGAAAGCCGATCGCCGAGGCGGTCATCAGCAGCGTGCGCGCGCCCTCGCGCGTCGCGCCGGAGCAGAACACCTCATAATATTTGAGCACCGCTGGCAAGATGCCCGCCGCGCCGTTGGTCGGTGCGGTCACCACCCGACCGCCGGCGGCATTCTCCTCGTTCACGCTGAGCGCGTAGAGACTGACCCATTCGAAGATATGCGACGGCTCGGTCCGCGGGCCGCGCGCGCACAGCGCGCGGTGCAGCGCCCCGGCGCGGCGCCGCACGTTGAGCCCGCCGGGCAGCACGCCATCCTGCGCGCAACCGCGCTCGATGCAATCGAGCATCGCACTGCGCACGGCATCGAGAAACGCGGTGGTCTCGGCGCGCGACCGCCATGCTTCCTCATTGGCCCACATGATGTCGGCGATCGACAGCCCCTCGCGCCGGCCGATCGCGAGCAATTCCTCGCCCGACCCGAACGGATGACGCACCGCGACATTGGGCCGCTCGGCCGCCGTCGCGCCCTCGACGCCGATCGCCCCGCCGCCGATCGAATAATAGATCCGCTCGATGCTGTGTCCGCCGGGATAATCGGCAGTGAAGCGCATCGCATTGGCATGGCCGGGCAGGAACTCGCCGAAGCGGAAGTCCAGCTGCGTCGCCTCGTCGAACGGCACGCGATGGCGCCCGCCCAGCGACAGCACCCGCCGCTCACGAATATCGGCGACGAGCGTTGGAATCGCCTCGGGATCGACCTTGTCCGGCAGCCAGCCCGACAGGCCGAGCAGCACCGCGACATCGGTGGCATGGCCTCGCCCGGTCAGCGCCAGCGAGCCGTACAGAGCGCAACTGACCGACAGCGGCGGCCCCGCGCCCAACTCGCCCTCGACCAGCGCCAGCTCGGCAAAGGCGGCCGCGGCGCGCATCGGCCCGACGGTATGCGAACTCGACGGCCCGATGCCGATGGTGAACAGGTCGACCACACTCAGCGCGGGCCCGGATATGCGGGCGCTCGCCGCGAGATCGGTTGAAACGGACATTCGACGCACCTCTCCGTCCGGTTCATGCCGGTCGCTGCGCCCCTTCTGTCGATTTGCCTGAGATCGTTATCCCGTCGGCGGGCGCCCGGAGCGCCACTTTCCAGAAGCTATTGCCGGGTGGTCCTTTTGCCTGAGAGTTTCCGGGGCGGTTGCTCCTTCGGCGCCGGATCGCTCCGGTCTCTCCCACGTCAGCGCGGCGAAAGTCGGCGCGGACCGGTCCATTGTCAACCGTTTAGCGCAACGCCAGCGCCCGTTCCCTGAGCCGCTCAATCGCCGCGCCATGAATCCCCGGCGCTGTCACCAGCACGCCGAAGGCCTGCGCGCTCGGTGTGTTGAAGTGCAGCTTGTCCCCGAACGCGTCGCTGGTATCCGCTCCGGCCTCGCGCGCAATCAGCACGGCGGCGGCGACATCCCATTCGTAACCCCAGCGCAGCGTGGCGACGAGATCGGCCTCTCCCGCCGCGACCATCGCAATGCGCAAGGCGATCGAATTGGGCTTGAACACCGCGACCAGGTCGCTGTCGGCCTTGGGCAGCCCGTCGCTCGGCACCCGCGCGCCGGCGAAGACGTCACGCGGCCTTACCCCGATCGGCACGCCGTTGCGCGTCGCGCCCTTGCCGACCGCGGCGCGCCACACCTCGCCGCGTGCCGGCGCGTCGAGCACGCCGAACACCGGCTGCCCGTCCTCGACGAGGGCGATCGACACCGCCCAGCCCGGCCGCCGGCGCAGATAATCGCGCGTGCCGTCGATCGGATCGACCACCCATAGCAGCCGCCGCTCGAGCCGCGCCGGCTCGTCGATCGTTTCCTCCGACAGCCATGCCGCCTCGGGCAGCAACGCCTCCAGCCGCGTGCGCAGCAACGCGTCGAGTTCCAGGTCGACCGAGCATACCGGATGGCCGGGGGTCTTTTCCCACCGTGCGAAGTCGCTGTCCCACCGCGCCATGCCGAGCGCGCCCGCCTCGGCGGCGATGGCAGCCACGGCATCGGCGAGGTCGGCCGCCGGTTCAGCCACTCGCCACCGTCATCCCGTCGATCCGCAGCGTCGGCACGTTGCTGCCGTAACGGAACACCAGGTCGTTGGCCGGGGTCAGCGCGAGGAACATGTCCTTGAGGTTGCCGGCAATGGTGAACTCCGCCACCGGCCCGGCGATCTCGCCATCCTCGATGAGGAAGCCCGCCGCGCCGCGGCTGTAATCGCCGGTCACGCCGTTGACGCCCATCCCGATCAGCTCGGTCACATATACGCCGCGCTTGATGTCGCCGATCAGCGTCTCGGGCGGCACGATGCCGGCGGCCATGAACAGGTTGCTGGTCGACACGCCCGGCGCGCCATTGACGCCGCGCGCGGCATGGCCGGTCGGCTCGAGCCCCAATTGTCGCGCGGAAGCGCTGTCGAGCAGCCAGGTCTCGAGCACCCCATCGGCGATGATGCTGGTTGGCGTGACCGGCAGTCCCTCACCGTCGAACGGCCGCGAACGCAGCCCGTGCGGGCGGTGCGGATCATCCGAAACGTTCACGCCGGGCGCGAAAACCCGCTTGCCCAGCGATTCCAGCAAGAAGCTCGTCTTGCGTGTGATCGCCTGCCCGCCGATCGCGCCGATCAGATGACCGAGCAGGCTCGACCCGATCCGCGGATCGAACACGACCGGCACTGCCCCACTCTCCATCCGCCCCGGATTGACCCGCGCCACAGTCCGTTCGCCGGCGCGGCGGCCAATCTCCGCAGGATCCTCCAGCGCCTTGCGGTGGCGCGCGCTGTGGTAATCGTAATCGCGCACCATCGCCCCGCCCTCGCCGGCGAGCACGCTGGCCGACACGCCGTAGCTGGTGGTTGCATAGCAGGCGGCGAAGCCATGACTGGTGGCGATCGCCCATTGCGAGCGTTGCGCACTCGCGCCACCGCCCTCGCTGTTGGTCACCCCGGCGACAGCGCGCGCGGCATCCTCGGCGGCGAGTGCCGCGGCCTTCAGTTCCTCCGGCGCCACCGCTCCGCCATCATCGAGGTCGAGCTGCGGCGGCGCGCCTTTCAGCAGCCGCTCGGCCGGTGCAAGGCCGGCCCATTCATCCTCGGGCGCCTCACGCGCCATGGCGACGGCACGCTCGACCAACGCGGTCATCGCGTCCTGCGACAGGTCCGACGAGGACACGCTCGCCGATCGCTTGCCGACGAACACGCGCAGGCCAAGCTCGGCGCTCTCCGACCGTCCGACATCCTCCAGCGCCCCGAGGCGGATCGACACCTCGAGCGAAGTATCGGCGGCGTACACCGCATCGGCAGCATCGGCTCCGGCGGCGACCGCGCGCGCCACGATATCGGCGGCGCGATCCTGCGCCTCTTGATTGGTCAGCATGCGCGCGACTTAGGGAGCCGGGGGGCGAAGGTCAAAAGCGGAAGAGCAGGAAATGTGGTTCACGCGAGGCGCGAAGAACTTTTCTTCTCCGCGCCTCCGCGTCTCCGCGTGAACAAATCCTCGTAAAATCTTCGCGCCTTCGCGTGAATCAAATCACCAGGGACTCGTCCCCACCACCACGCAGGCGAGGAACATCAGCAGCCCCGCAAAGCGGTTGGACCGAAACAGCCGCAATGCCTTGTCGCCGTCCGCCGCATCGATCCGCACTACCTGCGATCCGAGATGCAGCGCCATCGGCAACAGCGCGACCAGCGCCAGCCAGTCCGGCCGCACCTGCCAGATCGCCGCCGCCCAAAAGGCCAGCGCTAGCGCGTAGAAAATGCCTACACCTTCGCGCACCCGCATACCCATGCGCCGCGCCGACGAGCGCACGCCGACCAGCGCATCGTCCTCCACGTCCTGCAAGGCGTAGATCGTGTCGTAGCCGATCACCCAGCAGATGCTTCCGGCATAAAGCAGCAGTCCCGCCACCGAGAGGTTGCCCGTCACCTCGGCCCAGCCGACCAGCGCCGCCCAGGAGAAGACGATGCCGAGCCACGCCTGCGGCCACCAGGTGATGCGCTTCATGAACGGATAGGCCGCAACCGGCACTAGGCTGATCAGCGCCACCGCCGCGGCATGTACGTTGAGTTGCAACAGCACGACCAGCCCGACCAGACACAAGGCCAGCAACCAGCCCCATGCGGCGGCCAGCGACACCGCTCCACTGGCAAGCGGCCGGCTGCGCGTCCGCGCCACCTGCCGGTCGAGATCGCGGTCGACGATATCGTTATAGACGCACCCCGCCCCGCGCATCGCGATCGCGCCGAGCAGCAGCCACAGTATCAGGGGCGATGGACCGGGCAGGAAGCGCAACCACCAACGCGCCACCGATCCGCCGGCCAGCGCCACGCCCCACGCGCCGGGCCAAAACAGCAGCCACCAGCCGATCGGCCGGTCGAACCGCGCCAGCAGGGCAAAGGCGCGCAGTCGCGGCGGCAAGGCGCCGACCAGCCCGCGATGCTGGGTATCGGGCACGATCTCGGCGGGGTTGGTCATGGCGACGCTGTGCCACAACCTCGCGGTCCGGAAAACCGCGCTTCACTTTTTCGCGAGCGCGGCTTCATTGTCCGGCTCGACCGAGGCCACCGTGTTATCCGCCGTCGCATCCTCGCGCGCGGTCAGCGATACCGGCGCGGCCTGCTTCGCCGCCAGCGGCGCCCGCCATGGGTTCATCGCGATACAATGCCCGGAATAATTGCCGCACTGGCGGATCTCGCCCGTCACACCGTCGACGGTCACGATCACCGTCGTGTCGTCGGCGGTAGTCGCCACCGCCTTGTCGGCTGGCGCCGGCGCGCCGGCGACATGCGCCCAGCCGTGATCCGCGCCGTACAGCCCGACGCCGGCATAGCGACCGCGATGCCCGCCGTCGGCACCGCTACCCGACCGCACCGCATGGCAGCCGCCCAACGCCAGCCCGGCCGCGAGCAATCCGATGAAAACCCTGCGCATCGTCTCTCTCCCGCCGTCAATGCAAAATCATACCATCAAAGTGGGAATTCGGCCACGAGAGAATGTGCGCCGCAGGTCCCTCGAATGTTGCGACAATTTGCGACAAACGAGCCTTGGAAGCGCCATGATCGCTTCACATATAGGCGCGGGGACGGGGGGCACGGAGTGCCTGATGATTGCGATTCGTTCCTGGATTCCCCTTGCCGCCGCGTTGCTGGTCGCTGCTGCGCCGCCGCCGGCTGCGCCGACCGCGGGCAATACGCCGTCGTCGTGGGAAGGCACCTGGCGCAACACCAACAATACCGTCCATCTGCGCGCCGCGCGCTGTGGCTCCGCAATGTGCGGCACGGTCGTCTGGGCGATCCCCAAGGCGCGCGCCGATGCGAAGAGCGGCAGCGGCCAGGACCTGATCGGCCGTCAGCTGTTCCAGAACTTCCGCCCCGCCGAGGACGGCAAGTGGAGGGGCAAGGTGTTCATCCCCGATCTCAACACCAGCGCCGCGGCCACCGTCATCCCGACCGGCCGGGACACCATGCTGGTGTCGGGCTGCCTGTTGTTCGGCCTTGCCTGCAAGACGCAGCATTGGTGGCGGATCGGCTAGGGCGACCGGGCTGCCGCGCGCTCATTCTCCCGTTGGGAAGTCGTCCTTCAAGCGGCCAGCGTTAGCCCCTCATCGTCATTGGCCGGCAACCGCGCCCGCGGCGGCGAACGTCGCGCTCGCCGACGCGCCCTCGTTATGCGCGGTCGCCCGAGCAGCGTGACCAGCTTCGGCCGCAGCACCGCCCAGCCAGACCGCCCACGCGCCAGCGCCGCGATCGTCCACGCCGCCATCGCCACGTCGAGATAGACCGAAGCGTCCCATATCCCGAACAGCGCGAGTTCGCTGCTGCCGGCCAGCATCGGCGCCGCCTCGCGCAGCACCAGCACCGTCCCGATCGTCAGCAGCAGGAAGATGAGATGCTTGCGCCGGACCGCGTCGATCCATGCCGCCGGCTTCTCCGCCAGCCAGCGATGCAGGAAACGCGCGGTCGGCGTCTCGGGGAACAGCCGCATCACAGCGATCGCGGCCACCATCATCGTGTAGAACATCGCCGCCCCCTTTTCCCTGCGGCGGAATGTAGAACGCCGCCCGCTCCATACAAGCGGGGCCGATCGCGGGATGACGTTCGCCGCGCCGCACGATAGAGCGGTACCATGCCCGCCACCCCCGCCTGGCCCCCGCAATCCACCCCGCGGCTCTACGTCGAGACCGGGCTCGCCCCGGGCCCGTTGCGCATTGACGGCCCGGCGGCGCATTATCTGATCTCGGTGATGCGCTTCAAGGCTGGCGACCCGATCAAGCTGTTCGACGATATCACCGGCGAATGGCTCGGCGTCGCCAATACGGTCGGGCGCCGCGACATCATGCTCGACGTCACGGACCGCCTGCGCGAGCGGGAGGCGGTGCCCGATCTTTGGCTGTGCGCCGCCCCACTCAAAAAGGGCCGGATCGACTGGATGGTCGAAAAGGCCTGCGAGCTCGGTGTTGCCCGCGTCGTGCCGGTCGTCACCCGCCGCAGCGTGGTCGACAATCCCAAGCACGACCGTCTCCGCGCACACATGATCGAGGCCGCCGAGCAATGCGGCCGCACCGCGCTGCCCGAACTCGCCGACACGGTGAAGCTCCCCGCCCTGCTGCGCGACTGGCCGGTAGACCGAGCGCTGTTCTTCGCCGACGAAACCGGCGGCGCCGCCGCGCTGGAGGCGATGCGCGCGCACCCCGGCCCCGCCGCGATCCTGATCGGCCCCGAAGGCGGCTTCGACAGCGACGAACGCGAAGCGATCCGCGCGACCAGGGGCGCGGTCGGCATCTCCCTCGGCCCCCGCATCCTCCGCGCCGACACCGCGGCGGCGGCGGCGGTCAGCCTGTGGATGGGCGCAAACGGGGACTGGTGAGGCCCTCCGGCGCGGCCGCGCGGATCAGTTGCCTTCGCGCACCCACATCGTGCACCGCGCGATCCATGCCTCCAGCTGATCCACCAGCTCGGCATAGGATGCGGTATCGAAATGGTGGATGGTTTCGGCATCGCCGTCGAAGACAAACGCCACATCGGTCTTGCGCCGGCCCTTTTCGGTCCGCGGCCAGGGCTGATATTCGACGGTCAGGTGGAACCGGCCATCGGGATCGTGTTCGGGCCGAAACGCCACGTCGATGCGGAATCGACGCCCCGGGTTCGTGGCGTTGAACAGAGACGAGCCGCCAAACTCTCCCTGCTCGGCTCGCGACGTTGCATAGAGCGTGTTCCACCCGATCGACCACCCGGCCGGGATGCGCAGCGCCTGCAGCCCGAGATAGGCGGGGGATTTGTGGAATTTCGTGTGCATCGCGCCTGCGTCGAAAACCGTGAACGCGCCGCTCTACCCGGCGACGTCCACCTGGAGAAGATGCCTCGAACGCGAGCGGTCGCCAGCGCTACCCAGCGGGGATGAACCGCTGAAGCAGGAAGCGATTCCAGCCCTTCTTCGTCCTCGATTCGACGGCGAAGCGAAAACCCGGTGCGTCGGTCTCGAGCGGCCAATAAACCATGCGCGCCAGCCCGGCCGGCATCTGCGCCTCGAACGCGACCGCCCGCTCGTGCACATCAGAGCCATCGACAAGGCGCCCGATCGATCGTTTGCCATCGCTGGTGAAAGAGAAGCAACCAAGGGTGCTATCGTCGCCGGCGCCGAAAATCGCCCGTTCCCGATATTCCTTCGAGGGCCCGGTTTGCCAGCGCGCGTCGAGCTCAATCCATCCGCTGCCGAGAAGCGTGAAGCTGCGGCTGCACCACATCGTCGCAGCCGGGCTATCACCTTCACCACGGGCCGTGACCCAATCACCCAGCAGAGGCTTCAACGGACCCAGCATCCCGCGACCCTTCGTCCAGGCCATTGTCGCCCCTTCTACATTTCCCTGAGCGGCCAAAGATAGAATATCGGCCCTCATCCGCAATCACGTTCGCGCGACGCTCCCACCCGGTAGCGAAACGAAACTTGCTAGCGGCCCCCGCGCACCCCAGCTATGGCGCGACCATGACCACGCATCTCGACACCAAGGCCCCGTCACCGACCATCGAGTCGCGCGACCAGCTGATCGCCAGCTTCGCCAGGGGCGAGAAACCGCCCGAGGCGTGGCGCATCGGCACCGAGCATGAGAAGTTCGTCTACGCCCTCTCCGATCATCACGCGCCGAGCTATGACGAGAAGGGCGGCATCCGCGACCTGCTCGACGCGCTGACCGCCTATGGCTGGAAGCCGGTGCTGGAGGGCGGGAACGCCATCGCTATGTCCGGCGCCGACGGCAGCATCAGCCTGGAGCCGGCCGGCCAGTTCGAGCTGTCCGGCGCGCCGCTCGAAAACCTGCACGAGACCTGCGCCGAAACCGGCCGCCACCTCGAACAGGTCAAGGCGATCGGCGACAAGTTCGGCATCGGCTTTCTCGGCATGGGCATGTGGCCCGACAAGACCCGCGCCGAGCTGCCGATCATGCCCAAGGGCCGCTATGCGATCATGCTGCGCCACATGCCGCGCGTCGGCAGCATGGGCCTCGACATGATGCTGCGCACCTGCACCATCCAGGTCAATCTCGATTATCAGTCCGAGGCCGACATGGTGAAGAAGTTCCGCGTCGGCCTCGCGCTGCAGCCGCTGGCCACCGCGCTTTTCGCCAACTCGCCCTTCACCGAAGGCAAGCCCAACGGCATGCTGTCCTATCGCAGCCATATCTGGTCCGACACCGATCCGGCGCGGACCGGCATGCTGCCCTTCGTGTTCGAGGACGGCTTCGGCTACGAACGCTACGCCGAGTACGCGCTCGATGTGCCGATGTACTTCGTCTACCGCGACGGCAAATATATCGACGCCGCCGGCCTGTCGTTCCGCGATTTCCTGAAGGGCAATTTGTCCGTCCTGCCCGGCGAGAAGCCGACGCTCGACGACTGGAACGACCATCTCTCGACCGCCTTTCCCGAGGTGCGGCTGAAGACCTTCCTCGAAATGCGCGGCGCCGATGGCGGTCCCTGGAGCCGCATCTGCGCGCTGCCGGCCTTGTGGGTCGGCCTGCTCTACGATCAGGGCGCACTCGACGCGGCGTGGGACCTGGTCAAAAACTGGACGATGGACGAACGCGAGGCGCTGCGCAGCGCGGTCCCCAAACTCGCGCTCGACGCCCCGATCCCCGGCGGCGGCAAGCTCAGCGACGTTGCCGGCGAGGTGCTCGATATCGCCGGCGCCGGCCTCTCGGCCCGCGCGCGGTTCGATACCTCGGGCAGCAACGAGACCGGGTTCCTCGAACCGCTGCGCGACATCGTGCGCACCGGCAAGGTGCCCGCACAGGCGTTGCTCGATCGCTATTACGGCGCTTGGGGCGAGGACGTCAGCCGGGTTTACGAGGAAATGCGCTTCTGATTTCCCGCCGCGCCCCTTCGGTGGAAGGGACGACGTGCGGGAGTGCCTATAGTTGACAGCCATCGCAGCGCGACGCAGATTGTAGGCAAAGCATACGATCAGGAGAGCTGGGATGGCCGACGCCGACCGCATCACGAAACTCGAACAGAGCGTGATGGACCTCTCGCGCCGCCTCCAGCAGCGTGAGGATGAACTCGACGTCCGCAAGCTTCAGCATCTCTACGGCTATCTGATCGACAAATGCCTCTACAACGAGACGGTCGACCTGTTCACCGAAGATGGTGAGGTGCGCTTCTTCGGCGGCATCTGGCGGACCAAGGCGGGCATCCGCCGGCTCTATGTCGAACGGTTCCAGAAGCGTTTCACCCACGGTGTCAACGGCCCGGTCGACGGGTTCCTGCTCGACCATCCGCAGCTGCAGGACATCATCGATATCGAGCCGAACGGTGAGATCGCTTATGCCCGCGCCCGATCGATGATGCAGGCCGGACGGCACAAGGACTATACCGATCCATCGAACCCGATGCTCGGCATGCGCCAATGGTGGGAAGGCGGGATCTACGAGAACACCTATCAGAAGGTGGACGGCGTCTGGCGGATCAAGATCCTCAACTACATGCCGCAATGGCACGCCGATTTCGAAACCGGTTGGGCCAACACCCGGCCCGAATATGTTCCTTTCCCGACACTCGTTTATCCCGAGGATCCGACCGGCCCCGACGAACTGATCGAGGATGCCTGGCTGTGGCCGACGCACAAGGTGGTCCCGTTCCACATGCCGCATCCGGTGACCGGCAGGGAGATCGTGCCGGAACGCTGGCAGGGCGACATCGACCGCGAGCTGGCGGCCCAAGAGCCTCGCGCGCAGGATTAGGGAAGCGCGCATCTTCGCGACGGTGCTGCAGATGCGCCCCGCCGAGGAAGATCGTCTGCTGCGCACCGAGTTGACCGGTTACGACGACTATGCCCGCCGCGTGCGCTGGCGCCTGGTGCCCGGTATCTGGTGAGCGCGTCGCCTTCGCGCGCGCAATCTCCACCCAAGCCTGCACGGGATCGGCGCTACCGCTGCATCATCCCTCGATGACCCTATGCCAGCATGGCCCGCAATCCATCACCGGAGCGGTCGCATCACCTTCCGAGCACCCTATGCCATGGCGGCGATCCTCGCCTTTATCGTCGAAGTCGCCATCGCCGCGTTCGTCCACGACGCGCTGGTCCGCCCCTATCTCGGCGACAGTCTGGCCGTGGTGCTGGTCTATCTCGCGATACGGGCGGTGACGCCGCTCGATATCGGCTGGTCCGCTGCCATCGCGCTTGTGATCGCGTGCGCCATCGAACTCGGCCAATGGTTCCATTTCGCCGACCGGATCGGCTTCCATGACCGCCTCCTGCGCGTCATACTCGGCACCGGCTTCGACCCCGCCGATTTCGTCGCCTATGCCGGCGGCGCCGCCGCCACGCTGCTAGCGGAAACCAAACTGCAACGACGCCGGCGCGGCTTGCGGGGAGTCGGCGCAAGCCGTTGACGAAAAGGTCTGCCCTTCGCCGCTTCGCCGCATATTTCCGCCGAAGTGGTTGTTTCCCCTTGAGGAACGGGCGCCACGCTTCTAACGCTGTCACTTCATCCTGGGTGGGGGCCTGACAAAATGCATCGCGGCGAAGCGCTCAAGCGCTCGGTAATCCTGTGTGCGCTCGTTGCCCTCCCGGGTACAGCTTTCGCCCAATCGGCAACGCCATCGACGGTAACCCCGCAGACCCTGCGCCCGGAAAGATCGGACAACGGCTTCCGCGTCGACATCCCCGAAGCAGGCGCCCTGCGCCCGCCCGCCGGCAGCGAGAATCTCAAGGTCACGCTCGGCAATGTCGTGCTCGAAGGCGGCTTCCCCGAAGTCGCCAGCGAGACCGATGCCGCGCTCGCTTCGTTGCGCGGCCAGGCCGTCACCCTCGCGCGCATCTATGAGGTCGCCTCGCAGATCGAGGCGGCGCATGCCCGCGCCGGCTTCGTCCTCGCCCGCGTCGTCATCCCGCCGCAGGATCTGCAGGATGGCGGTACGCTGCGCATCGTCGTCATCGACGGGTTCATCGAGCAGGTCGACGTCGCCGCCTTGCCGGGCCGCGTGCAGTCGGTCGTCGCCCGCCGCCTCGCCGGCCTGCAGGGCCGCAAGCATCTCCGCCTCAGCGACATCGAGCGCGCCTTGCTCGTCGCCAACGAGGTACCCGGCCTGACCATGCGCTCGACCCTGTTGCGCGGCAGCCAGCCCGGCGGCACGAAACTGGTCATCGAGGGCAAGCACAAGCTCGTCTCGGGCAGCATCGGCGGCGACAATTACCTCGCCTCGTCGCTTGGCACCTGGAGCGTCAACGCCCAGCTCTCGCTCAACTCGGCGCTCGGCCAGGGCGAGCAGATCTACGGCTTCGTCTCCAGCGGTTACGATGTCAGCAAGCTGTTCGCCAGCGACCTGCGCGAGCGCGTGCTCGGCGGCGGCGTGGTGCTGCCGGTCGGCGACGGGCGGCTGACGCTCAACCCCGAAGTCACCTTCACCCGTACCCAGCCGACGCCCGTCACCGGCGCCCCGGCCACGGTCGGCGACCTGCGCCGGCTGGCCTTCCGTGCCGGCTACACGCTGGAAAAGACCCGCAGCCGCACGCTGCTGCTCAGCGGCAGCGTCGAGCAGCTCGAGGAAACCAACAAGGCACCGCTGTTCGCGCTCGATCTCAGCCGCGATCGCTACATGGTCGCCCGCCTCGGCATCGCCTTCGACCGCTACGATATCGACCGCGGCTCCTGGGGCATCGCCGCGCAGATCAGCCAGGGTCTCGGCGACCTGGGCGGCCGCAGCAAGGCCGACGTCATCGCCTCGGGCACGGGCTATTCGCGGCTCGGCGCCGACAATAATTTCACCAAGCTCACCGCGCAGGGCCATGCCGTGCTGCCGCTGGCCGCGGGCTGGGATGTCGCCGCGCTGGTCAAGGGCCAGACCAGCTTCGGCAAGGCGGTGTTCCGCGCCGAGCAGTTCCAGCTCGAGGGCAATGACGCCGTCTCCGCCTATGTCGGCGGCGCCACCGCGGTCGATGACGGCGCCGCGCTGCGCCTCGAACTGCGCCACCGGCTGATCGCCGCAGGCGGTTCGCTCGGTTTCGGCCTGTCGCCCTATGTCTTCGTGTCGGGCGCGGCGGGGTCGATCAACGTGCCGACCATCCTCGAACCTTCGAGCCTCAATGTCGGCGCGACGGGCGCCGGCGCGCGCGTCGGGCTGGACCGTATCGGCCTCTATGTCAGCGTCGAATATGCCTATGGCATCAGCAACTTCGCGCCGCTCGACAAGCATGACCGCGTCAACGCCACGGCGACGTTGCGTTTCTGAAAGCTTCCCCCGTCGCCATGGCCGGCGACGGACATATCCAACCCTCCACATGAGTGAGGCAAAAGATGACCACCGGGACCGTTAAGCGCACCGCCACCAGCAAATGGCTGTCGACCTCGATGCTCGGCGGCGGCGCCCTTTTGTGCCTGCTCGGCGCGCCCGTCGCGGCCCATGCCGATGACCTGCCGACCGGCGGCACGGTCGCCGCCGGCGCCGCGACCATCGCCAGCAACGGGCAGACCACGACCGTCAACCAGACGACATCGCGCGCCGTGATCAACTGGGGCAGCTTCTCGGTCGGCCAGGACAAGACGGTCGATTTCATTCAGCCCGACGCGTCGGGCGCGACGCTCAACCGCGTCACCGGCAACACCACATCGACCATCGCCGGTCTCGTCCGCAGCAACGGCGCGGTCTATCTCATCAACCCCAACGGCATCGCCATCACCGCCACCGGCGCGGTGCAGACGGGCGGCGGCTTCGTCGCCTCGACGCTCAACGTGGCGGATGCCGATTTCATGGCCGGCAAGAACAATTTCGCCGGTAGCGGCAGCTCGGCCGGGGTCAGCAACGCCGGCCACATCACCGCCGGCGCCGGCGCCTATGTCGCGCTGCTCGGCGGCAGCGTGTCGAACAGCGGCTCGATCGCCGTGCCGCTCGGCCGCGTCGGCCTCGGCTCGGGCGAGAGCATCACGCTCGACCTCAACGGCGACGGCTTCATGCAGGTCGCCGTGCCGACCAGCGCACTGACCGGCGACCGCGCGCTGATCGAGCATTCAGGCACCATCTCGGCCAGCGGCGGCCTCGTCATGCTGACCGCGGCCACGGTCAAGGACGCGGTGCGTAACGTTATCAACCTGTCGGGCGGCATCAGCGCCGACAGCGCGACCGGCAGCGGCGGCCGGATCATTCTGTCCGGCGGCGACGGCGGCACGGTCAACGCCACCGGCACGCTCTCCGCCCGCGCCACCGGCGCGACCGGCAATGGCGGCCTGGTCGAGACCTCGGGCGCCAACGTCAATTTCACCGGGCTGAAGGTCGATACGTCGGCGGCGCACGGCCTGACCGGCACGTGGCTGATCGACCCGACCGACCTGACTGTCGATAACGCCGCGGCGAGCACGATCTCGACCAACCTCGCCACCAGCAACGTCGTGCTGCAGACCACGGCCTCCGGCGCGACCGGGCCGGGCGTGACCAGCGCAGGCGCGGGCGACATCAACGTCAATGCTGGCATCACGTGGAACAGTATCAATAGCCTGACGCTTTCCGCCTATCGCAACATCAACCTCAATGCGGCGGTGACGGGGACCAATTCCACCCAGGTAACCCTGCGATCGGACAATACGGGAACCGGTGTCGGCTCGGTATATTTCAGCGGCGCGCTCAAGGTCAGCGCGAACCACGTCGATATATTTTATAATACCGTCTACACCACGCCGACTGACTACTCAGCACACGTGAGTGGACTATACGACGCCTACATGTTGGTGAATAGCATCACCGACCTGCAGAACATCAATCAGAATCTTGCCGGCTACTATGCCCAAGGGCGGGATATTGATGCCAGCGTCACGGCGTCGTGGAATGGGGGCGCCGGGTTTGTGCCGATTGGCACCGATAACGCGGGGCAAATCCTTGCAAACCAGGCAGGGTTCACCGGCCACTTCAACGGCAATGGCTACACGATAAGCGGTCTGACGATCAATCGGCCAAATTCGGATACCGTCGGATTGTTCGGCGTCGTCAGCAATGCGGATGGCGGTCGGGGCCACAGCACGACGATCGATTACCAGAACATCAATGTCATCAACGCGACTATTGTCGGCCGATCGTTCGTCGGCGGCATATTCGGCGTTCTGGGTAACGCCGGCAACAACCCTTCAGCAAACCTCCGCAACATCAACTTCTCGGGATCGGTGACGGGATCGACCACCAGCGGCATCGGTGTCGGCGGCGTTATCGGCTATCTGCCCTCTTATGATTCGCTACTCGATCGAATTTCGTCGAGTGGCACCGTCAATGGTTATCAGTGGGTCGGTGGGCTCATCGGGGCCTCGTTCTCCGCAACGCTCTCGAACAGTTTCTCATCCAGCAACGTGGTCGGATCATTCAGTGTCGGCGGTCTGGCAGGCGACGGCAGCCTGGTCGCCAAGAACGTGTTCGCCACGGGGAATGTGACCGGCCGGGTCAATGTCGGCGGACTGTTCGGCGATAGTTTCGGATCGGTCAGCAACGCCTATTCGACAGGCACCGTCAATGTCACGGCAGGGGCCCAAGGCGACACCATTGGCGGTTTGATCGGTTATGCGGGTGGCGCCGCGATCGCCAATGTCTACTCCACGTCAACGATCAACGCGCCGAACAGCATGTATATCGGCGGCCTTGTTGGGCGCGATTCTCAGGACGATATCACCAACGCTTATTATGCCGGTCAAATCAATGCGAGTGGCAGCCAGTATATCGGCGCTGTGGTCGGTGAGCGGTCCGGCTCGTTGATGAACATACTATCCGTTTATTGGGATAAATCGATCATCGGCCCGTATGCGGCTCAGGCACTCGGTAACGATTTCGCCTACGGTGGCGTCATTACAGGCGGCGGTCTTACCACCGCACAGCTCCAGGATTTCGCCAACTACACCTCGACCTATGCCAATTGGGATTTTACCAACATTTGGTCGCCGCCGACCCAGGCGGGACAAGGTGGTCAGGTCCAGGGATACTACCCGCAGCTCTACGCGCTTACGCCAGTGGTCGTCGCAACGGCAGCGAATGCCAGCCATGTCTATGGGGCGGCTAATCCCGCCTTTTCCATCACGATCAATTCGGGCGGGCCGCTCAACTTCTCCGGTTATGGCTATGTCTTTGGCCCGACCGGATCCATACAGGGCGGCGACAGCATAACGAGCCAGGCGCTGGTTTCGGTGGGGCTGACCTCGAGCCTGTCGGTCGGACAATATGTCATCCTCGGCAACAGCGCGACCAGCACGCACGGTGTGGTCTACCGCGTGATCGACGCCGGCGCCGGACGCCTGACGATTACCCCCGCCGCGCTGACCGTCACCTACACGGCCAACCCGCTCAGCCGCCTGTACGGATCGGCCAACCCCGGCTTCACCGGCACGCAGAACGCCACCGGCCTGGTCAATGGCGACACCCTGGCCGGTGTCACCAGCGGCACCGCCGTCTACGGCACGACCGCGACGAGCGGTTCGAACGTCGGCAGCTATGCCATCAACGGTAGCGGCCTCTCCGCCAATAGCGCCAACTACACTTACACCTTCGTCCAGGCGGCAGGCAACGCAACCGCCTTGTCGATCACCCCTGTTTCGGCAACCATCACCTATACCGCCAACCCGTTCAGCCGCCTTTACGGCGCGGCCAACCCGACCTTCACCGGCACGCAAAGCGCCAGCGGCCTGGTCAACGGCGACACGCTGACCGGCGTGACCAGCGGTACGGCCGTCTACGGCACGACCGCGACCAACGGCTCGAACGTCGGCAGCTATGCCATCAACGGCAGCGGCCTGTCGGGCAATAGCGGCAATTACATCTTCACCTTCGCTCAGGCGGCGGGCAACGCCACCGCTTTGTCGGTCACGCCGGCATCGGTGACCATCACCTACACGGCCAACCCGTTCAGCCGGACCTATGGCCCGTTCAACCCGACCGTCACCGGCACGCAGAGCGCCAGCGGGCTGGTCAATGGCGACACCATCGCCGGCATCACCAGCGGCACCGCCAGCTACACCCCAACCGCCAACATGAATTCGAATGTCGGCACCTACGGCATCGTCGGCAGCGGCCTGTCGGCCAATAGCGGCAACTATAATTTCACCTTCGTCCAGGCCGCAGGCAACGCCACGGCCTACACCATCACCCAGGCGCCGGTGACGGTGATCTACAGCGCCGATTTCGTCAGCCGGCTTTACGGCGCGGCCAACCCGGCCTTCACCGGCTCGCAGCTCGCTTTGGGCCTGTTCAATACCGACACCCTCGCCAGCGTCACAACCGGCACGGCGACCTATAGCTCGACCGCGACGAGCGGTTCGAACGTCGGCAATTATGCGCTTACCGGCAGCGGGCTGTCGGGCAACAACAGCAATTACGCCTTCACCTTCGTCCAGGCGAACAGCAATGCCGTCGCGCTGCGGATCGACCCGGCGTCGGCGTTCATCACCTACACCGCCAACCCGTTCAGCCGCTTCTATGGCGCCGCCAACCCGACCTTCACCGGCACCGTCGGCGCCAGCGGGCTAGTCAATGGCGACACGCTCACCAGCGCCACCAGCGGCACGGCGCTCTTCACCTCGACCGCCACGACGGGGTCCAATATCGGCAGCTATGCCATCAACGGCAGCGGGCTGACCGCCACCAACGGCAACTACACCTTCACCTTCCTCCAGGCGGCGGGCAACGCCACCGCGCTGACGATCACCCCGGCATCGCTGAGCGTGACCGCCGATCCGCTGTCGCGCAGCTATGGCGCGGCCAATCCGGCGCTGACCTACAAGACCACCGGGCTGGTCAATGGCGACACGCTCTCGGGCGCGCTCGCCACCACCGCGACCAGCGGCTCGAACGTCGGCAGCTACGCCATCACCCAGGGCAGTCTGGCGGCGTCGAGTAACTATGTGCTGACCTTCACCGGCGCCTCGCTGATCATCAACCCGGCCTCGCTGGTCGTCACCTACACCGCCGATCCGTTCAGCCGGCTCTACGGCGCGGCCAATCCGGCCTTCACTGGCGCGCAGAGCGCCGCCGGCCTGGTCAATGGCGACACCCTCGCCGGCGTCACCACCGGCACCGCGGTCTACGGCTCGACCGCGACGAGCGGTTCGAACGTCGGCAGCTACGCCATCACCGGAAGCAGCCTGTCGGGCAACAGCGGCAACTACAGCTTCAGCTTCGTCCAGGCCGGCGGCAACGCCACCGCTTTGTCGGTCACCCCGGCCTCGGCGACGATTACTTACACGGCGAACCCGTTCAGCCGGGTCTATGGCGCGGCCAACCCGGCCTTCACCGGCACGCAGAGCGCCACCGGCCTGGTCAATGGCGACACGCTCACCGGCGTGACCAGCGGCACGGCGGTCTATGGTTCGGCCGCGACCAGCGGATCGAATGTCGGCAGCTATGCGATCAACGGCAGCGGCCTGTCCGGCAACAGCGGAAACTACACCTTCACGTTCGTCCAGGCGGCGGGCAACGCCACCGCGCTGGCCATCACCCCGGCATCGCTGACGATCAGCTACAACGCCAATCCGCTGAGCCGCCTCTACGGCGCGGCAAACCCGGCCTTTACCGGAACGCAGAGTGGCATCGGGCTGGTCAATGGCGATACGGTGGCGAGCGTCACCAGCGGCACGGCGGTCTACACCAGCGCCGCCAATGCCGGGTCGAACGTCGGCAGCTATGCCGTCAACGGCAGTGGCCTGACCGCCAACAGCGGCAACTACGCCTTCACCTTCGTGCAGGGTGCGGGCAATGCCACCGCCCTGTCGGTGACGCCGGCTTCCGCGACGATCACCTACACTGCCGATCCGTTCAGCCGGCTCTATGGCGCCGCCAATCCCGCCTTCACCGGCACGCAGAGCGCGACCGGTCTGGTCAATGGCGATACCCTTACCGGCGTCACCAGTGGTACCGCCGTCTACGGCTCGACCGCGACCAGCGGGTCGAACGTCGGCAGCTATGCCATCAACGGCAGTGGCCTGTCCGGCAACAGCGGCAACTACACGTTCAATTTCGTGCAGGCCGCGAGCAACGCCACCGCGCTGTCGGTGACGCCCGCATCGGCGACGATCACCTATACGGCCGATCCGTTCAGCCGCCTGTACGGCGCCGCCAACCCCGCCTTCACCGGCAAGCAGAGTGCGACCGGTCTGGTCAATGGCGACACGCTCACCGGTGTCACCAGCGGCAACGCGGACTATGGTTCGGCCGCAAACGGCACCTCGAATGTCGGCAGCTATGCCATCAGCGGCAGCGGCCTTATCGGAAACAGCGGCAACTACACCTTCACCTTCGTGCAAGCGGCGAGCAACGCCACCGCGTTGTCGATCACGCCGGCTTCGCTCAGCGTGACAGCCAACCCGCTGTCGCGCACCTACGGCGCGGCCAACCCGGCGCTGACCTACAGCGCCACCGGGCTGGTCAATGGCGACACGTTGTCGGGGGCACTCGCCACCACCGCGACCAGCAGCTCGAATGTCGGCACCTACGCCATCACCCAGGGCAGCCTTGCCGCGTCGAGCAACTACATCCTGACCTTCACCGGCGCCTCGTTGATCATCAACCCTGCGGCGCTGACGGTCACCTACACGGCCAACCCGGTCAGCCGCGTCTATGGCGCGGCCAACCCGACCTTCACCGGCACGCAGAGCGCCACCGGGCTCGTCAACGGCGATACCCTTGCCGGCGTTACCAGCGGCACGGCGGTTTACGGTTCGACCGCAACCGTGACCTCGAATGTCGGCAACTACGTCATCACCGGCAGCGGCCTGACCGCGAACAGCGCCAACTACAGCTTCACCTTCGTCCAGGCGGCCGGCAACGCCACCGCTCTGTCGGTGACGCCGCGCGCTCTCAGTGTGACGGCCAACCCGATCTCACGCCAGTTCGGCGTGCCCAACCCGCCGCTCACCTATGTCGTCGGCGCGACCACCGCGACGTCGGGGCTGGTCAATGGCGATGTGCTGACCGGGGCGCTGACCACCACCGCCACGCAGGCCTCGCCGTCGGGCGACTATCAGATCCTGCAGGGCACGCTGGCGGCCTCGTCCAACTACACCTTTACCTATACCGGCGCGGTGCTGAAAATCGCGCTGCCGCCGCTGCAATCGCTGAGCAGCTTCGTCGCCATCCCCTCGGACCTCAACCTCACCTTCGCCACCGAACAGTCGCAAGGCTGCACCGGTAGCGAGGTGTCGGAGAGCATGCGCGAAACCGGCAGTGCCAAGCTGGGCGACGGTTCGGGCAGCACCTCCTGCAAGTGACGGCGTGCGCCAGCGCCGTTGACCGGCGCCGGCGCACGTGCTGATTCACTTCGCCACCGATCGTGGCATCACAGGCGCGCGCAAGCGTGACGCTGTTTCTCATCGTGGATGATATCGCCAGGCGGCCCGACCAGGCCGGCCTCCTGTTCTGCTCTCTGTTATCCCCTGTTACCGGTCGCGGCCTTCCCTGTTCCGCTCCCTGTTCCGCCTCTGTTATGTCAGGAACAGAGAATCGCTATCAAGCGACTGACACAGAACGATAATTCACCTCCCGAAAACCATCGGAACGGGCAAGAAAAACAATATCAGGGAAAACAGGGGCTAACAGGGGGGCGGCACCCGTCTCAGGCGGCGGGCAGCGCCACCGGAGCCTCACGCTTGCGTCCCAGCACCCGGTCGAACAGCCGCGGCACCGGCCCGTTGCGGTCCATCCACGCGAAATAGTCGCGATAGGCCGGGTCGAGCTTCAGGTGCCGTTCTTCGGTCTTGGCGCGCCAGTAATAGACTCCGCTGACACAGCCCAGCAGCAGGGTCGCGCGCGCCGCGTCGACGAACGAGCCGGTCGACAGCACCGGCACGGTCGAGATCCACCAGAACAGGTTCTTCGACAGATAGGCCGGATGACGCGAAAAGGCGTAGGGACCGTGCGTCAGGATGCCGCGATTGGTCAGGTTGGAGAAGCGGAAGCCAAACGCGATCGTCGCGCTGGCATAGACCGCGGTCAGGGCGACCAGCACGGCGCCGGTCACCGCGAGCAGGATCGGGTGGCCGGCATACCATATCGTCCAGCCATCCGGGCCGTGCGTGCCGGGGTAGTAATTGAGCGGGCCGTTGTCGCCCATCATGATCGACGGCGGATAGCAGATCAGCGCCGCCATCCATGCCGCCGAGAACGGGTTGGCGGTGCGGATATGCGAATCCAGCGGCTTCATCGCCAGGATATAGCCGACCGTGGCGAAGGCCACGTCGATCACGAACATGAAGGTGATCAGCCATAACGACAGCTGTACCGGGTCATGCAGCAACTGGCTGACATCGCCGCGCACGAACGAACCGAAGCCGCCGGGCACGATCGCCAGCATGAAGGCGAGGAAGAAGGCCTTCACCCCCCAGCTGCGCAGATGGTTGAAGATCGCCTCGTGGTCGACCGGCTCGTCGAGCCCCATCAGCCATGCGCCGAGCGACCAGCAGCCGTCCTTCGGCTCGGTCGCGCGCTGGTCGAGGAAGATGATGTAGGGGATCGAGGTGACGAACAGGACGGGTGCGGCATAGCCGAAACACCACATCGAAAAGGCGAAATTGCCCTCCCAGTAGAAGCGACCGGTGCCGTAGATCACCGCGATCCCCGCCCAGGTCAGCCACAGTCCGGCCAGCTTGGTCAGGCTGATGTCGATTGTCTCGCGCCACGGCTTCGCATACGACCAGTCGATGCCGGTCGAGGGATTGCGGTGGACTTTGTCGACCAGCACCGCCCACAGCACCATCGGCAGCCCGCAGGCCGCGATGTTGCACAAGGCGGCGAACGGTCCGTCCATCCCCAGCCAGCGCGCCACGCCGACCCAGCACAGCAGCCCGACCAGTCCGGCGACACCACACGCCGTCGAAACGGCGGATTTGGGGCGCGGATCGGCCTTGGCCGCGGCGGCGAGCGACGTGTCGTGATACATGCCCGCGTGCGTACGCCGAAAATGGTAAGCAACTCGTGAAGGATAGCGGCAATCGGCTTGCCTCTCACGTCGCGCATGGCATGATCGCCATGGCGGGAGGTGGCATGCTTGACGATCGCGACCAGTTGCTGAGCGAGCTCTATGACGAGTTGCGCGCCGCCGCCGGCCGCATGCTGCGCCGCGATGCGCCGCAGCTCACCCTGCAGCCCACCGAACTCGCCAACGAGGCTGCGCTGCGCATCGTCCGGTTGCAACGCATGACGTGGAACGACCGCCAGCATTTCTTCGCCACCGGCGCGCGGATCATGCGCCAGGCAATGCTCGACGCGATCCGCAGCCGCGGGCGCGCCAAGCGCCAGGCGCCGACCTGGATTGCCGATGCCGAGACCGGCGGCGTCGATGTCGAGGCGCTCGACGCGGCACTGACACGACTCGAGGCGGCATCACCCGAACTGGCGCGGATCGTCGAGATGCGCTTCTTCGTCGGTCTCACGCCAGCCGAGATCGCCACCGTTACCGACAGCTCCGAATCGACCGTCAAACGCCGCTGGCAGACTGCGCGGCTATGGCTGGCAAGCGAACTCGGCGCGGGCTGAGCGCCTTCAGCGGCATGCGCTGGCGACCGCCGCAGCCATGCGCGGCACATCGATCCGCGCGTCACGGTCGGTCAGCGTCCCGGCGCGGCGCATCCCGTCCCACAGCGCCACACCGCGCCGCGCCGCAGCGCACGCCTCATCGCGCGCGCCGGCAGCGGCAAGCACGCGTGCATGATTGGCCAGCGCCACGCCGACATCACGCTGGTGCACCGCGTTGCCCGGTGCTGTCGCCAGCCGCGCCTCGCGCAACGCCACACCTTCGCGCGAGTCTGCCGCGGCCTCGGCGCGCCGCCCCAGCGCACCGAGCACCAGCGCGCGCTGGCCCAGCAGCTCGAGCAGGCCCTTCTCGGCCAGCGCGTCACGACCGAAAGTCAACACGCGCCGGATGCGCGGCACGGCCTCGTCGAGCAGCGTCAGGGCCTCGCGGTCATGCCCGCCGATATCGGCCAATGTGCTGGCCAGCGCATAGCTCGCCACGGCGAGTTGGTCCTCCCACATCACCGACGGCCGGCGCGCCAGTTCGGCGAGGAGCAGCGCACGCGCCTCGCGATAGGGCGCCACTGCTCCGGCCATGTCATCGCTGTAATAGAGCGCGTCGCCGATCCGCCCAAGCAGCCGGGTTTCGAGCCGCAGCGATTCCCGGTGCAGCGCGGGGGGTATCGCTGCGGTTCGCAACCGCGCCAGCGCATCGCGCAGGACCGGCAGGGCCGCCTTTGACTGGTCGGCTTCCCCCAGATCGTAGCCGCGATCGGCGCGCGCCGCGATCGACCCGAGCAGCGCACCGGGCCGCCCCGGTTCGATTGCCAGCGCCCGTGCGAACCACGCGGTCGCAGCATCGTTGAAGGGCGTGCCGCGCTTGCCCGCGGAAAGCGACCAGCGTCCCAATGCGACCCGGCCCAGCTCTTCCAGCACCTCGGGATCATCGGGCCGCTCGGCATGCAGCACCGTCAGCATTGTCTGGGCATGGTCGAGCGATCCCGCCGCCTGGTCCGGCCGGCCCAGGCTGGCGGTGCTCGATAGTCCCTGCAGGCTGGCCAGTCGGCGATAGCCTCGGGCGGCATCGAGCCGGAGATCGACCGGCGCCTGCGGCGCAGCGCGCAGCCGGTCGAGATAGCGACTTGCCGTCTCGGCCAGCCGCGCGCGCGCAGCCACCGTACCGGGCGCATCTTCCAGCCGGTCGGTCAGTTCGAACAACATGAAACGCGCAAGGCTGCGCAACTCGACGAAGCGGGCGTCGGCTTCGGCGCGGGCGCGTTCGGCGCGGACATAGCTGAGCGTACTGACCACGCTGGTCGCGACCAGGCCGATCGCGGCGAGCGCGGCCAGCGCCAGCCCCAGCCGGTGACGGCGCACGAAGCACCCGGCGACATAGCGCCACCCGTCACCGGCCCGCGCGACCAGCGGCAGGCCGAGGCGGTGCCGTCGCAGATCCTCGGCCAGCGCGGCGACATCGGGATAGCGATCCTCCGGCCGATCGGCGAGCGCGCGCGCGGCAAGCGCGGCGAGATCGCCTTCGAGCCGCCCAGCGGGCAGCCGCGTGCGTGGTACCATCGTATCGCCCTCGGCGGGCGCCGGGAAGCCGAGCATCTCGAGCAGCAGCACGCCCAGGCTGAACACGTCGCTGGCGATGGTCGGCGCTATGCCAACGCCACGCTCCGGCGCAGCGTAGCCGCGGGTCAACGGATAAGGATCGCCCGCTTCGCCCTGGTCGAGCGCGACGATCAGCCGGGCGATGCCGAAGTCGAGCAGATGGACGCGCCCGTCTTCGCTCATCAGCACGTTGGACGGCTTGATGTCGGCATGGATCACCAGGCTGCGATGGGCATAGGCCACCGCGTCGCACACCGCCGCGAACGCACTTAGCCGCTCTGCCAGCGTCGCGCCGCGTTCGGCCAGAGCGCCGGTCACCGGCCGGCCGTCGATATGGTCCATCGCCAGCCACGGCCGGTCCTGCGCCTCGCCGCCATCGAGGATGCGCACGATGCCCGGGTGTCGCAGCCGCGCAAGGATGCGCCGTTCCTCGGCGAAGCGCGCCTTCGCGCGGTCGCTGGCGAGGTCGCCGCGGATCAGCTTGATCGCCACCGTCGCCTGGAACACGCCATCGTCGCGTTCGGCCTTGACGACCGCGCCCATCCCGCCCCGCGCGATCTCGCCGGTAACGCGATAGGGTCCGATCCGCGCCGGAATGTTCTCCATCACGCCCAGCGGGCGAACGAAGCTTTCGGTCGGCATCAGCCGGAAGTCGGCCTGGTCGAGCGCGAGCAACTGCTCGACCCGCGCCTGCAGGGGGGCATCGCCGGCGCAGCGTTCGGCGACCAGCGCCGCCCGCGCCGCGGGATCGGCCACGCCCAGCGCCTCCTCGACGATCGCCAGTGCCGCGGACTCGTTCGCCACCCCGCCCCCTTTGCCGGTCGAGCCTAGAATGCGCGGTCAGAACCGCAAGGTCGCGCTCAGACCCAGTGAGCCCGAATGGGCGACGTAACCGTTGACGTCGGAAGTCGAGCGGTTGTGCGTAAAGCTGTAGCTCAGCCGTACCTCGCCCCAGCGGCGCGGCCGATAAACCAACCCGGCGCTGGCCGTCACGCTGTCGTCGATGCGTTTCACCCCTACCAGCGTGGAGAAATAGTCGTCGAAGCTACGATGCTCATAACCGCCGGCGGCATAGGCGAAGATCGGCAGCTTGTGCGACAGCGGCGCGCTGACGGTCAGATTGGCGTTGCCCGCCCAGGCGCGATAGTCGCTGGGGTTGGCGAGCACACGCTCGCCGGCGATCGACGGCTCTACCGTGACCCGGCCGAACTGGAACGGCAGCGCGGCGGTCAGCCTGAGGCGGTGGGTGGTCAGCTGCCGCGCACCGAAGTCGCGTGTCAGCACGATCGCCGGCTGATAGGTCGCCGCAACCTTCAGCCGTCCGAAGCCGGCCTGCGCGCCGACCAGCCCGGTCAGCGCGTTGTAGTCGAGCGCGCGGTAGGTGAAGTAGCGCATCCCGAGCATACCGACATCGGCGAACAGATCGACCTTGCCGCCGATCCGCGTGGCGAAGCCGAGCCCGACCTGCGCCTGGGCATAGCCGTCGCTCACCCGCCCCGCCGGTGCGAGAAACGCGTTGGAGGTCGCGGCAGCGTCGAAACTGCCATGCAGCGAGAAGAGCTGCGTGCGTCGCAGCAGCACGATGTCGGTGTCGCCGGTGAGGATCGCCTCCTCGCGCTCGCGGTCGCTCATCACGCGGTTCTGCTGGCGCAGCCGCTCATCGACATTGTTGCCCGGCGCGGCCTGGCCCTGCGCGCAAGACGGCAGCAGCGCGAGCGCCGCCCCCGCGGCAAGCGCGATCCTAGTGAACATCGGCATCGCTCCCGTTCTGGACGATCGCGCGCGGCACCGTGATGCGCCCGTTCGACGGGTTGATCTCGGCGGCGATCCAGGTGTTGCCGGTCTGGCCATTGGGCACGTTGGTGGTCAGCAGGACATGTCCGCCGACGATCGTCGTGCCATTACCCTGGCTGACCGCGGTGCCGCCGCGCACGATCTGGATCGTCGCGCCGGACATGTTGGCGAGGTTGGCGCTGCCCGCCGCCTGATCGCCATAGTTGAACACCGAGAGGCGGTAGACCCCGCCGCGGTTCAGCGCCGAGGTCAGGATCACCTCGCTGCCCGACGTGCAGATGCAGTCCTTGATCAGCGCCGCGAATGGCTGCGCCGTCAGATCGCCGGGTGCGTTGTAATAAATGTGGAAACGGTCGCTGACCCCGGCACCGAGCGGACCGGTCATGTGCAGGTCGAGGTCATAGGCCCCTGCGCCCCAGGTCAGCAGCACATTGAACGGCTGTGCCAGCAACTGGTCGAGACCGCCCACGCCATTGACGGTCGTGTTGTGCAGGAACGTCCCATCATCGAGCAATGTCGCGGCGAGGTAACCGCCCGATTCCCGGCCCCAGCGGCCATCGGGGTCCGACTGCACATCAAAGCTGCCGGCGCGATAAACCGCGTCTGCCAGCCCGGCCTGGTCGGTACCGCCCCGATCGAACGGGCCGCGGTGCTGGGTCAGGCCGTACAGCACCTCATAGAGCGACTGCACCGCGGGATCGTTATAATCGTCGGTACCCGACACCACGGCGGTCCCGGCGGCCGAGAGCGAATTCCCGGCGGCCGAAAGCGAATTGGGCGCCGACGACAGCGACTGCGCCGGCGGGATGGTGTTGCGCGGATCGTAGTCGGCATAGATCGCCTCCAGCTGGAGCGTCGTCAACGTGCCGCCATTGGCCGCGAAAGCATCCCACACCGCACTGTTGAAGCGGTCGCGTACCATCGCATTCCAGCGCGTGTTGCTTGCTGCGAGCGCCTGTGCGGCGGCGGCGATGCGCGCGCGCTCATTGGCGAGCCGTGCCGCCTCGCGCCGGGCGATGTCCGCCTGGCGCGCGCTCTCCGCCTCATATTCGCGTTGCAGCGCCGCCTGACGCGCTGCGGCCGCCTGCGCCGCGACCGCCGCACGCTGGCGGTCATAGGCGTCTCGCTCGGCCTGGGTGCGGACATGCACCGGATAGTCCGGCGCGGTCGGCACCGGACGCGGCGGCGTGTTGTCCTCCACCTCCGCGACTGGCGACGGTGCCGTCGGCCGGCCGCTGGTCGCCGCCGCCGCGCGCGCTGCGGCGGCCGCGCTGGCGGCGAGCGCATCGTCGGCGAGATTGCCGCCGGCGTTCGCGATCGCCCGGCCGGTATCGCGCCCGGCGGTGCCGGGCGGCGTCGGCGGCGTGGGCGGACGGATACCGGCGGCAGCAGCGGCGCCGGCCCCCACATTGCCACCCGCCGTCCGCGCGACCGCCGCCTGGACCGCGCGTGCGCCTGGCGAACCCGGCAATACCGATGTGTCGCCGAAGCGCTGCGCGGCGATGGCGGCAGCGCCGGCGGGATTGCCGCCCTGATAGGTTTCGATCGGGAAGCTGGTTTCCGCGGTTCGGCGATTGCGAACCCCGGCGGCGTCGACCACGTCGATCCGACGCTGGATCGCTTCCATCTCGTTGCGCTGCGTGTTTACATGGTCGCTGCCATAGGCGTTCTCCTCGTCGCCGCGCACATCGACCCGGCCATTGGCGGTATAGGGCGACATCGAATTGAGCAGCGCCTGTTGCTGCGCGGTGATGCTGCTCTGCTGCATGATCGCGATGTCGTCGGTGCGGTAGCGCACATATTGCTCGGCCGTCGCTTCGTCCGGGAATGACCGTCCGGCGTAGCGCTCCGTCAGCGCCAGCGTGGTCGAAAGATTGTCGTAATTTTCCTGGATGCGGCGCAGCTGGGCCGCCGCTTCCTGCTGCGCCGCCGGCGATGCATAGATGCTGTGCGTGACGAGCGATTGCGCGATCTCCAGATTGGCGCTCAGCTCGGCGCGGCGCGCCTGCAGCAACGCCGTCTCGGCTTGCTCATAATTGCTGACCGTGCGCGAGCCCGGCGGACCCGGCGGATCACCGCTCGGCGTGTGCCGCGCGGTAAGCAGGTTGAAATCCTCATCGCTGAAATAATTCGGCCGGTCGCGATTGAACCCGCCATAAACCTGCTGCGACGGGTCGCGCGCGCCATTGGGGAAAATGTCGTTGTTCACGCTATTCTCGAAATTGGTGTACCCCCCGGTGGCGATCGCGGCCGCTCGGCGCGCGGCGGCGGCGCCGGCATAGTCCCCGTTGTTGAGATAATATTGCTCGTTATAGCGATTGGGGTCGCCCTCGCCGCGCTCGCTTCGCGCTGGCGCAGGCGTGGGGGCCGGAGCGGGTGTCGCGCGCGGCGCGGTGGAGGCGCGCTGTGCCGTCGCCGGCGGCGCGATCGCCATTGCGAGCGCAAAAGTGGCGACGGCGTAATAGAGGCTGTGCTTGGTCACGGCTTCACTCCGGCATTGTCGAGATTGATGAGCGTCAGTCGGGCGAGGGTCGGTGACGCGCCGCCAGCGAAATCACCGGCAATCAGGATTTGCGGCATCAGCGCCGACCCGAAGATCACCGCGCGGCCACCGTCCTTGCGCGTCATCGCCGCGACCGGCCAGAAGGTCGCGCGCGCGCGGGCCGGCATCAGGTCGATCGCCTGGCCGCCAAACCGCGCCGCATGGCCGTCGGCGACTGCCTGCCGCGCGGCATCCGTCGCCTTGCGGGCCTCGGGATCGGCCATCAGGTCGGCGACCCCCTTGATCCAGCGTTCCGCCTCCACGCCGGCTGCGCCACCCTCGACCGCGCCGATACCTTCATGAGTAGCAGCATAGTCGCTCACCAGCGCGCCGAGCCAAGGGCCGGTCTCGGCCGGCCAGGGCGCCGTGCCGGCTGCGGCAACGCGTGCCGTCGCGACACGCCAGGCACCTTCGGCCGTACGCCGCCAGCCAAGGATCAGCCACCCCCGCGCCAGAGGATTGTAGAGGACCGTCCGCTCACCCGTCGCGGGCTGTGCGATTGCCCCCGCCATGAACCAGCGCGCGCGCACGTCGCCAATGCCCGCGCCTGTGCCCAAGGCGCCGATCAGCGCGGTCTGCTCATCGGGATCACGCTGCGCGATGCCGCCCGCCGTGTCATAGGCGAGCGCGATCCGTAGCCGCTCCGTCTCCGCAGCCACGGCACGCGCCACGGCGCCGGGCTGGGTGCGTGCCGCCTCCGCAGCGGCCGCCAGGTCGGCGGGCGTGAAACCCTTCGAAGCCGCGGGCGTGTCGGCTGCAAGGGCAAGCAGGAACACGGCGATCATGACAGCGGCTCCACGCCAGCGACGAACAACATGCGGTCGCGCTGAACCAGCTGGATGCGGAACGCCCCGGCACTTCCTGGCGCGGCCCTGGCCATGTCGGCCATGCCGGCCACCAGCGCGGCGTCGCCGATCAATTTTTCGGCAAAGGCGCGTCGGGCGGCGTGCCAGCTTGCGGCGCCGCTTTCGGTATCGGTGAACGGCTTGGGATCGAGCAGGTCGGCAACCGTCGCACCGTCACGTGCTGCCAGCGCGGCGGTGAAGCGCTGCACGGTCAGCCCGGCAAGCGCCTGACCGTTGCCCCTGGCTTCGCGGCGCAGCGCGATGATTGTGGCGTTGGCGAGATAGCTTTGCCGTACCGCTTCGACCGCGCCGCCGACCGGCGCCGAGGCGTTGACGCCGGCGGGCTCGATCAGACCCCAGAAGCGCGCACGGCGCTGCGCGGCAGTGAGTGCCTGCAACGGCGCCTGCACGTCGGCGATCCAGTCGGGCGGCAGCGAAGCGGCCAGCCGCGCGGCGTCGAAGCCGTAGCGCCGGGTGCGCGCGCCATCCAGCGGCGTGACCAGAGCCTGGCCGCCGCGCGCCGCAACATCGCCCCGCGTCAACTCGCCCGCGACCACCGCGACGGTGACGAACTCACTCGACAGCGAGACGATCGCCACGGTCGGCACCACGGCACGATAAGAGGTGCCGAAGACATTGCTCTCCTCGCCCGCCGCCAAGCTGATGAGCTGACGCGCCGGCGCGGCGGCGATAGTGCTCGTCCCTTCCGCTGCCGCGCCCGCGCCGGACGCGCCCCCCGCCGCGGCAATTGCCACCGCCGCCATCATTGCCGTTGCCCGGATGCCCGCCATTGCGTCGCCCCCTTTTCCCCGTGTCAAAAGGTAAAGGCGCCGAACGGCGGGATTCCGGTTCACGGCAGGGGAAATAAAATTTGCAGGGGAGCCCGCCCGTGGGTGCGCCTTTCGCGCTATTTACGCGCCGGTGGCAGGCACCGACAGCCCGAGTGCATGACGTTGCGCGACGATCGCCGCGGCGGTGATCGTGCCGTCCCTGTACGCCAGATTCTCCAGGCGTAGCGGCCCGAACGGGCCGTCCAGCGCGACGCCGAGGAACAGCACCCGGCTCTTCGCGCCGGGCAGCAGGACGAAACCGCTCAGTGCAATATCGCCATAGGCGAGCCTTGCCTCGCGCCCGGCGCTGCGGATCGTGATCCCCTCCCCGTCCGCAGCGATCGACACCAGGGGGTCGCGATAGTCCTTGCGCCTTCCGGCCTTGAAGCGTGCGAACAACCCGAGCGGGACGAGCAGCGCCAGCGCAACGAACGCGGCGATCGGGAACAGGTCGACCTTGCCCTCCGCGCCGAACCAGGCGACCAGCAGAATCCCGACGACCCCCACGCCATACAGGCCGAAAATGATCGGATAGATGCGGTGCTCGATCGCAGCGATCTCTTGCGCGGTCAGGCTGCGCGCGGTCAGTGGAAGCGGGTGTTTGGCAGCGAGGTCCAGCGCCTGTTCGAGCGCCTGCGCGTCGGAGGTCACGCGCTCACTTCGCCCGTGCCCTGGCGATCGCGGCGCGCAGCACGGCGGGGTCGAAGCCGTTGCGCGCCTTGCCGGGGCCGGTGCCGATCAGCCAGGCCGGCACCGCCGTGCCCTTGCGCTCGACCAGCGCGCGCTCGTTGCGGTTGAGCTCGTCGAGGATCGGGTTGTCGATCAGCGCGTCGCCGGTCAGCGGCGGCAGGCTGGCAGGGTCGATCCCGGCGGCCTTGAGCGCGGCGGCGATGCCGGCCGGGCCAGGGTCTCCGCCGGCATCCAGCGCGCGGTGGAACGCGACCCAGGCGCTGCCCGACTGCGCCACGGCGAGGCTGGTCAGCGCCGCCTGGCGCCCCTCCTCCTCGTTGACCAGGATGAGATAGACGACCTTGAGATGCGGGTCGGCCGCGACCAGCGCGTCGATCACCGGCTGCGCCTCGCGGCAGGCCGGGCAGACATAGTCGGCGAACACCAGCAGCGTGACGTCGCCGTCCGGCGCGCCCATCCACGCCTTGCCGAACGGGACCCCGAACGGGCGCTCGTCGAGCCGCGGCGCGAGTGCCGGATCCTCGTCGGCAGCGGGGGTTTCGGTCTGCTCGGCGGGCGGCGGCGGCGGTACCGTCGACTGCGCCCAGGCGGGTACGGCCAGGAAGGCGAGCAGCAGAGCTAGCGGATAGCGACAGGTCATGATGACGGCCCCCCGGGGACAGGTGCGTGGCCGATGGTGGGCCGCTCCGGTCCCTGCGACAAGCGCCATGCCGCAAGTGCCGGAGAAGGTTCAGTTCGCCGGCAGATCCGTGGCGCGCCAGCCGCCGCCCATCGCCTGGTAGAGCTGGACGCGGGCGATGAGCGCATCGGTCTCCAGCCCGACCAAAGCGAGTTGCGCGCTGAGCAGGTTGCGTTGCGCGTCAAGCTGTTCGAGATAGGGCGAATAACCCTCGCGGTAGCGGTTGGTCGCCAGGCGCAACGCCTCCGCCAAAGTGTCGCGCTGGTGCCGCGCCAGCGTGATCTGTGCGTCGAGATGCGCGACCGAGGCGAGCGCATCCTCGACCTCGCGGAAGCTGGTCAGCACGGCGCGACGATAACCCTGCGCGGCCTGGTCGCGCTGCGCGGCGCTGACCTCGGCTTGGGCGCGCAGCCGGCCACCCTCGAACAGGGGCGCAAGCACGCTGCCACCGATCGACCAGATCGTGATCGGGTCAGCGAGCAGGGTCGAGAAGGCCGCGCCGGCCGCGCCCGACAGACGCAGTTGCGGCAGGAAGCGCTTGCGCGACGCGGCGAGCGAGGCGTCGGCCGCGGCGAGCTGGTTGGCGGCTTGGGCGATATCAGGCCGGCGGTCGAGCAGCGCCGAGGGCAATCCTTCCGGCACCGGCGGGGTGATCAGCGCATCGAGCTTGCCGCCGCGCGCCACCGGGCCGGGGACATCGCCGACCAGCGTGCTGAGGCCGTCCTCGGCTTTGGCGATGGCGGTCTCGATCTGCGGGATGATCTGCGCCGTCGCGTCATATTCGGCCTGGGCCTGTTCCAGTTCCAGCTTGGGCGAATAGCCGGCCTTGTCGCGCGAAGTGGCAAGGCGCAGCGCATTGCCGCGCGCCGCCAGCGTATCGCGCGCCACCGCCAGCCGCGCGTCGAGGCCGAGCAGGGTGATGTAGAGGCTCGCGGTCGCGCTGGTCACCGCGAGGCGCGCGGCATCACGCGCCGCTTCGCTCGCCAGATAGCCGCTGCGCGCGGCGGAGGCAGAGTCGGCGAGGCGGCCAAACAGGTCGACCTCATATCCGGCCTGGAGCTGGGGCTGGGCGAAAGTCTGTTCCAGCGGCGTGCCGAACGCGCTGACCGAGCGCGAGCGGCCGGCGGCCGCGCCGGCGTCGAGCGTCGGCAGCAGCTGCGCGCGGGCGAGCCGTTCATTGGCGCGTGCCTCGCGCACCCGCGCGGCGGCGATGGCGATATCGCTGTTGTTGGCCAGTGCGCGCTCGATCAGCGCGGCAAGCACCGGGTCGCCGAAACTGCGCCACCATTGCCTGTCGAGCGGCGCGGTCGGGCCGGCATCGGTGCGCCAGGCCGCGGCGGGCGCCACGGGCGCGACATGCTCGGTCACGACCCGCGGGCCGGCACATCCGGCCAGCGCGAGGGTCAGCAGGAGCGTGCGGCGCGGCGTCATTGTCCGCCGCCGCGCGTGTCGATCGCCACCTCGACCGACATGCCGGGGCGCAGTCGCCGCGCGTCGGCCTGGTTGGGGTCGATCGCGATACGCACCGCGATGCGCTGTGCCACCTTGACGAAGTTGCCGGTGGCATTGTCGGACTTGATCACCGCGAACTCCGAGCCGGCAGCGGGGGCGAGATTCTGGATGTGACCGGTGAAGCGGACATTGCCGAGCGCATCGACGCGGAAGGTGGCAGGCTGGCCGATGCGCATCGCATGGGTCTGCGCTTCCTTGAAGTTGGCGATCACCCACACATCGTGCGGTACGAGGAAGACGAGCTGGGTGCCCGGCGTGACATAGGCGCCGTTGCGCACACCGACTTCGGACAATTGCCCGTCGACCGGCGCGCGGATCACGGTGTTGTCGAGATCGATCTGCGCCAGCCGCAGCTGTGCGCGGGCCGCCTCGACCGACGCCTCCAGCCCGGCGCGGCCGACCACCACGGTGCGCACGTCCTGCGTGCCGATCGCCCGCCCGGCCGACGCCTGCTGCACCGCCGCCTGCGCAGCGAGCAAAGCGGCGCGGGTCTGGTCATGCTCGCGCGCCGAGATCGAACCGTCGGCGACCAAGGTATCGGCGCGGCGCATATCGGCTTGCGCCTTCTGAAGCTGGGCGCGGGCATTGGCGATGCCGGCGTCCTGGCTGAGCGTCGCAGTCTCGCGCGAGCGCTGCGCCTGGGTCGAATTGGCCAAAGCGGCCTGTTGTGCGGCGACGTTCGCCTCGGCCTGGGCGACGCGGGCGCGGTAGATGCGGTCGTCGATCGTGGCGAGCACCTGCCCGGCCTTGACCTCGGCGAAGTCCTGCACCGGCACCGCGGTGACATAGCCGCTGACTTGTGGGCTGATGATCGTCACCCGGCCGCGGACATAGGCATTGTCGGTATCCTCGTGCAGCCCGGCGAACGGCGGCAGGCGCCAGGCATAGAGGATGGCAAGCACGGCGAGCAGCGCGACGACCGCGATGACGATCACCGTGGTGCGGTTCTTCTCGGCGGGCCGCCAGCCGGTTGGCGCGACTTCGGGCTCTGGAGCCGACGGTGGAGGCGGCGGCGCGGGGGGCTGGGGTGCCGGGGCGGGCGGACTGCCTTTGGGCACGGGTTTGGCCGGTTCGTCCATGCTATCGTCCCTTCGCCTCGGCCTCGGCTTCGGCCTGTTGCGCCGCCGCCATGGCCTGCATCAGTTTCTGCTGCAATTGAATCACGGGCGATGGTTCTTGGCGCCGGCGGATCGAGATGCGGATCGCGAGACCCCACAACGCCGTCAGCACGGCGAGCACCGCGATCAGCATGAACACGTCGTTGAAGGCGAGGATATTGGCCTCGCGCGCGACCTGCTGCGCCAGCACGCCGGCACCGGCCGCGCCGCGCAGCGTCGGGTCGCCGATCGTGCCGGCGAACGCCGCGCCGGTGCCGCGCAGGCGGGCGGCGACCTGCGGATCGGTCATCACGATCGCCTGGACCAGCTCGTGCGAATGGACCTTCTCGCGGACGACCTGAAAGGTGCCGAGCAGCGCGGCCCCGACCAGCCCGCCGACACTCTGGCTCATCGAGAACAGCACGACGAAGCTGATGAAGTTCTTGCCCCCGGCGAGGATCGCGCGCGAGATACCGATGACCATCGCCTGGGCGAGGAACAGGATCGAGGCGAAGCCGATGATCGCCTGGCTCAGATAGAAGTTCTCCGGCCGCGTCAGGTTGGTCGAGAAGCTGTCCATCACTGCACCGATCACGATCAGCACCACCGCGATGTTGATCGGCAACGCGACGTCGGCGGGGCGGAAGGTCAGCACCGCGGTCGCCAGCCCGGCGATCGAGGCGGCGACGATGATCAGGTTGAGCGTGACCATCTGGTCGTTGAGCATGCCGAGCACGGTCAGCAGCCCGACCGACCCGAAGGCCTGTTCCGACAGCAGGATGCGCACGGACGCGGCGACCAGCATCAGCCGCACCATCTCGCGCGTGCCGAGCCAGCGGGTGTTGATCAGGGGATTGACGCGACGATGCTCGACGATCAGCGCCGCCGCGATCAGCACCACGCTAGCGACCAGCGCCCAACCCATCCAATCGCGCTCGAACCACCATTCGATCCGTCCCTCGGACAGCACGGCGATGAGCAGCCACAGCCCCGGCGCAAGCAGGCCAACGGTCAGGAAGTCGAGCGGTTCGAACACCTTCTCGCGTTCGCTCGGCGGCAGCGGCACGCTCATCACCGCGCCGAGCGTCGCAAGCGCGAGGCCGAGCTCGAACCAGTAGAGCATGTGCCAGTCGCCCCAGTCGAGCAGCCGCGGCGACAGCGCGCGGGCGAGCGGGGTGGCGAGCTGCGGCACGGAAATGCCGATCATCACGCCAGCGAGCCGCTTGGGCGCGGGCATGCTCTGGAAGAAATAGAGGATGGTCAGCGTCGTCAGGCCGCTCGCCGCGACGCCGCTGACCGCGCGTACCGCGACCGAGGTCCAGAAACCATGGACGAACAGGTGCAGCAACGTGCTCAGCGCATAGACGGCAAGCGCGTAGCGGATGAACGGTTGCAGCCCGAATTGTTGGCGGTACTTCACCAGCAACAGGTTGGCGCTGACATTGGTCATGTAATAAGCGGCGGTGAGCCAGGCGCTTTCGTCGGAGGTCAGGCCGAGCGTGCCTTGCGCGAAGTTGAGGTTGACCTGGATCAGCGCGTTGCCGAGCCCGGCGGTGATGCCGACCAGGCAACCGATCGCGAAATAGGCGCGGCGGCGCGACACGGGGTGATCGGGATTGGCCGGCGAGCCCGGCAAGGTCGGTCGCTCGTGCGGCTTGAAGACATAGGCCGGAGGAGAGGCTGCTGACTCGCTCAATGCTGACTGCCTTGCTGCGGGTGTCTGGCGTGCCAGAAACGCTGTGGTGCCGCAATGCGGGTGAGCGGCGGATTGTCGCGCCGTCACCTCCTCGCACTTCCCCGGCGGAGGCCAGGGAAGTGAATGGGAAGGGATGCCGCTGTGGCGAAGCGGCGGCGGCTGGGTTATGCCTTCCGCCGAAGAACATCGGGAGGATCCATGACCCTTCGTTTCGCCGCCATCGCCGTGCTGGCGCTGGGTTTCATCGCAGTGCCGGCCGGTTCGGCAATGGCCCCTGCCAGGCTGGTGCCGCTAAGCGACGCAGATACCGGCCGCATCACCGAATCCGGCTGCAATTTCGGGTTCGACACCGGGCGCAAGAGCTATGTCTTCTCGATCAACCGCAAGATGGTGGTGCGCACGTCCGCCGGCCTGAGCCTGTGCACCCTGCCCGAAACGCAGATCGACAATTTCACCGAGGCCAAAGGCAGCGTGACCTGTGGCGGACGCAAGCTGACGCTGCGCCGTACCGGCAGAAGCACGGGCAATCAGGAGGCCGACAGCGTCAGCTTTCCCGCGACCCTGACCGTCACGGGCGCCGGCGCGCCACAGATATTGCGGGGAACGGCCGGGACGGCTTGTTGAGGGCGCGTGACTGAAGAGGCGGCGAAGGCAGCGCAACGCTTGACACGTCGGAGATGGTTTCGCCGATCTCCTTTTTCCGTCATCCCGGACTTGTTCCGGCATCCACTGTTCCGCACAAGCATCGGGCCTTTACTCTTTCGGGCCGGTGGACCCCCCTGAGTTCACAAACGAAGTGCAACACCTCAAGCAGGTGTTGGCATG